>NZ_AYWP01000003.1:0-643186 GCF_000502435.1 Mesorhizobium sp. LNHC232B00
CTTTCCTTCTATGCCCATCCCCTGGGCATCATCGACACGAGGCGCATGAAGCTCGTCCGCCGCAGCGCCGCGCCAGCCAAACCGCTTGGCGCTGCGGCGGACGAATAGAGGGGAGAAGTGTTACCTATGTATCCGGTTCAAAGTGTTACCTATCTATCGGCTGGACAGCCTGCCGCCAAGGGTTTCGCCAAACTACGCTCGATCGATGATCACATGCGTGGCAAGCGCTGTCGCCACCTGCTCCGTGCACCGATAGCCAAGCTTCACCATATCCAGGCCCGCGAAGAGGTTCTCGCCTGTTCCCAGCAGCACCGGCGAGATCGCCAGGTGCATGGTGTCGATAAGCTTCTCCTGCAGGTATTGCCGGATGGTCGAGACACCGCCGCCGACCCGCACGTCCTTGCCGCCAGCCGCCGACCTTGCCCGCTCGAGCGCCGAATGGATGCCGTCGGTGACGAAGTGGAAAGTGGTGCCGCCCTCCATCGTGATGGGTGCTCGCTTGAAGTGTGTCAGCACGAAAACCGGCACATGGTAGGGCGGGTTGTCGCCCCACCAGCCCTTCCAGGTCTCGTCGGGCCACTCACCGCGGATCGGTCCGAACATGTTTCGTCCGAGGATCCACGCGCCGACATTCTCGAAGCTGCGTGCCGCGAATGCCTCGTCGGCGTCAGTGGTGCCGCCGTCTTGCCCGAGCACCATCTTGCGGAAGGTGCGGGTGTCGACAAACCACTTGTGCAGGGATTCCCCACCAATGCCGAGCGGATTTTGCAGATCCTGGTCGGGACCAGCGCCATAGCCGTCGAGCGATAGGGTGAAAGCGTTGACACGCAGCTTGGACATGAAACCTCCTCGATAACCAGTTGTATTTTGCAAGTGGTTGCCTTGTAGCAAACCGATTGCGAATTGCAAGTGGTATTTTCTACGGCGAAGAAACACGTACCCCGGACCTCTCCGCCATTTGGCGGGAAGTCCTTGCCTGTAAGTTCCTTATGGAAGTCGCGGATGCCGTTCATGGACGACCATGTCGCTGACTTGGCCGAGGGAGGGCGAGAACCTACCCCTTCAGCATCGTCGCCACTTCAGGTGCGAAATAGGTCAGAATACCGTCGCAGCCGGCGCGCTTGAAGGCAAGCAGGCTCTCCAGCATCGCTTTCTCGCCGTCGATCCAGCCATTGGCGCCCGCCGCCTTGATCATCGAATATTCGCCCGACACCTGGTAGGCGAAGGTCGGCATCTGGAATTCGTCCTTCAGCCTGCGGATGATGTCGAGATAGGGCAGGCCGGGCTTGACCATCAGCATGTCGGCGCCCTCGGCAATGTCCTGCTCGGCCTCACGTACGGCTTCGTCCGAGTTGGCATGATCGATATAGTAGGTCTTCTTGTCGCCCTTGAGCAGCCCGGCGGTGCCGACCGCCTCGCGGTAGGGGCCGTAGAAGGCCGAGGCGAATTTGGTCGCGTAGGACATGATCGCCACGTCCTGAAAGCCGTTGGCATCGAGCGCGTCGCGGATGGCGCCGATACGGCCGTCCATCATATCGGACGGCGCGATGATGTCGGCGCCGGCCGCCGCCTGGATGACGGCCGCCGCCGCGACCTGATCGACCGTCTCGTCGTTGACGATGATGCCGTCGCGCAAGATGCCGTCATGGCCGTGGCTAGTGAACGGGTCGAGCGCGGCGTCGGTGATGATGCCGATCTCGGGCACCGCGTCCTTTATGGCGCGGGTGGCGCGGTTGATGACATTGTCGGGGTCTAGGATATGCGAGCCGGTCTGGTCGCGTAAGGCCAGATCGACGTTGGGGAAGGTGGCGAGCGCCGGAATGCCGAGCTTGGCGGCGCGTTCCGCCTCCCTGACAGCCAGATCCACTGACAGGCGGAAGACGCCCGGCATGGCCGCAATCGGCTCGCGCACATTTTTCCCCTCGACGACGAAGATCGGCCAGATCAAATCATCGACGGTGAGCCGGTTCTCCTGCACGAGCCGGCGCGACCAATCGGCCTTGCGCATGCGGCGCAGGCGGCGGCTGCCGGTGACGTCGTCGACGCTGCGCGCGCCGGCTGGCTTTGTCGGGGTGAATCTGTTCATTGCCAAAACTCCGGATCAACGGCTTTTACCACGAGCCCTCGATGCTGACCAATGCGACACGTTTGTGCCAGCGGTCGAAGCTGACAATTTCCCCCCTTGTGGAGAGATGCCCAGCAGGGCAGAGGGGCGCGCTATCCCTCCTGCCTATCCAGTCAAGGCTGCCCATTACCCGAAAGAATCTGCACCGCGCCTCTGATGGCCACACGAAACGCCTCGTCGAAGCTGACGCCACGCGCCTGCCAGCGATAGGTCTTGCCGCGGTCGGCTAGCCGCCAGTCGGCGATCCAGCCGAGCTCCTTGTCGCTCCATACGATGCTGCCGGCGAGCGCTTGCGCGCCACCTACTTGTTTGGCTTGCCGATCCAGCCTCGCCATGTCGGCGGCGCGCAGCGCTTTTTCGCCCAGGCCGGCAAGCTGCGCAGCCTTCGGAAATGCGACATGGATCAGCATTGGACCGGTAGCATTGACGAAGGATTCGCGCATCGTTTCGCTACGCTGCTCCTCGGCGCTTAGGACGAAATGTCGGGCACCCTGTTCGGCAACGAGAAAGACCGCGAGCGTCGGCCGGTCGCCCAGCCAGGGCCTGCTGCCCAGCGACGCCAGCACCTTGTCGATCACCTCAGGCTTGTAGAAGCAGGTCAGATCATGCGGCCGGTCATGTGTGCCTTGCTCGTCATGGATCGGAATGCCCTCCAACCGGTCATGGTAGCGGAAAGCATCGACGAAACTGCCGGCTTTGTCGCGCAGATCCGCTATCTCTGGTTTGTCGAGCAACCGCTGATCGCCCGAAACCCTGACCAGGACCCTGTCCAGGCAATCCCTGAAGCCTGTCTGGCGGTTCTCCTCGCCTTGGCCGGTGACGATGGTCTGCGACTGGTAGATCTCGTCCAGCGTGGTTGCCAGCACAGGATGGGCGGCCAGACATCGACCGATCAGCCCGATTGCCACCAGCGCAAGGCGTAAAAATCGAGCCATGAACAACGTCCGCCGTCCAGCATTTGCCGGTCGATTTCTAACATCGACCACGGACGCGAGCCAAGAGGCGGTACCGGCCGTGTGGCGTTGACGCGTCCTTGCGGCACGCTAGGTCCGCATGGCGACGGAAGGAGCAAGCCATGGTTTTCGTCTGGTCCATCTATGCCGCCTGGCTCGTGCTGATCGTCTATCTGACCGTTTCGGCGTTCGGTGTGAAACAGGATACCGAGGAGCACATGCCGCAGCGACTGGGGCTGATGGTCGCCATGATCGTCGCTTTCCTGCTTCCGCGTGTGCCGATGTTCCGGTTCGTCAACTTCGCACCCGTGAACGCCGTCTTGAGCAGCATCGGTGTCATCGTGGCCGTTGCCGGAATGGCCTTCCTGGTCTGGGCGCGGCAAACCCTCGGCAGCAATTGGAGCCAGATCGTCTCCGCCAAGCACGGCCATGAACTGGTGACGTCAGGCCCTTATCGGTATGTCCGCCACCCCATGTACACAGGCGGCCTCGTCGCATGCATCGGTTCGGCGATCGTGGTGGGCGGTGGTTTCGTCTTTCTGCTGATCTTGCTGGGCGTGATCTTCCTATGGCGTGTCGGTGCGGAAGACAGGCTTCTGGCACGGCAATTTCCCGACGAATTCCCAGACTATGCGCGTCGCACGAAGGCGTTGATCCCGTTCGTGTGGTAGCAATTCCAACCGATCATGCTTCTTGTCCCGGCACACGACAATTGACGTTCGCCCGGTCGCCGCTTAGCACTTCAGTCCCGCAGGCGCGGGGGAGGGATTCTCTGGCGATGGATTTTGGTGGAGGCGACGAAATTCGCTTCGAACGGTTGGGCAGGGCTGGTGTCGTCACGCTGACGCGGCCGCAGGCGCTCAATGCCGTCACCCATCGCATGGTCAAGGCGCTGGGCAAAGCCCTGCGTTCCTGGGAGCGCGACGACGGTGTCGACATCGTGGTCCTCAAGGCCGAGGGCAGGGCGTTTTCGGCCGGAGGCGACATCCTGGATATCTACGAAGCCGGCCGGGCCGGAGAGCCGCCGGTCGCATTCTTCGCCGACGAGTACCGGCTCAACGCCTACATAGCGCGCTTCAAGAAACCCTACGTGGCGCTCATCGACGGCATCGTCATGGGCGGCGGCGTCGGCATTTCGTTCCACGGCTCGCATCGGGTGATGACCGAGAATGCCCAGTTCGCCATGCCGGAGGTCGGCATCGGGTTTTTCCCCGATGTCGGCGCCAGCCATCTGCTGCCCGATCTTGGCGGCTCTTTCGGCATGTATCTGGCGCTGACCGGCAACCGCATCCGCTATGGTGACGCGCTGTGGTCGGGGCTGGCCACTCATACCATCAAGGCCGAGGACCAGGCGAGCTTCCTCGATCGGCTGGTACTGACCGGCGATCCGGAATCGGTGCTGCGCGGTTTCTTCGTCCAGGCAAAGCGGGAGACCGACAGGCCGATCCTGGAAGCGATATCGCGTCATTTCGCCCAACCATCGCTGCAAGATGTCGTCGACAGCCTGGAACGCGCGGCGGGCACGGACGAATTCGCGGCAAAAACGCTGGCGACGATCCGCATGCGCTCGCCGACCAGCCTTCGTGTCGCCTGGCGGCAGATCAACGCCGGGCTGACATTGTCGATGGACGATTGCATGAAGATGGAATTCCGCATTCTCAACCGCATGCTAGCCGGACACGATTTCTATGAAGGCATCCGCGCCGCCATCATCGACAAGGGGTCAAAGCCGCAATGGCGGCCGGCAAGTCTCGACGCGGTCAGCGAGGCCGATGTCGATCTCTATTTCGCCCCACTCGGTGAACGGGAACTCCCGGTATGAGCGAGGTGACTTCGAGACGCGTGGTGCTTCAGCCCTCGACGGTCGAGGTCATCTTCGCCTGGTTCCAGCGCGTCATCGCCGGCTACTGCCTGTTGTTCGGCATCCTGTACTGGGTCAAGCTGATCGGCTTCTATCCAGGTTCGCTGTGGCGCTTCGACCTCATGCCGGTGCACTGGCAGGTGGCGGCGGTGATGCTCGCCGTGTTCTTCCCCTTTGCCGCGGCGGGGCTGTGGATGCTGGCCTCCTGGGGGCCGGTGATCTGGTTCATTTGCGCGGTCACCGAGACAGTCATGTATGCCGGCTTCCCCGAGCTTTTCGGCCATCGATTGCTGATTGTCGTCTCGCATGCGGCGGTGGCGCTGCTCTATATCGTCTTTCGCGTCGTCATCTGGCTGCAGAAACGCCCCGTACGGCACTAAGCCGTTGAGGGCATTGATGACTTCGTGACCGCCCCGAACCGGCCCCACGAGAGGCGCCTAAGCCTTTAGGTTAATTATCCTTACTCGGGTGACCGTTCGTTAAGCCTCTTCCGAAACCTATTACCGGTAAGCTCTTGTTAGCCCTAGCGTTTAAGTCGAATTTTATGAGTATTCGATAGTGTCGCGATCAAGGTGAAAAACAAAAAATCACCAGGGCGACAAACGAGAGGCAAAGACAATGATCAATTCGCGTCCGGCGGCGAAGACCGCCAACGTATCCGACGATCGCCGCGAGGCTATCCGTTCCCTGTACATGGAATCGCTGCAGCTTGTTGAGCGGCTGCACCGCCGCCTGCTTGATGTGATCAAGGACGAATTCGACCGCAACGGCCGTTCCGACATCAACGCCATCCAGGCGCTGCTGCTGTTCAACATCGGCAATTCCGAACTGACCGCCGGCGAACTGCGCTCGCGTGGCTACTATCTCGGCTCGAACGTGTCTTACAATCTGAAGAAGCTGGTCGATCTCGGCTTCATCAACCACCAGCGTTCGCGCATCGATCGCCGTTCGGTCCGCGTCTCGCTGACGCCGAAGGGCAACGAAGTGGCCGATGTGGTCGCCGGTCTCTATGAGCGCCATGTCGGCTCGATCGAGCAGGTCGGCGGCATCAACACCGACGAGTTCAAGCAGATGAACCGTGCCCTGCAGCGGCTCGACCGCTTCTGGAACGACACCATCGCCTATCGCATGTAAGGCGTCCGTCGCATCGGATCTGGCCCGCGCCAAAGAAGCGCGGCCGCAAGAGCGACCTTCAGTCAGGGCCGGTGCCGAAAGCACCGGTCCATTTTCTTGTGGCGGACGGCCGTCCCGGCCCAAGCTTTGCTTTCGCCTCCGCAGTGCCTAATGTCACCACACGAGGGAGGCATGATGGGACGAGAGGGGCGTTTCAGGATCTGTTCTGTCGCTGCGGCGCTTGCGATGGTGTCGCAAATGGCTTTCGCCGAGGACTGGTGGAAAGATTCCTTCGCCACCGAGGGCAGCAGTCCGTGCGACAACAATGACTCGATCGTGACAATTACCGACAAGTCCGTGGACATGTGGGAGGTCGGCTGCAGGCTGGACAAGGTTCAGAAGATCAATCGCCTGGATGCCGTCATTCTGGACATGACCTGTACGGACGATGAGCAGGGCGCTGAAAAGAGGCGGGAATTGCTGCTCAAACTGGACAACAAAGTCCTGCGTTATCCTCAAAACGAAGTGTTGCAGCGCTGCTCGGAACTGAAGGCGCAGCCAGGTCTGACGCCAAAGCCAGGTCTGGATCCAAAAGCACGTCCGGACCCAAAAGGCTGAGGCTTCTCGCACGACGGTGACGGTCGAGGACGAGGTTGGCTTCGGACTGGATATCTGCGGATCGGGATATCTGGATTGTCACCGGTGCCGAAAAGCACCGGTTCTTTCTTTTCGCGGTGTCGCCCGAAGCATATTGCGGGCCAAGGCCACGTTGCCGCCATAATCGCGGTGGAAGCGAGGATGCGGGTGATGCTGCCGGCCAGCGCTTGCGCTCACTTGAACCCGCATCGCGACAGCGCCTTTGACGCCTGTGCGATGCAGGTCATGGTTGGCTAATTCTTAACATTGCCAACCCTAGACTGCGGGCTCAATCGCCCGTTGAGAGCAAACCGAGCGAGATCGAACACAGCAAGAATGTCTGGAACGTCCATGAGAACCAGCCGCCGTTTTTTCCTTTCTGGAGCCTCAGCGCTCGCCGCCGCCATGGTGGCCGGCCGCGCGAGTGCGCAGGATGTGATTGGGGATATCCTGAAATCCTCGGCTCGCGGCAATTGGGATGATCAGTTCGACGCCCGCGCCAGCGAAGGCGGCAAGGTGGCCTCGACACTGCCGATCTTCAGCCTGCAGACCGTTGCATTCACCGAACAGGCTGTGGCGCAATACCAGAACATTGTCGGTCAGGGCGGCTGGGTAGATGTTCCCGCCACCAAGAAACTGGAACTCGGCGTCGATGACCCGGACGTCGTGCCGCTGCGCAAGCGCCTTATGATTGCGGGCGACCTGTCGCAGAGCGCCGGCATTTCGACGGCCTTCGATTCCTATGTCGACTCCGCGGTCAAGCGCTTCCAGTTGCGCCATGGCCTGCCGGCTGACGGCTCGATGGGCAAATACACCTATGCCGCGATGAATGTTTCGGCGCAAATCCGGCTAGGTCAGTTGCAGACCAATCTGCAGCGGCTGAAGGAGAAGGCCGGCACGCTCGGCAGCCGCTATGTGCTGGTAGACATTCCGGCGGCGCAGATCGAAGCGGTCGAGAACGACCGCGTCGTGCTCCGCCACACGGCAATCGTCGGCAAGATCGATCGCCAGACGCCGATCGTCAATTCCAAGATCAACGAGATCATCGTCAACCCGTATTGGAACGCGCCGGTCTCGATCGTGCGCAAGGACATCATTCCCCTGATGCGGAAGGATCCCGACTATCTGAAGAACAGCCATATCCGCCTGTTCGCGCCGGATGGCAGCGAAGTCGATCCGATGAACGTCGACTGGTCGACGGACGATGCCGCCAAGTACCGTTTCCGCCAGGATCCGGGTTCGGAAAACGCCATGGCGTCGGTGAAGATCAATTTTCCGAGCCCGGATGGCGTCTATATGCACGATACGCCGCAGCAGAGCCTGTTCGGCAAGATGATGCGTTTCGATTCCTCAGGCTGCGTGCGCGTCCAGAACGTGCGCGACCTCGTCACCTGGATCCTGCGCGACACACCCGGCTGGGACCGCCAGCATTTCGAGGCGGCGATCAAGACGGGACAGAACACGCCGATCCAGGTCACCAACCCGGTCCCGGTGCACTTCCTCTATCTGTCGGCCTGGTCGACCGGCCCCGGCGTCGTCCAGTTCCGCGACGACGTCTATGCGCTCGACGGCAACAGCGAGCTGCAGATCACGTCTTCGCTCTAAGCGCCTGATAATTTTGACGAAAAGCCGCCTTTGAGGCGGCTTTTCTGTTTGCGGCGCAGCCGCTGATTGGCCAGCGGCGCCAAAGCTTCCGCACGATTGACGGCGCCGAGCTCGGGGCTGGCCTTTGGTCATCTCGGTGCCGGCGCGGCCTGGCTGGACGCGGCGCCGGCGATTGCGCATGGTCCCCCGACAGCCGGAATCGCGCCATGCAAACCGCCATCTTCATCCTTATCGTGCTCGTCTTCGTCGCCGTTTCCGGCGCGCTGGTGCGCCTGGTGCGGGTGCCGCTGCCGGTGCTGCAGATCGCCATAGGCGCAGCACTTGCCTGGCCGGTGCGCGGCATCCATGTCGAGATCGATCCGGAACTGTTCCTGCTGGTGTTCATTCCGCCGCTGCTGTTCAGCGACGCCTTTGGCGCGCCCAAGCGCGAACTCATCGCCTTGCGCCGGCCTATACTCGATCTCGCCATCGGCCTCGTCTTCTTCACCATCGTCGGCTTCGGCTATGCCTTGCACTGGCTGGTGCCGAGCATTCCGCTGGTCGTGGCCTTCGCACTCGCCGCGGTGCTGTCGCCAACGGATGCGGTGGCTGTCTCCTCGATCGTCGACAGGAACGTGGTGCCGGCGCGGCTGATGCACATCCTGGAGGGCGAGTCGCTGCTCAACGACGCGTCGGGCCTGGTGATGTTCCGCTTCGCCGTCGCGGCGGCATTGACCGGCAGTTTCTCCTTCGCCGCCGCCTCGCTCAGTTTCCTCTATGCCGTGGCGGTCGGCATCCTGGCCGGGGTAGCGGCCCTGTTCGTCGCCGCCAAGATGCTGCAACTCTTGAACCGCATTGGCGGCGTGCCGGCCGAGGCACAGGTGCTGATCACCATCCTGCTGCCCTTCGTCGCCTATCTCGCGGCCGAGCATTTCGGGGCTTCGGGTATCCTGGCCGCGGTCACCGCGGGCCTTTTGACCGGGAGCACGGGCGTATTCCGCTTCCTTGGCGTCTCGGCGCGCATGCAGACCATCTCGTTGTGGACGACGTTTTCCTTCGTCTTCAACGGCGCGCTGTTCATTGTGCTCGGCCTGCAGCTTCCCGAAATCATCCGCAACGTGCCGGCGGAACTCACCGGCCACTATCCCGTCCTCCAGCCGGTGCTGACTGTTCTGGCGCTGACACTGTGCCTGATCGCGCTTCGCTTCGTCTGGATCTGGATCGGCGACATCACGGCGGGGATCGCGGCGCGGCTCGGCAAGCGCGAGGCCGAGCCATTCGGCCTGCGCGTGCGGTTGGCCGGATCGGTGGCGGGCGTGCGCGGCGCCATCACGCTGGCCGGCATCCTGTCGCTGCCGCTGGCCTNTGTCGCTGCCGCTGGCCTTGCAGGACGGCTCGCCATTCCCCGCGCGCGACCTGGTCATCTTCCTCGCCGCCGGCGTCATCATCTGCTCGCTGGTGATCGCCAGCCTTGCCTTGCCGGTGATCGCGCGCGGGCTGGTCGAGCCGGGAGAAGATGCCGGCGCTGCCGAGGAACGCATGGCGCGCGTCGGCGCGGCGAAGGCGGCAATCGCCCACCTCGAGAGCATCACGCAGACGGACGAGGAGGAGGGCGACGTGCCTGGCATCAGGCTCGCCGCCGCCAACGGCATTGTCGCCGCCTATCGGCGGCGCATCGCGGCGGCCGACGAGGCCGACGAGGCGCGCGCCGAAGTGCGGGAGGCTGGCAGGCTGGAGATCGACCTCAGGCTTGCTGGCATCGCCGCCGAGCGCGATGCCCTGCGCGCCATGCTGCGCCGTGGAGAGATCAACGACCACACGGCGCGGGCGTTGTTCACCGAGATCACCCTCACGGAAGCCCTTTTGAACGGCAGACAGACACGGAAGTAGGAATTGCGGAAGCCTGAAGCCGCGGATTTGCAGTCCCTGCCGCAAAACGGCCAGCAAATTTCGCGCTGCAAACGTGGCGAGGCCAAAACAACTGTGTTAATGGCGCGGCAATGCGTGTCGCCCGGAACTGCGCAGCGATTTTGGGGCAACGACATGCAGAAACAAATTGCCCCGAACCAGAGGATTTTTCAGGCCATGGCAACTGCAGCGGCAGCGTCGAACAAATTCGAATCTTTCTTCGAGACCACGCTTGCCGATGCCGATCCGGAGATTTTCGGCGCCATCCGCAGCGAACTCGGTCGCCAGCGCCACGAGATCGAACTGATTGCCTCGGAGAACATCGTCTCCCGCGCGGTGCTTGAGGCGCAGGGCTCGATCATGACCAACAAATACGCCGAGGGCTATCCGGGCAAGCGCTACTATGGCGGCTGCCAGTTCGTCGACGTGGCCGAGGAACTGGCCATCGAGCGGGCGAAAAAGCTGTTCGGCTGCAACTTCGCCAACGTACAGCCCAATTCCGGCAGCCAGATGAACCAGGCGGTGTTCCTGGCGTTGCTGCAGCCCGGCGACACCTTCATGGGCCTCGACCTCAATTCCGGCGGCCATCTCACGCACGGCTCGCCGGTCAACATGAGCGGCAAGTGGTTCAAGGTCGTGTCCTATGGCGTGCGCAAGGAAGACCATCTGCTCGACATGGACGCGATCGAAAAGACCGCGCACGAGACCAAGCCGAAGCTGATCCTGGCCGGCGGCACCGCCTATTCGCGCATCTGGGACTGGAAGCGTTTCCGCGAGATTGCCGATGCGGTCGGCGCCTATCTGATGGTCGACATGGCGCATATTGCGGGCCTCGTCGCCGGCGGCGTGCATCCGTCGCCCTTGCCGCACGCGCATGTGGTGACGACCACCACCCACAAATCGCTGCGCGGCCCGCGCGGCGGCATGATCCTGTGCAATGACGAGGACA
Organism: Mesorhizobium sp. LNHC232B00; assembly: GCF_000502435.1. Taxonomy (NCBI): domain Bacteria; kingdom Pseudomonadati; phylum Pseudomonadota; class Alphaproteobacteria; order Hyphomicrobiales; family Phyllobacteriaceae; genus Mesorhizobium; species Mesorhizobium sp. LNHC232B00. The sequence goes on from NZ_AYWP01000003.1 coordinate 11,130, forward strand.
TCGCCAAGAAGATGAATTCCGCGGTGTTCCCCGGCTTGCAGGGCGGACCGCTGATGCATGTCATCGCCGCCAAGGCGGTCGCCTTCGGGGAAGCGCTGAAGCCGAGCTTCAAGATCTATGCCGAGAGCGTCGCCGCCAACGCCAAGGCTCTGGCCTCCAGCCTTCAGGAAACGGGCCTCGACATCGTGTCCGGCGGCACCGACAACCATCTGATGCTGGTCGACCTGCGCCCCAAGAACGCCACCGGCAAGCGCGCCGAGGCAGCCCTTGGCCGCGCCAACATCACCTGCAACAAGAATGGCATCCCTTTCGACCCGGAAAAGCCCTTCGTCACCTCGGGCGTGCGGCTCGGCACGCCGGCCGGCACCACGCGTGGCTTCGGCCAAGCCGAATTCCGCGAGATCGGCAAGCTGATCGCCGAGGTGCTGGACGGTCTCAAGGTCGCCAATTCCGACGATGGCAACGCCGCGGTCGAGGCGGCCGTCAAGGCCAAGGTGGTGTCGCTGACCGATCGTTTTCCGCTCTATCCTTATCTCGGTTGACCATCCTTATCTCGATTGACCAGCCCCTTATCTCGATTGACCAGACCCTTATCTCGATTGACAAGACCCTTATCTCGATTGACCAGACGCGAAGCGTCATCTTTTATCCGCCGGCAGCGCGTCACCCCTGGTCGGGTGGCGCATGGAACTGGAGAATTGATGATGCGCGATTTTCGTCTTGCCTCACTCGGCGCTCTGGGCTGGCTGGCTGCTTGCGGGTCCGCCTTGGCGCAGACGCAGCCGGCCCCCGACATGCCTGCCACCAGCACGTTCGGTCTATGGACAACCATGGTCGATACGCTCGACACCGGCCAGGATGCGCGCAAGACCTGCGCGGCTTCGACGGCGTTCTACGATGCGGGTGGCAATTCGGGCACGCTGACCTTGTCGATCTCGAACGGCGATGCGCTGCCGCCGGATGCCTATCCGGCCGTCATGATCACCATCGACAACAGGAGCCTGCAGACCGGCAAGAAGATCGCGGCGATTTTCGGCGATCCCGGCGTCAAGGTTTCGACGACTGTCTATTCCAACGACGCGGTCAACGGTCGTCCGACCTGGACGGTCGACAATCAGCCCAAGACCAGTCTCGCGCTGCTGCGTGCCATGCGCCAGGCCACCTCGCTCGACGTGACTTTCGGCAAGCAGGCTATCGCCAGCATCCCGATGGACGGCTTTACCAAGGCCTATCGCAGCCTTGGTGTATCCTGCGGCTTCCCGACCAAGGACGTTGCGCCGTGACACGGACAACCGGATCGGCATAGGCGCCGCTGGCAATCTTCCTCGTGCCTCGCTATCTCTGACGCAGCAGGCCGTCGAAGACACGGAACCGCTTCAATCCCGGCCGGAAAGGCTCTAAGCCTTTCGCCTCACCAGATTCGCGAACCCAAGGCTCTCCATGCGCTGTCCCTATTGCCAGTCCGAAGATACGCAGGTGAAGGATTCGCGCCCCGCAGAGGACGGCGCGGCGATCCGCAGGCGGCGTGTCTGCCCCGATTGCGGTGGCCGATTCACCACCTTCGAGCGCGTGCAGCTGCGCGACCTCGTCGTGGTCAAGAAGTCGGGGCGAAAAGTGCCGTTCGACCGCGACAAGCTGCTGCGCTCGGTCGAGATCGCGGTGCGCAAGCGCAATGTCGATCCCGAGCGCATCGACCGCGCGGTGACCGGCATCGTGCGCCAGCTCGAAAGCTCCGGCGAGACGGAAGTGGCCTCGGGCGAGGTCGGCCGACTGGTCATGGAGGCGCTGAAGTCGCTCGACGATGTCGCCTATGTGCGTTTCGCCTCAGTCTACCGCAATTTCCGCGAGGCCAAGGATTTCCACGAGTTGCTGGGCGAACTGAAGGGCGACGAAGACAAGAGTGAAGAGGAAGCCGGCTGAGCATGGCAGGATCGCGACAGGGCGAGGCCGCACAAGCGGCCCTTGATCACCGTTTCATGGCCGCTGCGCTACGGCTGTCGCGCAGGAATGCCGGCAGGACCTCGACCAACCCTTCCGTCGGCACGCTGATCGTGCGCGATGACGGCGCCGGACCGATGATCGTCGGCACCGGAGTCACGGCAGTCGGCGGCCGGCCGCATGCCGAGACAGAGGCGCTGGCCGAAGCGGGCGAACTCGCGCGTGGTGCTACGGCCTACGTCACCCTGGAACCTTGCGCTCATCACGGCCGCACGCCGCCTTGCGCCAATGCGCTGGTCAATGCCGGCGTCGCGCGCGTCGTCGGTGCCGCCAGCGATCCTGATCCGCGCGTCTCCGGCAAGGGCTATGCTATTCTGCGAGCTGCTGGCATCGAGGTGGTCGAAAAGGTACTGGCGGCGCAAGCCGCCGAGCAGATGGCCGGCTATCTCATTCGATCACTCAGAAAACGTCCGGAAGTGATTCTGAAGCTTGCGCTTTCCAGTGACGGCAAGATCGGCAGGGAGGGCGCCGGCCAGGTCGCGATCACCGGCGACATGGCCCGCCGCGAAGTCTATCTGATGCGGGCCGAGGCGGACGCTATCCTGGTCGGCATCGGCACGGCGCTGGAGGACGACCCGGCGCTGACGGTCCGCTTGCCCGGGCTGGAGAACCGTTCGCCGGCGCGCATCGTGCTGGACCGGCAGATCAGGCTGCCGGAGGCTTCGAAACTGGTTTCGGGCGTGGATCGCGTGCCGCTTTACGTCGCGGCTTGCCTGGAGGCCGATCCGCAGCGCAGGGCGGCCCTCGAGCGCGCCGGCGTGCGCTTCATCGGCACGGAAACCCATGAAGGCGGCGTCGCATTGCCGGAGCTGCTCGAGGATCTGGCGGCGCTCGGCATGGCAAGCGTGCTGGTCGAGGGCGGCGCCAGGGTGGCGAGCGCCTTCCTGGCCGACGGGCTGGTGGACCGTATCGTGCTGTTCCAGGGACCGGAAGCGATCGGCGAGGGCGGCATTGCATCGCCCATCGACGCTGACCATATCCCGGCAGGCTTTCACAAGCTGCGCGAGATGCGCTTCGGCGAAGACGGTTACGCCGAGTGGATTAGAGACCTCTAGACCATGATCCCGAAAAGTGGGACCCGGTTTTCGGACAAGATCATGGCCAAACAGGATAGACCATGATCCCGAAAAGTGGGACCCGGTTTTCGGACAAGATCATGGTCAAACGGGATAGACCATGATCCCGAAAAGTGGGACCCGGTTTTCGGACAAGGTCATGGTCAAAACGGGAAGACAACATCGATGTTTACCGGAATTGTCACCGATATCGGCACCGTCGCGGCTATCAAGTCGCTGAGCGAAGGCGTCGGCTTGCGCATCGACACCGCCTATGATCCCGCGACCATCGCCATCGGCGCGTCGATCTCCTGCGGCGGCGTTTGCCTGACGGTCACGGCTTTGCCCGACAGCGGCTCGAACGCGCGCTGGTTCGAGGTCGAGGCGTGGGAGGAAGCCTTGCGGCTGACCACCGCCTCTGGCTGGAAATCCGGCACCAAAGTCAATCTCGAACGGGCGCTGAAGATCGGCGACGAACTTGGTGGCCATATCGTTTCGGGCCATGTCGACGGCACCGCCGAGATCGTGGAACGTAAGGATGAGGGCGACGCGGTGCGCTTCACGCTGGAAGCGCCGCGCCATCTGGCGAAATTCATCGCGCCGAAAGGCTCCGTCGCGCTCGACGGCACCTCGCTCACCGTCAACAAGGTCGAGGGGACCCGCTTCGACGTGCTGCTGATCCATCATTCGCTGACCGTGACCACCTGGGGCGAGCGCAAGGTCGGTGACCGCGTCAATCTCGAGATCGACACCATGGCCCGCTATGCCGCGCGGCTGGCGGAAGCGGCGAAAGAGGGACTTTGAGTGCTGCCTGCTTGAACCTCGACTTAGTCAGTATTAATCGCTATGATTAAGTCTGATTGTGAGGCTCAGATGGACACAAAAGTAATCACCGCTCACGTTCCGCTGCCGCTAGCAGAAAAGGTGGATCAGCTAGCTGCTCGCCTCGATCGCCCGCGCGGCTGGATCATCAAACAAGCTCTTTCCGCGTGGGTGGATTTGGAGGAGGAGCGCCGACGTCTCACGCTTGAAGCACTGGCCGATGTGGATGCAGGACGGGTCATCGATCACCAGGCCGTGCAGGCGTGGGCTGAGAGTCTTGGCACCGACAAGCCACTACCGGTGCCTCGTTGATGGAGCTGAAATGGACCAATAAGGCTTTGTCCGACTTGGTCCGGCTCCACGATTTTCTCGCGCCAGCAAATGGCCCGGCGGCCGCACGCGCCGTGCAGGCGCTTGCTGCCGCGCCGGCACGGGTAGTCGAGTATCCGCGCATCGGTGAGAAACTAGAAGAGTTCGAGCCACGAGAAGTGCGCCGCATTTTGGTAGGCAGCTACGAAATTCGTTACGAAATACAGAACGCGACAATTTCTGTGTTGCGCCTGTGGCATACGCGAGAGGATCGATAGGCCCGGCGGCCCTCCGCCAATCTTCCGCTTGCGATCAACCCGGCTTCGGCCTAAGTCACCGGCAACCCCCCGGAGACTTTTATGGCTGGTACCTCCCAATACGGCAAAGCCTTCATTCGCCCGAAGGCGAAGGCGCACTTGCTTATCATCGAAGCGCGCTTCCACGACGGCCTTGCCGACGCGTTGCTTGATGGCGCGACAAGCGCGCTCGATGAAGCGGGCGCGACCTACGACGTCGTCACCGTTCCAGGTTCGCTGGAGATTCCCGCGGTCATCACCTTCGCGCTGGACGGCGCGGCGGAAGGCGGCACGAATTACGACGGCTTCGTTGCGCTCGGCACCGTCGTTCGCGGTGATACATATCATTTCGACATCGTCGCCAATGAATCCAGCCGCGCGCTCATGGACCTGTCCGTGCAGGATTCGGTCTGCATCGGCAACGGCATCCTGACCACCGAGAACGATGCGCAGGCGTGGACGCGGGCCAAGCGCTCGGAAGGCGACAAGGGCGGCTTTGCCGCACGTGCGGCGCTGACCATGATCGCGCTCAAGGAAAAACTGGGAGCGCAATCGTGAGCGAGCCCACTTCGCCCGGCCAGCCGGCGGTGCGCCACGCCAACAAGCGCGGGGCTGCCCGTCTCGCCGCGGTGCAGGCGCTCTATCAGATGGATGTCGCCGGCAGCGGCGTCTTCGAGATCACCGCCGAATATGAGGCATTCCGCCTTGGTAAGGAAGTGGACGGCGCGCTCTACCGCGAGGCGGATGCCCAATGGTTCCGCGCCATCCTGACGGGCGTCGTAGAGGACCAGAAGACCATCGATCCGATCATCCGCCAGTCGCTGACCGAGGACTGGCCGTTGTCGAGGCTGGATTCGACGCTGCGCGCCATTCTGCGCGCCGGCGTCTATGAACTGATGAAGCGGGAAGACGTGCCGGTGGCGGTGATCGTCTCGGAATATGTCGACATCGCCAAGGCCTTCTACGAGGAAGATGAGCCGAAGCTGGTCAATGCCGTGCTCGACCGCGTGTCACGCCGGGTGCGCGGCGAGGGACGCGGCAAGGACGCATCGTGACAGCCATCGCCGTCGAGGTGGGCAAGGGTGGGCGGCGCACAGCGCTGATCCTCGCCGCCTCGCAGGCGATCATCGGCTCGGCGGCACCCATTGCCATCTCCATGGGCGCGCTGGCCGGGCAATATCTGCTCGGTGCCGACAAATCGCTGGCGACGGCGCCGATCACCGGCTTCAACCTTGGCGTGGCGCTCGGCGCTCTGCCCGCCGCGGCCATCATCCGCAAGATGGGCCAGCGCGGCGGCTTTATGACCGGAACCGTCGTCACCGCGCTTGGCGGCCTGGTTGCCACCTTCGCGCTTTTCCATGGCAGTTTCTGGCTATTCGCGTTCGCGCTGCTGGTGATCGGCATCGGCGGTGCCTTCGTCCAGCAGTTCCGCTTCGCCGCCGCCGACAACGCACCACCGGAGTTCAAGGCGCGCGCCATCTCCTTCGTGCTGGCGGGCGGCATCATCACCGCCATCCTTGGGCCGCAGATCGTCATCTTCACCCGCGAACTGTTCGCGCCGGTGATGTTTGCCGGATCGTTCGCCGCCATCCTGCCGCTTGCCGCGGCCGGCGCCATCATCCTGTCCTTCCTGCAACTGCCGGCGAGGGCGCCCGGCAGGGTGGAAATCGTCGACAGCGACGCAAGACCGTTGGCGGAAATCGTGACCGAGCCGCGTTTCGTCGCGGCGCTGTTCTGTGCGGTCGGCAGCTATGCGCTGATGAGCTTCGTCATGACCGGCGCACCGCTGGCCATGGTCGGCTGCGGCCTGTCGGAGGATGATGCGACGCTGGGCATCTCCTGGCACGTCATGGCGATGTTCGCGCCTAGCTTCTTCACCGGCTCGCTGATCCATCGTTTCGGCGCCGAACGCATTGTCGCCATCGGCCTGCTGCTGCTGATCGGCTGTGGTGCCGTAGCTTTGTCGGGCCTGGCATTATGGCAGTTCTGGACGGCGCTCATCCTGCTTGGCCTCGGCTGGAACTTTGCCTTCATCGGCGCCACCGCGATGGTGGCGGCCAGCTACCGGACGTCGGAAAAGGGCAAGGTGCAGGGCTTCCACGACTTTGTCCTGTTCGGCTCCGTCGCCTGCGCTTCGCTGATGTCGGGCATGGTCTACAACGCCTGGGGCTGGACCATGCTGAATTGGATGATCTTCCCGGTTGCCGTGCTCTGTTTCGTGGCGCTGGGCGCGCTGAAGATGACGAGCGCGCGCCCGACCTGAAGCCGAACGCTATGCGTCCGGCGGCAGAACCTGAAGCACCCGCGCTATGAACATGTGGAACTCAGCCATGTAGTTGCGCAGGAAGTCCTCGGTGGATTCGACCGTCACTTCGCCGTCGTCCGTTATCAGTCCGGGGGTGAACTGGATATAGGCCTCCGGGGCATTCATCTGGGGTGAGTTGCAGAAGCTCAGGACGCTGCGCAGGCTTTGTTGGGCGACAGCGGTTGCGATGGCGCCCGGCGATGTTCCGATGACGGCGGACGGTTTGCGTGCGAATGAATTCTTTCCATAGGGGCGGCTGGCCCAATCGATCGCGTTCTTCAATCCGCCGGGGATCGAGCGATTGTACTCCGGCGTGACGAACAGCACGGCCTGGACGGACGCGATCGCCTGCTTGAAATCTAGGGCGACCTGCGGGAAATCGGCGTCGTAGTCGTAGCTGTAAAGGGGCAGATCCCTGAAAGGGATTTCCGTCATCTCAAGTTCCGGAGGAGCCAGTTGAACGAGCGCCTTCGCTAGCTTGCGGTTGATGGATCCCCGGGCAAGACTGCCGATGAGGTAACCGACTTTGTGTATGGCCATGACACGCTCTCCGTGTTTGCCACCCGCACCGTCACTGCATTATCCGCCAGATGGCGCCAGATCGCCAGCGTCGCCTCGAAATTGACTTTCCCAACAAAAATATTGCGCCTGTGCCCATTGTTATGAAACCGTGTGCCCCGACTGGCCGTTGAAGCCATGCTCATATGCGGCCGCCGCATCACGGTTCACAGCAAGGGATTTTCACGATGTTTTCAGTCAAGGTTCTGGCCAGCGCGGCGTTGGCGCTAGGCATCACCATGGCATCCGCCAGCGCCCAGGTGGTTGTCTCCTCGAAGATCGACACCGAGGGTGGCGTGCTCGGTAACATCATCCAACTCGTACTCAACGCCAACAATATCAAGACGACCGACCGCATCCAACTCGGCGGCACGCCGGTGGTGCGCAAGGCGATCACCGCCGGCGAGATCGACATCTATCCCGAATACACCGGCAACGCCGCCTTCTTCTTTGAGAAGGCCGACGACCCCGCGTGGAAGGATGCCGCCAAGGCCTATGAGACGGCCAAGAAGCTCGACTACGACGCCAACAAGATCGTTTGGCTGTCGCCGGCGCCCGCCAACAACACCTGGGCGATCGCATTGCGCAAGGAAGTGGCCGACACCAACAAGCTCGCCTCGCTCTCCGACTTCGGCAAATATGTCGCTGGCGGCGGCCAGGTGGTGCTGGCGGCATCCGCGGAGTTCGTCAATTCGGCGGCAGCCTTGCCGGCCTTCCAGACCACCTACGGCTTCAAGCTGAAGCCCGAGCAACTGATCACGCTCTCCGGTGGCGACACGGCTGCGACCATCGCCGCGGCCGCCAACCAGACCAGCGGGGCCAACGCCGCCATGGTCTACGGCACCGACGGCGGCATCGCGCCGTCCGGTCTTGTCGTGCTCGAGGACGACAAGGGCGTGCAGCCGGTCTACCAGCCGGCGCCGATCATCCGCGAATCCGTGCTCAAGGAACATCCCGAGATCGAGACGCTGCTGAAGCCGGTCTTCGCCAAGCTCGATCTCGTCACCCTGCAGGAACTGAACGGCCGCGTGCAGGTCGGCGGCGAGCCGGTCAAGGGCGTCGCCGAGGACTTTTTGAAGAAGAACGGGTTCCTGAAGTAGTCAGCGCACCCGGAAGCGACGTTGGTGCGAGGCGCCCCTCTCTGTCCTGCCGGACATCTCCCCCTCAAGGGGGGAGATTGGCAGCATCGGCGTCGGCACTCACCTTGCATCGCTGGAGATTGGCGAAAGCCGTTAGGATATCCGATCTCCCCCCTTGAGGGGGAGATGGCCGGCAGGCCAGAGGGGGGCGCCTCGCGCAAAGGGGCCGCCGCTCTGCACGGCCGCGTACCATGACCCTGCGCTTCGACAAGCTCGGCGTGGTCATCGCCGCGATCGCGGCCTACGCGGCGTTCCTTGCCCCCTTTGCCACGTTCCGCGCCAACCGCATCGTCCCCGGCCAGGCGCGCTCGATTCTCGAAGCGCTGCCGGCAATCACCGGGCCATTGCTTTTGGCAATCGTGGTCGCGGCAGCGCTCATCGCACTATTCAGGACGCCGCTCGTGCTGCGTCTTGCCGCCAGCGTGGTGGCGCTAGCCGCGCTCGCGGTGCTTGTCGGCGTCGCCGGCACGTTTCTCACGCCGGCCGGCAACACGTTTGCGCGGGTGTCGCCGGCCTCCGGTTTCTGGATACTCATCTTCGCCTTCACGCTTTTGCTGGCGGACGTCCTGACGCGCCTGAACCTGTCGCCCTCGGCCCGTGTTGGCGTGCTGGTCGCCGCCACCGCGGCCATTGGCCTGCTTTTGGTGTCGGGGGCCTGGAACGACCTTTCAATCCTCAAGGAATACGCCAACCGCGCCGACAGTTTCTGGGCCGAAGGCTCCAAGCATGTGACCTTGGCGCTCGGCTCCCTGCTTGCCGCTGTGGTCGTCGGCCTGCCGCTCGGCATCCTCTGCCATCGCGTCGAAAGGCTGCGGGCCGGCGTGCTCAATGTGCTCAACATCATCCAGACCATTCCCTCGATCGCGCTGTTCGGCCTGCTGATCGCGCCGCTCGGCTGGGTCGCTACGCATGTGCCGGGGGCTGCCGCGCTCGGCATCCGCGGCATCGGCACGGCACCTGCTTTCGTCGCCCTGTTCCTCTATTCGCTGCTGCCGGTGGTGGCCAACACCGTGGTCGGCCTCGCCGGGGTGCCGCGAGCCGCCAACGATGCGGCGCGCGGCATGGGCATGACCGAACGCCAGCGCCTGTTCGGCGTCGAGTTTCCACTGGCCTTTCCGGTGATCCTGACCGGCATCCGCATCGTGCTGGTGCAGAACATCGGCCTCGCCACCATCGCCGCACTGATCGGCGGCGGCGGCTTTGGCGTGTTCGTCTTCCAGGGCGTCGGCCAGACGGCGATGGACCTTGTGCTGCTCGGCGCGGTGCCGACCGTGGCGCTCGCCTTCGCCGCCGCCATCATCCTCGATGCGGTGATCGAAATGACCGCCACCAAGCGCAGGGTTGAAACGGCATGATCGAGATCGAAGGCATTACCAAGCGCTACGATGCGACAACGGTGGTCGACGACGTGTCGATGGTCATCGAGCCGCGCACCATCGCGGTCATTGTCGGCACCTCCGGCTCCGGCAAGACGACGCTGCTGCGCATGATCAACCGGCTGGTCGAACCGACCGCCGGCATCATCAAGCTCGACGGCGCCGACAATCGCTCGGTGCCCGGTTACGAACTGCGCCGCAGCATCGGTTATGCCATCCAGGGCCATGGCTTGTTTCCGCATCGAACCGTGGCCCAGAACATAGCCACCGTGCCGGTGCTGCTCGGCTGGGACAAGGCCCGTATCGATGCGCGCGTGGACGAGTTGATGACGCTCTACCAGCTCGATCCGCGGGAATTCGGGCCGCGCTACCCGCACGAATTGTCCGGCGGCCAGCAGCAGCGCGTCGGCGTTGCCCGCGCGCTCGCCGCCGAACCCAACGTGCTGCTGATGGACGAGCCATTCGGCGCGCTCGACCCGATCATCCGCACCAAGGCGCAGGAAGACCTGCTGGCTATCCAGAAACGCTTCGGCACCACCATCATCCTCGTCACCCATGACATGGAGGAGGCCGTACACATGGGTGACAAGATCGCCGTCATGGATGCCGGCAAGCTCGTGCAATACGCCAAGCCCGCCGAGATCCTCGCAAACCCGGCCAGTAGCTTCGTCGAGACCCTGGTCGGCGCCAGCGAACGGCCATTCAGGCTGTTGTCGCTCGGGCGGGTGCGCGACGCCGTGGAGAAGGGCGCCGCCGATGGCGAGGCGATCCCCGGCGATGCCAGCCAGCGCGATGCGCTGGCTGAACTCCTCTGGTCGGGCCGGCCGGCGCTGCCGGTGAAAGGCGCCGACGGAAAGCCGCTCGGCCGCGTCACGGTGGACGGGCTGGTCAAGCGCGCGGCGAGGCCGGCATGAAGGCCTGGCTGCCTTTGCTGCTCAGGCTTGCCCTGGTGGTGCTGCTCGTTGCCTTCGTCACCAGCCCTGGATGGTTCGAGCCGCTGCTGAAACCGCTGACGGAAAACAACGCTCCTGTGATCTACAACCAGGGCAGCCTGCTGACGCTGACGCTTTTGCATCTGCGCACCGTGCTGATCGCCACTGCCGCTGCGACCATCGTCGCGGTGGCCCTGGCTATTCTCGTCACCAGGCCGGCCGGCGCCGAATTCCTGCCCTTGTCGCGCAGCCTGGTCAACATCGGCCAAACCTTCCCGCCGGTGGCCGTACTGGCGCTCGCCGTGCCGGCGGTCGGCTTCGGCGAGAAGCCGACCCTGATCGCGCTGTTTCTCTACGGGTTGCTGCCGATCTTCGAGAATGCGCTCACTGGGCTGACGACGCTCCCAGCCAACGTCGTCGAGGCGGCGCGCGGCGCCGGCATGACCGGCTGGCAGCGGCTGACCAAGGTCGAACTGCCACTCAGCGCGCCGATCATCCTTGGCGGCATCAGGCTGTCGGTGGTGATCAGCCTGGCCACGGCCACCATCGGTTCGACCGTGGCCGCCAGGACGTTGGGGGAGGTCATCATTGCCGGCCTGTTGTCGAACAACCTGGCCTTCATCCTGCAGGGCGGCCTGATCGTGGCCGCACTGGCCGTGCTGATCTATGACGGACTGTCGGCCGTCGAGCACTACGCGGCACGCCGCATGGGACGCGAGGCGGAGTAGCTCTTGAGGGGGCCGGCGGCCTCGTCGCAATGATTCCCTTGCGTCATTTCAATCGATCTAAATGAAAGACCACACGCGCGGGACCGTCGCGGCTTTTGTCTTTTGGGCGAAAGCCGGGCAAAAAACGAACAATATCTTGACGTTCGCGACCCTGTTTCGCATACACCGCTGCGAAGAGGCGGATTCCGCTCGCGGATCCGGTCTTTGTCTCAACGGCCCAGGGAGGGGTTCTTTTGGGCCATCAATCGAGGAAAATCCGGCAATGACAATTATTTCCGCCGTCATCGCCTGCGGTCTGCTTTCTGTCCTTTACGCCATCTGGGCGACACGTTCGGTTCTCGCGTCCGATCAGGGCAATGCACGCATGCAGGAAATCTCCGCCGCCATCCGCGAAGGCGCGCAAGCCTATCTGGCACGCCAGTACACAACCATTGCCATCGTCGGCGTGGTCGTGCTCGTGCTCGCCTGGTGGCTGCTTTCCATCACCGCCGCGATCGGCTTCCTGATCGGCGCCGTGCTGTCGGGCGCCGCCGGCTTCATCGGCATGCACGTTTCGGTGCGGGCCAATGTGCGGACCGCGCAGGCGGCATCGAACAGCCTCGCCGCCGGCCTCGACATCGCTTTCAAGTCGGGCGCCATCACCGGCATGCTGGTTGCGGGCCTCGCCCTGCTCGGCGTCTCGATCTACTATCTCATCCTGACCCACTTCATGGGCCTTGAGCCCAACGACCGTATCGTCATCGACTCGCTGGTCTCGCTCGGTTTCGGCGCGTCGCTGATCTCGATCTTCGCCCGTCTCGGCGGCGGCATCTTCACCAAGGGCGCCGACGTCGGCGGCGATCTGGTCGGCAAGGTCGAAGCCGGTATTCCGGAGGATGATCCGCGCAACCCCGCCACCATCGCCGACAATGTCGGCGACAATGTCGGCGACTGCGCCGGCATGGCCGCCGACCTGTTCGAAACCTACGCGGTGACGGTCGTCGCCACCATGGTCCTCGGCGCCATCTTCTTCGGCGGCACCGCCATCCTGGGTGCCGCGATGCTCTATCCGCTCGCCATTTGCGGCGCCTGCATCCTGACCTCGATCGTCGGCACCTTCTTCGTCAAGCTCGGCTCCAACGGCTCGATCATGGGCGCGCTCTACAAGGGCCTGATCGTCACCGGCCTGCTGTCGATCGTCGGCCTCGCCGTAGCCACCTCGGCAACGCTCGGCTGGGGCGAGGTCGGCACCGTCGCCGGCATGACCATCACTGGCAAGAACCTGTTCATCTGCGGCCTGATCGGCCTCGTGGTGACCGGCCTTATCGTGGTGATCACCGAGTACTACACCGGCACCAACAAGCGCCCGGTCAACTCGATCGCCCAGGCGTCGGTGACCGGCCATGGTACCAACGTCATCCAGGGCCTCGCGGTCTCGCTGGAATCGACGGCGCTGCCGGCAATCGTCATCGTCGGCGGCATCATCTCGACCTACCAGCTCGCCGGCCTCTACGGCACCGCGATCGCCGTCACCACAATGCTCGGCCTCGCCGGCATGATCGTCGCGCTCGACGCCTTCGGCCCGGTCACCGACAATGCCGGCGGCATTGCCGAAATGGCTGGCCTGCCCAAGGAAGTGCGCCACTCCACCGACGCGCTCGACGCGGTCGGCAACACCACCAAGGCCGTGACCAAGGGCTATGCCATCGGTTCGGCCGGCCTTGGCGCGCTGGTGCTGTTCGCCGCCTACTCGAATGACCTGAAGTTCTTTGCCGCCAATGGCGACAAATATCCTTACTTCCAGGGCATGGGCGAAATCTCCTTCGACCTCTCCAACCCCTACGTGGTCGCGGGCCTCATCTTCGGCGGCCTGATCCCGTATCTGTTCGGCGGCATCGCCATGACGGCCGTCGGCCGCGCGGCGGGCGCCATCGTCGAGGAGGTGCGCAAGCAGTTCCGCGAGGATCCGGGCATCATGGCCGGCACCTCCAAGCCGAACTATGCACGCGCGGTCGATCTCCTGACCAAGGCGGCGATCCGGGAAATGATCATCCCGTCGCTGCTGCCGGTGCTGGCGCCGCTCGTCGTCTATTTCGGCGTGCTGCTGATCTCGGGTTCGAAGGCGTCCGCCTTCGCAGCTCTCGGCGCTTCGCTGCTCGGCGTCATCGTCAACGGCCTGTTCGTGGCCATCTCGATGACTTCGGGCGGCGGCGCCTGGGACAACGCCAAGAAGTCGTTCGAGGACGGTTTCACCGACAAGAACGGCGTCAAGCACCTGAAGGGCTCCGAGGCACACAAGGCCTCGGTGACCGGCGATACCGTCGGCGATCCCTACAAGGACACCGCCGGCCCGGCGGTCAATCCGGCGATCAAGATCACCAACATCGTCGCCCTCTTGCTGCTGGCCGTGCTCGCGCACGGCTGAGCGGCCAGCGTTTTGAAAAGAAGATCCGCGGGGAGCGATCCCCGCGGATTTTTATTGGGAGAGCCTGTCGGGTGTCACGGTTTGCCGATCGGGTGTGCGGGTAGGCCATCCAGCCGTCTGGTGCTTGCCCGGTTGTTGGCACCAAAACAAAAACCCGCAGGATCGCTCCCGCGGGCTTTTGGTCGCCTGAGATGGTGCTGCCCTCCCAAAGGGAAGGCAGGATCTGAAGATCAGGGAGTACCGCCGCCGGGAATGCCGGGCGCCAGCTTGCTGGCGCCGTTGATGATCTGGCTGAGGAAGTTCTGGTCCTTGCCGCCAGTCGGCGTCGTGCGGGAGATGAAGTCGAAAACCTTGCCGTCCTTCAAGCCGTAATTGGCGATCTGGGTGACGCGGCCATCATCGCCGAAATAGACCGCCAGCACTTTCTGGTCGATCAGTCTCGGCTTGTCGAAGGCGACATAGCGTTTGCGGGTTTGCGAGATGTAGTAAAACGCCTCATTGTCGAAAGTGGCCGTGGTCGATGGCGTGCCTAGCGCCAGAAGCACCTGCTCGCGGCTGGACCCGACGGGCACCGAATCGACCGCCTGCTGATCGTAGACATAGCCTTGCGTCAGCGTCTCGCTCGGACTGAGATCGCCGATCATCTTGTTGGTGTGGCATGCCGACAATGCCGAAACGACAAGCAGCAGCGAGATCGCGCCGGCGGGCCCGGAAGTGAAGGTCGACTTGAAATTCAGCGCGCGCAACAACAATTCTCCATTACATCGCCGCAACTTGCGCTGGGCCGCAAAACCGGTAAACCAGCTTGCTTGCCGTTGCAACAAGGCCATTCAACAAACGGTCCCCGGAGACCATCCCCATGTTCCAGCGCCTTTTTGGCCGCGAACGCCACGCCAACCGCGCCATCACCGACGCGCTTTACGCACAAATCGTGGCGGCGGCGCGGCAGACTGCATTTTATTCCGAGTGGAATGTGCCGGACACGCCTCTCGGCCGGTTCGAGATGCTTTCGCTGCACATGTTCCTGTTCCAGCATCGGTTGCGCGGCGAGGGCGGCGCGGCGCAAGAGGTCGCGCAGGTGCTGATCGACGAGTTCTTCCTCGACGTCGATCATTCGCTGCGCGAACTGGGCATTGGCGATGTCGGTGTGCCCAAACGCATGAAGAAACTGGCCAAGATGTATTATGGCCGCACCGCCGCCTATGACGATGCGCTGGAGAGAAACGATCACGACGGGCTGACCGCGGCACTTGCCCGCAATATCCGGCCCGATGCCGGCACGTGGCCGCAGGCATCGCAACTGGCCAACTATGTCGCCGATGTCCGTCGGCAACTGGCCGCGCAGCCATCCGAATCAATCGTTTCCGGCACGGTGGCTTTTCCGCTCGCAAGGGAGGTTGATCGATGAAACATGCCGATCCGCAAAGCCCGGTTTCCTTCCGCGCAAATGTCGCCCGTCTGCCGCATAAGGGGCTGCCCGTGGTGATCGAGGCCGACGCGGCGCAGCGCGCCGCGCTCGCCGAGGAGCACGGGCTGCTATCCGTCCAAGCCTATCGCGCCGAGCTACTGGTCGTCTCCTGGAAGCGCAATGGCGTGAAGGTCAGCGGCCGTGTCGAGGCCGACATCACCCAGGCCTGCATCGTCACCCTCGAGCCCGTCGAGGCCCATATCGATGAACCGGTCGAGGCACTGTTGCTGCCCGAGGACTCCAAGCTTGGACGGCAGGGGTTCGAAGGCGGCGGCGAAATACTGCTCGATGCGGACGGACCCGACAGTCCCGAAACGTTTTCCGGCGACACCATCGATGTCGGGGCTCTCGCCGAACAGTTCTTCGGCCTGGCGATCGACCCCTATCCGCGCAAGTCGGGCGCGGCGCTGGATGCCGGCGGCGATACCGAACCGGCGGAGAACGAATTTCAGCAAAAACTGCGATCCTTGCTGGGAAAATCCTGAAAACCGCGACGGCGACGGAAAAGTCGGTTGTGTGAAAGCCCAAAACCGCTATTTTCGCCGAACCTTTGCGACCACTAAAGCGACCTGCCGGATAACCGTGAGATGAATAACGCGTGATCAGGATTTCCATCGATGCCATGGGCGGCGATCACGGACCAGCCGTGGTCATTCCGGCGCTCATGACGGTCGCGACCCGCCGTCCCGACATCCGTTTCGTCATCTACGGGCGTGAGGAGTTGGTGCGTCCCGAACTGGCCAAATTTCCTAAGCTGGCCGAGGTCAGCGAGTTCATCCACTGCGAAATCGCGGTCAGGATGGACGACAAGCCGAGCCAGGCGTTGCGCCATGGCCGCTGGAAATCGTCGATGTGGAAGGCGGTCGAAGCGGTCAAGTCGGGCGCCGCGGACGCCTGCATCTCCGCCGGCAACACCGGTGCGCTGATGGCGATGTCGAAATTCTGCTTGCGCACCATGGCCACTATCGATCGCCCGGCGATCGCGGCATTGTGGCCGACATTGCGCGGCGAGAGCGTGGTTCTGGACGTTGGCGCCACCATCGGCGCCGATGCGCACCAGCTCATTGATTTTGCCATTCTGGGCACCGGCATGGCGCGCTCCGTGTTCGGCGTTGCCCGGCCGACGGTTGGCCTGCTCAATGTCGGCGTGGAAGAGATCAAGGGCCAGGAAGAGGTCAAGGAAGCGGGGCGCATGCTGCGCGAGGCCAACATGGCCTCGATGAACTATCATGGCTTCGTCGAAGGCGACGATATCGGCAAGGGTACGGTCGACGTGGTGGTGACGGAAGGCTTCGCCGGCAATATCGCGCTGAAGACGGCCGAGGGCACCGCGCGCCAGATTGCAGGCTATCTTCGCGCCGCCATGAGCCGTACCCTGATGGCCAAGATCGGCTACGTCTTCGCCAAGGGCGCCTTCGATCGGCTGCGCGAAAAGATGGATGTCGGCCGCTCCAACGGCGGCGTTTTCCTGGGCTTGAACGGCATCGTCGTCAAAAGCCATGGCGGTGCTGATTCGGACGGTTTCGCCGCCGCGATCGAACTTGGCTATGACATGGTCCGCAACAATCTGCTCGACCGCATCGAGGCCGACCTGGACCTGTTTCATGCGCGCAACCCGCATGCCCTGACATCTAGGAAATCCGACGTCGTTATCGACGCGAAGGAATAGGAAAGAACTTTGATCAGATCAGTCGTGCGCGGCACCGGTGCCGCGCTGCCCCACCGCATCATGAAGAATGCCGATTTCGAAGGCATGGTCGAAACCTCGGACGAGTGGATTGCCCAGCGCACCGGCATCCGCCAGCGCCACATCGCGGCCGACGACGAGACGACGGCTTCCCTGGGTGAGGCCGCGGCGCGCGCGGCACTAGCCGATGCCGGGCTGACGCCGGACGATATCGACCTGATCGTGCTTGCGACCTCGACGCCCAACAACACATTCCCTGCCACCGCGGTCGACATCCAGAACCGGCTTGGCATGCATCACGGCTTTGCCTTCGACATGCAGGCGGTGTGCTCCGGCTTTGTCTATGCGGTGACGACGGCCGATCTCTACATCCGTGGCGGCCTGGCCAAGCGCGTGCTGGTGATCGGCTCGGAGACTTTTTCACGCATTCTCGACTGGAGCGATCGCTCGACCTGCGTGCTGTTCGGCGACGGCGCCGGCGCGCTGGTTCTGGAAGCCGGGGAGGGCAGCGGCACGATCGCCGACCGCGGCGTTCTGGCGGCCAGCCTGCGCTCCGACGGGGCGCACAAGGACAAGCTTTTTGTCGACGGCGGCCCATCGACCACGGGAACGGTCGGCCACCTCCGCATGGAAGGCCGCGAAGTCTTCAAGCATGCGGTCGGCATGATCACCGACGTCATCGAGGCGACCTTCGCGGACGCCGGCATCACGGCCGCCGACCTGGATTGGTTCGTGCCGCATCAGGCCAATAAACGAATTATTGACGCTTCCGCCAGGAAGCTCGGGATAGATGACCAAAAAGTGGTGGTTACCGTCGATTTGCACGGTAACACCTCGGCTGCTTCCGTACCGCTGGCGTTGTCGGTGGCCGTTGCCGATGGCCGCATCAAGAAGGGTGACCTCGTGCTCCTGGAAGCGATGGGCGGCGGCTTCACCTGGGGCGCTGTTCTGGTTCGTTGGTAAGTTGCCAAACGGTCCGGTTTCGGTCCTTGACCTTGCCGGATCAATTACTTAGGCTCTGCGGCTGTTGTGCCGATTTTATGTTTGAACTGATGGGACGGTCGCATGGGGGGAAAGACACTTACGCGCGCCGACCTTGCCGAGGCCGTCTACCGAAAGGTCGGTCTGTCGCGGACTGAATCCGCGGAGCTCGTCGAAGCGGTGCTGGATGAAATCTGCGAAGCCATCGTTCGTGGCGAGACGGTGAAATTATCGTCATTCGCGACATTCCATGTCCGCTCCAAGAACGAGCGTATCGGGCGCAATCCCAAGACGGGCGAAGAGGTGCCGATCCTGCCGCGCCGGGTAATGACCTTCAAGTCGTCGAACGTGCTGAAGAACCGCATCCTGCGTTCTCACCAGAACAGCAAGGCCAAGGGCGGCAAGTAGGCCTCCCAAGGTGCGTCCATTGTACGGTTGAAAACCGGCCCCGCCATGACACCGGGCTTGAATATTGTTTCACAAACCGCTGAAATAAGGCCCGATTCGGCAGCATGGCCGGATTGGTGTTCTGCGTAAGATCCATTCCGTGCAAACGGAATGAGCTTTCTCTTGGTTGAGCGTGATCCCGTCTGAAGACCGTTCCGGATCACGCTCCAGCGTGAGGATTTCGCCCATGGACAAGAGCCCTGACGCCTTCCGGACCATCAGCGAGGTCGCCGAAGATCTCGACCTGCCACAGCATGTGCTGCGTTTCTGGGAGACGCGCTTCAACCAGATCAAGCCGATGAAGCGTGGCGGCGGCCGCCGCTACTACCGCCCGCAAGACGTCGAACTGATCAAGGGCATCCGTCACATGCTCTACGATCAGGGTTACACGATCAAAGGCGTGCAGAAGCTGCTGCGCGAAAACGGCAATCATTTCCTGGTCGCCATCGGCAATGGCGACATGGCCGCCGTCGAGGCGATCTCGCAGCGCAAGCAGGCCGACCAGGTGCCGCTGACGCCGGCGGCGCAGCCACGCGGCGGGGACGATGAACTGGTTGGCCAGCCAAGGGTCAAGCCCAGCCGGCGCTTCTTCGGCCTCGGCAAGGGCGATGAGGAAGGTCCGGTCCAGCCGGACGCGTCGAAACTCTCGCGCGACAACCGCGCGCTGCTCCAGGAGGCGCTGTTCGACCTCCTGGAATGCAAGCGCCTGCTCGACCAGGTGCGCTGACCGGCGCACGAGGGCTCCGGTGGGCAAACCGGAACCCGCCTGCGGGTGAGGCGTTACGTTTCCTTCTGCAAATGAAGGAAGCACGTCATGGCATCGTTCTCGACCCTTTCGGACATTGACCTCGACAGGCAGGTCGCGGCCCTCTCCAGGGAATTGGCGGCGTTGAAAAAGGCCGTCTCCCAACGGAGCGGCGCTTATTACGAAGACGGTCGTGACGCCGCGCTCGACACCTATTCAGATCTGGCCGGACGCCTGCGCGAAGCCATGCCGGCGATCCGCAAGCAGGGCAGGGTGATCGAAAAATCGGCCCGTGACCATCCGGCGGCGGCCGCGGCGGTCGGTCTTGTGGTGCTCGGCCTGGTAGCCAGCCTGCTGTTCAGCCGGCGCTGATGCGCGTCCACGCAAGCCGAGCGCGAAGTGCGTCGGCATAGAGGGCCACGGCACCTTTGTGGCGCCGCCGCAGGAACGCGGATCGGTCGAACCGCCAGAGCCGCCCGATCTCGCCGGCGAACGCCGGATCGATACGGCCCGCAATCGAGCCTCTTGAACCAGGAGAAGACCAGCCTTGAACAAGCAAGCCAAGGCCGGTCTTCTCATTGGCAATCCCGGTACTTAGGCCTTGTTGCCCATCTTCTTCATGTGGTGGTGATGGTGGTGGTGGCGGTGATAGCGATGGTGGTGGCGATGATGATGGTGATGACGATGATGCTTTGCCATCGGGGCCGCATCAGCGCTTGTTGCACCGATTACCGGCACCGTGAAAGCAAGCGCGACTGCAAGCCCGAGGGCGGAGAGGAGGGACTTCTTCATGGATCGTTTCCTTCTTTTCGCGGACAGGTATGAAACGGGCCGACAACCCGACCGCCGCGATGGCGATTACGCTCCCTGATTTTTTCGTCAGTATTTCCCGATTGTAGAATCTTGTTTCTGGACTATTTCCAGGAAATCCAGGCTTTCGCCGTCTTCATCGCGCAGGCCTAAAGCCGCGTTTTGCTGCGGGTTTCCACTACATCGGCGGTACCACGCCTTTGTTTCCCACCACGACGCGGCTGGAGCTCAGCGTGCCGTCAGTCTCGCGCTGCGCGGTGACGAAGACCGTTGCGCCTGGCTTGAGATCGGTCGGCGTGGCCGGGGCGAAGGTCACGACAGGCGTGCTGTCGGGTATAGAGATCTTCTTGGTCTGCCCGTTGTCGTAGGTCAGCGTGACGGCTCGTCCGTTGATGTCGGTGACGTCGGCGACGGTGCCGTTGGTCATGCGGCTGTTCGGCTGCAGGTCCCATGGCCGATCACCCTCGCCGGTGCCCTTCAGGGCCGCCGGAAAGACCACCACTTCCAGCGCGCCGCTGCCGCCATCCGCCTTCGAGACGGAGGCGATGCCGAGGAAATCGCCCTGTTTGATGTCCTTCATGGAGGCGCTGGCGACGCCTGAAACCTTCCAGCCGGCATTGAGCTTGATCGCCGAGGTTTCACCCTGGCGGGTTTTGACCGTGAGCAGCGATGGTTCGAAACTGACGACCGTGCCGCGCACGCGCAACGCATCCGCTGCCTGGGCGGCAGCCACGCCAGCGCCGGAAAGCATGGAAATCGTGCCGAGCACGAGGAGGGATGTCTTGAGCTTCATTTGCGTATGTCCTTCTAGGAAAAGGCTGGCCAGGAAAAGGCTGGCAGGAGCCGATCGGCTTTCATGCCAGCAACGCCAGGACAACGAATGGGCGTGGCCAAAATGCCGAGCAAAAGGGTGGTTCGGCGTTCAAAACAACTTGATCGGGACGAGGTGGCCGGGGCGCCGCGCGGACCCCCTGCTTCACGATAGCGTGACGGTCTTTTTGGGACTTGGCAAATCGCCGTCGAGCGGGCATCTTCCCATCGTCTCAGGCAACATCCCATTTTGATCAAACTCTTTCAGCCAACGGAGTTGCCAATGCCCAAAAATGCAAAAAGCCATGCCCTCTCCGAACCGTTAGCCAGTGAGATCGGGCAAGATTACAGTGCCCTCAAGGCCATGCGGGAAACCCGCGGATACAGTTTGGAAGAGCTTTCCTTGACGTGCGGCCTGTCGGTCGACGAAATCG
This sequence comes from Mesorhizobium sp. LNHC232B00, assembly GCF_000502435.1. Taxonomy (NCBI): domain Bacteria; kingdom Pseudomonadati; phylum Pseudomonadota; class Alphaproteobacteria; order Hyphomicrobiales; family Phyllobacteriaceae; genus Mesorhizobium; species Mesorhizobium sp. LNHC232B00. The sequence continues at coordinate 32,434 of NZ_AYWP01000003.1, forward strand.
AGGACATCGAGAACGGCAGGGCAGCCGATCCGGCGAAGCTGCGTCGTATTGCGTCCGCGCTTCGGCTTCCTCAGGACACTCTCATTGCTTCGGCAGCCACCACTCCGGCCGCACAAGGCCGACCCCTGGCATAAACCAGTGCCAGGCATGCCCGAGAAACCCGCCAAGGCCCCTTGGCGGGTTTCTTGCTGATGCCATAGGGGTTTTGCCGCCGACCGGGCTTGCCGACTTGCAAATCGCACGTGTTTATACGCGCGGCATCCTTGAACCCTGGGGGTTTTCGATATGAGCCTGGAATCCGTTCGTGCGTTCTTCGCCGCTCATGCGCCCGATATCGAGGTCATCGTCACCGAAGCGAGTTCGGCGACCGTGACGCTGGCGGCGCAGGCGCATGGCGTCTTGCCGGCGCAGATCGCCAAGACGATCTGCCTTCGCGTCGGCGACCGCACCATGCTGGTTGTGACCAGCGGCATCGCAAGGCTGGACAACCGCAAATTGAAGGATCAGTTCGCCGGCAAGCCGCGCATGCTGGACGCGGAGGAAGTCGTCGCCGCCACGAGCCATCCGGTCGGCGGTGTCTGCCCGTTCGGCCTGCCGGCGCCGCTGCCGGTCTATTGCGACGTGTCGCTGCGCGAATTCGAAGAGGTCGTGCCTGCAGCCGGCGCCACCAACGCCGCCGTGCGGATTGCGCCGCGGAGGATGGTTGAGCTTACAGGCGCAGAGTGGGTCGATGTCTGCCAGGGATAGAGTGGCGACGGGCAGAGCTGTCGCATCAACCGTATGAGCATGATGGTCGCCGAATTTCGGTTGACCCGAGCGGGGTTATCACGATACATCGCGACCGGTCCGGAGTGTAGCGCAGCCCGGTAGCGCACTTGACTGGGGGTCAAGGGGTCGTCGGTTCGAATCCGGCCACTCCGACCATTTTCGAAGCAGGACTTCCCCCAAAGTCCGCCCTGGCCATCGCCGGCCAGATCAGCCAAATTTCAAATCGCCGCGACCCTTGCCGTCTTGCGTCCGCAATACCGCCCGCAACAGCCGCTGATGGCGGTATTCGAGCGCGATGGCGCCCCAGATCAGGCCTAGCAGCAGGTACATATGGCGCCAGTGGTCGATGTCGATGAAGGTGCCAAGCCCGACATTGCCGATGAAGGCGACATAGGCGCACAAGAGATAGGGCTGCCACGGCCGGTCGCGCAGCAGGATGCGGAACCCGGCTGCGATCGTCCACAGGACGAGCGTCAGGAACGACACGAAGCCGATCCAGCCATAGTCCATCAGCATCTTCAGCCAGATGTCGTGGGTGTCTTCGCCGAAGATCGTGCCGAAGACCAGCGGCCCGATGCCGAACGGATGCTCCATCGCCATCTGGAAACCGATCGCGTAGCGGGCGAAGCGGCCGAGGCGGGCGGTGTCGTAGCTCTGTTCGAGGTGCGCGCGGTTGGAGAACATTTCCGACACCCCGGGCAGCTGCAGGATGACGATGATGGCGATCGTCAGCAGCGACAGCGCGGCGACGGTCATGATCACCACGCGCAGCCGGAACATGCCGCTGGCGCTCTGCAGAAACAGGCAGCCGGTGAGCAGCACCGCCGAAACCGCGAACATGCCCCAGGCGCCGCGCGAGAACGAGAAGAAGATGCCGGCGGTGATGATCAGCAGCGGCACCGCCAGCAGCGGCATGCGCGAAACGGAGCCGGTCAGGATCAGATAGAGCAGGTAGATGCCGGGCAGCACCAGGAACGGCCCGAACACGTTCGGGTCCTGGAAGGCGCCGGCGGCACGGTCGTATTTGGTGAACATCTCGGCGCCGGGGAAGGCGTGGAAATAGCCGGCTATGCCAAGCAGCGAGGTCATCACCGCGGAGATCACATAGGCAATGAAGATCGGCCGGTAGAGGCCTGGCTGCGTGGCTGTCACCGAGGCGAAGAACACCGCGCTGAAGGCGAGGAACAGCGACACGGCGAGGTAGAGCGGCGTGTTGGCGAGATCCGCCATCTGCGACATCGAAATCATGCCGCCGATGTTCATCGTCACCAGCAGCACCAGCAGCGGCAGGGCCGCACGGGAAATCCTCAGGCCGAAGAGAGCCCAGATGGCGATCAGCCCGGCCATATAGAGTTCATAGGGCGCCGGTTCGCTGATGACGAAACCGGACAGCAGGATGCCCAGCACGACCGCCCCCGAAGAGATCATCGCGATCAGCTTGGCGTTGACGGCAGCCTGCGGCAGCTCGAAGGAGGTCGCGCTCAATAGGCGTTTTCCGTGTTGAGCAAGCGGATCGGTGTCAGGAAAAGGATCCTGAGATCGAACAGCAGCGACCAGTTCTCGATGTAGTAGAGGTCGTATTCGGTCCGCATGCGGATCTTCTCGTTGGTGTCCATCTCGCCGCGCCAGCCATTGATCTGCGCCCAGCCGGTGACACCGGGCTTGACCTTGTGGCGGGCGAAATAGCCGTCGACCACTTCGTTGTAGAGAAGGTTGTGCGACTGCGCGGCGATCGCATGCGGGCGCGGACCGACCAGCGACAGCGAGCCCAAAAGCGAGTTGAAGAACTGAGGCAATTCGTCGATCGAGGTCTTGCGGATGAAGCGGCCGACACGAGTGACGCGCGGGTCGTTGCGGGTCACCGTCTGCTTGGCGGTCGGGTCCGACCGGTCCGTGTACATCGAGCGGAACTTGTAGACCTCGATGATCTCGTTGTTGAAACCATGCCGCTTCTGGCGAAACAGCACCGGCCCCTTGCTGTCGAGCTTGATGGCGATCGCGGTGGCCAGCATCACCGGCGAGAACACGACGATGCCGATCAGGCTGAAGATGATGTCGAAGGCGCGCTTGGCGACCGAATCCCAGTCGTTGATCGGCTTGTCGAAGATGTCGAGCATCGGCACCGAGCCGATGTAGGAGTAGGCGCGCGGGCGAAACTGCAGCGCGTTGGAATGCGCGGACAGGCGGATATCGACCGGCAGCACCCACAGTTTCTTCAAAAGCTGCAGCACGCGCGATTCGGCGGTCAGCGGCAGCGACACGATCAGCATGTCGATGCGCGCGATGCGGGCGAATTCGATCAGCTCGGAAATGGTGCCGAGTTTGGGATAACCGGCGACGAGCGGCGGCGAGCGCTTGTCGTTGCGGTCATCGAAGATGCCGCAGATGCGGATGTCGTTGTAAGGCTGCTTCTCGACCGAGCGGATCAGGACTTCCGCGGCCTTGCCGCCGCCGACGATGACGGCGCGCCGCTCCATGCGGCCATCGCGTGCCCAGCGCCGGATCAGCCTCGACATCACCAGCCTGAGGCTGAAGAGGCAGACGAAGCCGACGACGAACCACGTGCCGAACAGCAGGCGCGAATAGTCCTGCGACATCTTCATGGCGAAGGCCGTCAAGGCCATCAGCGCGAAGGCGCCGGCCCAGACCAGCAGGATGCGGCCGAAATTGGCGATGGGCCGCATCAGGGACACGACCTGGTAGCAGTCGGTGACGTCGAGCAGCACCACGGCCAGGAATGACGCGGCGGCGATCGTCAGCGGATATTGCCAGGCGAGATAGTTGAAGAACCCGACATAGTGGAAATAGACGCAGAGCCCCGAAACCAGAAGCACCCCGAATTCGACCATGCGCAGGACACCGCTGACCATGATCGGCGACATCGTGTCCCGCCGGTACTGCGAGGCGACCTGCCGGGCAACGTCGTTCATGCCGCCGGGCACATTGCCATCGGCCGGGATGTCGAGTTTACGCACTGCTTCTGGTGAAAAGCGGCGCGCGGGGTCGATCTCATTCATGGAACAGTCCGCAAGCTTCCCCAGGGTGATTAGCAAAAGAGAGCTAAGAAACCCTTGAAACAACGCATGGCTTTGGAAGGGCCTGAGCCTACTTGTCGAGCGCGGCGAAGTAGGCCTTCTCGATTTCGGCGGCCATGACGTCGGCTCCGAAGCGCGACCTGAGGCTGGCATTGTCGGGCATCAGCTTGCTGTAGGCGGCAAGATCGGTCAGCGCCTGGCTCATCTTGTCGGCGAGTTCGGTCGGGTCGGGTCGGATCAAGGCAGGGGAGTTTGAACCGAAAATCTCCGGTATGCCACCGACGGAGGTCGCGATCATGGGTCTTGCCGCGGCAAGCGTTTCCAGCACGATGTAGGGCATGGCTTCGGCGCGCGAGGGAACCACGACGAGCGCCGCCAGCAAAAACGCCTCCCGGGCCGGCATCGGCGGCAGGAAGCGGACATGGGCTTCAAGGCCGAGACGCTTCACCTGTGCGTGGTAGCGCGGCAGGTCGTCGCCGTCGCCCACCATCACCGCGCTCAGCGCGCGGCCGAGCCGGGGGCCGGCGAGGGCGAGGGCATCGATGAAGATGTCGGGTCCCTTGAGATCCCGCATCATGCCGATATAGAGCAGGTCCGCCGCGTCGGCGCTGGGGACAACTGGCTCGAATTCGGTGGCGCGGAGTCCATTGTAGGCCAGCGTGTTCGGGATCGGCGGCTCGCCGACCTTCCTGCGATAGGTCAGCCGCTCGTAGTCGGAGACGAACAACAGGCAATCGGTGAAGCGCGCCATGATGCGCTCCAGCGCGAAGAACAGCTTTCCGGTGACGGTGCTCTCGTCATAGTGGAGAGAGCCGCCATGCGGCGAATAAAGGCGGGCTACGCGAGACCTTGATACCCGCAACAATGAGCCGAACAGACGGGCATAGGCACCACCCTTGGCGCCATGCCCGTGCAGAACGTTCGGCTGCAATTCCTTGATGATCCTGTAGGTGCGCCGGGCCGAGGCGAGGTCGCCCAGGCCGACATGGCGCTGCATCGGCGTGCGATGGATGCCGAGCGCCAGCACGTCCTTCATCTGCTCGAACAGGCGCTCCTCGAATTCGCCGCCGGTGGTCGAATCGCAGACGATGCCGACCATATGGCCGGCGGCGACCTGGGCTTCGGTCAGGTCGCGCACATGCCGGAAAATTCCTCCAACGGGTGAACGAAAGCAGTGGACGATCCTGAGCTTGTCCGCCACGTGGTGCCGGTCAGAACAGGCGTTCGCGGACGTAGACGGTATCTCCGGGCAGCAGTGGATCCGAGGTGACCACGCGGCCGGTCATCACCTTGCCGTTGATGTCGCGGGTGATGTCGACGCTCTCCTGGTTGGCGCGTGGTGTGAAGCCTCCGGCAATGGCGATGGCCTTCTGCACGGTCAGGCCGGGCACGTAGGAATACTGGCCAGCGGCGCCCACTTCGCCCATGACGAAGATCGGCCGGTAACGATCGATCTCGACGGAGACATCGGGATCGCGAAGATAGCCTTGCCGCAGCTTGTCGGCGATCTCCTTTTCCATCTGCTGCGCGGTGTGGCCACGGGCGGGTATGGCGCCGACAAGCGGGAAAGAGAGATAGCCGGACTGGTCGACGCTGTAGGTGTTGGTCAGCCCGTCCTGTTCGAACACCGTGACGCGGACGCGGTCGCCGGCGCCAAGACGATAGGGTTGGTCGAGAACCTCGTGGAAGGCCGCCGGCGTCGGCCGGTAGCTGGAGCAGCCGGCAAGCATCGATACGGCAAGCAGCGCGCGAAAGAGGGAAGCAGTGCTTTTCATGACCGGACACGTACCTTCGACTGGCCGCTGCGGCGTCGCAGCAAACATCTGATATCGAGGCTCGTTATCATCCTGTTAGGGTTAATGGCCGGTAAAGGAGCCGGCCGATACCGTCCGCGCCGACAGGGATTTTGGTATTTTATCGTTTTTTTCTTGCCGCTCGCCAGCAAGTCCTAACGAGAGCTTACCTTGGTCTTAACGGCTGAGTTACCATAGTTGTTTACGGTGCATCCTGATCCAGTTTCGGAGTAGGGATGCATGTCCGTTCAGTCCGCGGCCGCAGATGTCGATGTTGACCTCAAGCAGCTCTTCGCCAGCCTGGCGAGGCGCTGGCTGCGTACAGTGCTTGTCGTTCTGGTGGTGACGGGGCTGGCCTTCGCCTTGGCGTCGCTGGCAACCCGGCACTACAAGGCGGAGACTCAGGTGGAGATCGTGCCGCGCGAATCCGTGTACACGCGGCCGGCCAGCAACAACAGCGACCCCGACAAGCCGATTCTCGATGAACAGGGCGTCGCCACCCAGGTCCAGATCATTTCCTCTAACGAAATCCTCAAGCAGGTCGCGCAGAAGCTTGGCCTGGAGAAACTGCCAGAGTTCAACGATGCGCTCGACATGTCGCCGCTGAGCCGCCTTTTGGTGCTGGTCGGATTGAAAAGCGACCCGATGGAAATTCCGACGGAAGAACGCGTGCTCAAGAAAATGCACGAAAAGCTCAACGTCTATGGCGTCGAGAAGACCCGCATCATCGCCATCGAGTTCTCATCGGAGGATCCAAAGCTCGCGGCCGCCATACCCGATGACATTGCCGCCGCCTATATTGCCGGCCAGGGCGCGGCAAAGCTCGAATCGAACAACGCCGCCGCCGACTTCCTGGCGCCGGAGATCGCCGCCCTGCAGCGGCAGGTCAAGGATGCCGAGGCGAAGGTCGCGTCCTATCGCGCGCAGTCCGATCTTTTGATGGGCGGCAACAATTCGGTGCTCGCCACCCAGCAGCTTTCGGAACTGTCGAGCGAACTGTCGAAAGTGCGCGCCAATCGCGCCGCGGCCGAAGCGACAGCCGACGGTGTGCGCAAGGCGCTGCAGAATGGCGGCTCGCTGGATGCCGTGCCGGAAGTTCTGTCATCCGACCTGATCCAGCGTCTGCGCGAGCGTCAGGTCGAACTGCGCACCAACATCGCCGATCTGTCGACGACGCTGCTCGACAATCATCCGCGCATTCGTGCGCTGAAATCGCAGCTGTCCGATCTCGACGCACAGATCCGCAGCGAGGCCCAGAAGGTGATGAAAGGGCTGTTGATGCAGGCCGAGACCGCCAAGGCCCGTGAGAACCAGCTTGTCGCCGACGTCAACACGTTGAAGGCGGCGTCGGCCCAGGCCGGTGAACAGCAGGTCGATCTCGACGCATTGCAGCGCGATGCGGCGGCCAAGCGCCAGCAGCTCGAACTCTACCTGACCAACTACCGCGAAGCGGCTTCGCGCCAGGATCGCAAATACCTGCCGGTCGACGCCAGGATCGTCTCGAAAGCCTCGGTGCCCTCGGAAGCCTATTTCCCCAAGATCGGGCCGATCGTCGGCGCGGCCTTCGCGGCCTCGTTGCTGCTGATGGCGGTGCTCACGCTGTTGCAGGAACTCTTTTCGGGCCGTGCCATGCGCCCGGCCAGTGGCGCCCGCTTCGAGCCGATCGATGAGGTGGCGATGCCGGCGACGGCTCGCTCCGAGCCATCCGGCCGCCTGGAACCGCTAATCCCCAACGAGCCCGCCAACCGTGCCGCCGAGACGCCATGGCCCCCCGAAACGATCTCGGATCCGGAGGCGCGGCCAGCTGCCGAGCCTGTCGCCGAGACTGAATCCGTGCCAGAGCCCGAGCCTGTTGTGGCGGCGCGGCCGCGCTCGGTGCTTGGCGAGATCGACATCGAGAAGGCCGCTGAAAAGCTGATCGCGAGCGGGGCCGCGCGCGCCATATTCGTTTCGCCCGAAGGCGACGAGGCGGCCGCATCGGCGATCCTGGTGGCGCGCGAGGTTTCCGACGCCGGCCTGCGCGTCCTGCTGCTCGACCTTACCGCCTCGGGCGCCGCCTCGCGGCCGATGCTGGACAGCGGGCTTTTCCCCGGCATCACCGATCTGCTCGCTTCGCAGGCGCAGTTCAGCGACGTGATCCATGCCGATCTCTATTCCGACTGCCACGTCATTCCGGTCGGCACCGCCGATCCAGTCCGCGCCATGCGCGCCGCCGACCGGCTGCCGATCATCATGCAGTCGCTGACCACGGCCTATGATCTGGTGGTGGTCGAATGCGGACCGGCCGACGCACAAGGCATCAGCCGTCTGGGCGGCGATGCCACCGAGGTGTTCCTGTCCATGCTCGAGCCCGACGACGAGGTGGCGCAGGCCGCGGTCAAGCTGATCGAGAACGGCTACCCGGATGTGACGCTGGTGACGCCGATCGGCCACGAACCGCCGGGTACCCCGGGACGCCGTTCCGCCGCCTGAAGGAACCGCTGTCCGGAGGCAGGCTTCCGACTATCCCAGTTCGAGCGTCGTCACGCCGAATATCCTGTTGGCGTCGAGCTTCGGCGGCGGGCCCTTGTACATGCGGGCGGTGGTGAAGGTCGGTGAGAAACCCGCCGCGGCGAGTGCCGCGATGAAATCCACCTGGGCGGCCGGTACGTCGATGTTCAGGTCGCCATCCTCGCATATGCTCGCCAGGTCCTCGAGCAATCCGACCGCGGTCTGCATGTCGTCGGCGAAAAGCGGGCCGATCTTGAAGCCGCTGCGGCAGGATCGCGCCACCGCATAACCCGCCATTCCTCGCGGCGTGATCGCCGCCAGCGCATGGTGCGGCGGCTGCATCCATCGCCGCAGGAAGGAACTCCGGGATGCGGGAAAGCAAAGTGCGTCATAGGCGATGATGTCGGGCATCAGTTGCGCCGTCACCATGCGAGGCCGCTCGGTGCCGATGAGCGCGGCTGCGGGGCGCCCGCTGTAGCGGATGGTTTCGTAGACCGGCGTGAATCCCTTGCTCTGGTAGTTGGCCTGCTGCTCCTCGACGCCATCGAGCCCGATGGTGCGCCCGGCCAGCCGGTCGATGCCCGCGGTCCACACCATCTTGCCGTAACCCTTGCCGCGCATGTCCGGACGGCAGATGTAGAGACCGATGAAACCGAAATCGTGCCCATAGGCCACGGCCGAGATCGCGGCGGCCATTTCGTTGCCGACAAAGGCACCGATGAAACCCTCCGGATCCGCTGCCTGGAACATCGCGGCATCTTCAAGGCCGGGATTCCAGCCCTCGGCAGCCGCCCAGTCGACGAGGACCGCCAGTTCTTCAAGCGACAGCGCGCGGATGATCGGCTTCATGATGTTCATTTCGCGGCGACGGTTGCGGTCGAAGGATTTCAGCAGAGATGACCGGTCTTGGCCAGTCGCTTGCATCGGCGCCGCGCTTCGAGGTCGAGGCCTGCCGAAAGCAAGCCGCGGCAAGCCTAGCTGTCGTCTTCGACGGGGGCGGGCGCCGGCTGCCCAGCGGCCTTGCGGCGCAGCATCTTGGTCAGCTTCCAGACCATCGGGCTGTTCTTGACGAAAGCCTTCAGCCGCGTGCCCTGGCGAAGCCCCTGTGCCAGCGCGCGGCCCTTCAGCGTCAGCGGGACCAGCACCTCGAAATGCCGGGTTTCGATATCGCACCACAGCCGCTTGTAGGGCTCGTCGCCGACCGAGAAATCATAGACCTCAAAGCCGGTCTCGCAGGCTTCCTGGATGTTGTCGAAGAACAGGAAGTCGCCGGGACTGGTGTGAGCGAGATCGTCCTCGGAGATCGCTCCGAACTCACAGATCACGCGTTTGCCCAAAAAGCTCGATCCGGTGACGGCGCGCAGCCTGCCGGCAACCTCCAGCCCGTGCAGCACGAAGGAGGGTTTTTGTTCGGCCAGGGCTTGGCCGAACAATGCTCGGAAGAAAGCGCGCGTGCGGTCGTCGCCGAAGACGTTGGCAATGCCCATCTTGCGGAAGCGGGATTCCTTCATCTCGAAGAAGGCGTCGAGCAGCCTGTTCACCTCTTCCGGCGTGGCGGCCGTGATGCGCCGATGGCTGCCGACGGCCTCGAACTTGCGTGTCTGCGAGCGATGCTTCTTGCGTTTGCGCTTGCCGCTCGCACGCGCCAGCAACGCGTCGAAGCCGCCGTCGAGATCGACGGCCAGCGCAAGATTGGGGCTGGCAAAATGATCGAACGATGCGAAGGGATTGGCGACGCCGTCGAGATCGGGCAGCAGTCGTTCCAGCGCGATGAGATCGATGTCGGGGCGCGCCCTGGCAATGGCGGCAAGCAACGTCCGGATGGCCGCGACATCCGCCCTGGCCAGCCATTGCGGGTCGGCGGCGGCAAAATTGCCGTTGGCGTGCCTGCCGCCCATGAAACGGGCGACCCGGAACGGGCCGCGGCGGGTCACCTCCAGCGCCAGCGCCAGCACCGGTTTGCCTTCGAGAGCGAGCGTCGCGACGATCGGATCGGGCCTGACCTGCGCGGCCCAGTTCAGGATCCATATCGCGCCCTGTGCCGGAGCGCAGAGCGCAGAGCGGCAGAACCCCGCATAGGCCGCGAGCGCTTCGGCGCCGGCAACCCAGACCGACAGCCCCGCGGCATCTTTCGGCAGGGCCCGTGGCGAGGCTTCAGTCGCCGTGAGCCGATTGCCGTCAAATGACGCCGATGCGTCAACCATACCTCAATCCTTAGGGCGTATTGATCCCGATTTGGGGGTTCGCTCAGGCGTATTCTGTGCTTGGATCAGCCTAGGCGCAAAAGGTGAATGAATGATCGACGGCGGGGAGGCAATCCGGAAACTGGCGCTCAACGTCGCCCGCTATACCGGCCTCGCACCGCTGGCCAGGCCGTTTGTCGGCGGCATCGGCGCCATCTTGATGCTGCACCGCGTGACGGCGACGCCGGAAAAGCCCCACAGCGTCAACCGGCACCTCAACATCTCGCCCAGCTTTCTCGACGCCATGATCGCCGACATGAAGGCGGGCGGCTATGCCTTCGTCTCGATGGACGAGGCGATCGAGCGCATCAAGGCAGGCGGCAAGGGTGGCCGGTTCGCCACCATCACCGCCGACGACGCCTACCGGGACAATTTGACCGAGGCTCTGCCGGTGCTGGAAAAGCACGGCGCGCCGATCACCATCTATGTCGCGCCGGGGCTGATCGACGGCACCGCCGATCTGTGGTGGGACGTGGTCGAGGACATCGTCAACGCGTCCGACAGCCTGACCTTGGCGACCTCGAACGGCCCGGTGCTGATCGCTTGCAAGACCCCCGCCAGGAAACACCAGGCCATCGCCCGGCTGCACACCTACTTCACCACCGAAGTTCGCGAGGAAGACTTGCGGACCGTGCTGCGCGAACTGGCCAGTGCAAATGGCATCGACGTGGATGCGTCGCGCCGGCGCATGTTGATGAACTGGGATGAGATCCGCACCATCGCGGCGCACCCGCTGGTGACGATCGGTGCCCACACCATCAATCACAGCAATCTGAAGCGGCTTTCCGAGGCCGGCGCACGGCACGAGATCGGCGCTGTGAAGGACATGTTGGGGGCTGAGCTTGGCGCCGAGCCCCGTCATTTCGCCTATCCCTATGGCTATGCCAGTGCCGTCGGCTGCCGCGAAGTGGGCTTTGCCCGTGATGCCGGCTATGCCTCCGCGGTGACGACCCGCCACGGCGTGCTGCGCGCCGAGCACGCTGGCTTCCCGCATGCCTTGCCGCGCCTCTCGGTCAACGGCCGCTACCAGAGCCTCGCCCACATCCGCACCATGCTGTCGGGCGTGACGACGCCGCTCGCCAATGCCGGCAAGATGGTCGTGACGATCTGAGGGTTTGCCTGGCTAGGCCAGGCCAAGTCTCAGCGCTTGGCCCGCGGCTCCAGCATCAGCCATTTGATGATGCCCATCGCCGGCAGCACCCAGAGCAGGCCGCTGAACAGGAAGAACAGGAACTGCACCAGCGCGCCGGACTCCGACAGCCGGGCGACCGCGAAGATCGAGGCGACCAGCGCATAGATGATGACCAGTGCCACCAGCAGGAACATTCCGATCAGCTTTTTCAGGCGAATGGGCATGGCTTGGCCTCGTTGATTGCACTCGCTTAAGCCGAACGCGGGGCACGCGCAACCCGCGGCGGACGGCGCGACGGCGTGCCGCGCCGGACGGCCTTGCCAGCACGGGTGCGATGGTCCACCAATCCGCGACCTCAACCTGCCGGGAATAGATCATGGCTGCCATTTCAGCCGCCGCGCCGTACGTGGCCCGCGACCGCGACCTGCACAACCGCGCACTGCTGCGCGGCTGGCTTTATGTCGTGCTTCTGGTTCTGTTCGCGCTGGTGCTGGTCGGGGGCGCCACCCGCCTTACCGAGTCCGGCCTGTCGATCACGCAATGGCAGCCGATCCATGGCGTCATCCCGCCGCTCAACGATGCCGAGTGGCAAGAGGAATTCCAGCGCTATCAGCAGATCCCGCAATACACCGAGCTCAACAAGGGCATGAGCATCGAGGCGTTCAAGTCGATTTTCTGGTGGGAATGGGCGCATCGCCTCCTGGCACGCAGCGTCGGCCTGGTCTTTGCGGTGCCGCTGCTGGCCTTCTGGGCAACGCGCCGCATCGAGCGCGGCCTCGGCCCCAAACTGGTCGGGATTCTGCTCCTCGGCGGTTTGCAGGGCGCCATCGGCTGGTGGATGGTGGCCTCGGGCCTGGTCGACCGCGTGTCGGTGAGCCAGTACAGGCTGGCGACGCACCTGACGCTGGCAGCGCTGATCTTCACCGCCACCATGATCGTGGCGCGTGGGCTGGCGCCGCATTCCGAACCCGCTGCCGATCGCTCGACGCAGCGCCTGGCCGGCTTCATCGTACTGTTGGCGCTGATCCAGATCTATCTCGGCGGCCTGGTCGCCGGCCTCGATGCCGGCATGAGCTACAACACCTGGCCGCTGATGGACGGCAGGATCATCCCGGGTGATCTGCTGATCCTCGAGCCGGCATGGCGCAATTTCTTCGAGAGCCCGAAGACGGTGCAGTTCGTCCACCGGCTCGGCGCCTACACGGTCTTCGCCGTCGCGCTCTGGCACATGATCGCGACGCGTCGGCGGCTGCCGGGCTCAACCCATGCGCGCCGCGCGACGCTGCTGTTTGTGCTGGTGTTGGTGCAGGCCTCGATTGGCATCGGCACGCTGCTGATGCAGGTGCCGCTGCATATGGCGCTGACGCACCAGGGTTTTGCGCTGATCGTGCTGGGCTTTGCCGCCGCGCATTGGCGCGGCACCAAGGGTGCTTACCCCCTGCCGCACCAGGTTGCGCTCCGGACCTGATCGCGAGCCGATCGGTCGATCACATCCAGAATTCGTTGGACTGCGTGGTCTTCTCGCCGTCGAATTCCGCCTGGCGCAAGGTGGCGGCGGATGGGGTGGACTGGCTCTGGGCTGCCTTGGCAGCCTTGTCGGCGTCGGCAAGCGATTACCGCTCCCGTCCACGGACTTAGAAAGTGGCCCGCACCGTCCGGATCGCCGCGGCTATCGACAGTTCGCGGTTCTCCTCGACCGCGTTGTCGTCCTCGTGATGCCAGGCCGCGGACAGGCAGCCATAGGCGATGGCGTGGTCCAGCATCGCTGCGGGTGTCTGCTTCAGCGTCGTGGCAAAGACTTCGGCCATATGCGCGATCCGCTCCGGATCGAGGCAGAGTGCATCACGATCGAGCGGATTGTAGAACATGTTGGCGGCGTCGAAGCCGGGGTCGCCGAGCACGCCCTTCGGATCGATAGCAGCCAGCCGCGCGGGCCATGCAGCATGTTCTCGTGGTGCAGGTCGCCGTGGAGCGGCCTGACATCGTGAGGGTTGGACAACAGCCGTTCGGCAATTTCGCCAGCAGGCGCACCGCGCCTTCGTCGCGCCGCCAGGCAAGGAAGTGCTCGCCGCGCAACTCGTCGGCGACGTCGTCGAAAGGCTTGAGCGCCTTGACGACGGCCGGCGAGCCGTCCTCGCGCCGCACCTTCCAGATGCGGCTCGAAAACGTCTCGGCGATGAGTTCTGGCGCGCTGACGTTCCAGCGCGCCGGGAAGGCTGGTGCGTCCATTAATGCATGTCGCTCAAAAGTGGCCCCGGTTTTGAGAGAACGACATGCATAGACACAAAGATCTAAAGCGCGTCGCCTGAATCCGTTCAAACGCGACGCGCTTTAGAGCCCGAGCATCAGGTCCATGTTCTGGACGGCGGCACCCGACGCGCCCTTGCCGAGATTGTCGTAGACCGCCAGCAGCAGTGCCTGCGCGCGTTTGTCGTTGGCAAAGACGTAGACCTTCATGCGGTTGGTGCCGTTGTAGATCTCGGGGTCGATTTCCGGCATGCGCTCCAGATGCGCATAAGGCGCCACCTCGACCAGNCGTTGTAGATCTCGGGGTCGATTTCCGGCATGCGCTCCAGATGCGCATAAGGCGCCACCTCGACCAGGCCGCCCTTGATCGCGGCGAAATGGTCGGCAATCGCGGCATGAAGCTCGGCACCGGTCGGCACATGATCGAGGCCGCCGAGCTGCAGCGGCACCACGGTGATCATGCCTTGGGCGAAATTGCCCACCGCCGGCTGCATGATCGGGTCATGCGACAGCTTCGCATAGGCTCGCAGTTCCGGCACGTGCTTGTGCTGCAGGGTGAGGCCGTAGGGCAGGAACTCCGAGGCATCCTCGCCCTTGGCGACATAATCCTCGATCATCGGCCGCCCGCCGCCCGAATAGCCCGAAATGCCGTTGACGGTGATCGGGAAATCCGCCGGCAGCAGGCCGGCGGTGACCAGCGGCCGCAGCGTCGCGATCGGTCCCTGCGGCCAGCAGCCGGGGTTGGCGATGCGCTTGGCCGAGGCGATCGTCTTCGCCTGATCCTTGTCCATTTCAGCGAAACCATACGCCCAGCCCTCGGCAACGCGATGCGCGGTCGACGCATCGATGACCTTGGTGCTGTCATTGGTGATCAGCGAGACGCTTTCCTTCGCCGCATCGTCCGGCAGGCACAGGATCGCGATATCGGCGGCATTGAGGAATTCGGCGCGTGCGGCCGTTTCCTTGCGGCGCTCGGTGGGAATGGAAATGATCTCCAAGTCGCCGCGCTCGGCAAGCAGCGCCCGGATCTGCAGGCCGGTGGTGCCGTGCTCGCCGTCGATGAAGATTTTCGGTTTCATTGCCTGATCAAATTCCCTGAAATCTCAAGACTATATGCCGTTACCATGATTCACCGCGGCACCGTTGTGGTTGCCGTTGTTCAGCTCTTCGAGCCGGGCCTTCCGCTCCGCCAGCAGGCCGAGATACTGCATGGCCACCATCGAGCCGGCAATCGCCGTTATATCGGCGTGATCATAGGCCGGCGCAACCTCCACGACATCGGCGCCGACAATATCGACCTGGTTGAGCTGCCGCAGCGTCGACAGGATCTTCGCCGAGGACGGCCCGCCTGCAACCGGTGTGCCGGTGCCGGGCGCATAGGCTGGATCAAGGCAGTCTATGTCGAATGTCAGATATGTCTTCTTGCCGCCGGTGCGGTCGACGATGGCGTAGGCGATGTCGGATGCACGCATCTCCTCGATTTCATGGCCGTAGAGGATCTTGATGCCGAACGTGTCGGGCGCATGGGTGCGGATGCCGATCTGGATCGACCGGTCGGGATCGATGATGCCTTCCTTGACCGCGCGGCCGACGAAGGAGCCGTGGTCGATGCGCTTGCCGTCGTCCTCCCACGTGTCCTGATGCGCGTCGAACTGCACCAAGGCGAGCGGCCCGTGGATGGCGGCATGCGCCTTGAGCAGCGGCCAGGTGACGAAATGGTCGCCGCCAAGCGTCAAAAGGAAGGCGCCGGACTTCAGGATCTTGGCCGCTTCGCGTTCGATCGTGCCCGGCGTCTTCTGGTGGTTGCCTGAGTCGAGCAGGCAATCGCCATAATCGATCACCGCGAGGTGCTCGAACAGGTCGCGCGAAAACGGGTATTGGGGATCGTTGTCGAGGATCGCCGAGGCACGGCGTATAGCCTGCGGCCCGAAGCGCGCGCCTGGCCGGTTGGTGACGGCGGCGTCGAACGGAATGCCCCACACGACCGCGTCCGCGCCCTTCACGTCCTTCGTGTATTTGCGCCGCATGAACGACAGCGCGCCGGAATAGGTCGGCTCGAACGCAGCGCCCGTTTTGGAGCGGGCTGTGAAGGCATGGTCGATGGTCTTGGTCGCCATTACTGGTCCTCGGTTTTCATCGGGGTGCAACAACTACAGAACCGGCACGGAAGATGCCAGTCACAGCTTGGGGAGACGAAACCGCGCCGCCCGGGTGCCACGGCAAGACAGGATTTGTACCATCATGACGCAAACGGCGTTTCTTAATCCGTCCCGTGCCGTGGTGTCGACCCACGCCGGCACGATCGCCGGCGAACGCTTCCTGGTTCTCGATTCGTGGCGTGGCATCTGCGCCCTGCTGGTGGCGCTGTTTCACTTCCCGACCGCTTCGGTGATCTCGCAGAGCCGTTTCATCGGTTCGTCCTATCTTTTCGTCGACTTCTTCTTCGTCCTTTCCGGCTTCGTCATCGCCAGCAGCTACGCCGACCGCCTGAGCCAACCCGATGAGGTCGCTCGCTTCGCGCTGGTGCGTTTCGGCCGCATCTATCCCCTGCATCTCATCATGCTCGCGGCCTTTGCCGGGTTCGAACTGCTGCGGCTGATGCTGCCGCAACTGCATGGCACCGGCGCTGCTCCGTTCACCGGCGGGTTCGACCTCAAAAGTCTGCTTGCCAATCTTTTCCTGCTGCAAGGTGTCGGCTTCGAGGATCGACTGACCTGGAATGCACCGAGTTGGAGCATTTCGGCGGAGTTCTTCGCCTATCTCCTGTTCGCTGGCGTCGTCTTCGTCGCCGGCGCGCGTGCCTGGATATGGTTCGTTGCCGCGGCCGTCACCGCGCCCCTGTTCCTGCTCGGCTTCTCCACGCATCATATGGATGTGTCCTATGATTTCGGCTTCATCCGCTGCCTCTACGGCTTCTCGCTCGGCGCCGTGCTGGCCTGGTTTCAGCATGATTCCATTGCAGGGGCGCGACAGGTTCTCGTCAGCAGCGGCCCACGGATGAACTGGACCCTTGCCGAAATCGTCATGGTGGCGGTCATCGTTCTTTTTGTCTCGCTGGCGGGCAGCAATGATTTTGGCATCGCGGCACCGCTGGTGTTCACGCTGGCGCTGTTTCTGTTCGCCCACGAAGGCGGCTGGATTTCAGCTCTGCTGAGGGCGCCGTTCATGCTGGCGCTCGGCGCGCTGTCCTACTCGATCTACATGGTCCATATCCTCGTCCAGGCGCGGCTGATCAATGTCGCCGGGCTCGTCGAGCGCAAGCTCGGCCTCGGCCTTGTCGGCGACATCGTGCTGCGCGGCCAACCTGCGACCGGTTTCGGTGCCGGTTGGGTCGGGATAGCCGCGATCGTTCTCATGCTCGCTGCCACCATCGCGCTATCCTGGATCACCTGGCGCTTCGTCGAGATGCCGGCGATGGCATGGTTTCGCCGGCGAGCGAAACGCCTCTGACGCACCGGCCAGCACGCATTCCGCTAGCCGGCTTCGTTCACCTGGATGTCACGGGCATCGCTTATCCGGATCTCGATCCGGCAAGGAGCGATTCTCGATGCGGACCATCTGGCTGAGCGTTCTGTTTTCCACGGCACTCGCGGCCGCCTGCGGCCAGGCCTTGGCCGGCGAGACCCGCGCCAGGCAGATCCTCGACCGCTTCGAACACGCCAATCAGTGGCGCGACCACGTCATTGTGGCCGCGCATCGCGCCGGCAGCATGCAGGCCGGCAAGACGCTCTATGCGGAAAATTCGCTCGCGGCTGTCGAAGGCTCGATCGCCATGGGCGCCGAGATCGTCGAGGTCGACATCAGGCGTTCGAAGGACGGCGAGTTCATCGTCATGCACGACAGCTGGCTCGACCGCACCACGACCTGCAAGGGCGAGGTGGTCAACTACACGCTGGCTGAACTGAAGAGCTGCCGGCTGGTGATCGAGGGTACCCGCGCCGTCACCAGCGAGACGGTCTCGACGCTGCGCGAAATGCTGATAGCGACCAGGGACAGGATCCTCATCAACCTCGACAACAAGCTCGAGATCGGCGACCTGCCGGGCATGATCGCGGTGGCCCGCGATCTCGGCATGGCGGATCAGGTCATCGTCAAGGAGAACCTGTGGAACCAGGGCAGGATCACCGCGGTAAAGGCCGCCATGGCTGCGATCGGCGGCGTCCAGTTCATGCCGATCATCGCCGATGACGCGGTGCATGATGCCGGTTTCGCCGAGACGGTCGACCAGGCTTTTGCGCCGCGCGCGATCGAGCTGATCAACTGGCGGGCAGGCGCGCAGACCCTGACCGAGACCGGCGGGCCGCTGTTCAGCACGCGCATGCGGGCGGCGGCGGTGCGCGGCAACTGGCACATCTGGGCGGACACCTATGCCATCGTTGGCAAGCCGGGCGGCTTCCTGGCCGGCGGCCGTGGCGACGAGCTGGCGGTGCAGGCCAGCCTGCCGCGCGAAGCCTGGGGTTTTTGGGCCGACCGCGGCGCCACCATCATCCAGACCGACGAACCGAAGGCGGCAATCGGCTGGCTGGCGGCGAACGGCTACCGCGTGCCTTATGCCGATGAGGTACGGCCGGTTGAAGCCTCCAGCACTGCCAGCATCAACTAGGAAAAACCAGGAAATCCGACGCTGGCGCCATCACCCCACCCGGCGCTACGCGCCGACCTCCCCATCAAGGGGAGGTAGGGCGCCAGGTTTTTGGACGGTCACGAATCCCGACACGCGCTCTTCTACCTCCCCTTGATGGGGAGGTCGCGCCGCAGACGCGGGTGGGGTGACTGCCGAGCCGCAAACAAAAGGGCCGCCCGGAGGCGGCCTTTTCGATTGTCCAAACTGCGGAGCGCTTAGCGCTTCGAGAACTGGAAGGAGCGGCGGGCCTTCGCCTTGCCGTACTTCTTGCGCTCGACGACGCGGCTGTCGCGGGTCAGGAAGCCGCCCTTCTTGAGCACGGCGCGCAGCGCAGGCTCATAGTAGGTCAGCGCCTTGGAGATGCCGTGACGCACAGCACCGGCCTGGCCGGAGAGGCCGCCGCCGACGACAGTGGCGACGATGTCGTACTGGCCCGCACGGTTCGAAGCGATGATCGGCTGGTTGAGGATCATCTGCAGGACCGGACGCGCGAAATAGGTCGCGAATTCCTTGTCGTTGATGACGATCTTGCCGGAACCCGGCTTCACCCAGACGCGCGCGATGGCGTTCTTGCGCTTGCCGGTGGCATAGGCGCGGCCCGACTTGTCGAGCTTCTGGACGTGGACGGGTGCCGCAGCCTGCGTATTGGTGTTGCCGGTGGCGGCGCCCAGTTCTGCGAGCGAGGAAAGCTCAGCCATCTTATGCGACCTTCTTGTTCTTGGAATTCAGCTTGGCCACGTCGAGGACTTCTGGCTGCTGGGCGACATGCGGATGCTCGGTACCTGCATAGACGCGCAGGTTCTTCATCTGGCGACGGCCAAGCGGGCCACGCGGCACCATGCGCTCGACGGCCTTCTCGACGACACGCTCGGGGAAACGGCCCTCGAGCAGCTGGCGCGCGGTGCGCTCCTTGATACCGCCGGGGTGGCCGGTGTGCCAGTAATAAACCTTGTCGGTGAACTTCTTGCCGGTGAACACCACCTTGTCGGCATTGATGACGATGACGTTGTCGCCGTCGTCGACATGCGGGGTGAAGGTCGGCTTGTGCTTGCCGCGAAGATGATTGGCGATGACAGTGGCGAGACGGCCGACGACGAGACCCTCGGCGTCGATCAGGATCCACTTCTTCACCACATCCGCAGGCTTCTGCGAAAAGGTTGTCATGTTTTCTGCTCTCGGTTTGGACCTTCCCCAAAAATAGAGAAGGCGTTTCTTGTTGCTTGGATTGGCGATGAGCACCTGCCCGCCGCCAATATCAAAACGGCGGCCTTTGCGGGCCGCTGCTTCGTGACGGCTTATAGGCGAGGGTGGGGAGCGCGTCAAGGCGATCAAAAAGGCGAATATCAAGAAAAATTAAACAAAAACAGTCACTTGCGCAAAAGGTACTATTTTACCACATCAATTTGCGATCGATTCCCCGGACGATCTCAATGCTTTGCTTCGATTTCCCTGCGAGCGGCGCTTGAAAGGAACGCCGATCGCGTAATGCCACGCTCGCGTGCCGCGGCGTCGATCGCCCGCAAAACGCCGCGCTCGAAAGTCACGTTCGCCCTGACGACTGCGCTATCATTGTCGATGAGGGGGACCGAGACCAGATAACCGCCTTCGGCAAGCGCATTGCGGATATTGGGAAGGGCGACAATCGCTTCGTGGCTGGACGGTTCTGGAACAGGCATGTCCTCCGCCCATAACTGCAAGGCTTCGACGGCGTTGGGTACGATGTCTTCCGCTGCATCCGCGGCGGAAAAACAGCCGGGAATGTCAGGGAAGCGTATGCCGAAGGCACTGTCCGGATCTTTGTCGACCAGTGCGAAATAGTTCTTCATTGCGATCCCCTTACCTGATCCAACCAGCCTGCTTGGCTATGGCGCGAGCTGTACCTGTCGGCAGATCCTTCTCAGGGTGCGGAACAATCAACACGATCTCGCCTTTCCGAAATTTGTTGTGCGAGCCGCGTATAGAAATGAGCTCGAACCCTTCCTCCTTGAGGCGCTTCACGATTTTACGACTGTCTCGCTCGAGCAAAAATCACTATGCGCATATATATACACATTGAATGGAATTCAATCGTCAGGATCGCTTCGGCGGGATCGAATAGGTCCCCGTCGCGTGCGCGATCGTGTGTCCTTCCGGCCCGGCGACGATGTCGATGTCGAACGCCATCAGGCTCTTTCCCAGCTTCAGGATTCGACAGTGGCCATCGATCGGTCCTGTCCCGGCCTTGCGGACGAAGTTGATGTTGAGGTTGGTGGTGACCGAGAGTGCATCCGGCCCGGCATGGCTGAGCACGCAGACATAGCCGCCTATGTCGGCCAGCGTGAACAGGGCAGGGCCGGACACCGTGCCGCCTGGACGAAGATGCCGTTCGCCGGCATTGAGCCGCACGATGCAGCCGCCCGGGAAAACATCGATCGCCTCATAGGCCGCGACTCTTTCGTTAAGCTGCGGAAACTCGGTTTCCATCAGCGTATTGACTTGTGCTGCGTTCAGCACCGGCTTGAGGTTGGTCTGGGCGGGCATATCGGTCTCTCGTTTTGCGCCGGACCCTGTATGAGCGCAGCCGCCCGTTTCTTGCAACACCTCCGTCCCTCTGGCGCAAGCAATCGGTGTTGGACGAAACCCGATCCGATATTAGATAGTCCGGTACCTGATACTCAGGCAGCCCGAGCGGAATCGCGGAGACCTCAACCATGGCCGAAATCCTTGCCATCAAGCCTGCCGCTGTCGAGGGGCCGGTCGCGACCCGGCTGGACAAGGGCGTGCTACGCCTCATGCTGGCCAACCCGCCCGCCAACGCCCTGTCGCTGGCGGTGATGGCGGCGCTGACGGCGGAACTCGAACGCGCCAAGGCCGACAAGGCCGTGCGCGTCATCGTTCTATCGGCGGCAGGCAAGGTGTTCTGCGCCGGCCATGACCTCAAGGAGATGACCGCGCGGCGTGCCGACGCCGATCGCGGCAAGGCCTTCTTCGAAGAGACGTTTGCCGCTTGCGCTACGTTGATGCAGACGATCATGCGGCATCCACTGCCTGTCATCGCCGAGGTCGACGGCCTGGCGACGGCCGCCGGGCTGCAACTGGTCGCCAGTTGCGACCTGGCGATCGCCTCGCACGAAGCGACCTTCTGCACGCCGGGCGTCAATATCGGCCTGTTCTGCTCGACGCCGATGGTGGCGCTGTCGCGCAATGTCTCGCGCAAGCAGGCGATGGAGATGCTCTTGACCGGTGAGACGATCGATGCGGCCACCGCCAAGGACTTCGGCCTGGTCAACCGCGTCGTGCCGCGCGAGTACCTGAATCAGATTGTCACCAAATACGCACAAATCATTGCTTCCAAATCATCTTTGGTGGTGAAGACGGGTAAGGAAGCCTTTTACGCACAGGCCGAGATGGGACTGGCGGACGCCTATGCCTATACCGGCCGCGTGATGGTCGAGAACATGCTGGCGCGCGACGCGCAGGAGGGCATCGGTGCCTTCATCGGCAAGCGCAATCCGGAATGGACGGACGAGTAAGGGAGACGCATTCATGGAACCGCGCATCTCCATCATCACCATCGCCACAGACGATCTCGATCGCGCGGTGCGTTTCTACGAGGCGATGGGCCTGAAACGGCATGCCGGCATCACCGAAGGCGTCGCCTTCTTCCAGATGGGGGGTGTCATTCTCGGCCTGTTCCCGCGCGAAAGCGCAGAGCAGGATTCCGGCGTCGCCTTCACCGGGGCGCCGTCCGCCGTCTATCTCGCCTACAACACCCGCTCTGATGCCGAGGTCGACGAAGTGCTCGCCATGGCGGAAAAAGCCGGCGGCCGCATCGTCAAGCCGGCCGGACGTGCTTTCTGGGGCGGCTGGTACGGCTATTTTGCCGACGCTGACGGCCATGTCTGGGAAGTGGCGCACAATCCGGCCTTTCCGATCGCGGAAGACGGCACGATTTCGCTGCCCGAATGATGCAGCCCCAGCGATGCTGACCAATTGATGGCCCACCGCAAGCAGCTGACGCGGCTCAAGGCCCCCTATCTCAAACGCGTCCTGCTCGATCCCGAGCGCGTGAACGATTGGGAAAAATACCCGTGGAACCTGCCGCTGTTTCGCGGCCGCGCCTTCGAGCTCGAATTCACCACGCCGATCACCATCATCGTCGGCGAGAACGGCACCGGTAAATCCACCTTGCTCGAGGCGATCGGCGCGCTGGCCGGTTACGACGAGGCCGGCGGTGGCAAGGGCTACAGGCCGGTCGACCATTCCGGCGCCATCGACAAGAGTGGCGCCGCGCTGGCGAACACGTTCCGTGGCCATTGGCTGCCGAAGGTCACCGCCGGCTGGTTCTTCCGCGCCGAATCCTTCTACTCCGTCGCCCGCTACCTCGACCAGGCAGCGCTGGAAGATCCATTCAAGCCGCCGCCGCCGGATTTCCTGTCATGGTCGCATGGCGAGGGGTTCATCCGCTTTTTCGAGGAACGCTGCCGCAGGCAAGGCATCTATATCCTCGACGAGCCTGAAAGCGCGCTCTCCCCGTCGCGCCAGATCGAACTGCTCAAGATGCTGCGGCGCATGGACCAGTCGGGCACCGCGCAGGTGATCATGGCGACGCACTCGCCGCTGCTGATGGCCTGTCCCGGCGCGCGGCTGTTCCGCATCAGCCGGTTCGGGCTCGATCCCGCCGACTTTCGCGACACGGACCATTTCCGCATGCTGCGCGATTTCAGCAATGACCCGGATGGTTTTCTCACCGAGGCGTTGTATGAGGACGAGGCATGAATCACGATAGCTACGACAACACCTACATCGGCGGCATCCTCAATTCGGTGAAGACCATCGCCATGGTCGGCGCGTCGGCCAATGACGTCAGGCCAAGCTATTTCGTGCTCAAATACCTGCTGGCCAAGGGGTTTTCGGTGTTTCCGATCAATCCTGGCCAGGCCGGCAAGGAAATCCTTGGCCGCATGACCTATGCCAGGCTGGCCGATATTCCGGAGCCGATCGACATGGTCGACATCTTTCGCGCCCCGGCGGCGGTACCCGGCATCGTCGACCAGGCGTTGCTGCTCGATCCGCTGCCGAAAGTGATATGGATGCAGCTTGGCGTGCGCCATGACGAAGCAGCCGCGCGCGCCGAGGCCGCCGGCATCAAGGTGGTGATGAACCGCTGCCCCAAGATCGAGTACGGCAAGCTCTCCGGCGAGATCGGCTGGACCGGGGTCAATTCCGGGGTGCTGTCGTCGAAGAAGCCGCTGATGCGCCAGGGCTTCCAGAGTTTTGGCGTGCGCCAGAAATAGGCTATGGGCTAAGGCGCAAAATTATTCCGGAAAATGCTGCATTTTCCTGCGGCTTGGTCGAAGGTCCCACGCCGAAGGGTATTTTCTTCTTTGCATTCCGTGCCGGGCTTCGCCAAGAATGCCCGGCGATTTTCAGCAGGTTTTTTAGGGAGGTTTCCGTGACCCGTACGCCCGGTTTCAATACGCTCGCCGTCCATGCCGGCGCCAAGCCCGATCCGGCCACCGGCGCGCGCGCCACGCCGATCTACCAGACCACGTCCTTCGTCTTCGACGACGCCGACCATGCCGCCTCTCTCTTCGGCCTGAAGGCCTTCGGCAACATCTACACCCGCATCATGAACCCTACGCAGGCTGTGCTCGAAGAGCGCGTCGCCGCACTCGAAGGCGGCACGGCTGCCCTTGCGGTGGCATCCGGCCACGCCGCGCAGGTGATCGTGTTCCACAATCTGATGCAGCCGGGCGACAATTTCGTCGCCGCCAACAAGCTTTATGGCGGATCGATCAACCAGTTCGGCCATGCCTTCAAGAATTTTGGCTGGGAGGTGCATTGGGCCGAAGCCAATGATGTCTCGACCTTCGAAAGCCAGATCGACGACAGGACCAAGGCGATCTTCATCGAGAGCCTGGCCAATCCTGGCGGCACCTTCGTCGACATCGAGAAGATCGGCGAAATCGCCCGCAAGCACGGCCTGCCGCTGATCGTCGACAACACGCTGGCCTCGCCCTACTTGATCCGGCCGATCGAGCACGGCGCCGACATCGTCGTCCATTCGCTGACCAAGTTCATCGGCGGCCATGGCAATTCGATCGGCGGCGTCATCGTCGATGGCGGCACCTTCGACTGGTCGAAGTCGGGCAAATATCCGATGCTGTCGGAACCGCGCCCCGAATATGGCGGCCTCGTGCTGCACGAGACCTTCGGCAATTTCGCTTTCGCCATTGCCGCGCGCGTGCTCGGCCTGCGCGATCTCGGCCCGGCGATCTCGCCGTTCAACGCCTTCCTCATCCTGACCGGCCTCGAAACCTTGCCGCTGCGCATGCAGCGCCATTGCGACAACGCGATAACCGTCGCCGGCTGGCTGTCCAACCATCCCAAGGTCGCCTGGGTGAACTATCCCGGTCTTCCCAGCGACAAGAACAATGCGCTGCAGAAGAAATATTCGCCGCTTGGCGCCGGCGCCGTGTTCACCTTCGGTCTCAAGGGCGGCTATGAGGCCGGCGTCAAGTTCGTCGAGGCGCTCGAACTGTTCTCGCATCTGGCCAATGTCGGCGACACCAAGTCGCTGGTCATCCACCCGGCGTCGACCACGCACCGCCAGCTTTCCGACGAGCAGAAGGTCAAGGCCGGCGCCGGTCCGGACACCGTGCGGCTTTCCATCGGCATCGAGGATGTCACCGACATCGTCGCCGACCTGGAACAGGCGCTCGCCAAGGTCTGATTTTTGAGAGAGTAGTCAGTAGTCAGTAGTGATTAGCCACCCGAGCGTCGACGGGAGCGCTTCCACTCACCACTGACTACTGACTACTGACTACTACTCACCGTGGGAGGCAAGTCTTGTCCGCGCATTACCTGACAGTATCGACCAACAGCGTCGAACCCGATTCCGGCGCACCGGCGCCGGATCGGCTGATCTCGGGCGACCCGAAATTCCGCACCTGGAATGTCGAGGAGCGGGATGGCGGCCTCTACGCCGGCATCTGGGAATCCACTCCGGGCAAGTGGCGCATCGTCTATGACGAATGGGAATTCTGCCACATCCTGTCCGGGGTCTCGATAATCGCGGAAGAGGGCGGCGAGGCGCGCACGGTCAGGGGAGGCGACAGTTTCGTGCTGAGGCCGGGCTTCAAGGGGAGCTGGGAAGTGCTTGAAACGACACGCAAGGAGTATGTGATCAAGCTGTGATCACTTCGCCGGAAACTGGTCGAGGCAGGCTTCCGAGGCCTTGTCGTGGGCGGTCAGCAAATTGGCGTCCTGGGCTTCGAGATCGGCGTCCGCAATCTCGTCGCGATAATATTGCGTCAACAGATCCAGCCCTTCCTGGGCGACACCCTGGGTCGGCATTTCCCGCGCCAGACAGCCGCAAAGGCTGAGTGCGCGGTCCGGCGAGCCGACCTTGCGGTTGGTCAGGATGAAATGCTGGGCCGGGCAAGCGGCGACGAAGTCGTTAAAATCGAGCCTCTGTTGGGGCTGGTCGCCATGATTGAAGTAGGCCGGCTGCCATTGGCTCTTGCCGCTGACGACGTCGCAGCCGGTTGCGGTGTCGCTTGCCTGCGTGCTGACGGCTTGCCAGGCTTTCTCCTTGTCGCCGCTGGGATACTCGAAATTCTCGCCCAGCGAGGCGGCATATTGGTCAAGGTCGGCCTGGGTGAAACCGATCGCCTGAAGCCGATTGAACTGGCATTGGCATTCACCGGCAACCCGCTCGGCCTCACCTTCTTCTGGCTGTTCGCTGGATTTGCTTTTTTGGCAGGCGGCGATGAAGACGGCGCCGTCGAGCGACGTGGCGGGGAAGGTCGAGACTTCAGCGTAGTGGTCGCCTGTCCAGCCAAACAGCTTATGGTCGAGTTGCAGGTCGATGAAGCCGTTGCGCTTGAAAGCACCGAGCGCGACCCTGTCTGGAGGCGTCAGTCTCGCACCGGGGATGTCACCGAGAACCTCACGATAGCCGTCGCCTTCCAGCACGAACAGGAAAAGCCCGCATTTGGCGCCATCGCAGGCGGGATCCGCGACGTAGGCGTAGATTTCGGACAGACCGTCGAGGTTGAAGTCGACTTCATAGGCCCAGAACTTGTCCGCGGGCACGGCAGCGCCCGTCTGGCGCTCCAGCAGGCCTGCCGCCATCGCCCTGGCGATGGCATCGCTGTTTTCCTGCGGGATATTTTCCGGCTGCTGCGCCTGGGCGTGCGCCAGGCATGCGCATAGCAATGCCGATGCGAACGCCGTCGCCAGTTTGGAAAACAGTCTCATATCGCAGCCCCAGGCCCGCCATCGTTCAAAAGCCGACGGCGAGCGTTTCCAGCCCATGGAAGTGGTAAGTGTCGCGGAAGCGCGGGCTTTCGGCAAGATGGAGCTTTGGCTGGCGCTCGAACAAGGTCTTCAGCGACACCTGCAATTCGAGCCGGGCGAGCGGCGCGCCGATGCAGAAATGGATGCCGGCGCCGAAGGACACGTTCTTCTGGTCTGTCCGGTCCGGCCGGAAAGCCTGCGGGTCGGCAAAGGCGCGCGGGTCGTGATTGGCCATGCCGAGCAAGAGCCCGATTGTCTGGCCCGGCTGCACGACGATGCCTGGCGCCACTTCGATCTCCTGGTAGGCGTAGCGCGTGAACATGTGCAACGGTGCATCGAAGCGCAGGCATTCCTCGACCGTTGCAGCGGTAGCTTCCAGCGAGGTGAAGAAGCGGCGCGGGTCGCCCTGTTGCGCCAGGATCGAGCGCACCGCATTGCCGGTCTGATGCACGGTCGCTTCATGGCCGGCGTTGAGCAACAGGATGGCCGACGACACCATCTCGTCCTCCGACAGTTTTTGGCCGTCTTCCTGCGCCGAGATCAGCAGCGACAGCAGGTCGTCACCCGGGTTCTTGCGCCGTTCGGTGATATAGCCGCGCAGGAAATCGGCAAATTCGCCCGCGGCGCGGTTGGCCGTTTCCTCGGTCTCGCGGGTGCGGCCATGGATGTACATGGCGACCATTTGATGTGACCAGTCGAGCAGTTGCGGCCCCATCTCGACAGGCACGCCGAGCATTTCGGCGATGATGGTGATCGGCAAAGGCGCTGCGAAGGCGGGCAAGAGGTCGACCGGGCCGGCCGGATCGAAACGGTCGATCAGCTCATTGGCGAGCGCTTCGACACGCGGCCGCAGCCGTTCGACCTGGCGCGAGACGAAGGCGCGATTGACCAGTGTTCGCAGCCGGGTGTGCACCGGCGGTTCCAGCTCCAGCATGGAGTTCGCTTCGATGCCGTCGAAAGCCTTGAGATGGCTTCTGTCCTGGCCGACGCCCCGGCTGTCGGGAATGCCAGCCGGGCTCTGGCGGCCGAAGCGGCGGTCGCGCAGCAGCCGGTTGACGTCATCGAAGCCGCCAAAGCACCAGAAACCGAACTCCTCCCAGAAAAACGCATTCGATAGGCCGTGCAGGTGGGCATAGGCCTCGTAGGGGTTGAGGAAGAAAGCTGGCTCGTGCGGGTCGAGCCGCAGGTGGCGGGTGGCTGGATCAAAGGCCAGATAGGGGAGCGTCGATTTGGTCATGCCAGACCCATAGCGCGGCTTGCCAGCCTCATTCCAGACCGTATGTTGGCGCCCGATAGCCCATGAGTTGAGCCAGCCGGGGCGACTGCGGAAGGTCTCGGCGGCTCAGCGATTGAGCTCTTCGGCGGCGGCAATGACTTCCGATACAATGGCCCGTACGTCATCCGGAGTCGTCCGGTGATTGACGAAACAAGCCCGCAGCACGAACTGACCATTGATCGTGGCATTCGATAAATACACCCGGCCGCGCTCGATCACGCGTCGGAGGATTGCTTCGTTGTCCTTCGAGCGGTGACGGAAACAGACCGCGCTCAGCGACACGGGCGCAAGCTGTTCCAGCTCTGGATGCAGCGCGATTGTTTGCGCCAATATCTGCGCATGGTCGAGATCGCGCCTGATGGCTTCGCGATAGGCACCGCGTCCGTGAAACTGCAGCGACATCCAGAGCTTCAGCGCGCGGAAGCGTCGGGACAGCTCGATCGACTCCTCAAAGAACGCAAATGCTTCGGTGGGATCTTCGCTCAATATCCTGACATAGTCGTCGCTGTGCGAGAAAGTCGTGCGCGCGATGTCTGGATGGCGATTGAGCAGGCAGCCGCAATCGAGTGGTTGATACAGCCATTTGTGCGCGTCGAGCGACAGTGAATCCGCCAAGGACAGTCCCTGGAACTTTTCCGGCACTGCCAGAGCCGCCATCCCGCCATAGGCACCATCGACATGCATCCACAGCGCCTCCCTGCGGGCAATGTCCGCGATTTCAAGGAGGGGATCGATTGCGCCGGACACGATGGTGCCGACCGTGGCCACGATGGCGATAGGCACGTTTCCGGCCTCGCGGTCGGCGGCGATAGCGGCCTGGAGGGCGTCCGTCCGCATCTTGAATTTGTCGTCGACGGGGATCAGGCGCAGATTTTTTCTGCCGATGCCCAGCAATGCGACGGCTTTTGGTATCGACATGTGCACTTGCTCGGAAGCATAGACCACGCATGGCTGTACGCCCGTTTCGTTGGCGGGCAGCTTCGCTTCCCGCGCCATCGCCAGCGCCATGAGGTTAGCCATCGAGCCGCCGCCGCACAGGCTGCCTGTAAATCCGGCGCAGCCGACGGCCTCGGCCAACCATCCGACGACGGCGCGTTCGATGGATGTCGCCGCCGGCGCCGACCGCCATGACGTCACATTTTGATTGAGCACGGCGGCCAGCAATTCCCCCAGCGCGCCGATCGGTTCGCCCGAGCCAAGGACGTAACCGAAGAACCTGCCGGTGCCGGGGCGCGCATGCTCCGCTATCGACTTGAAATCCTGCAGGATTTCCCGACCACGACCGTTCTCCAGCCAGGGCCGCGAGAACAGCTCGGTCGTGTCCTCGCCGGTGGTCGAGGGATATGCCCGACGCCCTTCGAGAGACGCCCAATAGCTTTTGGCCAGCCCCAAGGCTTCTTCCGCAATATCCGACAGTTCCTGGTTGGAAATTTCCAGGTCGCGCATTGCTCGGCCCAAAACAGGTTTCCGTTGCGCGCAGGCTACACTTCCGGTTGAAATCCAACAACCGTCGTGGGGTCGTCTATGTCGCTAGTCCTGGCAATGCCTTGGAATATGTACGCGCCGCCAGCCTGACGACCCTTCGCGCACCAGAACGCGCCTTGCGACGGTCTGGTAAGAGGCGGGAATATCGATGACGCGCCTTTGCTCGGGCCGAACCAGCACCTCCTCGGCGATCCGGTCATACTGCGCCGCAATGACGATGCGCCGTGTGCGCTCCGGCTGGACCACCACGGTCTCGGCGACGCGTTCGTAGCGCGCCTTGTGCCAGACCTTGCACAGCACCCTGCGGCCATGGATGACGCGCCATTCCCAGGAATATCCGCCATCATCGACCTGGACCGTATGGTAGACGGTGCGGGTGACGGCGGGCACGACCTCGTAGCTCACCTGGGCCGGAACGGTCATCACCACGCGTTCGCGCGTGCCGTAGATGGGCGGGTCGTAGTCTACATGCTGGCCTGGCGGGCTGACCATCACGTCCTCGTAGACCGTGTCGTAGACGGCAGGCGAATGGACCGGCTCATAGCATTCGACGGCGCGGCCACCGGCCGCCGTCGGCGAAATCGTGCCGAGCACGGTCAGCCCGGCAATGGTGAAGCACGCGATTTTCCCAGGCATGGCACTCCCCCTGCTGAACGGCAATGACAGTTCAACGTTGGATTGTAGGGGAAGCGGCTTCGGAGGAAAGCGGTTTCGGCGCATTTCGTTAAGTGACGCGGTTAAGAAATTGCTACCCGGCTGACCCGGGGGTGTGCGTTATAGAGCGGCAGAAGCGTCGGCCGCTGCGAATCCTTGGCTGGAAACCTTGATTCGACTTACCCAGATGGCTAGGACGGGTCGGCCTTGCACAAGGATGAGCCGGCATCCTATTTACAGAATAACGATCCAGAACCGATTCTGCCCGACTTGCCAGCCCACTTGCCAGCCTTCCCCGGAGCCGGAATCCCACCGCGAGATAAGAGACAACGAATGAAGAACCCCGTCGAAACCTACATGAACCTCGTTCCGATGGTGGTCGAGCAGACCAATCGCGGCGAGCGCGCCTACGACATTTTCTCGCGCCTCCTCAAGGAGCGTATCATTTTCATCACCGGTCCGGTCGAGGACGGCATGGCGACGCTGGTCTGCGCGCAGCTCCTGTTCCTCGAAGCCGAGAATCCGAAGAAGGAAATCAACCTCTATATCAATTCGCCGGGCGGTGTCGTCACCTCGGGCATGGCGATCTACGACACCATGCAGTTCATCAAGCCGGCGGTGTCGACGCTCTGCATCGGCCAGGCGGCCTCGATGGGCTCGCTGCTCCTGACCGCCGGCCACAAGGACATGCGCTTCGCCACGCCGAACGCCCGCATCATGGTTCACCAGCCCTCCGGCGGTTTCCAGGGCCAGGCGTCCGACATCGAGCGTCATGCCCAGGACATCATCAAGCTGAAGCGCCGCCTCAACGAGGTTTACGTCAAGCACACCGGCAAGAGCTACGAAGAGATCGAGAAGACGCTCGACCGCGACCATTTCATGACCGCCGACGAGGCCAGGGACTTCGGCCTCATCGACAAGGTCATTTCGTCGCGCGAGGCGGCCGAGGGAGCGCTGGCATAAGGGCTTGTTGGCAGTTGGATGGCACCATTACGCGCTTTTGGCGCGTCTTGCGTCATTTCGGCCACAATTGGCTGTTCCCTCGACGGTCAGGATTGCCTACGTTAAGGCTATGTTGATTTTCGACGGCTTAGCTTTGCGTGGGGAGCTGCGAATCATTGCCACGTTTTCTGATTTGTGTTTCGTACGGAATACGTTGCGGGAGCCGGGACACTGGCGGCGGCGGATTCCCGCGATAGATTGAAGTTGCGCCCTTTCAGCCAGACCATCGGCGGGCGGCCATGAAAGGACATGAAAATGAGCAAGGTCGGCAACAACAGCGGTGATTCCAAGAACACGCTCTATTGCTCGTTTTGCGGCAAGAGCCAGCACGAGGTGCGCAAGCTGATTGCTGGCCCGACGGTCTTCATCTGCGATGAATGCGTCGAGCTCTGCATGGACATCATCCGCGAGGAGAACAAGACCTCGATGGTGAAGTCGCGCGAGGGCGTGCCGACACCGCAGGAGATACTCAAGGTTCTCGACGATTATGTCATCGGCCAGCCCTACGCCAAGCGCGTGCTGTCGGTGGCAGTCCACAACCACTACAAGCGCCTCGCGCATGCCGGCAAGAACAACGATGTCGAACTGGCGAAGTCCAACATCCTGCTGATCGGCCCGACCGGTTGCGGCAAGACGCTGCTCGCGCAGACGCTGGCCCGCATCATCGACGTGCCGTTCACCATGGCGGACGCCACGACGCTGACCGAAGCCGGCTACGTCGGCGAGGACGTCGAGAACATCATCCTGAAGCTGCTGCAGTCGGCCGACTACAATGTCGAACGCGCCCAGCGCGGTATCGTCTACATCGACGAGATCGACAAGATTTCGCGCAAGTCCGACAATCCCTCGATCACCCGCGACGTGTCGGGCGAGGGCGTGCAGCAGGCACTTCTGAAGATCATGGAAGGCACGGTCGCCTCCGTGCCGCCGCAGGGCGGCAGGAAGCACCCGCAGCAGGAATTCCTGCAGGTCGACACCGCCAACATCCTGTTCATCTGCGGCGGCGCCTTCGCCGGACTGGACAAGATCATCTCGGATCGCGGCCGCAAGACCTCGATCGGCTTCGGCGCCGTCGTCGCTTCGCCGGAAGATCGGCGCACCGGCGATGTCTTCCGCCTGGTCGAGCCGGAGGATCTGTTGAAGTTCGGCCTGATCCCGGAATTCGTCGGCCGTCTGCCGGTCCTGGCGACGCTGGAGGACCTCGACGAGCCGGCGCTGATCCAGATCCTGACCGAGCCGAAGAACGCGCTGGTCAAGCAGTACCAGCGGCTGTTCGAGATGGAGAATGTCGACCTGACCTTCCACGAGAACGCCTTGTCGGCGATCGCCAAGCGCGCCATCGAGCGCAAGACCGGTGCGCGCGGCCTGCGCTCGATCATGGAAGCGATCCTGCTCGATACGATGTTCGAACTGCCCGCGCTCGAAGGCGTGCGCGAAGTGGTGATTTCGGAGGAAGTGGTGACCGGCAGCGCCCGGCCGCTCTACATCTACTCCGAGCAGAAGGAAAAGAAGGGCAACGTCAGTGCCTGATATGGCACTTCAGCCCATATTTTTGTGGAACGGCGCCCTTGCGGCGCCGTTTTGCTATGACGGGCCTACGACCGTTGCAATGGAATGGATTGCGGACGATGTTAACTCTTGATCTTTGCCCCGCTTGCATCCACCTAACACGAGAAGGCCGAGGTGCCCGATTTCTGTGCTGTAAAACTCCCGTCACAAACGGTGGTAGGCGGAACGATCCCCGGTCGTTAATATAAGATTCGCGGTTGGCTCAATTAGCGGCCGCGACATGAAAGGTTGGACAATGGCCAAAATATCCAAGGCTCCCAGCGACGGCGTCTTCGCAGTCCTGCCACTGCGCGACATCGTGGTGTTCCCGCACATGATCGTTCCGCTCTTTGTCGGGCGTGAGAAATCGATCAAGGCGCTGGAAGAGGTGATGGGGCAGGAAAAGCAGATCCTGCTTGCCACCCAGATGAATGCCGCCGATGACGATCCCGAGCCCGATGCCATCTTCGATATCGGCACGCTCGCCAATGTGCTGCAATTGCTGAAGCTGCCCGACGGCACCGTCAAGGTTCTGGTCGAGGGCGCCTCGCGCGCGAAAATCGTCTCCTTCACCGACCGTCCCGACTTCCACGAGGCCCGCGCCACGGCGCTGGTCGAGCCGGAAGAGGAAGAGGTCGAGGTCGAGGCGTTGGCGCGCTCGGTCGTCACCGACTTCGAGAACTACGTCAAGCTGAACAAGAAGATCTCGCCTGAAGTGGTGGGCGCTGCCAGCCAGATCGACGACTATTCCAAGCTCGCCGACACCGTTGCCTCGCATCTCGCCATCAAGATCCCCGAGAAGCAGGAAATGCTGGCCACGCTCTCGGTCAAGGAGCGGCTGGAAAAGGCGATGGGCTTCATGGAAGCCGAAATCTCCGTCCTGCAGGTGGAGAAGCGCATCCGCTCGCGCGTCAAGCGCCAGATGGAGAAGACGCAGCGCGAATACTACCTTAACGAGCAGATGAAGGCGATCCAGAAGGAGCTCGGCGAAGGCGAGGACGGCCGCGACGAGGCCGCCGAAATCGAGGCGCGCATCAAGAAGACCAAGCTCTCCAAGGAGGCCCGCGAGAAGGCGGAAGCCGAATTGAAGAAGCTGCGGACGATGTCGCCGATGTCGGCGGAATCCACCGTCGTGCGCAACTATCTCGATTGGCTGCTGTCGATCCCGTGGGGCAAGAACTCCAAGGTCAAGCAGGATTTGGCTTACGCGCAGAACGTGCTTGATACCGATCACTTCGGCCTCGACAAGGTGAAGGACCGCATCGTCGAGTACCTTGCCGTGCAAAGCCGCCAAAAGAAGCTGAAGGGGCCGATCCTGTGCCTCGTCGGCCCTCCCGGCGTCGGCAAGACCTCGCTCGGCAAGTCGATCGCCAAGGCGACCGGCCGCGAATTCATCCGCATGGCGCTGGGCGGCGTGCGTGACGAAGCCGAGATCCGTGGCCACCGGCGCACCTATATCGGCTCGATGCCCGGCAAGGTCATCCAGTCGATGAAGAAGGCGAAGAAGTCCAACCCGCTCTTCCTGCTCGACGAGATCGACAAGATGGGCCAGGACTTCCGTGGCGATCCGTCGTCGGCGCTGCTCGAGGTGCTCGATCCCGAGCAGAACTCGACGTTCATGGACCATTACCTCGAGGTCGAGTACGACCTGTCGAGTGTGATGTTCGTGACGACGGCCAATACGCTGAACATCCCTGCGCCCTTGATGGACCGCATGGAGATCATCCGTATCGCCGGCTATACCGAGGACGAGAAGATCGAGATCGCCAAGCGGCACCTGATGCCGAAGGTGGTGCGCGATCACGCGCTGCAGCCGAAGGAGTTCTCCGTCGGCGAGGACGCGATCCGTGCCATCATCCAGACCTACACCCGCGAAGCGGGCGTCAGGAGCCTGGAGCGCGAGCTGATGAAGCTCGGGCGTAAGGCGGTGACCGAGATCCTGAAGACGAAGAAGAAGACGGTGACCATCACGGCGGCGAACCTCGCCGATTACCTTGGTGTCCAGCGCTTCCGCTTCGGCCAGGTCGAGGCTGACGATCAGGTCGGCGTCGTTACCGGGCTTGCCTGGACGGAAGTCGGCGGCGAGCTGCTGACGGTCGAAGGCGTCATGATGCCCGGCAAGGGCCGCATGACGGTGACCGGCAATCTGCGCGACGTGATGAAGGAATCGATCTCGGCGGCGGCCTCCTATGTCCGCTCGCGCGCGCTCGATTTCGGCGTCGAGCCGCCGCTGTTCGACAAGCGCGACATCCACGTCCACTTGCCGGAAGGCGCCACGCCGAAGGACGGCCCGTCCGCGGGTGCTGCGATGGCGACTGCCATCGTGTCGGTGCTGACGGGTATTCCGGTCCGGGCCGATGTGGCGATGACTGGCGAGATAACGCTTCGCGGCCGCATCTTGCCGATCGGCGGCCTCAAGGAGAAGCTGCTGGCCGCATTGCGCGGCGGCATCAAGAAGGTGCTGATCCCGGAAGACAACGCCAAGGATCTGGCGGAGATACCGGACAACGTGAAGAACGGCATGGAAATCATTCCGGTCTCGCGGGTCGGCGAGGTGTTGCGCCACGCGCTGGTGCGTATGCCGGAGCCGATCGAATGGGTCGAACCGGTCAATCCGCCGGCCACGACGGACACCACCGACGATGCCGGAAAGTCCCTTGCACATTAGTAATTGCTAAAGTTGCAGCGCACAAACAGAAGAGCCGGGCCTCGCGCCCGGCTTTTTCATGTGAAAAACCCCGGAATTCCGGGCTTTTTCCGGTTTTTTCCTGCCTTTTCGACTTGGTTGCGGAAGCGCTTCTTTCTAAAGTCCGTTTCCTGCCGGATGAGTCGTTAGTTCCGGTGTTCTCATGGAAGGGAATTTTTATGAACAAGAACGAACTGGTGTCCGCTGTCGCCGACGCCGCGAGCATTTCGAAGGGTGACGCGCAGTCGGCGGTCGATGCGGTATTTTCCGTGATCACCGGCGAACTGAAGAAGGGCGGCGATGTCCGGCTTGTCGGCTTTGGCAATTTCACCGTGTCAAAGCGTGCGGCTTCGACCGGCCGCAACCCTCAGACCGGCGCCGAAGTGAAGATCCCGGCACGCACCGTGCCGAAGTTCTCGGCCGGCAAGGGCCTCAAGGACGCAGTCAACTAAGCGTTTTTTCTTTTTCAGAGACCAGAAAAGCCGGGCCCGCCCGGCTTTTCGTTTTTGCGCGTGCGGCCGCGAGGGCCGCCCCGGCCTATGCGGTCGGCGCCTCAGTGCGCATCAGGCCTTCCTTCTTGAGGTCGGCCCACAGGGCCGCGGGCAGCTTGGCGTCGAGCAGCGACCGGTTGCTCTCCACTTCGCTCGGCCGCTGGCCGCCGGGGATCACCGAGACGACCGACGGATGCAGCAGCGGGAACTGCAGCGCCGCCTCGATCAGCCTGACGCCATGGCGCTTGCAGACGCTCTCGATGCCCGCGACCCGCTCAAGGATGTCCTTGGGGGCCTCGGAGTAATTGTAGTAGGCGCCCGGCTTCGGCCCGGTTGCCAGGATGCCGGAATTGTAGGGGCCGCCGAGAACGATGCCGATGCCGCGCTTCTGGCAGAGCGGCAGGAAAGACGTCAGCGCCTCCTGTTCCAGCAGCGTGTAGCGCCCGGCAAGCAGGAACAGGTCGAAATCGCCGCGCTCGGCCAGCGTCTGGGCAACCTGCCATTCATTGATGCCGCCGCCGAACGCCTTGATCACGCCCTGGTCGCGCAATGACAGCAGCCCGTAATAGCCCGAGCGCATGAACTCCTCGATGCGCTGGTCGGACGCCTCTTTGCTGCCATGGGTGAAGATATCGACATCGTGCACGAAGAGAATATCGATGCGGTCGACGCCGAGGCGCTCCAGCGAGGCCTCGAACGAACGCATGACGCCATCATAACTGTAATCGTACACCTCGCGCCGCGATGGCGTGTCGAAGAACTTGCCGATGCCCGTGCGTTGCTCCGGCGGGCAGGCGCGCATGATGCGGCCGACCTTGCTCGACAGCACATAGTCGTCGCGCTTCCTGCCGCGCAGGAACGGGTTGAGGCGTGTTTCCGACAAGCCAAGCCCGTAGAGCGGCGCGGTGTCGTAGTAGCGGCAGCCGGTCCCCCAGGCGGCCTCGAGCGTGGCATTGGCGTCCTCGTCCGAAACGGCGCGGTAGAGATTGCCGAGCGGCGCGGTGCCGAAGCCGAGCTCGGTAAAAGTGATGCCGCCATTGCCGATGCGGTCAAAATGCCGTGTCTTCATGTCCTGCAGTGTCCCGGATTGATCTGTGAGTTGATTTGTCTGACATGACATTATCATGCCTGCGATCAGGCAAAAGCGCCGCGCGGCGTTGGACACGCATTTTCGCGGTTGCTAGCATGAACGAAATCAAGCTGTTCGTGGGAAAATCGCAGGATGATTTCGAGGGCGGGTTTGCCGTGAGCGACCGGAACGAAAGCCTGTTCAAGACCGCGCTTGCCGAACTCGGCGGCGTGCTGGAGCGCGTCGACGAGAGCCGGATCGATGCCGCCTGCGAGATGCTGGCTGATGCCGGGCAGATCGTCGTCTACGGCTGCGGCCGCGAGGCCTTGCAGGTCAAGGGCTTTGCCATGCGGCTCTATCATCTCGGCCTGCCGGTTTCCGTGGTCGGCGACATGAACACGCCGCCTCTGGGGCCGGGCGACGTCTTCCTGGCCAGCTCCGGGCCGGGAGAAACCACGACCGTGCTGACTTTGATGCAGGTTGCGCACGCCGCCGGCGCGACCAACCTTCTGCTGACTGCCCAGGCCGAAAGCAGCGCTGCAAAGCGCGCCGATTTCACGCTGCTCATTCCCGCACAGACCATGGCCAACGATCAGGGCGCGCAGAAGACATCGGTGCTGCCAATGGGCTCGGTGTTCGAAGGAGCGCTGTTCCTGCTGTTCGAAGTGATGGTGCTGAAGCTCAAATCCCTGACCGGTGCGTCGCCTGAAGCCATGCGCGCCCGCCACACCAACATGGAATAGATCATGCGCTATGAACTGATGCTGCCGCACCAGATCCGCACGGCGATCGCTGAGAATTGGCCGGTCGCGCTGCCGCTCGGCGTGCTCGAATACCATGGCGAGCACATGGCTGTCGGCATGGACACGCTGGCTGTCGTCAAGACGCTGGAACTGTTGGAGAAGGAGAGGGAGGTCGTCATCCTGCCGCCCTTCTACTACGGCGCCGCGAGCTACGCAGTGGCGCCGCCGGAAGGCACCGGCTCGGTGCAGGTCGGCGGCAATCAACTGGCTCCGTTCGCGGAAGAGCTGTTCTACGGCCTGCTGCGCATCGGCTTTCGCAACATCCACGCCATCGTCCACCACCAGACCGAAAATTTCGCCGCCGGCATGCCGACCGACCTCGCCTTCAAGACCGCCGGCCGTCAGGCGATCTTCCGTTTCCTCGAAAAGCAGCGCGGCGAGGGCTGGTGGGGCTCTCCAGCGATGGCCGATTACTATGCTGGGCACGCCGAGGGTGAAAACTTCTTCAACTGGGTGCAGGTGCATCCGCTGATGCCGGCGGCCATGAACGGCAAGTACCCGTTCGACCACGCCGGCATCGGCGAGACATCGCTGATGCTGGCGCTATGCCCGGAAGCTGTCGATGCCGCCCATTTCGCCGACAATACCGTCTGGTACACGGCAAGCGCGCCGGAAGCCTCGGTGGAGTTGGGGCAAAAGGGTGTGGCGATGATCATGGACCACCTGAGAGAAATCCTCAGGCGCTAGGGGAGGTTCTTCCTTCTCCCCTTGTTGTGGGAGAAGGTGGATCGGCGCGTAGCGCCGAGACGGATGAGGGGTGTTCCAGCGGAATGAGGCGTTGGTGTTCCCTGGAGCACCCCTCATCCGACCGAGCTTCGCTCGGCCACCTTCTCCCGCAAGGGGAGAAGGGAAGGGGCAGCNCTCATCCGACCGAGCTTCGCTCGGCCACCTTCTCCCGCAAGGGGAGAAGGGAAGGGGCAGCCACTACTTCACGGCCCCCGCGGTCATGCCCATGATCAGATAGCGTTCGAGCGCAATCCCGATGACCGCCAGCGGCGCAATCGCCGCGGTGGCAAGCGCTGCCATCGACCACCAGTTGATGCCTTGCGAGCCGGTCTGGCTCGCCACCAT
This sequence comes from Mesorhizobium sp. LNHC232B00, assembly GCF_000502435.1. Lineage (NCBI taxonomy): Bacteria > Pseudomonadati > Pseudomonadota > Alphaproteobacteria > Hyphomicrobiales > Phyllobacteriaceae > Mesorhizobium > Mesorhizobium sp. LNHC232B00. The sequence continues at coordinate 71,134 of NZ_AYWP01000003.1, forward strand.
GACGGGAATGGTCTTGGCATCGGTCGAGGTCAAAAGCGCGGCGAAGAAATACTCGTTCCAGCACAGCACCATCGCCAGGATGAAGGCGGCGACCATGCCCGGCAGCGCGATCGGCATGACGATACGGAAAAAAGCGCCCCAGATCGACAGCCCGTCGACGAGCGCTGCTTCCTCGAGCTCGACGGGAATGGAATTGAACTGGTCGCGCATGATCCAGATGACGATCGGCAGCACCATCAGCGTGTAGAGCAGGATCAGCCCGATGCGGGTGTCGAGCATGCCGACTTCCCGGTAGAGCACCAAGAAGGGCAGGGCGAGCACCACGGGCGGCAGGATCAGCTGCGACAGGAAAAAGAAGGAGATGTCCTCGTTCTTGAACCAGGCGAATTTGTAGCGGTAGCGCGTCAGGCCGTAGGCGGCGAGGCTGCCGATGACGATGGCGAGGCTCGACGCGCCGATGGAGGTGATGACCGAGTTCATGAAGCGCTTGAAGAACTCGTCGCGCACGGTGGAGGTCTGGAAGATCGAATCCGGCGACAGGCCGAGCGATCGCCAGCCTTTCCAGTCCGGCCAGAAGTCGACGAACGGGATCAGATGCCCTTGCGTGACGTCGACAGCCGATTTGAACGAGGTCGTTATCGTCCAGTAGATCGGGAACAGGCAGATGAAGGCCCAGAAGACAAGCGCGCCGTAGATGAAGACACGGCTGGTGATGAAGCTCGCCGGAGAGCGGATTTCGGAAACGGTGTATTCGGTGGTCTGAACGCTCATGATCCGGCCGCTCTAGTTCACGTTGCGCACGAAGCGGTTGGCGATCTTCAACAGCCACGTCACGAATACGACGATGATGACGAGATAGGCCATCGCCAGCATGGTGCCGTAGCCGACATTCGAGCGATCGCGGTATTCGCGGTAGATGAAGCTGGAGACGGAATCGGTCGCGCCGCCCGGGCCTCCGGACGTCACGGTGATGATGATGTCGGCAAGCTTCAGCTTGAAGATGATGCGCAGGATGACGGCGGTCACCGAAACCGGCAGCATCAGCGGGAAGGTGACCTGCCAGAAGGTCTGCCAGGCATTGGCGCCGTCGACGCGGGCCGCCTCCAGCACCTCGCGCGACATGGCCTGCAGTCCGGCCAGCAGCATGATCATCATGAACGGAATGAAGGTCCAGGCATCGAGCAGCATGATCGAGATGCGCGCGATGATCGGGTCGGAAAAGAAGGCGGGATTTTCCCAGCCGAGATGGCGCGCCAGCGTCGCCGCCGGGCCGAACCGGTACTCCATCAGCGATTTGCCGATCATCCAGGAGACGGCGACCGGCGATAGCATCAGCGGCATCAGGAAGACGACGCGGAAGAATTTTCGCGCCCGGATCTGTGCGTTGAGCAGAAGGGCGAGCCCGAAGGCAATGACATATTCGACCAGCACCGCCAGCACGTAGAGCACCATGTTGAACAGCGCGTTGCGGTAGTAGGGATCGCCCAGCATCTGCCAGAAATTGTCGAGCCCGTTGAACTTGCGGCCCGAGAACGAACTCAGGTTCCAGTCCGTCAGCGCGATGTAGAAACCGAACAGCGTCGGGAAGATCACCATGGCGATGGTGAACAGCAGCGCCGGCAGCAGGAACAGCGCGCGCTGGCCGTCCTCGCCGCGCGTCAGCACCTGGCCGACGCCGAGCGCCACGCCCCACAGCACATAGGCATAGACGACCGGGCGCCAGGTCTCGAAGCCGACGGTGCCGGCCTCGGTCTTGTACAGGATCTCGAGCACGATGATCGCCAGCAGGCCTAGCGTCGCCGCAGCCATCAGCGCCCAGCCAAGCCGTTTGCGGGCCGGGGAAATCAGATCGTAAGCGCCGGCATCTGCCGGCCACTGGTTTGCGGTCGAAGTCTGGTCAGTCACAAATCTCGCCCGTTTGGAAGGCTCCTCGATGAGCCGGAGCCCGGTCTAAAGTGGTCCGGCGTTGCCGCCGGACCACGGTTCATAGGCTAGCCTACATGCCGAGCGAGGCCTTGTAGAGCTTGATCTGGTTGTCGCGGCCGATCTGGTCGGTCAGCTTCTCCCAGGCCGCTGCAATGGCGTCTGCGCCTTCCTGCGCCTTCATCTTGCCGGCGAAGGTGTTGGCCAGGATATCCTCGGCGGCGGAATAGTACTGGAAGATGCCGGGGATACGCGGCTCGATCGCCGCATTCGGGTGGTTGTAGCTGTCGCCTTCCGACTTGAGATACGAGGTGATGAAGGCCTCGTCATAGCCGGCCGCCACCCACTCGGGAATGTCGAAATGCGAGTTGCGGTAAGGCTGGAAGCCCGACGGGTACATGGCCGTCCAGATCGACAGGTCCTTGCCGCCGAGATGGGCGGCCGCGGACCATGCCGCCTTCTTCTTCTTCTCGTCGGCATCGACCCGGGCCATGACATAGACGCCCCAGCCGAGATAGGCGCAGTTCGGCGCGTAGTTCGGCCCGCTGGCGAGCTTGTCCCACTTGCCGGTCTTCGAATTGTAGACGTCGTCCGAGCCCGGCAGGATCGAGAAGCCGGTGACGTCGCCGATGACCGAGGAATCGTTGGTCTTGACGTTGGAGCCGACGTCGCCCCACCAGGTGACCATCGACCCGGTACCCGCCAGGAACTGCTGGAAGGCGGTGGTGTTGGGATCGGCGTTGATCTGGTCGGCGGGTTCGGACGGCAGCGCGTCGATGACGTCCTGAATGGCGCGCACCCAGGCCGGGTTGTTGACGCGCGGCTTCATTGTGTCGGCGTCGAACAGCCAGGCCTTGTCGTCGGGATGCTTGGCATAGGCGGTGGCGCGGCTGCCGAGGAAGTAGAAGCCGAAGCCGCCCCACGGCTTTGGCGCGTCGAGATAGCCGTAGACGTCCTGGTCCTTGAGCTTCTTGCCCTTGAGGAACTTGGTCACGGCCTGCACCTGCTGCCAGGTCTTCGGCACGCCCCATTCGCCTTCGCCGCCGCCATCCTTCCAGGCCTTGGCGAGATCGGCATCGGCGAACACGTCGGTGCGGTAGTTGAAATTGTGGGCGTCGCCGTCGACGGTCACGCGGTACTGCTTGCCGTTCCAGGTGCCGACCGGCGGCTTCAGGTAGTTGACGAGATCGTCGAAATCGATCTGCGTCTTGACCCAGTCGGGCATCTCGGACGTCAGGCCCTTGCCGCACACATCGCCTTCGAACGGCGCGCCCATCTCGATGATGTCGAAGTCGACGGTGCCGGTGGCGATCGACTGCTGCAGCCGGGCATTGTAGTCGGCCTGCGCCAGGTCGATCCAGCTGATCTTGGCGCCGGTATAGGCCTCCCACGGCTTCAGGAAGCCGCGGAACAGCACATTGTGCAGGTTCTGGTTGTTGAGGCCCATGAAGGTCAGCTCGACGCCGGCGAACTCACCTTCCTTGACATTGGCCTTGGTCGCTTCGAGGCAGAGCTCGCCGACCTTCTGGAAGTCGGCATCGGTCGGCTGGCCTTTGCCAACGCCGGGAATCTGCAGGATTTGCTTGCGCAGCTCGCTTGCCGCGGAAGCAGGGCGTGTCAGGGCGCCGAGCCCGGCGCCGGATGCGGCCGCGATGGCCGCCATGCTGGCCGCGCCTTTCAATATGTCGCGCCTTGTAGCGCCGGCACGGGTCAGTTTTTCGTAAAGATCGACTCTCATGTACCATTCCTCCCAGAACAACAGCCGTGATTGAAATGCCAACTTCTCTCGGACGCCGGAACGTCGACGGTTCTCCTCGATAAAACAGGGACCTGAGACCCCACCCAGTGTCCGCCTGGAGCTCCGTCTTCCGGGTCAAAGGTCCGGCATTCGGAATTGGCGACCATCACTATTCTCGCAACGCGATGGCGTGTCAACGAGATCGGGTTTTTATCTATAAGGGACCGACTTGCCCTGGCAGGTCGCGTTGGTTAGCTTCTGCGCCTACGGCTGGTGGAGCCGATGGGGGAGACATGGCTCAAGTCGCAATCAGCAAAGTGGCCAAGGCCTTCGGAACCGTCAAGGTTCTGCACGAAGTCAGCGTCGATATCGCCGATGGCCAATTCGTGGTGCTGGTCGGCCCTTCGGGTTGCGGCAAGTCGACGCTGCTCAGGATGGTGGCCGGGCTGGAGACCGNGACCTGAACCTCGCCATCGAGGATCACGAGTTCGTCGTCTTCCTCGGCCCATCCGGCTGCGGCAAGTCGACCTTGCTCAGGATGCTGGCGGGGCTGGAGGACATCAGCGGCGGCGAGGTCTCGATCGGCGGCAAGGTGGTCAACGACCTCGATCCCGGCGATCGCGGCATCGCCATGGTGTTCCAGAACTACGCGCTCTATCCGCACAAGACGGTGGAGCAGAACATGGCCTTTGCCTTGAAGCTGCGGAAGACCGACCCGGCCGTGGTCGCCGAGCGGGTCAAGCGCGCCGCCGACATCCTCGACCTCAACCCTTATCTGAAACGCTACCCACGGCAGCTCTCGGGCGGGCAGCGCCAGCGCGTGGCCATGGGCCGCGCCATCGTGCGCAATCCGCAGGTGTTCCTGTTCGACGAGCCGCTCTCGAACCTCGACGCCAAGCTGCGCGTGCAGATGCGCACCGAGATCAAGGAACTGCACCAGCGGCTGAAGACCACCACCATCTACGTCACCCACGACCAGATCGAGGCCATGACCATGGCCGACAAGATCGTCGTCATGCGCGACGGCCGCATCGAGCAGGTCGGCGCGCCGCTAGAATTGTTCGACCGGCCGGCGAACCTCTTCGTCGCCGGCTTCATCGGCTCGCCTTCGATGAACCTGCTCAACGGCGTGGTGCGCAAGGGCGGCGTCGACATAGCCGGAGCGCTGTTCCCGATCGCCCCCAACAATGCGGTGCAGGACGGTCGGGCCGTCGTTTACGGCGTACGACCGGAACATCTCGAAATCCATCCCGATGGCGTGCCGGCGACGATTTCGGTGGTCGAGCCGACCGGCTCGGAGACGCTGGTTTTCCTGCGCTTCGGCGATGGCGAGATGGTGGCGCTGTTTCGCGAGCGCCACGACTTCAAACCCGGCGACACGCTCAAGCTGCGGCCAAGGCTCGACCATATCCACCTGTTCGACGCCGAGACAGGCAAGCGTCTCTAAATCTCGGCGTCTCTGATCTCAAACGGACTTCACGAGGACCATCATGCTCAAAGGGATCCATCCGTTGCTCAATGCCGACGTGCTCCAGGCATTGCGGGCGATGGGACATGGCGATGACCTGATCATCGCCGACACCAATTTTCCGGCAGCTTCGGTGGCGAAGCAGACCGTGCATGGCAAGCCCCTGCGCATCGACGCGCCGGCCGCAGAGGTGGTCAAGGCGGTGCTGTCGCTTTACCCGCTCGATACGTTCGTCGAGGACTCGGCCGCGCGCATGGAAATCGTCGGCAAGCCCGACGAGATCCCGCCGGTGCAGACGGAAGTGCAAAAGGAGATCGACAAGGCCGAGGGCAAGGCCTGGCCGATGATCTCCGTCGAGCGCTATGCCTTTTATGAGCGCGCCAAGCAGGCTTATTGCGTCATCCAGACGGGCGAGCGCCGCTTCTATGGCTGCTTTGCCTTCCGCAAGGGCGTCGTGCCGCCGGACGCGGAGTAGCGGCATGGCCTCGGGCAAGCCGGTCGTCATGAAGCCTGTGGTCATATTGGGGGTCTTCGTTGCCGACACTGCCTATCGCGCCGATCGCCAGCCGCGCATGGGCGAGACGATTCTCGGCAATTCGTTCAAGCTCGGACCTGGCGGCAAGGGGTCCAACCAGGCGGTGGCCGCCGGCAAGCTCGGTGCCGACGTCACGTTTCTGAGCCGCCTTGGCGTTGATCCTTTCGCTGACATGGCGAAGCAGACCTGGGCGCAGGCGGGCGTCAAAAGTGCCGTCATCGACACGCCGGACAGCTATACGGGCGCCGCCTACATCTTCGTCGAGGAGGGAAGCGGTAACAACGCCATCATCGTCAGTCCGGGCGCTGCCATGCTGATCTCGCCGGCGGACATCGAGGCCAATGCGGACCTGATCCGCGCCGCCGGCGTCTTTGTCACCCAGCTCGAACAGCCGATCGATGCGGCGATGCGGGCATTGGAGATCGCGCGCGGGGCAGGGGTGACGACCATCCTCAACCCGGCTCCGGCGGCCAAGCTTCCCGACCGCATCTACACGCTCTGCGACTATCTCACGCCCAACGAGACCGAGACGGAGGAATTGACCGGCATGAAGGTCTCCTCGGTCGACGAAGCGCGGGTCGCCGCGGACAGACTGCTCGAAAAGGGCGTCGGCACGGTCATCGTCACGCTCGGCGACAAGGGCGCGCTGCTGCACGCGAAGGATCGCTCGGAGCATGTTCCCGTCATCAGCGCAGGCCCGGTGGTTGAAACCACGGGAGCAGGGGATGCCTTCAACGGCGGCTTCGCCGCGGCCCTGTCGCGAGGCGTGGAGCCGCTGGAGGCTGTGCGCTTCGCCTGCGCCGTCGCCGGCATTTCGGTGACCCGTCCAGGCACGGCGCCATCGATGCCGACGCTGCAGGAGGTCGAGGCACTGCTGGCGAAGGGTTGAGATAATTGAGGTTCCCGGGCCAAGCGAACCATCAGGCTGTTCCAGCCCTGATGCATGCCGCCCAACAATGACCTCGGTTTTGTGCCCTCGGTTTTGGTAGAACAGCATGCATAGAAACTGAGGACCCAAAGCGCATCGCATGAACCCACTTCAATGCGATGCGCCTTGGATGTCCCGTGGGCGATCGTCTGACCAATTACTGCTTGATGTAGCAGCGCTTTCTCTGATCAGGCGCGGGATCGCCGAATGCATCGTTGTCGCATTGGACACCGTTGCGGAACACGTCCTGCGTGAATCGGCCGCGCGCTCCGTACCTGACCACTTTGCGGCCATCGAAGTCGCAGAACTCACCTTCATCGGCACAGACCGCCCAGCTCTCGCGGCGCGGCGCGTCGTAATCGTCATCCGACTGGTCCCGGTCGCGCATGACGATGAAACACGACTTTGGCCTGCCCGGTGCGGGGTCGCCAAAAACGCGATTTGAACAGGGCACTGCGTTTCGCTCGATATAGCGCGAGGTCGTGCGGCCCCGGGCGCCGTACACCACCTCGGCGGGGTACGGCAGACGGCAGATTCCGCCCTCGCGCGCGCACTGCTGCAGCCGGTCGGCCGACGCGGTCGCTGGGAAAAGGGCGGTGGCGACCATCGTTACGGCACCCAGGTAAATGAGCGTGGATATCGTGCGTATAGGAATGTTTCTTGCGATTGACACTGTAAGTCCTCCATGCCGTTTCGGCAGCATATCTGTGCAGCTCCGCTGTCTGCGAAATGAATGGAGCGCTTTGTGGGCAAATCCGCAAGCGCGATCCGCAAGACCAAACACGGCTCAACGGTTTCAAGAGCTGCTTTTCAGCATATTGGAGTGGCCTCCCGTTTGCCACACCGTCGCGTATGCATGTTTGGTTTTTTGAAGCCGGCTGTGAAGACCGTCGGCGGTGTACGATCGGCACGGGGAGCGATCACTGACCGCGCCTCGACACTTCACTTCTGAAAGTGGACCTTGACAATTCATGTCGGCATTTCCCTGTGCCAAGAGTTTGAAACCCTTGAGAGAAATGGCGCGAGTGACGGGGCTCGAACCCGCGACCTCCGGCGTGACAGGCCGGCACTCTAACCAACTGAGCTACACCCGCGCATTGACGAGCACGTGTCAGCCGTGTTCGTCGTTGGGGCGCTGGATAAGGGGTTCGCCACCGGGTGTCAAGCGCACCAAACCATCATAACAGCAAACTGGAGAAGGTTTTTTGACAGCCGGCGTTTTGTTGGCAAATCCGGCCCGCGAACAGGGCGTCGCCTTTTCATTTGGCCTTGCGAAGCCGGTCCCGACCGCTTAAAGGTCCGGCCCGGAGCGGGCGATTAGCTCAGTTGGTAGAGCGCTTCGTTTACACCGAAGATGTCGGCGGTTCGAGCCCGTCATCGCCCACCATTCCGGTCACATAGTCCCTTCACCACTGCGTCGATGTCGGCAGCACGGACTGCAACGAGATTGACCGGCATATATGTCCGCTGGAGGGTCGGTGCGCCGACGTCAAGGATTTTGCGCGCTCTTCAGGTCCTGGATTTCCTCAAGCAGGTTTTTGATCAATATCTGGTAGACCTGCGTGAGTTCCGCTGGCGCGAGTTCGACCCGGATATCGTACGAGCCGGCATAGTTCACTTGCAGAGTCGCCGTCCCGAACAGCGTCGTGGTGCCGTCGCGAATATCAGTCGCCACAATCAGGTTTTGGACAGGCTGGTCAAGCAGGATGACGCCAGCTTCGCCGGGATTGTTATGGGTCGTTGTCCTAATTCTCATATCAGCCTCCTGTTCACACACAGCAGCGTGCGGCACCATTGTCTTCCGCGATCGCACCATAGGCTAATACGATCAGGCAGTTCACAATACACCTACAAGCGGTCGATTCCTCCGGGATGTAGCCACTCCAAAAACCCGCCACGGGTCGCTCCCGTGGCGGGTTTTTCATCGATCAGGGGGTTGCGGGCCACCGGCGCGAGCTTCCTGACGCCTCGTCGGCGTGATTTCGCACCTGAGGGGTCACGGCGGCAGCAGCCGAAAGTCATTGCCCTCGGGCAGCAATTGTCCGCCATCGACGACGATGGTCGTGCCGGTGATGTAGCTGGCGTCATCCGAGGCGAGGAACAGGAAGGCGTTGGCGACGTCGCGCGGGCTGCCGAGCCTGCCAAGCGGGATGGAATCCTCCATGTTCTTGATGTAGGCGGCGCCGCGATGCTGCTGGATGGCTTCGGTCAGGATGTTGCCGGGCTCGACGCCGTTGACGGTGATGCCATAGCCGGAGAATTCCAGCGCCGCCGCCCGGATGAAGCCGTTGATGCCGGCCTTGCTGGCCGAATAGTGGCCGTGGCCGGGGCTGGTCACATGCGGACCTGTTATGGAGGAGGTGTAGAGCATGCGGCCAAAATGCTGCGCCTTCATCGGCACCAGTGCGGCGCGGCTGGCATTGAAGGTGCCGCGCAGATTGACGGCCATGACGCGGTCCCAGTCGTCGGCGCTCGTGTTCTCGATCAATTGCCAGGGATAGATGCCGGCATTCTGCACGATGATGTCGAGGCGGCCGTGCTGCATCAGCGCCAGAGCCACCGCGGCCTCGGCGTCGCTCATCCGCGAGATATCGGTGCGGATGAAGGGCACGCCGAGTTCGCTGGCGGTCGCTTGGCCGGCCGCCGCCTCGGTATCGGCGAGCACCAGCCTTGCGCCTTCCTCGGCGAAACGCTGCGCGATGCCCTTGCCGATGCCGCGCGCGCTGCCGATGATCAGCGCCACCTTGTCTTTCAGTCGTCCGGTCATGCCCGCCTTCCTGTCATGCGAATCGTCCTGTCATGCGAGTCTTTGGCGAATGGTTTGCTTGAAGGCGTCGAGCAGCACGGCCGCCAGCACCAGCAGGCCGTGGATGACCTGGGTGAAGTTGGCGGGCAGCCCCATCAAATTGATCGCCGTGTTGATGGCCGAGAGCAGAAGCACGCCGGCATAGACGCCGGGCAGGGTGCCGACGCCGCCCTTCAGGCTGACGCCACCGATGACGACCGCGGCAAAGGCGTTGAACAGCAGGCCGACGCCGAGATTGGCGGTGGCGCCCGAGGTGCGGATCGCCAGCAGCCAGCCGGCTAGGCCGGCTATGGCGCCGGCGAGCACGAAGGCGATGACTAGGTTGCGGTTGACCCGGATGCCGGCGCGGAAGGTTGCCGTCTCGTTGCCGCCGATCATCACCAGGTGTCGGCCGAACGGCGTCTTGGCCATGATCAGCGAGAAGACGACGAAACAGGCGATGGCGATCCAGGCGGTGAGCGGCAGGCCGGCGAGGCGCTGGATGCCGAACCAGCGAATGGCCGGCGCCAGGTCCTGCGCCGAGCGGCCGCCCGAAATGACCAGTACCAGGCCGCGCACCCAGATGTAGGACGCCAGCGTGATGATGAAGGCGCTCATCTTCACCTTGACCACCAGATAACCGTTGAAGACGCCGATGAGGCCGCCGACGGCCAGCGCCAGCAGCAGCGATACCGGCACCATCAGCCATTCCGGATGCAGTTGCACGCCCATGCCAATGCCTGACGAGCAGAATAGGATGCCGACCGCCATGGCGCTGAGCGCGGCGACGGATTCGACCGACAGGTCCATGTGGCCGGCGATGATGACCAGCGCCAGGCCGATCGACATGACCCCGAGCACGCTCGAAGCCTCGATGATGTTGGCGAAGATGCCGAGCTGGAAATAGTTCGGGATGAAGATGGAAAACACCACCAGCACGAACAGCAGCATGAACCAGACGAGGTTGTCGAGGACGAACTCCAGGGCATGACGGGTGCGGAGGTTCATGGGCTGATCCGGCTGGCGTATGATCTCGAAAATCGATCCGATTTTCGCAAGATTGGAGTTGCGCAGAAGTGGCTCCGGGCCGGGAGGGCCCGGAGCGTTTCAGGCGGGATGCCTATTCGACCGACTTGACCGTGTCCGTCGGTGGCTTCTGGTTGCCCCAGAAAGCCGGGTTGTCGACGTTTTCCTTGGTAATGGCCGCACCCGGGATCTTGATGTTCGGGCCCCAGCTTTCCTTGGTGACGACCGATTTCAGGCCAAGCACGTCATAGTCGCCAGGCTTGATCTCTTCCTTCTTGACCACCTTGTCCATGAACATGGCGACCGCCGCGGCCTGTGCGTAGAGCGGCTGCTCGACTTCGACGTTGAGCCAGCCCTTGCGGATCAGGTCGAGGCCGACCGGAGCGCCGTTCGAGCTCATCAGCATGACGTCGCCCGGCTTCTTGCCGGCGGCCTCGAGCGAGGCGACGGCGGCGACCGACAGGTGCGCGGCATGGCTGAAGATCAGGTCGATGTCGGGGTTGGCCAGCATCTGGTCGGCGACGATGGTGCCGGCGTTGCTGGCTTCCCACTGCATGGCCGGAAGCGAGATGATCTTGACGTCCGGAAACGCCTTCATCTTCTCCTCGAAGCCCTTCTGGATGTCGAGCGTATAGGGATCGCCGGGGTCGCCCAGCACTTGCAGCACCTTGCCCTTCACCGAGCCGTTCTTGGCTTTCAGCAGTTTCTCTGCCTGGTCGGCCGCGACATGGCCGATCTCGACGGTTCCGGCGACCGATGTGAAGTCGGAAGGCGTCGAGGTGATCTGGCGGTCGAACTCGACCACCGGGATGCCGGCCGCACGCGCCGCCTCGATGGACGGTTTCAGCGCGTTGAAATCGACCGCGGCCAGGATGATGGCCGCCGGCTTCAGCGCGATGACGTCGTTCATCTGCGACTGCTGCGCGTCGGTCTTGTTGTCGGCATTCAGCGTTTTCACTTCATAGCCGACCTGCTTGAGGAACAGCTCCAGCGCGCTCACCGAGCCGGTCTGGAACTCGTCGAGCAGTGTCGGCACCATGTAATAGACGGTCCCCTTGGACTGGGCGAATGCCGGCGTGAGCGTGGCAAAGGCCAGTGCCAGGATACCGAAGACAGCAAGAAGTACTCGCTTCATGTTGTTGGCTCCCTGTTAAGCCGGACCCCTCTTTGTCCCTCAGCCCGCCGGTCCGGCACCGGCAAGCGTTTCACCGGTGATCATGTTGATCACCGCATCGGGACTTGTTTTGCTGCGTGCGACATCGCCCGCCACGACGCCTTGCCGGATCACCACGATCCGGTCGGCGACCTGAAAGGCCTGCTGCATGATGTGGGTGATGATGACGACGCCGATGCCCTGGCTCGCCACCTGGCGGATCATGTCGAGGCCGCGCCGCGTCTGCTCGACACCAAGGGCGGCGAACGGTTCGTCCAGAAGCACCAGCTTGCCGCCCCAGTGTACGAACCGGTTGAGCTCGATGGCTTGGCGCTGGCCGCCCGATAGGTGCTCGACATTGGTGCGCAGAGACGGAATGCGGGTGCCGGCGCTCGCCAGGGCCTTCCCAACGACGGCCTCCATGGCGCGCTCGTCGAGCACGGGAATGCCGAGAACCTTCCGGGTGATCTCGCGGCCCATGAAGAAATTGGCCACCACATCGACATTGGTGCACAGCGACAGGTCCTGGTAGACGGTCTCTATGCCCGCCGCCTTCGCTTCGGCGGGCGATTTGGCGAGAAACTCCTTGCCCTCGAACAGCATGCGGCCCGAGGTCGGCTCCAGTCCGCCCGCTATGATCTTGACCAGTGTCGATTTGCCGGCGCCGTTGTCGCCGAGCAGGGCCACGACCTCGCCCTTGCCGATCGAGAAGCTGATCCCCTTCAGCGCTTCGATCGCGCCATAGTTCTTGGTGACGTTGTCGAGCACCAGCAGAGGTTCACTCATGCGGCAATCTCCTTGGCCGCCAGGAGATCGCGGCCACGCTCGCGCTCTGCCGTGAACATCTGCCCGAAGCGCGGCGACAACACCCCTGAAACTGCAAGGGCGGCGGCGCCGCGCAGCACGGATTGCTGACCGCCGCCCGCGACGACCACGCGGGGCGCCTTGCGGTCGCCGCGGGCCGAGACCGAATTGAGCAGCGGCGTTGCCGCGCCCGCCAGAAGTTGCAGCAAGTCCGGCGCCGCCAGCCCGCCGAGCACGATCGTCTCGGGATCGAACAGGTTCTCGATGATGGCGATGGCATTGCGGAAGATCGGGCCGACCTCAGCCACCCAATCGGCGTCGTTGCCGGCCCAGCGCCCCCGTGCTTCGAGCGAAAGATAGCGTTCGAGGCAGCCCCGGTTGCCGCAAGGACAGGGCTCGCCGCCGGGAACGACGGGAATGTGGCCGATTTCGCCGGCATTTCCCCAGGCGCCGCGCATCACGCTGCCGTCATGCATCATGGCGCTTCCCAGCCCGACGCCGAAATAGAGATAGTAGTATTCGGAATGGTGGACCCCGATGCCGTAGAGGCGTTCGCCCATCGCGGCGGCGGCCATGTCGCTTTCGAAGAACGCCGGCAGTCCCGTCGCGGCCGTCAGCCGCTCGCGCAGCGCCACATCCTTCCAGCCAGCCATCGTCGTTGGCCCGACGAAGCTCATGGCCTCCACGCCAAACGGTCCGGGAAGCGCCATGCCGATGCCGATGACACGGCCGCCGGCCCGCTTCCCCGTTAGATCACGGACCATGCCGCCGATCTCATCGAACGCATGATCGGGCGCCGCGTTGGGCGCTTCGCGGTGCGAACTCTCGATCACGTCGCCGCTGAGATTGATCAGTGCTGCATCTATCCCGAGCGGCGTCAAATGGATGCCGACAGCATAGCCGCCCTCTGGATTGATGCGCAGCGTCGCCGGAGGTAGGCCGCGCCCCTTGGGTTCCTCTCGCAGGGACAGGATGTAGCCCTGTTCCTCCAACTCGCGGACGATGGTCGATACGGTCTGCACGGTGAGCCCGACATGCCGGGCGATATCGCCGCGGGCGATGGGGCCGTTACGGCGGATCGACTCGAGCACGATGCGCCGGTTGTACGGCCGCCCAAATTCCTGATTGGTCCCCCGCAACGCCATGCCTTGCACTCCCAACGGATACAAGTTTGCATCAAAGATTTATTCAGTCAAATGGAATTCAAAAATAAATCAGCAAAAAGTCACGGGGGCAAAAAGGCGCTGGGATGGACGTTGCTGGGTTTAGGACCTGTTCAGGTGCCGCCCTTGGCCGATTGCCGCAATCGCGAGAACCGCTTCAATGGTGGCCAAGCAACCGCGACGCAACACAGCATGGAGCAAAGATGATCGAATTGCCGTTTGCCCGCGAGGAGTACCAGCAGCGGCTTCGCAAGATCCGCGCCGAGATGGCCAAGCGCGGTCTCGAGCTCCTGATCGTCAACGACGTTGCCAACCAGCACTATATCACCGGCTATGACGGTTGGTCGTTCTACACGCCGCAGGTGGTGCTGGTTCCCGTGGAAGACGTCGAGCCGGTCTGGATCGGGCGCGCCATGGATGCCGCCGGCGGTCTTCTCACCGCCTGGATGAGACCCGAGAACGTGGTCGGCTTCCCTGAAGATCACGTCCAGCGTGTCGATCGCCATCCGATGGACTGGATCGCCAGCTGGATAGTGGCAAAGGGCTGGGGTATCAGGCATATCGGCATCGAACTCGAAGCCTATTATTTCTCCCCGAAAGCGCATGCGCGGCTCGTCGCCGGCCTTCCCAATGCAAAATGGCACGATGCCGATCTCCTGGTGAACTGGATCCGTGCGGTCAAATCGGCGCCCGAGATCGCCTATTTGCGCAAGGCGTCGACCCTGGCCGAAGCGGCGGTGGCGCGGGCCTTCGAGGTGATCGCGCCGGGTGTGCGCGAGTGCGATGCGATTGCGTCCATCCAGGCGGCGCAGATCGCCGGCAGCCCGGATTTCGCCGGCGACATCACGGCCCTTCCGCCGACAATCCTCGGCGGCGAGAACGCCTCGGCCCCGCACATCATGTGGAGCGACCGTCGGTTCGGGGACAACGAGACCATTGCTCTGGAACTCGCCGGCGTCTGCCGCCGCTATGCCGCCGGGTTGGCGAGAACGATGCAGCTTGGCAAGACGCCGACGCGTGTCGCGGACACGGCAAGGGCGGTGATCGAGGGCATGGACGCGGTACTCTATGCGGTCCGGCCAGGAACATCGGCCGAAGCGGTCGAAGGTGCATGGCGCAAGGTCATCCAGCGCTACGGGCTGAAGAAGGAGTCGCGCATCGGCTATTCCATCGGCGTCGCCTATCCGCCGGATTGGGGCGAACACACGATCAGCCTCCGCCCGGGTGACAAGACGGTGCTTCAGCCCGGCAACGTCGTTCATTCCATCCTCGGCATGTGGATGGACGGCTGGGGTATCGAGATCAGCGAGACCATCCTGGTCACCGAAACCGGCCATGAGACGCTGACCAGGTTCCCGCGGGAGATCCATGTCAAAGCCTGAGGGATCGGTCATGGCCGACGGTGGCGCGATTTCCGGCGCGGTCGAAATCGGCGCCGGCATGCTCGATCGGATGATCGAGATCCGCCGCCATCTGCACCGCAATCCGGAGCTGTCCAACCACGAGGCGAACACGCATCTTTATCTCAGGCAAATGCTGGCCGGGCAGGGAATTGCCGACATTCGTGATGTCGCGGGCTTTGGCCTTGCGGTCGACATCGTCGGCACCGGCGCGGGTCCATACACTTTGGCGTGCGACACCTTCGATGCGGTCGTTACCGGCTCGGCGGCACATGCGGCAAAACCGCATGAAGGTGTCGATGCGCTGGCCGTGGCCTGCTCCCTGGTGACGGAATTGCAGAAGATCGTCTCGCGCGAGATCGATCCGTACGACCCCCTGGTGATTTCCGTGACGGCCATCAATGGCGGCAACGCCTACAACGTGTCCGCCGGCAAGGTCGCACTGAAAGGCACCGTCCGCAGCGGCAGCGATGCAACCCGCGAGCGGGTCTGGCGCCGCGTTCGCGCGATAGCCGAAGGGATGGCGGCAAGCCATGGGGCGCATGTCGAGGTCGATATCCACAGGGGTGAACCGGGCGTCGTCAACGATGTCGAGATGGCCGAGTTGATTGTCGCCAGCGGCAAGGCCTGCATCGGCGCCGACGACGTCCTCAACACGCCTGGATGGACCGTTGCGGACGACTTTGGCTACTGCAGCTAGAAACGTCCTTCGGTCTACTTCCGGCTCGGAATCCGCAACGAGGAAGCCGGATCTGTCTTTCCGCTGCACCACGCCAGGTTCCGCGTCGACGAGGCCGCCTTGAAGGTTGGCGCGGCCACCCTGGTTTCGGCGGCGACCCGTTTTCTGTCGATGCAACCTAAAAATGCAGACTAACGGAAGCGGTCTAAGGACCGGCTCGTGCGGATTGCACGAGCCGGCAAAACGGTCGCCTTTTCAGTATTTGATGACGCGGCGCTCGACCATCACCACGATGCAAAACACCGCGATCGACAGGCACGACGACAACACAATTGCCGCGTAAAGCCGGTCCGACTGATAGTTGAAGCTCGCCTGGATGATGAGCGCGCCGAGGCCCTTGTCCGAGCCGATCCATTCGCCGACGATGGCGCCGATCACGGCTGTCGCCGAAGCAATCCTGAGCGAGGAAAACAACATCGGCAGCGCGCGGGGCAGGCGCAGGTCCCAAAAAATCTCCCAGCGCGTCGCCGACAGCACCCGAAACAGCTCGTGCTCGTTGTCGCTGGGTGAATCCAGGCCGCGAATCATGTTCACCAGCGTCGGGAAGAAGCAGATCACTGCCGCGATGACGATCTTCGGCGTCATGCCGAGCCCGAAGATCAGGATGATNGGATGATGATCGGCGACAGCGCCAAGATCGGAATGGTGTTGAAGAACAGCACGATCGGGAAATAGGCGGCCTGCAGGATGCGGCTGTGCACGAAAACGACGGCGAGCAGCACGGCGGCGAGGTTGCCGATGACGAAGCCGGCCAGCGCCTCGATCAGCGTCGGCCTCAGATTGTCCATGAGCAGAGCGAAATTCTTCTGGAAGGTTCCGAAGATCGCCGTCGGGGTCGGCACGATATAGGTCGGAACACCGAGGAAGGGCAGAAGGTACTGCCAGGCAACCAGCAGCGAGGCCGCGCCGAGGACGGGCAGGGCTATCGCCAATTGCGGAGAGAGTGGCGCCGGCCTCACGATGCGCGCTCCAATGCGGTGCGCAGTTCGGCCATGGCGGCGACGATCGCCGGGTCTTCGCGCGAGCAGCGGTTGCCGTCCTGCTTGATCGGCCGCATGTCCAGGTCCTTGACCAGCCGTCCCGGATTGGCGGCGAGAACGATGACCCGTTCACCAAGATAGGCGGCTTCGGCTATCGAATGGGTGACGAACAGGATCGTCGTGCCGGTGCGCCGCCACAGATTGAGAAGCTCGTCGTTGAGGCGGTCGCGGGTGATCTCGTCGAGCGCGCCGAACGGCTCGTCCATCAGCAGCAGCTTGGGCTGACCAAGCAAGGCGCGTGCGATTGCCACGCGCTGGCGCTGGCCGCCGGACAGCTGGTGCGGCAGACGCTCACCGAAGCCGGCAAGCCCCATGAGCTCCAGCAATTCGTCGCTGCGGTCTTCTATCTTGCGCGTCAGGCTGCCTTGCCCGATGCCAAGCGGCAGACGCACATTCTCGCGCACGGTACGCCACGGCAGAAGCGTCGAGTCCTGAAAGACGAAACCGACATCGCGGCGCGAGCGCACCGCGTGCGGCGTGTCGCCGAGCACGCTGATCTTGCCGCCGAGCGGATCGAGCAGGTCGGCGACCACGCGAAGCAAGGTCGACTTGCCGCAGCCGGACGGTCCGAGGATCGACAGGAAGGAGCCGGCCTCGACGGTGAGGTCGAGGCCGGAAAGCACTTCGACGGCCGCCTGGCGGCTGCCATAGCCGACATCCAGCCTGCTGGTTTCGATCGCGTTCGCCATCAGGCGGCGGGCGCATCGAGCTTCGGCCGCTCGGCAGCCGAAAGTTCGAGGATCTTGGTGGTGTGGACGTCGGCGGCCGCGGGCCGGCCATTCGGGTACTGGCCGACCTTGTCGAGCAGCGCCAATTGCTCCTCGATTGACGCCGGGTCGAAGGTGCCCCAGCCGTCCTTGGCTGTTGCGCCATCGAAGGAGAGCTTCAGCACGAGGTTGACGGTCTTTTCTTCCCAGCCGAGGTCCATTTCGGGATAGGCGGCAACCATTTTCTTCACTGCCTCCTGCGGGTTGGCGTGCACCCAGCCCCAGCCCTTGGCGACCGCGCCGATGAACTTGGCCAGCGTGTCCGGATCTTTTTCGATCGCGGCGTCGGTGGCGAAATAGACGTCGGCGTAGGAATTCAGGCCGAGGTCGCGCACCAGAAGATCGATGCGGTCGTCGCCGAGGACGCTGAGCGCCTGTGTGTTGGTGATCCAGCCGCCGATGGCATCGACATCGCCGCGCACCAGCGGTCCCTTGTCGAAGCCGACATTGATGACGGTGACATCGGACGCGCTCATGCCGTTCTTGGCCAGGATCTCGTCGATGACGAAACGCGCCGTCGGCTGGATGCCGATCTTCTTGCCCTTGAGGTCGGCAATGCCACGGATCGGGTTTGCCGCCTTCGACGTGAAGGCATAGGGGCCGGTGCGGAAACCGCAGGCGATGATCTTCACCGGCACGCCGCTGGCGCGCGCTGCAAACAGCTGCGGCGTTTCGGAGAACTGGCCGAGCTGTGCTGCGCCCGAGATCACCGGCGGCACGGTCGAGGCGTTCGGGCCGCCCGGGCTGAATTCCACCTCGAGCCCGGCATCCTTGAAGTAGCCGTTGGCGACGGCGGCGATGTCGCCGATCTGTCCGTTGGACACCAGCCAGTCATACTGGATGACGACCTTTGCGGCGGCCTTCGCTCCCGGCGTCAGCGCCAGCTGCATCCCGGCCGATGCGGCGGCGACAGCCGCCACGCTGGATTTCATGAAGCTGCGGCGGTTCATGTCGTAATGTCTGTTCCCATTCATTTTTCGCTCCTGTTGCAAGACTGTCTCGTCTCTTCATTACGCGCCGTTCCCTTTGGCGCGGTGTCGTCTACGGCTGTTCGTCGTGGTAGTCGCCCGGGCCGCCGTCGAGCCAGGCGTAGAGTTCCCAGAGTGTGTCGTCCGGGTCGGTGAAATAGGCGCAGCGCGCATTCCAGACATAGTTTTCGGGTGGCCCGTAAAACGGCACGCCCTTGGCCGTCAGCTCGGCATGCAGCCGGTCGATCTCGTCTGGCGTATCGAGCCGGACGGCGACGCAGACCTTGTGCGCGTGGCGTGGCGATCTCAGTTTCGAAACGCCGGCATGCTGGCCGATATGGTCGATCTCCCAGGCTGCCAGTGTCACGCCCTCGCCATGGAAGTCGGCGAAACCCTCGGCGCGGCGGCGCAGGCGGAAGCCGAGCTTGTCGACATAGAACGTCACCGTCCGCTCGATGTCCTCGACCAGAAGGCAGACGTCGGAAATCCGGCTGATGCTTGTGACGGCCATGCTCATCTCCCTCCGCCCGTACGTTCGCCGCGCACGAGCGGCAGATTGACGCCGACACGGTTGGCCGCGCCGATGATGTGCGCGCGCATCGCGGCCTCGGCTTTTGCCGCGTCGCCGGCGACCAGCGCCTCGTAGATGCGCACATGCTCGCCGACGTTGACTTCCACCAGATCGTGTAAGGGGTTGGTCTGGCGTGCGTAATAGATCGAGCGCCGGATCTGTTCGCAGACGAAGGAGATGAAGCTGTGGATGTAGCTGTTGCCCGTCGCCCGGGCGATTTCGCGATGAAACAGAAGGTCGGCGTCGATGCTGCCGTCCTCCCACCGCTCCTCGCCGCTCATGCGGTCGAGCGCCGCCTTGATGGCGTCGAGATGCTCCTGGTCGCGCCGCTCGGCGGCAAGCGCCGCCGATTCGGCCTCGAGGATGCAGCGCAGCTCGAAGAGCCGCTCCATGTTCTGCCCCTCCTTCAGCGTCTCGCGGTCAATGCGGATCGCCGCCCGCTGCTCCGGCGCCAGGACGAAGGAGCCTATGCCTTGCCGTGCCTCCACCATGCCGTCGGCGCGCAATTGCGCGATCGCCTCGCGCACCACATTTCGGCTGACGCCGAATTTTTCGGAAAGCTGCTGCTCCGTCGGCAGCAGGGCGCCCGGATTGAGTTCGCCGGACTCGATCTCGCGGCTGAGGAACGCAGCGACCCGGCGCGGTAGCGCCTCGACGGTGCCGATGGCGGCCAGTCGTTGTTTCATGAACAGGTCTCCGTCACAGGGAACAGGCAGCCGGGATTCATCAGTCCGGCCGGATCGATGGCATTTTTCAGCGTGCTGACCAGACGGCAATGGACGGGAGACATGCCGGTCCAGTAGACGCGTTGGCGGGTGCGCCCGATGCCATGCTCGGCGCTGACCGAGCCGCCAAGTGCGTTGACGATGTCGTACAGCCGGGCGGTGATGGCGACGCCCCTGGCGCGAGCGTCGGCCTCGGCAAGATCAAGCGGCGGCAGGACGTTGAAATGGATGTTGCCGTCGCCGGCATGGCCATAGGCCTGTGAAATCCAGCCCGGATGCTCCAGCGCCACAAACCCGCGGGCCTGGGCGATCAGCGTGGGGATGTCGGAGATGCGCACCGAAAGGTCGGTGCGTACGTGATAGCCGCGCCTGGCCTGGCCTTCGACCAGCCCTTCGCGAATGGCCCAGAATGCCTTGGCCTGTGCGCCGCTCTCGGCCAGCACGGCGTCGGCCACGAGATGCCTCTCCATGACGCCGGCGAGGAAATCGACCAGCAGCGAGCGGAGTTCGACGGCAGCGCCCGACGACAGCTCGATCAGCACATGAACAGGGGCATCTACCGGCGCGACGATGGTCGGGTCGGCCAGGCGCGCAAGCTCCATGCATTCCGAGCCGATGATCTCGAAGGCTGATATCAGGTCCGAGCAGTCGCGCCGGGCCTGCCTGAACAGGGCGATCGCCGATTCGAACGAGGGAAGGCCGAGATATGCCGTTTCGATCTGGCCCGGTTTTGGAGAAAGCTTGACCTCGACGCCGGTGATGATGCCGAGCGTTCCCTCCGCGCCGATGAAAAGCTGCTTCAGGTCGTAGCCGCGATTGTCCTTGCGTAGGCCGGAAAAGCCGCTCCACAAGTCGCCGTCCGGCAGCACCACTTCCAGGCCGACGATGAGATCGCGGGCCATTCCGTAGCGCAACACGTTGACGCCACCGGCATTGCTGGCGGCATTGCCGCCGATCTGGCAGCTTCCCTGGGCGCCAAGCGCCAGGGGAAACAGGCAGTCCTGGTCATCCGCCGCGTCCTTGATGTGCTGGAGGATGCAGCCGGCGTCGGCCTGCAGGGTGAAATTGTCGGCATCGACAGAGCGGATCCTGTTCAGTCGCTCCAGGCTGATGACCACGGCGCCGGGCGTCGTGCCGATGTCGATCGCACCAGCGACAAGCCCGGTGTTGCCGCCCTGCGGGATCATCGCCAGACCGAGCGTGCCGCATAGCCGCACGGCAGCTTGAACCTCGGCGACCGAGGCTGGCTTCAACACCGCAAGCGCGCTGCCGTGATGATCGCCGGACCAGTCCGCGAGGTATTTTGCCATGCTGGTAGGATCGGCAGCCACGCCGCTCTGCCCCAGGACACGCTCCAGGGCAGCGAGAATGTCAGGCGAGATGCCGTGGAAGGTCATTGTCCGGCCGGTCTGGGTGCGTATGGTTATACATATCATCCTACAACTGGCGTGCTGTCAACGGCCAAGCCGCCTGTCACAGGGACTCGTGGACAGAAAGTCGACCGGTGTCCCGCCGGTCCCCTGCGCACTAAATAGAAGATATGAATACGATCTATGCCTTGCTGGTCTTCGCGGCGGCCATTGCAATCATCTATCTGGGCGGCCGATGGAACACGTCGGATACCGACCACTATATGGGCTTCGAAAACCTACGTTCGCCCCACAAGGGGAAAGCCCGCAACGATGACGAGGATCCGAAAAAGGAATGAGGAGCCGGGGACGGCGGTTGCCTGACCGGTTCTGGCGTATCAGCCCGCCGATAGGCGCCCGGCACCTCAGAGAAACTGCGCGACCTTCTTGCCGACGGTGAGAAAGCGTAGCGGATCGATCGCTTCGCCATTGTGGCGCACTTCGTAGTGCAGATGCGGGCCGGTCGAGCGGCCGCTGCTGCCGGTCTTGCCGAGGACGGCGCCGGCATCGACCTTCTCGCCGACGGTCACGTCGATTTCGCTGAGATGCCCGTAGCGGGTCGCAAAGCCGTTGCCGTGGTCGACTTCCACCATGCGGCCATAGCCGCCGTTCCACCCGGCCTTGGTGACGACGCCGGGCGCCGTGACCTTTGCCGCCATGCCGATCGGCGCCCTGAAATCCATGCCCGAATGCAGCGCGGCGGTGCCGAGGAGGGGGTCGGTGCGAACGCCGAACGGGCTGGTGACGGAGTGGCCGGGTGCGGGGTTGGACAGCGGCAGCTGCCGCGCTTCCTTCTTGAGATGGTCGAGCGCATCCAGGGCTTCGTCCAGTTCCTTGACCTTGCTGTCGAACATCATCGAGCTGTCGAGCGGGATCAGCGGTCCGCCGACATCGCTCTGGTCCTTGCCGAAATCGCTGTCGACCGGCAGTCCGGCCGCTTGCAGCGCCTGGGTGATCGCGTCGGCGCTCTTGTAAGCGTTGTCGGCAAGCGCGCTGATGCGGGTGAGCTGTTCGGTCTCGATCGATTTCAGCGACTGGTTGATCGAGACGAACAATTTGTCGGCGCGATCGGCGGCTGAATCGTTTGGCAACGGATCGGAGCGGGTCGACCACAACGAGAACGGCCTGGTGTCCGCGGCCCCCAGGTCCGCGCTCAGGCTGGCGACCGCGTAATTCTGCGCCGGCTGGCTGATGCTGCCGGTCACCTCGGCGGATTTGTCAGGCTTCGCGGCTGCTGCCGGGGCCTCGCCTGGCACCGTTCCGACGTCATTCTCGGCGCGTTCGAGCAACGGGCCGAGGCGGCCGTGACGCTGGCTGAGCTGCGTCTGCCGGTCAAGCAGCTCGCTGACCTTGGTCTCCATCAATTGCTGATCGAGCAGCTGGCGGCTGGTGATGCGGTCGACCTGGGCGCGCAGCGCCGAAATACGGTCCTCGTAAGCCTGCTGCATGCGCGCCTGGCGCGCGGTGGTGGCGCCGATCAGGTCATCGCGCAGCACCAGATAGGACGTGGCCAGCAGGTAGCCGACGGCAATGGCGGCGAGTGCTGAACCGATGAATGCCGCGAGCCAGGGTCGGATCGTGAAGTGCCTGATCTCGTTACCCCGGGCAATGATGACCGTGTGGGGTTCCTTGCGCCTGCCGAAGACTGCGGACTGACCGGTTGCGTTCACGGGACCAAGCTTTCGTTTACGACACACGACGGCTTGATTACACATTATTAGGGTTAACAAAGGCTTGCCGGATCGATCGCACGGCAACGAATACACGCGGCGAGGGCAGTGGGTTGCATCAAAACTGCCAAGGGAGCGGCCATCGTGCACCGTGCCGCGCACCATGTTTCAACCAGAAGAGCGGGTCACTCGCCGATTAAGGTCAAGAATCCTTAACTCTCTTTGATTGCATTTACTTGACGGTTTCCGGCTAAAGGCGTGATGGGTTTGGGAATCTATTGAAGATGGCGGTCCAAGGGATGCTGAGCGATCTGGTTGGCAAGGTCCTCGACAAGCTCTCCGGCACCAGTCTGCTGGCGACCGGGCTTCTGCTGCTGACCGCCTTGGTCAGCGCGCTCGTGGCCTATTGGCGCACGGTCGAGCAGAAGAGCTGGAAGGAGTTTTTCGAGTTCGCCATCCCGCATGAGGTCATCACCCATCCCTCGGCGAGAGCCGACCTGCTGTTCTGGGTGACGAAGAAGGCCCTGATGCCCTTCCTGATGCTGCCCGCCGGAATTGTCTTCGTCACGGCGGTGGGCTACGGGACCAACAGGCTGTTCTCGACACTGTTCCAGTTCCAGCCGCCGCTGATCGAGGGGCCGGCGGGCCCGGTAACGGTGCTGATCTTCACCATCACCATGCTGCTCGCCTACGACATTTCCTATTATCTCTATCACGTCGCCCAGCATCGCTATCCGGTGCTCTGGGAACTGCACAAAGTGCATCACTCGGCCGAAGTGATGGTCGGTATCACCAAGGATCGGGTCCACCCGCTCGACGAACTGATGAACCGCGCCTGGGACGGTATCGTGGTGGGCATCTGCTTCGGCATCTGGTCGCTGATTTCGCTGAACCTTGTCGAACTGACGGTCTTTGGCATCAACGTCTACGTCATGCGCAACATCCTGATGATGGATTTCGTCAGGCATACGCATTTCAAGATCTCGTTCGGCCCGCTCAACAATTTGATCCTGTGTCCTCATTGGCACCAGCTGCATCACAGCACCGACCCGCGCCACTACGACAAGAATTTCGGGCTGCTCTTCTCGTTCTGGGATCGGCTCTTCGGAACATTGTGCGTGCCGAAGCCCGAAGAGGATTTCAAGTTCGGCCTGGTCGATCGCGATGTGCGCGACTACCAGTCGCTTGCCGGCCTCTATGTCATGCCGCTGAAGCGAATGTGGAGGCATATCGCGCGGCGCGTCCGTCCCGGAAAGCCGGAGACAACGCGGGCATCGCAAAGGGCTCAGCCGTGAACGCTCCCATGGCACCTACGATCCCGCGGAGCTTCGTCTTCGAAGTCGTGACATCGGCGGCGCGTTTGGACGAGATCGCCCCGGCCTGGACTGCGCTTTGGCAGCGAGCCGGCGGGCTTGTCTTCCAGCATCCGGCCTGGATCGCGGCCTGGTGGCGCACCACCCCCCATCAGGAGCGGCGCACGCTCAGGATCGGGCTGGCCTGGAACGGCGACCGGCTCGAAGGCGTGATAGCGCTCGCCACCTTCAAGCGCTCCGGCATCCGCATTCTCGAATGGGCGGCGAAGGATCACAGCGACTACGGCGACGCGCTGTTTGCCCCCGGCGGCGACCCGCAACAACTCTCCCGGCTCTGGCAGTATGTTCTCGACCAGGGCGGCTTCGACCTCATCTATCTCAATCGTCTGCTGCCGGATGCTGGTTTCCGTGCCCTGCTGGATCCGGCCTCGCACCAAGGCAAGGCGCTTCGGCGCAACACCGCTGCGAAATCAGCTACCGTGTCGAGGGCTCCTGGCCGCGTGGCGCGGACTGGTTCGAGACGCTGTCCAAAAAGGCCCGGCAGAACTACCGTCGCGGCCGCAAGTTCATGGAAGAAGGCGGCGCTTTGCGTTTTCGCCTGATGGATGCCGGCGAACCGCTCGAGCCGGTGCTCGCTCGGGTCGCGGCGCTGAAGCGGCTGTGGCTGGTGCGGCACGGCCGCGTTTCGGACCTGTTCGATGAAGGCTCGCCCGTTCTCGCCGCCCTTGTGTCGGTGCTGGCCGAGCTCGGGCTGTTGCGTATTTTCGTCTTGGAGCTCGACGATACGATCGTCGCCGTCTCGATCAATTTCGAACAGCACGGCACCATGATGGCTTTCGTCACCACCTACGATCCCGAATACGAGCGCGCCTCGCCGGGTATGGTGCTGATGGTGGACTATATCCAATGGTCGCTCGACCGTGGCCTTGGCAAAATTGATTTCCTCTGCGGCGGCGAGGATTTCAAGCGGCGCTTCGCCACGCAATCGGTCAGGCTGTCATCGGTGATCGGCGCGCGCGGCTTGCGCGGTCGCCTCGCCGCGCTGGCCGATCATCTGAACCATGTTTCGAAATCCTGGCGGGCGCGACAGCAGCCGAAGGCGGAAACAGCTGAAGAATAAGCACGCTCGATTTCGGCATCAGCCGGATTTTCGTGCGCCGACATGAAGGCTATGTCGCCGTCGGCCTTCGTGGCGCTCAGAGCGCGCGGACCGCCTCAAGAACTTCCTCGGCATGGCCCTTCACCCGGACCTTGCGCCAAATCCTGGCGATCCGGCCATCGCGCCCAATCAGGAACGTGGCGCGCTCGACGCCCATGTACTTGCGGCCATACATCGATTTCTCGACCCACAGATGGTAGGCATCGATCACCTTGCGCTCCTCGTCGGCGGCGAGGTCGACGGTGAGGCTGTATTTCGACTTGAACTTGTCGTGCTTCTTGACGGGGTCAGGCGACAGGCCGATCACCATGGCGCCGGCCTTCTCGAATTCCGGCTTGAGCTGTGAAAAGCTGATCGCCTCTTGCGTGCAGCTTGTTGTGTCGTCCTGCGGATAGAAATAGAGCACCACGGGCTTGCCGAGGGATGCGGCAAGGCTGATCGAGCCGCCGCCGTCTCGCGGCAGGTCGAATTGCGGCGCAAGATCGCCCACGACGAGGTCAGCCATACCGATGCCCTTGTTTGAGGTTACGCGCGAAGCCACACCGATATAGTGTCGACCGGGGATTCGTCCACGAGCGAGTTTGTACAACGGAAGATTGCGTGGATCAGGAGCAACCGCAGCACGAGAAGATCAGGTTCAGGCGCGATGAGATCGCCGACCTGGGGACCTTGCCGTCCGCGTGCCGGGTGCCGCCGCTTGGCCAGGCCCGGATTGGACGTGGCTTTCGCATCCTTTCGCGCGTGTTCGCCGGCATGGTCGCGCTCATGCTGCTGGTCGCGACGGCTGTCTATCTCGTCGGTCTTTCCGGCATTGGGGCAGACCGGCTGCGCGTCGAGGCGGAAACTGCTATCGAGAAACTCGCCGGCGTCGATGTCCATGTCGCGGTCGGGCCTGCTCGCATCACACTCGACAGTTCGAGTTTCGTTGCGCTCCAGGTCAGCGACGTCAGCCTGAAGACGAACGACGGCAAACCCATGGCTGACGCCGGGCGTGTGCGCTTCGGCGTCCGCCTTGTGCCGCTGCTGTGGGGTGAGGTGCGGCTGACCAGCGCCAGGATTTCCGATGCGCGCATCGTCATGGCGGCGATGCCCTCCGGCGGCGACTGGACCGCCGCGCTGCGCAATGAGGACGGCCTCGTCGATCCCGAGAAACTGTCGGACGCGGTGTTCGGCAACATCCATCGCGCCCTCGACGCCGTGCGGGAAGATTCGATGCGCCGGATCGATCTCAGCAATGTCGAATTCGTGCTGCCCGATACCGGATCGATCAAACTGGTCAAGATCGCCGACGCCACCGTCGTTCAGTCGGGGCCGGGCGGCATGGAGTTTTCGTCACAGGCCGATGTCGACGGCAGGACGATCAAGGTTGCCGCTTCTGCCACACGCGATGTCGCGGCACATCGCGTGACGGCGCTGGAAGCGAGCATCGATCTGGCGGCTGCAGCCGACACCACGGCCGGCGCCGGGAAGCTGGGCGCCGTCGCGTTGAAGCTGAAGGGATCGGAAGGTGCCGGCACGAATGCGTCGCAACTGACGGCCGCGGTGTCGTCGACCGGGTCGGTGCTCGATCTCGGCACACGTGGATTGCTGCCGGCGGACGTCGCGGTCGATGCGACGCTTGTCGCCGGCAGCAACAAGATCCAGGTGGACAGGATGCTGTTCAAGACCGGCCGGTCGACATTCGATTTCGCCGGCTCTATCGGGCCGAAGCCGGCGTCGGGAGCGGCCGGCGAGGAACCCGCCTACCGCTACGATCTGACCAGCGACGGTTCGTCGCTGGCGCCATCGGAGTCACCCGAGCCCGCGTTGAGCTTCCTTGCGCGAATAGCCGGCGTGTACCAGACCAAAAGCCACAAATTAGTGGCCGAGCAGATCGCGCTTCGTTCCGATACCAGTGGCGAAGTGCTGGGGACCGCCGCCGTCGAGTTCGTCGAAGGCAAGGCGCCCGGGATCAACCTCGCCTTCAACATTCACAACATGCTGGTCTCCCACGTCAAGCAGCTCTGGCCGTGGTTTTCAGCGCGCAATGCGCGGCTCTGGGTGCTGAGCAATCTGTTCGGAGGCCGCGTCGTCGACGGCAATCTCCAGTTCCAGGTGGTGCCCGATCGCCTCGGCAACGGTGTGCCGCTTTCCGCCGACGAAGTGTTCGGCCGCTTCCAGATCGACGGGACGCGTTTCGACACGGCCGGCCGCATTCCGCCGATACGTGATGCGGTCGGTGTCGTCGCCTTCCATGGCAATGACGTCGACGTCTCCCTGTCCTCGGGCACCGTCTTCATGCCCAGCGGCCGCACCGTGGCGGCCATCAACGGCACGCTGGCAGTAAAGGCGGCGAACCGCCCGCCGGTCATCGGCGCGCTCGATATTGACGTTGCCGGCGACGCGGCGGCCGTCGCCGAACTGGCCTCCTACGAACCGATCAATGCCATGCGCCATGTCGGCTTTCTGCCGGATGACCTGTCCGGCAGCGTCACCGGCCATGTCAAGGCCGATATCCCGCTGCAGTCCGGCATCGACAGCTCCAAACTCGACTGGCTCGTATCGCTCGACTACACCAGCCTTTCATTGGCCAAGCCGTTCGAAGGGCAGACCGTGACGGATGCCGACGGCTCGATCACGGTCGATCCCGAAAAGGCGGTGATCTCGGCCAAGGCATCGCTGAACGGTATTCCGGCCGAACTCGACCTCGTCGAGCCGCTGGCCGATGATGGGCCGGCGCGCAGCCGCAAGGTCGCCCTGGTGCTCGACGACAAGATCCGTGCCGCCGCCATGCCCGGCCTGACGCCGCTGCTTGCCGGCACGGTGAAGGTCGCGATCGACAAGAGCGGCAGCGGCAATCAGAACGTCTCGGCCGACCTGACCAATGCCAGGCTGGACATTCCCTGGGCCGGCTGGAGCAAGGGGGCAGGGGTTCCCGCCACCGCCACATTCGTCATGACAAAGTCGGGCGAGACCACGACGCTGTCCGACTTTGAGCTCGACGGCAAGACCTTCTCCATCGACGGTAACGTTGTCCTGCTCAACGGCGCCCTGTCGTCGGCAAAGTTCAGCAAGGTTACCCTGAACCGAGGCGATGACGTGGCGGTGTCCGTCAGGCGATCGGGCAAGGGCTATGCTGTCAACGTCAGCGGCAACGCCCTGGATGCCCGCTCGCTGATCAAGCAGTTCACCTCGGACGTCGACACCGCCACCAAGACCACTGGCGCCGACGCCATTTCGGTGAGCGCCGACGTCGACCGGCTCACCGGTTTCCACGACGAGCAACTGTCCAACCTGAAGCTCGACTACAGCGCGGCCGGCTCGCGGGTGAACGGCCTGAAGGTCACTGCGACGGCAAGTTCTGGCGCCGCCATCACCATCAGCAACACCACCGGTGGCGGCCAGCGCGCGCTCAACGTGCAGTCCGCGGACGCCGGCGCCATATTGAGGTTCCTGAACGTCTACGAGCACATGGAAGGCGGGTCGATCATGCTGGCCCTGTCGGGAGCCAGCGACGGGCCGATGAAGGGCAAGGTCGACACCAGCAATTTCTTCGTCGTCAACGAACCGAAGCTCGCCTCCATCGTCTCGACCACCCCGGCCGGCGACAGCCGTAGCCTCGACCAGGCGGTCAAGGGCAAGCTCGACACGTCGCGGGTCAAGTTCGAGCGCGGCTATGCCGAGATCGAGAAAGGCAGCGGCTATCTGAAGCTGGCCAACGGCGTGCTGCGGGGGCCGCGCATCGGCACGACCTTCCAGGGCATCCTGTACGACCAGAACAACAACATGGACATGACCGGCACCTTCATGCCGGTCTACGGCCTCAACCGCATCTTCGGCGAGCTGCCGATCGTCGGTGCGCTTCTCGGCAATGGCCGCGACAGGGGCCTCATCGGCGTGACCTACAGGCTCAGGGGCAATGCCAACAAGCCGGTGCTCGACGTCAATCCGCTCTCGGTGATCGCGCCGGGGATATTCAGGTCGATCTTCGAATACCGGTGAAGCGGCCTTAGATAGGCCGCACCAGAATATGTTTTTTCCTGCCGAGTGAAAGCTTTACGACGTTTTCCGGACTCAGATCCTGAAGCGTCACCAGCCGGCGCTCGTCGCTGACAGGCTGGTCGTTCAGCCGCACCGCGCCGCCTTGCACATGCCGCCGCGCTTCGCCGTTCGACGCCGCTAGCCCGGCGGTCACCAGCAGCGACAGGATCCCGACGCCGGCTTCGAGCTTGGCGTTCTCAACCTCGACGGTCGGCAGCGATTCGGCGAGCGCGCCTTCCTCGAACGTCTTGCGTGCCGTGTCGCTGGCCTGTTCCGCGGCAGCGCGACCATGCAGCAATGCGGTGATCTCCGTGGCGAGCACCTTCTTGGCGTCGTTGATCTCGGATCCGCCGAGCCGCTCGAGGCGCGCGACCTCGTCCAACGGCAGCGTCGTGTAGAGTTTCAGGAACCGGCCGACATCGGCGTCCTCGGTGTTGCGCCAATACTGCCAGAACTCGTAAGGCGAGAGCATGCTGGCATCGAGCCAGACCGCGCCCGAGGCGGATTTGCCCATCTTGGCGCCTGACGAGGTGGTGAGCAGCGGCGTGGTCAGCGCATAAAGCTGCGCGTCCTCCATGCGACGACCGAGGTCGATGCCGTTGATGATGTTGCCCCACTGGTCGGATCCGCCCATCTGCAGCCGGCAGCCGAGCCGCTTGTAAAGTTCGACGAAGTCGTAGGCCTGCAGGATCATGTAGTTGAATTCGAGGAAGGACAGCGACTGCTCGCGGTCGAGCCGCAGCTTGACGGAATCGAACGCCAGCATGCGGTTGACTGAAAAGTGACGACCGACATCGCGCAGGAAATTGACGTAGTTGATCTTCATCAGCCAGTCGGCGTTGTTGACCATGACGGCGTCGTTCGGGCCACTGCCGAATTTGAGGTAAGGCATGAAATTGCGACGGATGCCGACGAGATTGTCGTCGATGTCCTGCGGGGTCAGAAGCTTGCGCGCCTCGTCCTTGAAGGAAGGATCGCCGATCATCGAGGTGCCGCCGCCCATCAGCGCGATCGGCCGATGGCCGGTCTGCTGCAGCCAGTGCAGCATCATGATCTGGATCAGCGAGCCGGCGTGAAGGCTCTTGGCGGTGGCGTCGAAGCCGATATAGGCCGTCACCGTTTCCGTGGCGAAGAGATTGTCGAGGCCGGCATCATCCGAAGTCTGATGGATGAAACCGCGCTCGCTCATCGTGCGCAGGAAGTCGGATTTGAAGGCAGGCATGGTTTCTTTCCCGAAAGCGTCCGCCCGTCCGGCGCGGCCGTATGTGAACGGGCGCGTTTAGCATCCAAGCGCGATCAGCAAAAGTGGTTTCCGATCTTGCGTCGGATTGCCCGCCAACCAAAGGGGTGCGATCAGCAGGGGGTGGATGCGGTTTTGTGGCACGCATGGATGATGTCCGTCATGCTTGCTTCATCGTTTCGGCTGGCGTAATGAGGCGCCGCGCCACAAGGTTCTTGCAGCCCACGACCTCGAGCGGCACCGTACGGCATTCAAAACATGCCATATCCGACGACAGAGCCCCGACGCGACATGCCGGACGCATTGATATCCATTGTCATTCCCTGCCGGAACGAGGCGGCAAACCTGCCGTTGCTGATCGACGAGATCGAGGCGGCGATGGTAGGGCGCGACTTCGAACTGATCATCGTCAATGATGGCTCGACCGACGACACTGCGGCTGTTCTTGCCGAACAGGCAGCTCTTCGCCCGTTCCCGGTGCGGGAATTGCGGCACCGGAAATCCGCCGGCCAGAGCCTTTCGGTGCGTTCGGGCGCCTGGGCGGCGCGCGGAGGCATCGTCGCCACGATCGATGGCGATGGCCAGAACGATCCGCAATACATTCCCGTGCTGGTCGACGCCTTGCTGCAGGCCGGCCCCGATTTCGGCGCCGCACAGGGGCAGCGCCTCAAGCGCCGCGACAGCAAGGTCAAGCAATTGGCGTCACGTTTCGCCAATTGGCTGAGGAACGCCATCCTGCATGACGAGACGCGCGATACCGGCTGTGGCCTGAAGGCTGTTCATACCGACATCCTGCGCAAACTGCCGTTCTTCGACGGCACGCATCGCTTCGTGCCGGCCCTGGTCATCCAGGAGGGGTACCGTGTCGTGCACTGCGACGTGGTCGACCGTTCGCGCCGGCACGGCAAGTCGAATTACGGCATTTTCGATCGCGGCCTGCAGGGCGCGCTCGATCTCGGTGGCGTCTGGTGGCTGCGCCGCAGGCGCCGCAGAATGCCAAAGATAGAGGAAATCAAGCGTGTTTAACGTGCTTCAGGAATTGGGCACCTGGCTTCACCAGGTCTTCATCAAGCAATTCGATGCGTGGATCCTGCTCGGCTTCGTCGCGCAGTTCTTCTTCACCATGCGTTTCGTCGTGCAGTGGCTCGCCTCGGAAAAGGCCAAGCGCAGCGTCGTGCCGGTGGCATTCTGGTTCTTCTCGCTGTTCGGCGGCGGCCTGCTTCTGATCTATGCCATCCAGCGCCAGGATCCGGTGTTCATCGCCGGCCAGGCCATGGGCCTGTTCATCTACATCAGAAATCTCTGGCTGATCGCCAATGAGCGCAAGGCGGCGATGACCAAGGTCGATTGAGCAGCCCCGTGCACGTGAACAACATGATCGGAGAGGCTCAAAAATGGCGTTGAACAGGAACTACATCCTTCTCTTCCTGTTCAGCCTGATGATGACGGCCTCGGGGCTGGCATCCCTGCCGCCGATCGACCGCGACGAGTCGCGCTTCGTCCAGGCGACCAAGCAGATGGCGGAGAGCGGCGACTATGTCGACATCCGCTTCCAGGAGGCCTCGCGCTATCAGAAGCCCGTCGGCATCTACTGGCTGCAATCGGCAGCCGTGACGCTGAGCGGCAAGGGCGCTGAAGCCCCGATCTGGGTTTACCGCACGGTGTCGGCGCTCGGCATCGCCATTGCGGTGCTGGCGATCGCCTGGACGGGAACCAATCTTTTCGGAGCGAATGCCGGTGTCGTCGCCGGCCTGGTGATGGCCGCGATCTTCGCCACCGCCTTCGAGGGGCGCGATGCCAAGACCGACGCGATGCTTTTGGCCTGCTGCGTGGCCGCGCAAGGCGCGCTGGCGCAGATCTACCTGGCATCGCGCCGCAACGAACCGGTCGCCGGCCATCTCTGGTGGATTTTCTGGATCGCGCAAGGGGCTGCGATCCTCATCAAGGGGCCGATCGCGCCGCTGCTTTCGGCGCTGACCATCGCGGTGCTGTTTGCCTTCGAGCGCGATGGGCGCTGGCTGTCGAAGCTCAGGATCGGGCGCGGCCTGTTGCTTGTCGTGGTGATTGCGCTGCCCTGGCTCGCCGCGATCACCTGGAAAAGCCATGGCGCCTTCCTGCAGCAGGCCGTCGGCAAGGACATGCTCGGCAAGGTCGCGTCGGGCGAGGAATCGCACGGCCTGCCGCCGGGCTTCTATATGCTGACCTATTCGCTGTTCATGTGGCCGTTCGGCCTGATCGCGGTTGGCGCCGGGTTGCAAGCCCTCAACCGGTTGCGCGACGACCCCAGACTGCGCTTCTGCCTCGCCTGGTACATCCCGTTCTGGCTGGTCTTCGAGTTGATCCCGACCAAGCTGCCGCACTATGTCCTGCCGGCCTATCCCGGCATGGCGCTGTTGATCGGCTGGCTTTTGACCTTGCAGCCCGAGGATGCCAATGCGCCGCTCAAACGCTGGCAGACCTGGTTATGGTGGTCGACGGCATTTGGCCTGGTCGTGGTCAGCCTCGGTCTTGCGGCGGTCTGCGTGGGCGCGCCGATCTATCTCACGCACACATTCTCATGGTGGAGCATCCCGGCCGCGGCGGCGGCGCTCGGCGCCGGCTACCTCGCTTTTTCGCGACAGTTGCAGGTGCCGCTGCCCCGCATCGGTGCCATCGCCGCCTGTGCGGGCATCACCTATGGCTTGCTGTTTGGCGTCATCGCGCCGTCGCTCAAGCCGATCTGGCTGAGCCCGGCCATCGAGGCGGCGGTCAACGCCAACAAGCCTTGCGACACGACGGTGCTGGCTTCGGCTCGGTATCAGGAACCGAGCCTGGTGTTCCTGGTAGGCACCAAAACGGTGCTGACCGATGTCGGCGGCGTGGCGGAACATTTGCTTGCCGATCCCGCCTGCGCACTGGGACTGGCGCCGACCGAGGACGAGCAGAAACTGAACGGCATGCTGTCTGTGCAAGGCAAATCCGTGAACCGCGTCGCCGAGGTCGATGGCCTCAACTATTCGTCGGGAGACAAACTGTCGCTCGGCCTCTATCGTGTGGCGCCATGACGGCTGGTCCATGACAGGGTCGAATTCCCAATGCTCGTGAAAACGCGCCCTTCCGTTTTCGCCAGGCTTGTTGCGGTGAGACGCCGCTCCCTCGACAATTTTCGCGACACGTTGCGGATCGTGAGAAGGCGCTTTGCCGTTCGTCCAGCGCGTTACCCCAACGTCGCATGGCCGGTTTGGGTCGTGGTTTGGGTGTTGCTGACGGCGGCCGCCTTTGTTCGCCTCGACACACCGGCAGGGATTGCTCATGGCCAATGGTCGGGGGCAAGGTTTGCCGAGTTCATGACCCAGTTCGCTCTCGGCGGCTGGTATCTGATCCCATCGGCGCTCTTGCTCGTCGCGGCCAATCTGATCGATTGGCGAAGCCTTTCACGGCGATCGTTGATGCTTGTCTACAACTGGACCTGCCTGGCATTCCTGGTGCTGAGTTCGGTTGGCCTTTCCGGCTTGCTGGTCAATGTCCTGAAATACGCGATCGGCCGCGCCCGCCCGCTCTACTTCCAGGATTTTGGTGTCCTGGCCCTGCATCCTTTTGCCTTCGATGCGCGCTTCGCCGGTTTTCCATCCGGCCATGCCACGACGATGGGTGCCGTGTTCGGCGTTCTTCTGCTGTTGTTTCCACGACGCTGGACCGTCGCCCTTGTGGTCACGGCCTGCATCGCCTCGACCAGGGTCTTCGTCGGCGCGCACTATCCGAGCGACACCGTTGCCGGCTTCGGCCTCGGCTGCGCCTTCGCGCTCGCATGCGGGCTGGTCTTTGCCAGGCTGGGTTTCATTTTCCGCCCGGCAGCCGCGGGCCTGCCGGTCCGCAAAGCATCGTTCCGGCTGATTGCATCGGAACCATAGATCGCTGCCGGATCAATTGCCGCCCAGGCCGCCGTAGGACTTTACCAGGCGAACCATGTCGGACGAATCGGCGACTTCGCTTTCCAGTCCCTGCGCGACGCCGACGCGATCGGCGACGGGACGGTTCTGGCTCACCTTCCACTTGCCGTGGATCTCGCCGATCTCGATCTCCAGCCCAATGATGCCTTTGATCTGCGACTGGATGAAAGGCGCCGGCGCGTCCGTCACCGCCCATGGCGCCTCGCGAACGGCTTCCTGGGAGGCGGTCAGATCGGCGATCTGCCNCGCCGGCGCGTCCGTCACCGCCCATGGCGCCTCGCGAACGGCTTCCTGGGAGGCGGTCAGATCGGCGATCTGCCGTGCCAGCCAGTCCTGGTCATCCATCACCTTGACGGTGCCGCGCACCTGCACGATGGCGTAGTTCCAGGTCGGCACCACCTTGCCGGTCTCGCGCTTGGTCTCGTACCAGGACGGCGTCACATAGGCATCGGTGCCCTGGAAGACGATCAGCACGGGCGACGCCGGATTGTCTGCGATGAGGCGCCATTGCGGGTTGGCCCTGGCCAGATGCGCGCGCAGCCTTCCGTTCGGCGGCAGGCTTTCACTAAGCTCAGAGGGGGCATCAAGCAGGAACGGAATGGCGTTGGCGACCGGGCCGTCCGGCCCGTTCGAGATCAGCATGCCGAGCGGATGCGCCCGGATCAGTCCGTGCAGGACATCCGGCCGCATTTCCTGGAACTGGGGAGGCTCATACATCCGCGCTCGTGCCTTCCTTCTGCTTATCTCAGCCGCCCTTTTGCTATCTCAACCGCTTGGGCCGCGGATCCGACAATTCTCCAGCCAGCCGGCGGTCGAGATAGTCGGAGCATTCCTCGATCAGCAGATCGGCGTCGTTGGCGAAGAAATGGTTGGCGCCGGGCAAGGTCTTCTGCGTGATGGTGATGCCCTTCTGGGTATGCAGCTTGTCGACCAGGCCCTGCACATCCTTCGGCGGCGCCACCTTGTCGGCGTCGCCATGGATGATCAGGCCCGATGACGGGCAGGGCGCCAGGAACGAGAAATCATAAGTGTTGGGCTGCGGCGCGATCGAGATGAAGCCTTCGATTTCCGGCCGGCGCATCAGGAGCTGCATGCCGATCCACGAGCCGAACGAATAACCGGCGACCCAGCAGCTCTTGGAATCCGGATGCAGCGATTGCACCCAGTCGAGCGCCGCCGCCGCGTCCGACAATTCGCCGGTGCCGTGGTCGAATTCGCCCTGGCTGCGGCCGATGCCGCGGAAATTGAAACGCAGCGTGGTGAAATCGCGCTTCTGGAACATGTAGAAGAGGTCGTAGACGATTTTGTTGTTCATCGTGCCGCCGAACTGCGGATGCGGGTGCAACACGATGGCAATCGGCGCGCTCTTTTCCTTGGAGGGCTGGTAGCGCCCCTCCAGACGGCCGGCCGGACCGGTGAAAATGACCTCAGGCATGAAATACTCCACTGTAATACGAATGCGCGGCGCCCGGAACGAACCTTCCTCTGGCCTTGACGCAGGGCGAGCGTCTTCCTAGAAGCTAGTTTAGAACTGTTCAAAACTGAGTGGCCAGACGTCGAGCCCGGCCACCTGCGCCGCAAGCCGCGTAAATAGGACGGCTCGCCTTGGAATTTCAAGGAAATAACGCCATACGACAACCGAATGGCTTCTGACGGGACCAACTGGACGAAAATGGCCGCAAAACGTGCCTATCTCGACTACAATGCCAGTGCACCGCTGCTTGCCGCGGCGCGCGAGGCCATGGTCGCGGCACTTGATGTTGCCGCCAACCCGTCATCGGTCCACGCGGAGGGGCGCGCGGCGCGGCGCCTGATCGAGACGGCGAGGCGTGAGGTGGCGGCGCTGGTGAATGCCAAGCCCGAACATGTCGTGTTCACCTCCGGTGCGACCGAAGCCGCCTCGACGCTGCTTTCCCCCGACTGGCAGATGGGACGCGGCAGCGTGCGCATGAGCCGGCTCTACGTCTCCGAGGCGGACCATCCATGCCTTTTGAATGGCGGGCGCTTTCCCGCGGCGCAGGTGACGCGCATCGGCGTCGATGCCAACGGCATTGCCGATCTCGGCGCATTGGCCACAGCGCTTGGCGGTCACGACAAGGCCGACGGCCTGCCGCTGGTCGCGATCCATGCCGCCAACAACGAGACCGGCGTCATCCAGCCGATCGATCGCATCGCCGAAATCGTCAAGGCGGCGGGCGGTGTCCTGGTGGTTGACGCGGTCCAGGCCGCGGGCCGCGTTTCGATCGATATGTCAGCGGGTTACGCCGATTATTTGGTTCTGTCTTCGCACAAGATCGGCGGCCCCAAGGGTGTCGGCGCCATCGTCGCCGCCGCGGACCTGATGATGCCCAAGCCCCTGGTCAATGGCGGCGGCCAGGAAAAGGGCCATCGCGGCGGCACGGAAAACCTCGCCGCCATTGCCGGTTTTGGCGCTGCCGCGCGTGAGGCCCTGAACGGGCTGCAGGCGATCGATACGGTGCGCAAGCGCCGCGACGAGATCGAGGCCATTGTGAAAACCCTGGTGCCCGAGGCGGAAATCTTTGGAACCGGCGCGCCAAGGCTTGCCAACACGACATTCTTCGCTATTCCCGGCATCAAGGCCGAAACCGCGCAGATCGCCTTCGATCTTGCCGGTGTGGCGCTGTCGGCGGGCTCTGCCTGTTCATCGGGCAAGGTCGGGCCGAGCCATGTGCTGAAAGCCATGGGTTACGGTGACAGTCTCGGCGCCTTGCGCGTGTCGATCGGTTCGGCGACGGGCGCCGAGGATATCGAACTGTTCAGGACCGCTCTGGCGGGCATCGCTGCAAGGCAAGCCGCCAGGGAAAAGGCGGACAGGGAAGAAGCCGCGTAGCGGTTGGGAGCATCGGACCGAAAAGTGCGTAGCGGTTTTCGGGAAAATCCGATGCTTGACTAAGATGTTTTTGGGTCTTTTTTTGACCTGGTAGAGCCGTGCGTTTCATGTTGGCCGGGTGAATTTCCGGTCGAGACGCACTATATGGAACTTACGCTGCCGCGAGCGCTTCTTTGGCGTTCATTTCGGCGGTGCCATAGTTTGAAAACTGTCGGGCCTTGACCCCGGCGTGGATGGAGAACGCATATGCCTGCTGTGCAGGACACGATCGATCGGGTCCGAAAGATCGACGTCGACCAATACAAATATGGATTCCAGACCGAGATCGCTGTCGACAAGGCTCCCAAGGGGCTGAGCGAAGACATCATCCGTTTCATTTCGGCCAAGAAGGACGAACCGTCCTGGATGCTGGAATGGCGCCTGGAAGCCTATCGGCGCTGGCTGACGCTGGAAGAGCCGACCTGGGCGCGCGTCCACTATCCCAAGATCGATTTCCAGGATATCTACTACTACGCGGCGCCCAAGAGCACGCCCGGCCCGTCGTCGCTCAGCGACGTCGATCCCGAACTCCTGAAGGTCTACGAGAAGCTCGGCATTCCGCTCAAGGAACAGGAAATTCTCGCCGGCGTGCAGAAGACCGATGCCTCCGAGCTCGAGGAAGCCAGCGACAATGTCTACAAGTCGGGCCGTGTCGCCGTCGACGCGGTGTTCGATTCCGTCTCGGTGGTCACCACCTTCAAGAAGGAACTGGCGCAGGCCGGCGTCATCTTCTGCTCGATCTCGGAAGCCATCCGCGAGCATCCGGAACTGGTCCAGAAATATCTCGGCTCGGTCGTGCCGACGTCGGACAATTTCTATGCCACGCTGAATTCGGCTGTCTTCACCGACGGCTCGTTCGTCTTCGTGCCCAAGGGCGTGCGCTGCCCGATGGAGCTGTCGACCTATTTCCGCATGAACGAGAAGAACACCGGCCAGTTCGAGCGCACGCTGATCATCGCCGAGGAGGGGGCTTACGTCTCCTATCTCGAAGGCTGCACGGCGCCGCAGCGCGATGAGAACCAGCTTCACGCCGCCGTCGTCGAACTGGTGGCGCTCGACGACGCCGAGATCAAATATTCGACGGTGCAGAACTGGTACCCCGGCGACGCCGAGGGCAAGGGCGGCATCTACAATTTCGTCACCAAGCGCGGCGACTGCCGTGGCGACCGCTCGAAGATCTCGTGGACACAGGTCGAAACCGGCTCGGCCATCACCTGGAAATATCCGAGCTGCATCCTGCGCGGCGACGATTCCCAGGGCGAGTTCTATTCGATCGCCGTGTCGAACGGCTACCAGCAGGTCGACTCTGGCACCAAGATGATCCATCTCGGCAAGAACACGTCGAGCCGCATCATCTCCAAGGGCATCGCCGCCGGCTTCTCGCAGAATACCTATCGCGGCCAGGTTTCGGCGCACCGCAAGGCGACCAATGCCCGCAACTTCACCAACTGCGACTCGCTGCTGATCGGCGACCAGTGCGGCGCGCACACCGTGCCCTACATGGAAGCCAAGAACTCGACGGCGCAGTTCGAGCACGAAGCAACGACCTCGAAGATTTCCGAGGACCAGAAATTCTACGTCATGCAGCGCGGCATTCCCGAAGAGGAAGCGATCGCGCTGATCGTCAACGGCTTCGTCAAGGACGTCATCCAGCAACTGCCGATGGAATTCGCGGTCGAGGCGCAGAAGCTGATCGGCATCTCGCTCGAGGGCTCGGTCGGCTGACCGGACAATATTCAGGAAA
Source organism: Mesorhizobium sp. LNHC232B00 (assembly GCF_000502435.1). NCBI lineage: Bacteria > Pseudomonadati > Pseudomonadota > Alphaproteobacteria > Hyphomicrobiales > Phyllobacteriaceae > Mesorhizobium > Mesorhizobium sp. LNHC232B00. Next base: position 110,241 of record NZ_AYWP01000003.1, read on the forward strand.
CAAAAGAATGCTTGAGATCAAGAACCTGCACGCCCGCATCGTCGATGACGGCACCGAGATCATCCGCGGCCTGAACCTGACGGTGAAAGCCGGCGAGGTCGCCGCGATCATGGGACCGAATGGTTCAGGCAAATCGACGCTGTCCTACATCCTCGCCGGCCGCGAGGACTATGAGGTGACCGAGGGCGACATCCTCTACAACGGCCAGTCGATCCTCGAAATGGATCCGGCCGAGCGCGCCACGTCGGGCATCTTCCTGGCCTTCCAGTATCCGATGGAAATACCGGGCGTCGCGACCATGGAATTCCTGAAGGTGGCGATGAACGAGCAGCGCAAGGCGCGCGGCGAGGAACCGCTGAAGATCCCTGAATTCCTGAAGCGGGTGAAGGAAGCCGCGGCCTCGCTCAACATGGACATGGCGATGCTGAAGCGGCCGCTCAATGTCGGCTTCTCCGGCGGCGAGAAGAAGCGTGCCGAGATCCTGCAGATGAAGCTCCTGGAGCCGAAGCTCTGCGTGCTCGACGAGACCGATTCCGGTCTCGACATCGATGCGCTGAAGATCGTTTCCGACGGCGTCAACGCGCTGCGCGCGCCGGACCGGGCGTTCCTGGTCATCACCCACTACCAACGCCTGCTCGAACACATCGTGCCCGACAGCGTGCACGTGCTCTACAAGGGCCAGGTCATCAAGTCCGGCGACAAGTCGCTGGCGCTCGATCTGGAAGCCAACGGCTATGCCGGCGTGATTGGGCAAGCCGCGTGAGATGCCAGAAGGCAAGGTCAAACTGATGAATATGCACACACAACCGCAGCGGACACCGGCCGAGACAGCGTTGATCGACGCCTTCGGCGACCGTCTGTCGCTGTTGCCGGGCGATGGCGCGGTGATGCTGAAGCGCGACGACGCCATTGAAGCGATCAAGCACGGCCTGCCGACGCGGCGCGTCGAATCCTGGCACTACACGGACCTTCGGCGGCTGCTGAACGCGGTGCCGGACTTCGATCCGGCCGCCGCCCCCAAGGCCGTCGCGCCGATCGTCGAAGGCTCTGCCGTGTTGGCGATCCTGAACGGTAAGTCCGATGCGAAGACGCCGGCTGTGGACGGCGTCGCCATTGAGCGCCTGTCGGAAAAGCTGACCGACGGCAGCATCGCGCCGGGGCTCGATCCCTATGGCAGTGACGATGCCATTGGGGCGCTGAACATGGCTTTCGTCGCCGATGGGTATTTTATCGACATCGCCGACGGTGCCGAACTGGAAAAGCCGATCGAATTGCAGAATTTACAGGCCGGCGGCCAGACGCACGTACGCCTGCCGGTGCGTGTCGGTGCCGGCGCCAAGGCGGTCATCGTCGAACGCCAGGCCGGCGAGGGCGCGGCGTTGACTAGTTCGGTCAGCCAACTCGTGCTCGGCGAGGGCGCCGAGGTGACATGGCTGATCGTCCAGGAACAGCCCGAGACCGCGACGCATCTGGCGCAGTTCAAGGCCCATATCGGCAAGGACGCGAAGCTGACCCTGTTCGTCATGAATGCCGGCGGCAGGCTGGTGCGCCAGGAGATCGTGGTCAGGACAACCGGCGAAGGCGCCGATTTCAAGCTGCGCGGCATCAATCTGCTGGCCGGCGACACCCACACCGACGTGACCATGGTTCTCGATCACGCCGTGCCGCATACGACCTCGACCGAAATTGTCCGCAACGTGGTGACGGGCAAGGCGCGCGGTGTCTTCCAAGGCCGCATCAACGTCCATCAGTATGCGCAGAAGACGAACGCCAAGATGGCCTGCAACACGCTGCTGTTGTCGGACGATGGCGAGTTCTCGACCAAGCCTGAGCTCGAAATCTTCGCCGACGACGTCGTCTGCGGCCACGGCGCGACGGTCACCGAGATCGACCACGACCATCTGTTCTACCTGATGGNATGGCGCGCGGTGTCGACGAGAAGAGCGCCCGGGGCCTTCTGGTCAAGGCGTTCGTCGCCGAGGTGATCGAGGAACTGGACGACGAAGCGATCGTCGACGCGCTCGAGGCGCGGCTCGACGGCTGGTTCGTGGCACACGGGTAATTGGATGGGGCCCGGCAAAGCCACCCCTCATCCGTCTCGGCGCTACGCGCCGATCCACCTTCTCCCACAAGGGGAGAAGGTTGGGCGCTCTTCCTTCTCCCCTTGTGGGAGAAGGTGGCCGAGCGAAGCTCGGTCGGATGAGGGGTGTTGCGAGGAACGCGGCCTTGGACGGCAAGGACTTTGAAATGGACCAGAAAGTCGAAAACATCCCTTACGACGTCGAGGCGATCCGCCGCGATTTCCCCATCCTGTCGCGGGAAGTCTATGGCAAGCCGCTGGTCTATCTCGACAATGGCGCCTCGGCACAGAAGCCGCAGGTGGTGCTGGATACGATCCAGCATGCCTATTCCCAGGAATATGCCAACGTCCATCGCGGCCTGCATTTCCTGTCCAATGCGGCGACCGACGCCTATGAAAAGGCGCGGGAAACGGTGCGTCGCTTTCTCAACGCGCCGAGTACCGACAACATCGTCTTCACCTCGAACACGACCTCGGCGATCAACACGGTCGCCTATGGCTATGGCAGGCCCAACATCGGCGAGGGCGACGAGATCGTGCTGTCGATCATGGAGCATCACTCCAACATCGTGCCCTGGCATTTCATCCGTGAGCGGCAGGGCGCCAAGCTGGTCTGGGTGCCGGTCGACGATCTCGGCATCTTCCACATCGAGGAATTCGAGAAGCGCCTGACCGATCGCACCAAACTGGTCGCCATCACCCAGATGTCGAACGCGCTCGGCACGGTGACCCCGATCAAGGAAATCGTGCGCATTGCGCATGCGCGTGGCATTCCCGTGCTCGTCGATGGCAGCCAGAGCGCTGTCCATATGCCCATCGACGTCCAGGACCTCGACTGCGACTTCTTCGTCTTCACCGGCCACAAGGTCTACGGCCCATCGGGCATCGGCGTGCTCTATGGCAAGAAGGATATTCTCCAGGGCATGCGCCCCTTCATGGGCGGCGGCGAGATGATCGAGGAGGTGACGGAAGACATCGTCACCTACAACGAGCCGCCGCATCGCTTCGAGGCCGGCACGCCGCCGATCGTGCAGGCGATCGGGCTCGGTGCCGCGCTGGAGTATATGGAAAAGACCGGCCGCGAGCGCATTGCCGCGCATGAGGAAGACCTCAAGATCTATGCTCATGAACGGCTGCGCGCCATCAACTCGCTGCGCATTTTCGGCGACGCTCCAGGCAAGGGCGCCATCATATCGTTCGAACTCCAGGGTATTCATGCCCATGACGTGTCGATGGTGATAGACAGGCAAGGTGTCGCTGTCCGCGCCGGCACCCATTGCGCCCAGCCGCTGTTGAAACGCTTCGGCGTAACCTCCACATGCAGGGCATCGTTCGGCATGTATAATACCAGGGCCGAAGTCGACGCTTTGGCCGAGGCGCTTGAAAAAGCGCGCAAATTCTTCGGGTGACGATGATGGATGACGCGAGCACCACTGCCGAGACCACCGCGGAAACCGCCGCCAACGCCGTGGTTTCGGCGTCCACCATTCCCGCCGACGAACTGGCGCGGTTGACCGACGACATCGTTTCGGCGCTTAAGACGGTCTACGACCCGGAAATCCCCGCCGACATTTACGAACTCGGCCTCGTCTACAAGATCGACATCGAGGACGACCGCTCGGTCAAGATCGACATGACGCTGACCGCCCCCGGCTGCCCGGTGGCCGGCGAAATGCCGGGCTGGGTCGAAAATGCCGTCGGTGCCGTCGAAGGCGTCTCCGGCGTCGAGGTCAACATGACCTTCGACCCGCCCTGGTCGCCCGACCGCATGTCGGAAGAGGCGCAGGTAGCGGTGGGCTGGTATTAAGTGCAAGCGGAAGGCGCACTTGCGCCAGCGGTAAAACTTCACCATTTTAGGTGAGGAATCATTCGGCAGGCCTTGAACCTGCATGGAATGGAGAAGGAAAAAGAATGGGACGCTTTGCCGTCATCACGATGACCGAAAAGGCCGCCGACCGGGTGCGCGAGATCGTGGCCACGCGTGAGAACGCGCATGGCATCCGCCTCGGCATCAAGAAGGGCGGCTGCGCCGGCATGGAATACACGGTCGACCTGGTGACCGAACCCAACACCAAGGACGACCACATCGAGCGCGACGGCGCCCATGTCTATGTGGCACCCGAGGCCGCGCTTTTTCTGTTCGGCACCGAGATGGATTTCGAGCAGACGACGCTGCGCACCGGCTTCACCTTCCACAACCCGAACCAGAGTTCGGCCTGCGGCTGCGGCGAATCCGTCGAGCTGAAGCCGGCCGACCTGAAGGCGCTGGCCGAGGCACGTGCTTCGGCCTGATCTTCCTTCGCCCCGTTTACGGGGAGAAGGTGGCCCGAAGGGCCGGATGAGGGGCCGCGCCAGCCTCTCCAGAGTTAGCTCCGCCCCTCATCTGCCTGCCGGCATCTTCTCCCCGTAAAACGGGGAGAAGGACGCTACTTCACCCACATCCCCGTCCGCTTGTGCCAGTCGGCGATCGATTCCTCGGGATAGACGTCAAAAGTCTTGTCGCCTTTGCCGACATCCGGCTCGACCCAGTTCGCCTTGTATTTCAGCATCAGATGCACCTTTTCAGGCGGTTTCGGCAGGTCGCTGTCGATCGCCGAGGCGAAGGGATGCACCAGCTCCGGCCAGGTCGGGTCGTAGAGCCAAAGTGCTGATCCACATTTCTTGCAGAAATTGCGCTCGCCGGTCGAGACTTCGCAATGCGGATGCTCGTCGTCCTCGATCTCGGCGCGGTAGACGCCAAGGCTCCTCTTGCCCCGGATGTTCAGGGTCTCATAGTCGGCGCCGAGATTGATGGCGAAACCGCCACCGCCCTGCTGCTTGCGGCAGATCGAGCAGTAGCACAGCATGAATGGCACCGGCGTGTGGCTCTCCACCTCGAAGCGGACGGCGTTGCAGCGGCACGAGCCTTTGAGCAAGACAGGCATGGCGGGAAACTCCGATCGATCCTCTTTCAACCTGTCAGCATGATTTTGGTTGCGGCGATGACAAGGCCTGACGCCGATGACATGATCGCGGCATGGACAATGAACGCATCGCCGAACTGTTCGAGGGCCTCGGCCCGCTCAGCATCCGCAAGCTGTTCGGCGGCAAGGGCATCTATTTCGAAGGCGTCATCGTCGCCATCGTGCTGCGCGGCGAATTGCTGCTGAAGGCCGACGAACAAAGCGCGCCCGACTTCGAAGCCGCCGGCTGCAAGCAATGGACCTACACCGGCTCTCGCCACGGCAAGCTGGTCGCCATGCCCTATTGGAGCGTTCCAGACAGTGCTTTCGATGATCCCGACGAGATGACGGTGTGGGCGCGCCGCGCGTATGAGGCGGGGCGAAGGGCTGGGAAGTGATGCCAACTTGCGGACGTTGCGGGACAGTACCCCCCTCTGGCCTGCCGGCCATCTCCCCCGCAAGGGGGAGATTGGCAGCTCAACTGCCGGCTCTCGCTTTCAACGTCTGCGATTGGCGAAGGCCGGAGTGACAAGCAATCTCCCCCCTTGCGGGGGAGATGTCCGGCAGGACAGAGGGGGTGCTGTCCCGCCGACATTGGCCGCCCTACAGCGCCTTCGCAATCCGCGCCGCCAACCGCGCATTGTTTTCGACCAGGGCGATGTTGGTCTTCAGGCTCCGGCCGCCGGTCAGTTCGAGGATTTTCGACAACAGGAACGGCGTCACCGCCTTGCCCGTCACATTGAGCGCCTCTGCCGCCTTCTGAGCCGCCCCGATATAGCCGGCCATCTCCTCAGCCGGGATTTCGTGGTTTTCCGGCACCGGATTGGCGATCAGCATGCCGCCATTCAAGCCTAGTGCAGCCCTGGTCCGGAAGAAATGCGCGATCTCTTCCGGCTTGTGCAGGGTCAGCGGCGCGCGGAACGGCGACTGCCGCGACCAGAAGGCCGGCATCGTCTCGCAGCCAGCGCCGACGACAGGCACGCCGCGCGTTTCCAGCACTTCCAGCGTCTTTTCAATGTCGAGGATGGCCTTGGCGCCGGCCGAGACGACGATGACCGGCGTGCGCGCCAGTTCGTCGAGATCGGCGGAGATGTCAAAACTCTTTTCCGCGCCCTTGTGCACGCCGCCGATGCCGCCGGTGGCGAACACTTTTATGCCGACCATGTGCGCCGCGATCATGGTGGCGGCGACCGTGGTGCCGCCGGTGCGCCCTTGCGCGACGGCAAAGCCGAGATCGGCACGCGACAGCTTCATGGCATCGCCCGTCATGGCCAGCGATTCCCGCTCTCCATCCGCAAGGCCGATCTTGATGCGGCCGCCGACCACTGCGATCGTCGCCGGCACGGCGCCGCCGTCACTGATGATCTTTTCCACATCGGCCGCCATGGCGCCATTGTCGGGATAGGGCATGCCATGGGTGATGATGGTGCTTTCCAGCGCCACCACCGGCTGGCCGGCGGCGAGGGCCCGCGCCACCGGCGCATGGACGTCGATGAAGGGGTGGGCGGTTTCCGGGTTCATCTGGATCTCCAAGCTGGAGCGCCCGCATCTATCTCGACGCTAGCCGGCGCTGCGGACCATGAATTTGCCGGTCTCATGCCATTTCCTGCGCATCCGGCACAAGGGCCAGGGCTTGCACGAAGGATGCCTCGCTGAAATCGGGAACGGCGTCCGCGCTTTCGATGGCCAGCGTCGCCGCCGCGACGCCGTCGCGCAAGGCCTCGCGAAAAGGCAGACCGCGCAGCAAGGCCGCGATCGTTGCACCTGCCAATGCGTCGCCGGCTCCGGTGACATCGGCGATTTTTCTCGGGGCAGGCGGCAAGATCGAAAAGGCGCCTGCTTGGTCGAAACCCAGCACCGCGCCGCCACCTGCGGTAACCACACCGCTTCTGAGACCGCTGCAGCGCAGCCCGTCGACGACAGCCGGATTCGCGGCATTTGCGTTGACGCCCGCCAGCACGATGGCCTCGCTCCGGTTCATGAAGACCAGCGCCAGCGCGCCGAGCACCGGCATCAGCCGCACCACCTTGGCCGGCGAAATGGCAATCGCGTACACCGGCTTGCCCGCGGCGAGTGCGACGAGCCGCTCCAGCGCCGAGGACGGCAAATTGGCGTCGCACAAGATGGCATCGGCGGCCGCGACCACCTCCCGCACCTTGGAACGCCTGATCTGCTTGGGAAACGCCAGGTCGTAGAGAGCCATGTCGGCAAAGCCGACGATCAGTTCGCCCTCGCGGTCGATCAGCGCCGTGTAGCTCGGCGTGGTTCGGTCGAGGAACACCGCCGACAGATCGGCGATGCCAGCTTCCGCTATGGCGCGCGAAACGGTGTCGCCCGCCGCATCGCCGCCGCGCATCGACATCAGCGAGGCCGACACGCCGCGCCGCACCGTGCTGCGCAATGCATTGAAGACGCCGCCGCCGACATCCTCGCGCATCGTGCCGGGATTGGACGCGGCGGGCACATAGGCGCCGGACACCTGGCCACGCCGGTCTATGTGGGCGCCGCCCACGGCCAGTATCTTTGCGGATTTCACCATGCCGGCGATATGCCCTTTGTTATTCCTGCCGCACAAGCGTTAGGCTGCGGATGGAGTTTCGCACGCAAGGCAGCGATTCGGCGAACCGAAACAATCGAGCTGTCTGGCCCAATGCGAGGTGCATTGCTGTTCGATCTCTTGGTACGAAAAAAGAACAAATCCGGATATCACTTGTTTTTCAGATGTTTGATCCCTCTTGCCAAACGAGAACAAAAAAGGTACAAAATGGTAGGGATTACGGATTGTCCGGCCTTCATTGACGACCAAGGGGTGATGTATCATGGCTCAGAATTCTTTGCGGCTTGTAGAGGATAAGGCAGTGGACAAATCAAAGGCTCTGGATGCGGCGCTGTCGCAAATCGAGCGGGCTTTCGGCAAGGGCTCGATCATGCGGCTCGGCGCGAACGAGCAGGTCGTCGAGATCGAGACGGTGCCGACCGGCTCGCTCGGCCTCGACATCGCGCTTGGCGTCGGTGGCCTGCCGCGCGGCCGCATCATCGAGATCTACGGGCCGGAAAGCTCGGGCAAGACGACGCTGGCGCTGCACACGGTGGCCGAAGCCCAGAAGAAGGGCGGCATCTGCGCCTTCGTCGATGCCGAGCATGCGCTCGATCCGGTCTACGCCCGCAAGCTTGGCGTCGATCTCGAAAACCTCCTGATCTCGCAGCCCGACACCGGCGAGCAGGCGCTGGAAATCTGCGACACGCTGGTGCGTTCCGGCGCCATCGACGTGCTGGTGGTCGATTCGGTCGCGGCGCTGACGCCACGCGCCGAAATCGAAGGCGAGATGGGCGATTCGCTGCCGGGTCTGCAGGCCCGTTTGATGAGCCAGGCGCTGCGCAAGCTCACCGCCTCGATCTCGCGCTCCAACACCATGGTCATCTTCATCAACCAGATCCGCATGAAGATCGGCGTCATGTTCGGTTCGCCCGAAACCACCACTGGCGGCAATGCGCTGAAGTTCTACGCCTCGGTGCGCCTCGACATCCGCCGCATCGGTTCGGTCAAGGACCGTGACGAGGTCGTCGGCAACCAGACCCGCGTCAAGGTGGTCAAGAACAAGCTGGCGCCGCCCTTCAAGGTGGTCGAGTTCGACATCATGTACGGTGAAGGCGTGTCCAAGACCGGCGAACTGGTCGATCTCGGCGTCAAGGCCGGCGTGGTCGAGAAATCGGGCGCCTGGTTCTCTTACAATTCGCAGCGTCTCGGCCAGGGCCGCGAAAATGCAAAACTGTTCCTGCGCGACAATCCCGATACGGCGCGTGAGATCGAACTGGCGCTGCGGCAGAATGCCGGGCTGATCGCCGAGAAATTCCTCGAAAATGGTGGCTCTGAGGGCAATGGCGACGACGGTTTCGAGGATGAAGCCGGCGCGATGTAGGCTAATGGCCGGAGTTCGGCCATAATTCCTGCCTATGATCCAATGCTTATGTAATCGAGTTCTTTAGTACCGCGTCCAAAACCGCCGGCCTTCGAGCCGGCGGTTTTTGTTTTTGGGCTGCCGGCAAGCTGGTGGATTGGCCCAATTCCGTGTTTCTGGACAGGGTGAAGCGTGCCCGCTAAAAGGCCCAATCTATCTCTGCAAAAAGCAGAGCCCATTTCCGCCGGGTTGCCGGCGGTTTTCGCGAAAAAAGGCAGCAGTCATGAGTGGCGTGAACGAAATCCGGTCGACATTCCTCGACTATTTCCGCAGGGAGGGCCACGAGGTCGTCGCCTCGAGCCCGCTCGTGCCGCGCAACGACCCGACATTGATGTTCACCAATGCCGGCATGGTGCAGTTCAAGAACGTCTTCACCGGTTTGGAGAAGCGGCCCTATTCGCGCGCCACGACTGCTCAGAAGAGCGTTCGCGCCGGCGGCAAGCACAACGACCTCGACAATGTCGGCTACACCGCGCGCCACCTGACCTTCTTCGAGATGCTCGGTAATTTCTCGTTCGGCGATTACTTCAAGGAACGCGCCATCGAACTTGCCTGGAACCTGATCACCAAGGAGTTCGGGCTGAAGAAGGACAAGCTGCTGGTCACCGTCTATCACACCGACGATGAGGCGGCCGGCTTCTGGAAGAAGATCGCCGGTTTTTCGGACGACCGCATCATCCGCATACCGACCTCGGACAACTTCTGGGCGATGGGCGACACCGGTCCATGCGGGCCGTGCTCGGAGATCTTCATCGATCGGGGCGAGCATATCTGGGGCGGTCCTCCCGGTAGCCCCGAAGAAGATGGCGACCGGTTCCTCGAATTCTGGAACCTGGTCTTCATGCAGTATGAACAGGTGACGAAGGAGGAGCGCATCGACCTGCCGCGCCCGTCGATCGACACCGGCATGGGCCTGGAGCGCATGGCGTCCATCCTGCAGGGGGTGGAAAGCGTCTTTGAGACCGACCTGTTCCGGCACCTGATCGACGTGGCGTCCTCAGCGCTCGGGCGCGCTCCCGATGCGGAAACCGTGGCCTCCTACCGCGTCATCGCCGATCACCTGCGCTCGTCCTCCTTCCTGGTCGCCGACGGCGTGCTGCCGTCGAACGAAGGACGCGGCTATGTGTTGCGCCGCATCATGCGCCGCGCCATGCGCCACGCGCAGTTGCTCGGCGCGCACGAGCCGCTGATGTGGAAGCTGGTGCCGGCGCTGGTGCGCGAGATGGGCCAGGCCTATCCCGAACTGCTGCGCGGCGAACAGTTGATCACCGAGACGCTGAAGCTCGAGGAGACGCGCTTCCGCAAGACGCTGGTGCGCGGCCTCGGCCTGCTCTCGGAGGCGACGGAAACTTTGCATGCCGGCGACATGCTGGACGGCGAGACGGCCTTCAAGCTCTACGACACCTACGGCTTCCCGCTCGACCTGACGCAGGACGCGCTCCGCCAACGCAACATCTCGGTCGACCTTGCCGGCTTCAACAATGCGATGGAGCAGCAGAAGGCCGAGGCGCGCAAGCATTGGACCGGATCCGGCGAGGCCGCCACCGAGACGGTATGGTTCTCCGTGCGTGAAAAGACCGGCGCCACCGAGTTCCTCGGCTACGAGACCGAGCAGGCGGAAGGCCTCGTCCAGGCGCTGGTCAAGGACGGTAAGACCGTCGACAGCGCCGGCAAGGGCGACGCCGTTGCGGTGGTCGTCAACCAGACGCCGTTCTATGGCGAGTCCGGCGGTCAGGTGGGCGACACCGGCATCATCTCGGGCGAAGGATTTTCGATCGAGATCTCCGACACGCAGAAAAAGGCCGACGGGCTGTTCGTGCATCTCGGCAAGGTGGCAAGCGGCGCCGTCAAGGTAGGCGCTGCCGTCGAGCTCAAGGTCGACCATGCGCGGCGCACCAGGCTGCGCGCCAACCATTCGGCCACGCATCTGATTCACGAGGCGCTGCGCGAGGTGCTGGGCACCCATGTCGCGCAGAAGGGCTCGCTGGTCGCGCCCGAGCGCCTGCGTTTCGATATCTCGCACAACAAGCCGATTTCACCGGAGGACCTCGAAGAGGTCGAGCGGATGGCCAATGAGATCGTCGTCCAGAACGGCCCGGTGACCACGCGCCTGATGTCCGTCGACGACGCCATCGCCGAGGGCGCCATGGCGCTGTTCGGCGAGAAATACGGTGACGAGGTGCGCGTCGTCTCGATGGGCACCGGTGTGCATGGCGCCAAGGCCAACCGGCCCTATTCGGTCGAACTCTGCGGCGGCACCCATGTCCGGGCGACCGGCGATATTGGTTTGGTGCGTGTCGTGTCGGACAGCGCCGTCGCCGCCGGCGTGCGCCGCATCGAGGCATTGACCGGCGAAGCCGCGCGCAAACATCTCGACGAGCAGGACAGGCGTTTGAAGGCGACGGCAGCCGTGTTGAAGATTTCGCCGGCCGATGTGCCGGCGCGCGTCGAGACGCTGCTCGAAGAGCGCAAGAAGCTCGAGAAGGAATTGACCGAGGCTCGCAAGAAGCTGGCTCTGGGCGGCGGTGCCGCGGCCGGCGCGCCTTCGGAAAACGAGACGGTCGCGGGTGTCGGCTTCCTCGGCAAGACGNGTCTCCGGTGTGTCACCGAAGGATCTGAAGCCGCTGGCCGATGCCGGCAAGACGTCGCTCGGCTCCGGCGTCGTCGTCTTCGTCGGCGCCGGCGAGGACAACAAGGCCAGCGTCGTCGTCGCGGTCACCGACGACCTCGTCGGCCGCTTCAGCGCTGTCGACCTGGTCCGCGTCGCCTCGGCCGCGCTGGGCGGGCAGGGCGGTGGCGGACGGCCGGACATGGCGCAAGCCGGAGGCCCGGATGCTTCCAAGGCCAACGACGCGATCGCGGCTGTGAAGGCGGCGCTCGAGGCGGTGTAGGCGAGGACTGTTATAGCAACGGTCGGAGGGACAGTGCCCCCCTCTGTCCTGCCGGACATCTCCCCCACGAGTGGGGAGATCGGACGTCGCACCGGCTTTCGCCAATCTCCCACGTGGAAACAACCGCGCCGGAATAGGCGCCCGGCGGACGCTGCCAATCTCCCCCCAAGTGGGGGAGATGTCCGGCAGGACAGAGGGGGGCACTGTCCCGCAGACGTCTCAACACTTGTCAGCCGACTTTTTCAGTTCGAACGAAGCTCGGCCACGCCGCAATGCGCGCATACCAGTCCCGGATATCCGCGAACCGCGCCAGCAGCTGTTGCCCCTCGCTGACCTTGACGAAATAGGCAATGATCGGCGCCGCATGCAAGTCGGCCAGTGTCAGCCGCTCGCCAATCAACCATGGTCCCTCCGCCTTCAGCGAGGTCAGCACGTTGAGCACCGTCTCCGCTTGCCGCAGCCCGCCGGCGATCAACGCCTCATCCGGCGCTTCCTTCTCCAGCCGCTCGACGGCGACATCCCAGACCATTGACCGGTAGCCATAGGCGTCGAGCATGCCGATGATCTGGCCCATCCTGGCGCGGCCGCGCGCGTCGGCAGGCTGCAGCGCCGGTCCTTCGAAGGCCTCGTCGACATAGCGCGCGATTGCATTTGTTTCGAACAGCCGAAACCCGTCATGCTCGAAAGCCGGAATGCGGCCGAAAGGATGGTGCTCGAGATACCAGGCTGGGATGCCCTCGGCGGCAAAGATGTCGACCGGCACGAGTTCGTGGTCGACGCCTTTCTCCTGCAGCGCCATCCGGGCGATGCGCACATAGACGCTGTAATCCGCGCCGTACAGGATTGGCTTGATCATGCTTTCGCTCTCGGTGGACTAAAAAGCGAAAGCCCCTTTCGGAGCCTTCGCATCCAGACTGCCGGCTTACGCCATCGCCTTCTGCAGATTCTCGTCGATCTTGTCGAGGAAGCCGGTGGTCGAGAGCCAGGGTTGGTCGGGGCCGATCAAGAGCGACAGGTCCTTGGTCATGAAGCCGCTCTCGACGGTCTGGATGCAGACCTTCTCCAGCGTGTCGGCAAACCGCTTCAATTCTGCATTGTCGTCGAGCTTGGCGCGGTGGGCGAGGCCACGCGTCCAGGCGAAGATCGAGGCGATCGAGTTGGTCGAGGTTTCCTCGCCCTTCTGGTGCTGGCGATAGTGGCGGGTGACGGTGCCGTGCGCGGCTTCGGCTTCCACCGTCTTGCCGTCCGGTGTCATCAGCACCGAGGTCATCAGGCCGAGCGAGCCGAAACCTTGCGCCACCGTGTCGGACTGGACGTCGCCATCGTAGTTCTTGCAGGCCCAGACATAGCCGCCCGACCATTTCAGGGCGGAGGCCACCATGTCGTCGATCAGGCGGTGCTCGTACCACAGCTTCTTCGACTTGAACTCGGCCTCGAATTCGGCCTCGTAGACTTCCTGGAAAATGTCCTTGAAGCGGCCGTCATAGGCCTTGAGGATGGTGTTCTTGGTCGACAGGTAGACCGGATAGTTGCGCAGCAGGCCGTAGTTCAGCGAGGCGCGGGCGAACTCGCGGATGGACTCATCGAGATTGTACATGGCCATGGCGACGCCGGCGCCGGGCGCATCGTAGACATCGTGCTCGATCACCTGGCCGTCCTCACCGACGAACTTGATGGTCAGCTTGCCCTTGCCGGGGAAGCGGAAATCGGTGGCGCGGTACTGGTCGCCGAAAGCATGGCGGCCGACGATGATCGGCTTGGTCCAGCCGGGCACCAGGCGCGGTACGTTCTTCATGATGATCGGCTCGCGGAAGATGGTGCCGCCGAGGATGTTGCGGATGGTGCCGTTCGGCGACTTCCACATCTTCTTCAGCTTGAATTCCTCGACGCGCTGCTCGTCGGGGGTGATCGTCGCGCATTTCACGCCGACACCGTATTTCTTGATGGCGTTGGCCGAATCGATCGTCACCTGGTCGTTGGTGGCGTCGCGATGCTCGATGCCGAGGTCATAATATTCGAGCTTGAGGTCGAGATAAGGGTGGATCAGCTTGTCCTTGATGAACTGCCAGATGATGCGGGTCATCTCGTCGCCGTCGAGTTCGACGACCGGGTTCGCCACCTTGATCTTCGCCATGGAAAGAATGCCTCGTTGCTGGGATATGGGACGGCCTTGCCCGCGTGGCGTTCGGCCGGGGATGCGCCCGTATATCAAAGCGTTTTTGGCCACGCAAACGGCGATCGGTCACGAATGCGAGCCCATGACCGCGATCATTTGCGAATGCTTCATTTTCGCGGCCGAATATGGCAGGGGACGCTGAAATGCCGCAAACAGCAGTTCATTGACAATCATGCCCGTCACCAAAGATCCCGATAACGCTTCAGCCGCCGGTCCGGCCATCATCCTCGTCGAGCCGCAGCTTGGCGAGAACATCGGCATGGTCGCGCGCGCCATGGCCAATTTCGGCCTGGCGGAGTTGCGCCTGGTCAACCCGCGCGACGGTTGGCCCAGCGAGAAGGCACGCGCGGCCGCCAGCCGTGCCGATCACGTCATCGATGCGGTCAAGGTGTTCGATGATCTCGCCTCGGCCCTTGCCGACCTGAATTTCGTTTTCGCCACCACTGCAAGGCAACGCGATGGCTTCAAGACCGTGCGCGGCCCGGTCGAAGCGGGCAGGGTGCTGCGGGCCCGTCACGGAATGGGCCAGCGCACCGGCATCCTGTTCGGCCGCGAGCGTTTCGGCCTCTACAATGACGAGGTCGGCCTCGCCGACGAGATCGTCACCTTTCCGGTCGATCCTGACTTCTCCTCGCTCAACATCGCCCAGGCAGCGCTTCTGATGTCCTATGAGTGGATGAAGTCCGGCCTCGAGGACGAGACCAGGACGAATTTCTCCGGTCCGGACATGAAGCCGGCCAGCAAGGAAGAGCTGCACGGCTTGTTCGCCTATCTCGAAGGCGCGCTCGAGGCGCGCGGCTATTTCCGGCCGGCGCCGAAGAAGCCGAAGATGGTCGACAATCTGCGCGCCGTGCTGACGCGCGCCGGCTTTGCCGAGCCGGAGCTGAAAGTGCTGCGCGGCATCATCTCGTCGCTCGACAGGTTCTCGCCGGCAATGCCGCGCGGCGACGGTTCGCCGGGCGATGATCCAAGGCGCTTGCCAGCGGCAGCCGCGCGTGCCCGCAAGGCGGATGCGGCTGGCCAGGCGCCGGACGCCAACGGCGATGACACGGACACGCCGCCGCTCGGCGGCAAGGGAACCGACAATGACTGACCAGCCGATCCTGATGTTCGATTCCGGCGTCGGCGGCCTGACCGTGTTGCGCGAGGCGCGCGTGCTGATGCCGGACCGGCGCTTCGTCTATGTCGCCGACGATGCGGCCTTTCCTTTCGGCGCCTGGGAAGAACCGGCGCTGCGCACCCATATACTGGAGCTGTTCGCCAGGCTGCTCGACCGGTTTTCGCCGGTCATTTCGGTTATCGCCTGCAACACCGCGTCGACCCTGGTCATCGATGCGTTGCGTGACAGATTTCCCGGCCACCCCTTTGTCGGCACCGTGCCTGCGGTCAAGCCGGCGGCGGAGCGCACGCGCTCGGGCCTGGTCTCTGTGCTGGCCACGCCGGGCACGGTCAAGCGGCAATACACGCGCGACCTGATCAGCAAATGGGCGCAGAAATGCCATGTCCGCCTGGTCGGCAGCGACAGGCTGGCGGGGCTTGCCGAGGCCTATATGCGCGAGGGCTTCGTCGACGAGGAGGCCGTGCGCGCCGAGATCACCCCCTGTTTCATGGAACATGACGGGCGCAGGACCGACATCGTCGTGCTGGCCTGCACCCACTATCCATTTCTGGTCAACCGTATGCGCAAGACGGCGCCCTGGCCGGTCGACTGGATCGATCCGGCCGAAGCGATCGCGCGGCGGGCGCTTTCCCTGCTGCCGCCCATCGATGGGGCGCTGCCGCAAGGCGAGCCTGATCTCGCCGTCTTCACGTCTGGCAAGGCGGATTTCGCCGTCAGCCGGCTGATGCAGGGCTTTGGACTGGTGGCGGAAGCGTCCGCCGTTCAGGCAGGTTCGAACACGATGCGGCGTTGATCCGGATCGGCCAGGACCAGCCTTAGCGTTAGGCCGTCACCCTGTCCGAGCCCGGCTGCGTCCACGTTGGCAACGATAGGCATGTCGGCAAGCTGGACGCGCACGCCATGGTTGACATCGGTCACGACGGCCTTGAATGTCTCCCCCTCGCGTCCCCTGAGCATCACCGCCTCGGCAAGGTCGATGGCCGCATGGTTGATCTGCGAAGCGCGGGCACCCGCCCGTCCCATCACTTTCGGCAATCTGGTGAACGCATCGGTGACGGCCTGCGGTGCGGGCTGGCCGTTGGCGATTGCCAGCGCGCAGCGCACGACGTAGCGATCGGCCAGTCGCCTGAGCGGCGCGGTTGCATGGGCATAGGTCGCCGCCATCGCCTCGTGCCAGGGGACGACACCCTCCTGATAGGGTTGGTAAGACGCGCCTGGGCTTGCATGGCGGATTTCCAGCATCAGCGCCGCCTGTTGCGGATCGGCCGGGTCAAGGGTTCGCTGGTAGTCGTGCAAGCTGGTGGAGGCCGGCCAGGACAGCCCCAGAGCCAGTGCCGCGTTGCGCAGTCTTTGCACCTTGGAAGCATCCGGCTCCGACATCACACGGAACAAGCCGGTATGATGCGCAAGCATGGCGTCGGCAATCGCCATGTTGGCGGCCAGGGAAAGCGCGGCGTTGTCTTGCTCGGATTGCAGCAGCGGTCTGAACGAAAGCCGGAACGTGCCGTCGGCGAGCCTTTCCACCTCCTGCTCGGGCGGGTCGACGCGGGACGCGCCACGCCGCTTTTCGTTCATCGCCATGCGCCGTGCCATTTCGGCGAAGCCGGCCGGGAGATCGGAGGCCTGCACGCTGTCATAGGCGAGCTTGGCGCGGCTTTGAATGATTGCCCGCTCCGCGCCGTCCAATTTCACCAGACCATCCTCGGCGACCCGGACGGCGAAGACGACCGCCGGGCGCGGTCCATCCGGCAGCAGGCTCGCTGCGCCTTCGGCAAGTGCCGGCGGGTAGAGCCCGGCCTTGCCGTCCGGGAGGTAAAGCGTCTCGCCCCGCGTCCAGGCCTCGAGATCGATCGCGTCGCCGTCCTCGACGAACCAGGCTACGTCGGCAATCGCATAATGCAGCAGCAGATCGCCGCCGCTCGCCTCGATTGAAAACGCCTGATCAAGATCGGTGGAGCTTGCCGGATCGAGCGTAACGAAGGGCATCGCTGTTCGATCGCTGTGCTGGTTGGGCACGCGTTTGGCCGCCGCCTCCGCTGCGGCCATTACGACTGCCGGAAATCCTTCCGGCACGTGGAATTCGGTGCGGATTTTCGCCAAGCCCGTGGAGAGTGCTTGTGAGGGATCGGTCAGTGATTTCATGCCGCCGTCCTACACTGGCGCTCCGGACACGGGAAGGCGGGAACTGCGCCGCTGGCGAGGGAACCGCCGCCAAGGCGCGGGCGTTTCTCCTGACAGCAAAGCCAGCCACCTCGAAAGCCCAGCAGAAAGCCGCCGGCGCCGCCCTGTCGGCCAAGCGCGGAGAGACGAAAAAGAGCGAACTCCAGGGCGCTTCCAAGGGCATGTATAAATCGATGAGCGAAAAGCAGCTTGAGGAATTCGCCGAGACGAAGCGCAAGGGACTGCCGGAGAAAAAATCCAAGGATTGAGCGCTTCGAGCCAGCCTGATCATTGAAAAGGCCAGCGACGGTTCGCTGGCCTTGGATTGTTGCTTGGGGCAGCTTACCAGCGGTGGCAGCGCCTCACCCTCTGTACGATCACCCGGCGGTGGCCATTCCGCCACACCACCCTTTTCTTGACGATAACGCGGCACACCTGTTTGTGCCCGTGCCAATGACGGGCCATCGCCGGCTCCGGCGCAACCGCCATCGACCCGGCCAATACCGCGGCACCGGCCAAGGTAAGGAAGAACTTCTTCATGCTTATTGGACTCCTCTAACTCCAGTCGCTTCCTGGTGCCGTTGGCGCAAACCTCCCGCCCCAACCGGCATCGCATCTACGTCCCGGACGGTATAAGGTTGCGTTACGCGGCGCCACTCACAAGCTTGACACCGGTTAAATCTCGGTTTAACCAGCCGCCAACGCCGGGCAGCGATGTCCGGTGTTTGTTTTGTATGCGCAAGGTCGGCGACACTGGTTGTTTCTGATCTTGTTTGAACTGACGTGTCCCGTGGGTTTTCCGCCGCGTTGCGTGGGAAAACCCTGTCAGGTCTCGAAAACGGAGGCCAGAGGAGGGCGCGTTTCCTTCACCCGGACATGAGGTGCCGGGTGTGTTGTTTTTGAAAAGGGAATGCGATGAGCAAGCGCGAATCCGCGAAATACAAGATCGACCGCCGTCTCGGCGAAAATATCTGGGGCCGCCCGAAGTCCCCGGTCAACAAGCGTGAATACGGCCCCGGCCAGCACGGCCAACGCCGCAAGGGCAAGCTTTCCGACTTCGGCCTGCAGCTGCGCGCCAAGCAGAAGCTGAAGGGTCACTATGGCGACGTTTCGGAAAAGCAGTTCCGCAAGGTCTATGAAGAGGCGGACCGCCGCAAGGGCGACACCTCGGAGAACCTGATCGGCCTGCTCGAGTCGCGTCTCGACGCGGTCGTCTACCGCGCCAAGTTCGTGCCGACCATTTTCGCCGCCCGTCAGTTCGTCAACCACGGCCACGTCAACGTCAACGGCAAGCGCGTCAACATCGGTTCGTACCGCTGCAAGCCGGGCGACGTCGTCGAAGTGCGTGAAAAGTCGAAGCAGCTGGTGATCGTCCTGGAAGCGGTCGGTCTCGCCGAGCGCGACGTTCCGGACTACATCGAAGCCGATCACAACAAGATGGTCGCGACCTTCTCGCGCATCCCCGGCTTGGCGGACGTTCCGTTCGCCGTGCAGATGGAGCCGAACCTGGTCGTCGAATTCTATTCGCGCTAAGCGAACGCTTTTCTGCGATATCGGAAAGGCCGCCCTCGAGGCGGCCTTTTTGTTTCGTGCATCCGCTTTGCCGTTTCGGTTTTCCTGCCGATGCGCTAATCCGGTCGGTAGTTACATACGGGGCCGTCGCGCCATGAACATGCAGCCGGACATCGAAACGCTTGAACCGATCGCCGAGGGCGGGTTCCATCCGCTGTTCGCCGATGTGCCATCCTCGGTCGAGTTCAACAAGCTGCGCAAGCGGCTGCTGCGGCTGACCCGCCAGGCGATCGAGGATTTTACGATGGTCAGGCCTGGCGAGCGCTGGCTGGTCGCGCTGTCGGGCGGCAAGGATTCCTACGGCCTGCTTGCCGTGCTGCTGGACCTCAAATGGCGCGGACTGCTGCCGGTCGATTTGCTTGCCTGCAATCTCGACCAGGGCCAGCCGAATTTCCCCAAGAACATCCTGCCGGACTATCTCAACGCCAACGGCATCGCGCATCGGATCGAATACCAGGACACCTATTCCGTCGTCACCGACAAGCTGCCGCAGGGCAGCACCTACTGCTCGCTGTGCTCGCGGCTGCGCCGCGGTCATCTCTACCGGATCGCGCGCGAGGAGGGGTGCTCCGCCCTGGTGCTTGGCCACCACCGCGAGGATATCCTCGAGACCTTCTTCATGAACCTGTTCCACGGCGGCCGCCTCGCCGCCATGCCGCCAAAGCTGCTCAACGACGACGGCGACGTCATTGTGTTGCGGCCGTTGAGCTACTGCGCCGAGATCGACCTCGAAAAATTCGCTGCCGCCATGCGGTTCCCGATCATTCCCTGCGACCTCTGCGGCAGCCAGGAGGGTCTCCAGCGCAACGCCATGAAGGCGATGCTGGACGACATCGAAAAGCGCATGCCTGGCCGCAAGGACACGATGCTGCGTGCGCTGTCCAACACCAGGCCGTCGCATCTGCTCGACAGGAAACTGTTCGATTTTGCTGCCCTCAACGAAACCCTCAGGCAAGCCGATGACATTTGACGATACCGCGATCGACTGGCTGGCCAGCCTGCTGGCTGAAGCGGCCGACACCGAAATCATGCCCCGCTTCCGCCGGCTGGGCGATGGCGACGTCAGGCAGAAGACCTCCGCCGCCGACCTGGTGACCGAAGCGGACGTCAATGCCGAACGGTTGATCACCGCCAGGCTGCGCCAACGCTATCCCGGCGCCATGGTTGTCGGCGAGGAGGCCTGTTCCGACGATCCGGCGCTGCTCGACGGTCTGGGCGACGCCGATCTTGCTTTCGTCATCGACCCGGTCGACGGCACCTTCAACTTCGCTTCCGGGGTGCCGCTGTTCGGCGTCATGCTTGGCGTCGTGGTCAAGGGCGAGACGGTCGCCGGCATCATCCACGATCCGGTCGGCAAGGACTGGCTGATCGGCGCCAGGGGTGCCGGCAGCCATATCCGTCATGCGCATGGCACGCTGGAGAAAGTCCGGGTTGCCGCGAGAGCGCCGATCTCTGAGATGACCGGCGCGGTCTCCTGGCAATACATGGCCGAGCCCGACCGCACGCGGCTGGCCCGCAACCAGACCAAGACGCTGTCGCAGTTCAACTACCGCTGTGCCGCCCACGAATACCGCTTGCTGGCCAGCGGCCACGGCCATTTCGTCGTCTACAACAAGCTGATGCCCTGGGATCATCTGGCCGGCGTGTTGATCCATGCCGAGGCGGGCGGCCATGCCGCGCGGTTTGACGGCACGCCCTATCTGCCGTCGCATGTCGGCGGCGGTCTGCTGGTCGCGCCCGACCGGGAAAGCTGGCAGGAATTGCGCCGCGAACTGTGGTCGCAATAGCTCAAATTTCCGCGGGCGGCGTTCGCGCCGCCGGCTTTTACCGGCAAAGAAGTGATGCGGCCACCCGCGAACCCAAAGATCCGGCGAATATGGTGCGCGGTAGTCGCGGCCATCGCCTTGTTTGCGGGCTCCAGTGAGGCCTGGGCACGGCAACGCAGCTGTCGCAGCCCTGATCCCATCGACACCATCGAGGAAATGTTCAAGGCCATCTTCGCGTGTTGGAAGCCGCCAGCTGGAACCGCCGGCATGTCCCTGACGTTGCAGTTCTCGCTTCGCCGAAACGGCACACTGATCGGCAAGCCTCGCGCCACCTATTCCGATCTCGGGACTGATGCCCGGCTTAGCCGTGCCTTCGTGGCTTCCATCCTCAAGGCTCTCGATGATGCCTTGCCATTGCCCTTTTCGGACAGCATGGGCGGGGCAATCGCCGGGCGTATGCTGACCCCTCGCTTCACGGCAACTCTTGAAGGCGCCTCCTAAGCGCAGCGGTTTTGGGACAGTTTTATGAGTTGCGGCCTGGACGGCACCTTGTAGATTGGACGCATGGCGCTCAAGCGGATGGACAATATAGGGATCGTCGTCGATGACCTCGAAGAGACGATCGATTTCTTTCGCGAGCTCGGCCTTGAGCTCGAAGGGCGGGCCACGATCGAAGGAGAATGGGCCGGACGTGTCACTGGACTGGGCGATCAGCATGTCGAAATCGCCATGATGCGCACGCCGGACGGCCACAGCCGGCTTGAACTTTCCCGCTTCCTCGCGCCGCCTGTCGTCGCGGATCACCGCAACGCCCCGGTCAACGCCTTGGGCTACCTCCGCGTCATGTTCACCGTGGATGACATCGACGAGACGCTTGAAAGGCTCCGCAATCGAGGCGCGCGGCTCGTAGGCGAAGTCGTCCAGTATAAGGACGTGTATCGGCTCTGCTACATCCGCGGGCCTGGAGGGCTTCTCATCGGCCTCGCCCAGGAACTCGGCTGAGCGCAATACGACGATGATAGCGAAGGGCGACCAATGTCAGCGAGCCCGTCTCGCCAAGGGTTGGATCAGCCTAATGCAGGTCGGTGATGTGTCCTGAAACCGGCGCGTTGTGCGGCTGGAACATCTTGCCGCGCTCGGCGATGAGGATCATCAGCAGCGCTGCGACCGAAACGCTGCAGAAGCCGGCGGCAAGCGGCGTCACGGTGCCGTTGAAGGCCTGGCCGATCAACGTGCCGAGAATGCCGCCGAGAAAAGTCTGCATGAAACCCAGGATCGATGACGCCGTGCCGGCCAGTTGCCCGAGTGGCTCCATGGCCAGAGCATTGAAATTGGCGCCGAGCGCACCGAACGGCAGCATGGCGCTGGCAAAGAAGGTGACGAACAGCCACAGCGGCATCTTCAATTCCAGCGACACGACCAGCCAGGCGAGACTGATGGTCAAGAACAGCAGCAGCGCGCTTTGCGACAGACGGCGCATGCCGATGCGGCCGACGAGGCGCGAGTTCAGGAAGTTCGAGAAGGCGAGCACGCCCGCAACCCCGGCGAAGATGAGCGGGAACATCTCGCCGACGTTGAATATGTCGACATAGATCTGCTGCGCCGAGGCGATGAAGCCGAACATGGCTGCGAAGATGAAGGTGCTGGCGAAGGCGTAGCAGAGCGCGACGCGATTGGTGAGCACGATGCGAAAACCGCCAAGGATGGATGATGCCGTCAGCGGCCGGCGATGTTCGGGACGCAGCGTTTCAGGCAGGCGCAGCAGTGACCACGCCGACACCAGCAGCGCCCCGACGGCCATGGTGATGAAGATCCAGTGCCAAGTGGCAAACAGCATGATGAACTGGCCGATTCCCGGCGCAATGACCGGTATCGCCATGAACACCATGAAGATCAGCGACATCACCTCGGCCATGCGTCGGCCTTCGAATGTGTCGCGCACGATCGAGACGGCGATGACGCGGGTAGCCGCGGCCCCGACGCCTTGCACGACGCGGCATAGCAGAAGTGTTTCAAAGCTGGGCGCGATGGCTGCCGCGCCCGCCGCCGCCACGTAGATGATCAAGCCGGCGACCAATGGCGCGCGACGCCCGAACCGGTCCGAGATCGGCCCGAAGAAAAGTTGGCCGCCGCCGAAGCCGAGCATATAGGCGACCACGACATATTGCCGGTGGTTTTCGTTCTCGACGCCGAGCGAAGCGCCGATCTGCTGCAGCGCCGGCAGCATGATGTCGATGGCCAGCGAATTCAGCGCCATCAGCGCCGCGCACAGCGCGATGAATTCCCAGCGCGGAATAGACAGTCTGCTTGCCGACTGCGGCGCTATCGATTGCTGGTCCACGGCAAGTCCGATCTCTAAAAACGAAAACGCGCCGGCGGGCCGGCGCATTGGCTCGTCCTGGTCCCGATATCAGGGGCCCGACATCAGGATGTAAAAATTGCCGAGGTGGAGCCGCCCCGGTGCCCACAAACAGAAGTCAGGCATGTCGACAGCGACATGCCCAAAAACTGGAATCAGGCGGCGCCTTTGACGCTCACGCCTTTTTCGACCAGGAAGGTCTGCAGCTCGCCGGCCTGGAACATCTCGCGGATGATGTCGCAGCCGCCCACGAACTCGCCCTTGACGTAGAGCTGCGGGATCGTCGGCCAGTTGGAATAGTCCTTGATGCCCTGGCGCAGTTCGGCCGAGTCCAGAACGTTCACGCCTTTGTAGTCGGCGCCGATATAGTCGAGGATTTGGACGACCTGGCCGGAAAACCCGCACTGCGGGAAACCGGGCGTGCCTTTCATGAAAAGGACGACGTCGTTGCCCTTCACTTCATTGTCGATGTAGTCGTTGATACCGCTCATGGAATATCCTTTCCCGCCTGTGGGAGTCAGGCTCGAAGCATGCCTTTCAAATAAACCCATAGGTTGCCCGAAACAAGAGTTTAGCCAAGTCATCGGCCAAATGGCGCAAAGGATGGGGCGTTTTGGGCCAAGCGGGTCTGAGGCTGTATGCCTCAATCAGGAACGCTGGTCTGCAGCGCCAGCGCGTGCAGCACGCCGCCCATATTGCCCTTCAGCGCATCATAGACCATCTGGTGCTGCTGGACGCGGCTCTTCCCGCGAAAGCTTTCGGCCACGACCTCGGCCGCGTAGTGGTCACCGTCGCCGGCGAGGTCGCGAATCGTCACCTTTGCGTCCGGAATGCCGTCCTTGATCAGTTTTTCGATGTCGTGGGCGTCCATTGCCATGAAAGAAATTCCTGTTTTCGGGCGGGCGGCGGCGTGGCTGCCCGTGCGATGAGAGTCGGGATAAACCTAAAGCCTTTCCGGCCGCGATTGAAGCCGTTCCGTCCAGCACCGTCGCGATTGTGGCCTACGGCGCATTCTCATCCGGACGGATCGGGTCGGCTGGAGGATCGTCTTCGCGCATCGAGAAGGTCCGGCCGAGGCTGAAGGCCAGCACGTAGAGCGGGATGTTGACCGCCAGGTTGGCAATCGGCAGATAGCTGGTCATCCGCCAGGCGGGCGAGAAGAACGGCCGGCCGTAGCCATCGCAGACAAGTGAAGAGCCATACTCCCACAGCGCTCCCAGTATGGCCGCTACGGCGAAAAGCTTGATGCAGGTGACGACGTGCCCGGTCCGCGCCTGGTCCGGCAAGAGCCGGCTCCACAGCACCAGGCAGATGAGCGGAACCGCATAGATGAGGTTCTGCAGCACCAGCATCGGAAGCGTGCCCTTGGCCGCTGCGAGGAACTCGGCGCGCGTTTCCAGCCTGGGGCAAACCTCGCTAGAGGTCGTCGACAGCAGGAAAAAGACGAACGGTCCGAGGAACCAGAAGAAGAACAGCGACGGCCAGAAAACGACTGCGAGCAGCGCCCGGGCAGCCAGTCTGCTCAACTGGCCTGATCCATGAAGCGCGGGAACCAGCTTTCGTGAGCGGCGGTCAAATCGCTGACCGGGATCGCCCTGGCATCGCCGAGCTTCAGCGTCTTGCCGCCGGTCGAGCCGATCCACGGCGCGAAGATGGCGAGTTCGCCCTGCTGCTTGCGGATCGCATCCCATTCATCGCCATGCGGATCGATCGACAGCGTCAGGAGATAGCGCCCCTGGTCCTCGCCGAACCAGACCGGAATGGGATCGGTGCCGACGAGGCCGGGAACGGTCGCGCCGATGCCCGACGCCATCGCCATCTCGGCCAAAGCGACCGCGATGCCGCCATCGGAAACGTCATGCGCCGCGGTGACGATGCCGGACGCGATCAGCGAGCGCACATGGTCGCCGACGCGCTTCTCGTGCTCGAGATCGACCGGCGGCGGCGGACCGTCGGAACGGCCGTGGATGTCCCTGAGATAGACCGATTGGCCAAGATGCGTCCCCCAGGAGGCGGGTGCGCCGACCAGAAGGATCATCTCAGATTCGGCGGCAAAGCCGGTTCGCACCATTTTCGACCAGTCGGCGATCAGGCCGACGCCGCCAATCGTCGGTGTCGGCAGGATGCCTTGGCCGTTGGTCTCGTTGTAGAGCGAGACATTGCCCGACACGATCGGGAAGCCGAGCGCGCGGCAGGCATCGCCGATGCCTTTCACCGCGCCGACCAGTTGGCCCATGATCTCGGGCCGTTCCGGATTGCCGAAATTGAGATTGTCGGTGGCGGCGAGCGGCACGGCGCCCGTGGCGGTCAGGTTGCGCCAGCATTCGGCCACCGCCTGCTTGCCGCCTTCGTAAGGATCGGCCTCGCAATAGCGCGGCGTGACGTCGGAGGAGAAGGCGAGTGCCTTGGTCGGATGACCCTCGACGCGCACCACGCCGGCATCGCCGCCGGGAAGCTGCAGCGAGTTGCCCTGGATCAGCGTGTCGTATTGCTCCCACACCCAGCGGCGCGAGGAGAGATCCGGTCCGCCGAGCAGCTTCAGCAGCGCATCGGCGACATCGGCCTGCGGAACGTCGTTGGCGGCAAGCGGCGCCGGCTTTTTCGGTTCGACCCATGGCCTGTCGTACTCCGGAGCCTTGTCGCCGAGATCCTTGATCGGCAGGTCGGCGACCTGGTCGCCCTGGTGCAGCACACGGAAGCGCAGGTCGTCGGTGGTCTTGCCGACAATGGCGAAGTCGAGCCCCCATTTGTGGAAGATCGCCTCGGCCTCCTTTTCCTTTTCGGGGCGCAGCACCATCAGCATGCGCTCCTGGCTTTCCGACAGCATCATCTCGTAGGCGCTCATGCGCTCTTCGCGCACCGGCACCTTGTCGAGGTCGAGTTCGATGCCGAGGTCGCCCTTGGCGCCCATCTCGACCGCCGAGCAGGTGAGGCCGGCCGCGCCCATGTCCTGGATGGCGATAACCGCCCCCGAGGCCATCAGTTCAAGACTAGCCTCCAGCAGGCATTTCTCGGTGAAGGGATCGCCGACCTGGACGGTCGGGCGCTTCTCGTCGATCTTGTCATCGAATTCGGCCGAGGCCATGGTGGCGCCGCCGACGCCGTCGCGGCCGGTCTTGGCGCCGAGATAGACGACCGGCAGGCCGACGCCCTTGGCTTCCGACAGGAAGATCGCATCGGTCTTGGCCAGGCCCGCGGCAAAGGCGTTGACCAGGATGTTGCCGTTGTAGCGGGCGTCGAAATTGACCTCGCCGCCGACCGTCGGCACGCCGAAGGCGTTGCCGTAGCCGCCGACGCCGGAAACCACGCCTGAGACGAGGTGCCTGGTCTTGGGATGATCGGGTGCGCCGAAGCGCAGCGCGTTCATTGCCGCGATCGGACGCGCGCCCATGGTGAAGACGTCGCGCAAGATGCCGCCGACGCCGGTCGCCGCACCCTGGTAGGGCTCGATGTAGGAGGGGTGGTTGTGGCTCTCCATCTTGAAGACGACGCAGTCGCCGTCACCAATGTCGACCACGCCGGCATTTTCGCCTGGGCCCTGGATGACCTGCGGCCCGGTGGTCGGCAGCGTGCGCAGCCATTTCTTCGAGGATTTGTACGAACAATGCTCGTTCCACATCGCCGAGAAGATGCCGAGCTCCGTAAAGCTCGGCTCGCGGCCGACAAGATCGAGGATGCGCTGATACTCGTCGGGCTTCAGCCCATGCGCGGCAATGAGCTCTGGGGTGATCGGCACGGAATTGGAAATGGTCATGGGCGGCGATTGATGTCCATGGGAGCGGGGATTTTGAGTCCCCTCTTATCGCAAGCTTTGCGACCGATACACCCGTCGATCGAGGAAAAAGACAGAAAGCAACATTGGGAACGCCAAGGGTGTCCCCGTCGTTAGGGTCTCAACCACCGAGGAGACCCGCACCATGGCTGACAAGCAAGCCAAGAACGACAATCGCCTCTCGGACAAGGAGGCCCTCCATATCGCGGAGACCACCGACGTTTCGCCCCGGCAAGCCAAGGAACTGGCTGAGAAGCACGGCAAGGAGAAGGCCAAGAAGGAAGCCAAGAACTTCAAGGCCGAGGGCTGATCCGAGATCAGACTCCCGAGAGGCCCAGTTTCGTAAGCTGCCAGTGGAAGCGCGAACGGCTCAGGAGAAGCTGTCGTAGCCGGCGCGGCCCTCGTCGAGGAGACGCCGGATAACCGCAACGCCGTCGGCGACGTCCCCGTGCTGTCTCGGCTGTGAAACGCCGAAGCGCACGCCGTGGAAAACCTGCTCGGAGCGACCGGCCTTGAACTGGTCCTCATCATTGATCAGCACCCCGTGCTCGAGGCAGGCATTCTTGAAGGTGCCGGAAAGCCACGGGTCGGGCAGGGTAAGCCAGACAAAGGGCACCTTCACGTGCGACTTGAACGCGAAGCCGGCCAAAGTCTTGCGCACGATCGCGATGCGGGCGCTAATTTCAGCGATGCTGCGCTTGCGGATATCGCTGGCCTGACCGGAAAGCACCAGCCGCGCATTCACCTCCGCCAGCAGGAAGGGCATGCCGCCTGTCATCATCTTGTGGGCGACACGGATGCGGTGGCGATAGGCGGGCGGACAGGAGAGCCAGCCGCCGCGAACGCCGGCCGCGACCGACTTCGACAGGCCGCCGGCGACAATGGTGCGTTCAGGGGCATATTCAGCGAGCAACGGTGTCGGGTCGTCGGTCAGATGACCATAAAGATCGTCCTCGATCAGGATGACATTGTATTCGCGCGCAACCCGCGCGATCGCCTCGCGACGCGCCGCCGACAAGGTCGCCAGCGTCGGGTTCTGCACCGTCGGCATCAGGAAGATCATCTTGGGATGTTTTTGCGCGCAGACGCGCTCGAAATCATCTGGGTCGAGGCCTTCATCGTCCGATGCCACCAACGCCGTCCGTCGGCCGATCAGGCTGGCGCTGCGGGAAACCTGTGAATAGGTGAGGTGCTCGAAGGCGACATAATCGCCAGGGGTGGTCAGCGCGGCGATCGCTGCCATCACCGCGGCAAGCGTGCCGAGCGTCGGGACAACGGCGTCGGCATTTGGGTGGAAAGAATTGCGTGACAGCCAGCGGGCGCCGGCCTCGTACCAGCGGTCGGGAAAATCGCGCGTGTAGCTTGATATCTCATGGGGATGGTCCTGCGCCACGCGCGACAGGACATCGGCGACATCAGCGCCCTGGCCGATGTCGGGCGCCGCCATGCTGTCGAAACGCAGTTCGCCGCGCGGCGCGTCGATAGTGCGTGTGCCTTCACCACCGACGTCCGGAGCCAGGAAGTCCGGTTTTGCGCCATCGGCGCGCTGGCCGACCACATAGGTTCCGCGCCCGACTTCGCCGCTCACCAGCCCCCGTTCGCGGAGCAATTGATAGGCCCGGCCGACCGTGCCGACCGTTGTGCCGATGTCATAGGCGAGGTCGCGCTGTGGCGGCAGTTTTGCGCCAGCATCGATCACGCCCCGGTCGATGTCCGTTTCGATGGAATCCGCAAGCCGTTGGTATAGCGGGCCGGAGCCGGCGGTCAGGTCTGGAAGCCAATTTGTCATGGTGACAATTTTCTATATTGCACCGAATTATGAGTCAATACATATCAGTCATGCGCTAAAAAAGGTGCAATTTAGACTATTGGCAGAAAGAAAATGGATACAATCGCGACAATACGTCATTCGAGAACCGAGGGCCAGATTATGCGCCCGCCCGCCCAGCGCGGCTTCGTCAGCCGTCTGGCGCGGCTGGCCAGGTCGCTGGCGAGGTGGATCGACTATCTGCTGGATCGCCGGCGCAGCCGACTGGCATTGCTGGAAATGACCGACGATCAGCTCAAGGACATCGGCATCTCCCGCTGCGACGCCCATCGCGAGGGCATCAGGCCGATCTGGGAATAGACCTGCCTAGCGGACGGTTTTGGTCTGCAGGCGGGCAATGCCCTGGTCTGCCAGGACGGCGACGACGCATATCGCCAGGAACAGCCCGGTGATGGCCAACGACGCCATGGCGACGCTGCCCGAGCCGTTCTTGGCGACATCGAGGAACGGATAGGGCACCTCGCCGGCGAGCGGCGCCCGCGCCAGCGCATAAATCAGATAGACGATAGGATAGAGCACCCACCAGGAGATGTCGCTCCAACGCGTCCTGCCGTCGGCGCCCGACATCAGCCACCACAGCACGAACAGCACCGGTGTCACATAGTGCAGCAGGATATCGCAGAGCAGGAACAGGCCCTGCGGCTGCCAGAGGCGTGCCAGCACCGTGGCATAGATGATCAAGACCAGGGCGATCGAAACCGCGACACCCGCACGCATCCGTGGCCCGGCGAAGGCAGGCAGCCATGCGTAGCCGGTGGGCGACAGCAGCGAGGCGTGCACCAGCACCGCGCCGATGTTGGTCAGGATGGTGAAGAAGCTTAGATAGAAGACGACCGAGCCGAGCAGGCCACGGCCAGCCTCCATCGACGCCGGAACGGTGATGCAGAACTGCAGGACAAGTCCGGCCAGACCGATGATCAGACCGGCGACCTGCAGAAAGCGACCCACGGTCAGGTGGTCGCCGCGCAGGCTGGATTGCCTGTCTGCCAGCGGGCGATGTCCGAACCGATGCGCGCGCCGAGCGGATCGTTCATCAGCGGTCCGAAGACGTCGACGCGGCTCGAATTGCCTTGCGCCTGCACGACCAGCAAGGGCTTGCCGCCATAATGCTTGGCCGGCACCAAAAGGAAACGCGGCGTGCCGCTGAACGAATTCAGTTCATTGGCCATCTGATATTGCTTGAAGGCCGGATCCTTGCTGGCGATCCAGCATTTGTGAGCTGCTATCGCCACTTGCTCCATGGCCAGCAACGCGGCACTCTTGCCGGAAGGAACAGGCGTGCTCTTGGGGCTCGATTGGCACGATGCCAAGGCAAAGCCTGCCGCCGCAACCAGGGCGATCGTCCTGTTTTTGATCAAGCGGCACCCATCTCGAGTTCGGACAAAAAGAGCTCCAGGCCATCGGTCATCTCGCCCCATACCCGCGACAACGCTGGGTGCTGCAGCGCGATCTGCTCATAAGCATCGAATTTGGGATAGGCGTCGAGCAGGTTGTTGCGGCCTGTCATGGCGCGGAAATTGTTGAAGATGAACCGCGTTGGGGTCAGCCAGGCATCGGCGAAGCTGATGTCGTTGCCGAGCGCGAAGGGGCCTTGCGCCATGCGCGCCTCGATCGCCGCCAGCCCATGGTGCAGGCGGGCGAATTGGGCGTCGATCTCGGCATTGTCGCGCTTCGGCACGGAATGCAGTTTGAAGAGCTTCATCATCGGCGTCAGCACGTCGAGATCGGTGATGCGCGCGAACATGCGCACCAATGCGCGGTCCTTGGAATCGGGTGGCAGCAGCGCCGGCTCAGGAAAGCGCTCCTCGAGATATTCGGCGATGACGACCGATTCGACGATCGTTTCACCCGAGCCGGTGATCAGCACCGGTATCCGGTTCATCGGCGAGATGGCGCGAAATCCTTCAGGGATCGGAAAACCCGGCGGCGGCGCGATGATCTTGATCGGTACGTCCTTGACGTAGGCGAGCGCCCGCACGATCGACGAGTAGGGCGACAACGGCCGCGAATAGAGTTTCATGACCGTCTCTCTCCCCAGAGCAATGGACTTGATGTCCTTGTAAACTTTAGCGCATTCTCGGCTGAAATCGTCAAGCGGCGATGCCGAGCGCGCTCTCGAACAGCGCACGGCCGTCGCTGCCGCCATGGGCGGCTTCGATCAGGTTTTCAGGATGCGGCATCAGGCCGAGCACATTGCCCCGGTCGTTGACGATGCCCGCGATGTCGTTGATGGAGCCGTTGGGGTTGGTGCACTCGGCATAACGGAACACGACTTGTCCTTCGCCTTCCAGGCGCGCAAGTGTGCCGGCATCGGCAAAATAATTGCCGTCATGATGCGCCACCGGCGAGCGGATGATCTGGCCCGGTTTGTAGCGGCTGGTGAACATGGTGTTGGCATTGGTGATTTCGAGTTTCACCTGCCGGCAGACGAATTTCAGCGAGGTGTTGCGCATCAAGGCGCCGGGCAGCAGGCCGGCCTCGACTAGGATCTGGAAACCGTTGCAGACGCCGATGACCGTCACGCCCTTGGCCGCCTTTTCGGCGACCGCCCGCATAACTGGCATGCGCGCCGCGATCGCGCCGCAACGCAGATAGTCGCCGAACGAGAAGCCGCCGGGGATGGCGATCAGGTCGACATCGGGGATTTCAGTATCGGTCTGCCAGACCGTAACCGGCGGTTTTCCCGAAATCTTGGTCAGCGCCGCGATCATGTCGCGGTCGCGGTTGAGGCCGGGAAGGAGGACGACGGCTGATTTCATTTCGGTTCGTAAGGCCTTTGTGCTTCGGCGAGTTCGCGCAACTCGAGGCGCTGCTCAATCCGTTCGAGACGTTGATCGATGCGACCTGTTATCGCGTAGATATTGTTAATGTCCGTTTGCGTGCTCAACGCCTGCAGCCTGATCGCGACAATCTCGTGCTTGACTTCGCCTAGGCCATTCTCAAGTCGATCCATTCGTGAATGGACTTTCTTCAGAAGCTCGTACATCAGTTCATTCGTGACTTCAGGCATCCGTGCCTCCGGCACAACCTTAGGTAAGCGTCACACTATAATTCTCAATCACCGTGTTCGCCAGCAGCTTGTCGCACATGGCTTTCAGGTCTGCCTCGGCCTTGGCCTTGTCGCTTTCCGCCAGCTCGACGTCGAACACCTTGCCTTGCCGCACCGCGCCGACGCCATCAAAGCCCAGTCCGGACAGTGCATGTTCGATCGCCTTGCCTTGTGGGTCGAGCACGCCATTCTTGAGGGTAACGGTTATGCGGGCCTTGATCACGCTGGACATGCTCCTGTTCGAACTCTTGGTTAGTGCGGCTTGCCTTTGAGGCCGTCGGTCGAGGCGACAAGCACCGGGCCGGTGGGGCGCGGCGGCTCGTTCTCGTTCATGATGCCGAGGCGGCGGGCGACTTCCTGGTAGGCTTCGACCAGGCCGCCCATGTCGCGGCGGAAACGGTCCTTGTCGAGCTTGTCCTGCGTCGCCACGTCCCACAGGCGGCAGGAGTCCGGCGAAATCTCATCGGCGACGACGATGCGCATCATGTCGCCCTCGAACAGGCGCCCGCATTCGATCTTGAAGTCGACGAGCTGGATGCCGACACCCATGAACAGGCCGGAGAGGAAGTCGTTGACACGGATGGCCAGCGCCATCACGTCGTCGATCTCCTGCGGGCTTGCCCAGCCGAACGCCGTGATGTGCTCTTCCGACACCATCGGGTCGTCGAGCGCATCGGCCTTGTAATAGAATTCGATGATCGAGCGCGGCAGAACCGTGCCTTCCTCGATGCCGAGGCGCTTGGACAACGAGCCGGCGGCGACATTGCGCACCACCACTTCCAGCGGAATGATCTCGACTTCCTTGATCAGCTGCTCGCGCATGTTGAGCCGGCGGATGAAGTGGGTCGGAATGCCCATGCGGTTCAGGTGATTGAAGATATATTCGGAAATGCGGTTGTTGAGCACGCCCTTGCCGTCGATGACCTCGTGCTTCTTCTTGTTGAACGCGGTTGCATCGTCCTTGAAGAACTGGATCAGCGTGCCCGGCTCGGGTCCTTCATAGAGGATTTTGGCCTTGCCTTCATAAATGCGGCGGCGATTTTTCATCTGAATTTTTCTCTGGATTTGCGGGCAGGCGGCAAGCGACCAGTTCCTGTCCGTCTGCCTAAATTAGTATGGCGACGGTTGGGTTCAATGCCGGGT
Source organism: Mesorhizobium sp. LNHC232B00 (assembly GCF_000502435.1). Lineage (NCBI taxonomy): Bacteria > Pseudomonadati > Pseudomonadota > Alphaproteobacteria > Hyphomicrobiales > Phyllobacteriaceae > Mesorhizobium > Mesorhizobium sp. LNHC232B00. The sequence continues at coordinate 143,058 of NZ_AYWP01000003.1, forward strand.
CTATCCCAATCACATCGTTTGCTCAATCCGCAAATCCTTCCAATCAACCGCTTTCGGGACCGAAATGCCGCAGCGCAGCATGCGACGAAGCGTATTGACCGGCCCGCGACCTTTTGGTTTGTGCTTTGGCAACACACATATCCTTTTGCAAACGAATCGCATTTGACCCGGAGGGACGCCATGAGCAGCATGAAAGACCGCGAAGAGGGCTTCGAACGCAAATTCGCATTCGACGAGGAGCTTCGGTTCAAGGCCTCGGCCCGCCGCAACAAGGCGCTCGGCCTTTGGGCCGCCGAAAAGCTCGGAAAATCGGGCGCTGACGCCGATGTCTACGCCAAGGAAGTGGTGGTTTCCGATATCGAGGAAGCCGGCGACCACGACGTGTTCCGCAAGATCCGCAAGGATTTCGATGCCGCTGGCGTCGACCAGTCCGACCATCAGATCCGCCGCACCATGGACGAGTTGATGGCGCAAGCGATCGAGCAGATCAAGAACACCTGATCCGGCCGAATCTGGTTTTCGCAAAAGTGTCCCACGGTTTTGCGACGGAGCCTGCGACAAAAAGAATAACTGGACCAATCGACCGCCCGGTCCAGCCGGGCGGTTTTTCTTTGCCTTTGCCATGGTTTCCGGCTGAAACTGAGATCGTTAACAAGGAAAGTGTCCATGTCCCTGAAGTCCCGTCTCGCCGCCGATGAAACGCTGGTTACCGCATGGTCGGGCGTGCCCGACGCACTGACCGTCGAGATCCTCGCCAAGCAGGGCTTCGATGCCGTGACGCTGGACATGCAGCATGGCGGCCATCACGAGGACAGCGTCCTGCGCGGTCTGATGCCGGTGCTTGCCGCGAACAAACCCGCGCTGGTGCGCATACCGGTCGGCCGTTTCGATATGGCGAGCCGTGCGCTCGATTTCGGCGCCGAGGCGGTCATCGCCCCGATGGTGAACTCGGTGGCCGACGCAAGGCTGTTCGCCGCAGCGATGAAATATCCGCCGCTCGGCGAGCGTTCGTGGGGTCCGACCTACGCCTTTCCACGCCATGGCAAGGGCGACCAAGCCGAATGGCTGCGCGACACCAATCAACGCACCATGGCCTTCGCCATGGTGGAGACGCGCGCCGCGCTCGACGCGCTCGACGGCATTCTCGACACGCCGGGCATCGACGGCATTTTCCTCGGGCCGTCGGATTTCTCGATCGCCTGGACCAACGGCGCTACGGTCAGTTCCACGCTGGAGAGCATGATGGAGACGGTAGCTTCGGTTGCCGAGCGCACCCGCAAGGCCGGCAAGCACGCGGCTATCTATGTCGTCGAACCGGCAATAGCCGGTCGTGTCGTGTCGATGGGTTATCGCCTGCTCGCCACGGGCTCGGAGCATGCGCTGATTTCGCTGGGCGCAAAGACCCTGCTCAAGAGCATCAAGGATTCGATCGGATCCTGAACCCGACCCGGCTGCCGCAAGCGTCGCGTGGTCAGGCCTTGGCTGCCGCTGGCGCCGCTGCGGAGGGTCTGCTGCGTCTGACCTTGTCGAACAGGGCGCCGAGCGCTTGAACCCAGCGGTTGTTGAAGGCCATCAGCGGCAAGGCCACGAGAATCGAACCTGCTATGGCGGCAGCGGCGGCGAATGCGGCCGAACCGCTGGCCAGCACCACGCCCTCCGCCAATGGCGCGAAAGCACGCAAACAATGCCCATTCAGAACAACGAGTGCGGCGACTCCTCTCAACAAATTCGAGTGAAGCATCCTGGCGCGATGGCCTGCCGAGCAGCTTCGTGCTCAGGTTTTGACAGTATATATTAAAGGTCCGTCAGGAACTTGGCGAAGGTCATGGAACCTTCAGGCCAAGGGCCGAAGCCCGAATCCTCGCTGAGATGCCCGGTCTCGCCGGCGTCGATGAACAGCGAGCCCCAGGCGCCGGCAATGTCCTCGGCGACATCGAAGGCGCAGAACGGGTCGTTACGGCTGGCGATCACGATCGAAGGAAAAGGCAGCGGTTCGCGCGGGTAGGGACCGAAGGTCATCAGGTGCCTTGGCTTGATCTTTGGATTGGCGACATCGGGCGGCGCCACGAAAAAGGCCCCGGCGACCCGCTTCTGGAACCGCGGAATGGCTTGCACCGCCGCGGCGACCCCCAGCGAATGGGCGACGATGACAACCGCCCTCTCAGCCTCGTTGACCGCTTTGGCCACGCTCGCCGTCCAGTCCTCGCGCACCGGCTTTGACCATTCCGCCTGCTCGACCCTCCGCGCCGTCGACAATTTCGATTGCCAGCGGGTCTGCCAATGCTCGGGCCCGGAATTGGTGTAGCCCGGAACGATCAGAATATCTGCGTCTTTGACTTTCATGGCGCTGAGATAGCGAGAGCGCTTATCTCATGCAACCGCTGATGGGCGCCCCTCGTAATGGTGAACACGATGTTCGCTTTTCGCTGTCTTGTGTGAACGATCGCGATCGACGATTTGTCGTTGGGAAAGAAACAGCCGTGAAGGACCGGAGTTTGGCGCTGACACGACGTAGGATGATCGGCGGCGCAGGGCTCTTGGCTTTTGGAGTTCCGCGGAGCGTAGCCGCAACGGAGACAATGATGAGCGAACTGCCATTTGCTGCCACCACGCCGGTGAGCGTAGCCCGCGTCGGGCTGAAGGCGCGCGATGCCGAAGGCCTCGCAGCCTATTACCGCAGGGTCGTCGGCCTGCAGGAGTTGAGCCGTGCCGATGGCGCGATCACGCTCGGCGCCGGCAGCCGTCCGTTGCTGGTCATCGAACCGGATGCTTCCGCCAAGCCGGACGATCCGCGCAGCGCCGGCCTGTTTCATACGGCTTTCCTGCTGCCCAGCCGCGCCGATCTCGGCCGCTGGATCAACCATGCCATATCGGACAAGATCGCCATCGAAGGTGCTTCCGACCATCTGGTCAGCGAAGCGTTGTACCTGACTGATCCCGAAGGCAACGGCATCGAGATCTATGCCGACCGCCGTCCGCAGGACTGGAAATGGAATGGCGACAAGATCGCCATGGCGACCGAACGGCTGAACATTCCTTCCGTCGTCGCCGAAGTGCCGGCCGGCGATGCCGGCTGGCAAGGCGCGCCGGAAAACAGCATTGTCGGCCACGTTCACCTGCGCGTCGGCAGGCCGGAAGAAGCCGAAGCCTGGTGGAACCAGGAATTCGGCTTCGACACGATGGCCAGATATGGCGGCCAGGCGGTGTTTCTGTCGTCCGGCGGCTACCACCACCACATCGGCGCCAATGCCTGGCAGAGCTCCGGTGCGGGTCGTCGCGACGCGTCGCGATCGGGTCTCGCCTGGGTCGAGATGCGCTCGGACAATGTGAGCAGTGAAACGACCCGTGAGGACCCTTGGGGCACGATGATCAGGACCGTGCCTGGCAAGGCTTGATTTGACGTCGGCGCAGCTTCTTTCTCCCCGTCACTATACGGGGAGAAATGCCCGGTAGGGCAATGAGGGGCGGCGCCGAGGTTGGGAGGTTATCGTTTCTGTACAAAGCGATGGGTAGCTTTAACCGCCAAAGTCCGCGCCGCCCCTCATCCGCCCGTCGGGCACCTTCTCCCCGTAAACGGGGAGAAGGAAAGCTCAAGCCTCGCCGAACACCCGTCTGAAAATCGTGTCGACATGCTTGGTGTGGTAGCCCAGGTCGAATTTCTCGCGGATCTCCGCCTCCGGGAGCGCTGCGGTCACTTCCTTGTCGGACAAAAGTTCTTCAAGAAAATCAGCGCCTTGTTCCCACACTTTCATGGCGTTGCGCTGCACCAGCCGGTAGGAATCCTCGCGTGACAGGCCGGCCTGCGTCAACGCCAGCATGACGCGCTGGGAATGCACAAGACCGCGGAACTTGTTCATGTTCTTCAACATGTTCTCGGGATAGACGACCAGCTTGTCGACGACGCTGGTCAGCCGCGACAGCGCGAAGTCGAGCGTCACCGTGGCATCCGGACCGATCATCCGCTCGACCGAGGAATGCGAGATGTCGCGCTCGTGCCAGAGCGCCACATTCTCCATCGCCGGCAATGCCATGGAGCGCACCATGCGGGCGAGGCCGGTAAGGTTTTCCGTCAGCACCGGGTTGCGCTTGTGCGGCATGGCCGACGAGCCTTTCTGGCCGGGCGAGAAAAACTCTTCCGCTTCCAGCACTTCGGTACGCTGCAGATGCCGCACCTCGATCGCCAGCCGCTCGATCGACGAGGCGATGACGCCGAGCGTGGCGAAGAACATGGCGTGGCGGTCACGCGGGATCACCTGCGTCGACACCGGCTCCGGCTTCAGCCCGAGTTTTGCCGCCACATGCTCCTCGACATAGGGTTCGATGTTGGCGAAGGTGCCGACCGCACCCGAAATGGCGCAGGTGGCGATATCCTCCCGCGCATGCACCAGCCGCTCGCGGCAGCGCGAGAATTCGGCATAGGCCTGCGCCAGCTTGATGCCGAAGGTCGTCGGCTCGGCATGGATGCCGTGGCTGCGGCCGATGGTGACGGTGTCCTTATGCTCGAAGGCACGGCGCTTGAGCGCCGCGAGCAGCCCGTCGATGTCGGCGAGCAGAATGTCGCTGGCGCGGGTCAACTGCACGGCAAAACAGGTGTCGAGAACATCGGAAGACGTCATGCCCTGGTGGATGAAGCGGGCGTCCGGCCCGACGAATTCGGCGAGATGGGTCAGGAACGCGATGACGTCATGCTTGGTGACTCGCTCGATCTCGTCGATCTTCTCGACGTCGAATTTCGCGGCACCGCCTCTTTCCCAGATGGTTTTCGCGGCCTCTTTCGGAATGACGCCGAGTTCGGCCAGCGCATCGCAGGCATGGGCCTCGATTTCGAACCAGATGCGGAACCGGGTTTCGGGCGACCAGATGGCGACCATTTCCGGCCGGGAATAGCGTGGGATCATCGGTCAGTCCTGACATATAGAGAGGTTTGCCCGCGTCCTAACAGAGGCGGACAAAATGCTCAACGCCGCTGCCGCGCAAACCAGACGCTCGCGGCGAACAAGGCGATGAAACCGAGCGGAAAGTAAAGCCGGATGCCCAGCACCACGAACTGGTAGAACGCGATCAAGGTCGTGAAGATGAGCTGGAGAGCCCAGGTGTGGGTGAGGGCGGGCGCATGCCACTCGGCATAGTAGGAGCGGTATTGCAGGGCATAGAGCCCGCCGGTCAAGCCGATCGTCGCGGCGGCGAGGCAAACGAACGCTGCCGCGAAGGCAACTTCCCCGCGCCTTCCGAGAGACAGCAGCTGCGCCGCAAACAGGCCAAACGGAAAGGCGAGGGTTCCACCCATCGCAAAGAGCAGCGACACGGTTCGTATCTTCTCCGGCGTCTCCCAATCGTCCAGCAGCAGATTGAGAAGCGCGCTGCCGCCCATCACCACGGCCCACACCAAGGCGCCGAGAAACGCCGTCCGCCACCCCGGCAAGGCGCGGCGGACATAGTTCGGGCCGGGGCTGGCGGCGTGCGGTGTCACAGGCGGCCCGTCACGGCAATCCAGCGATAGTCCGGCCCCTCGAAACCGTATTGGCGCACCGCGATCACCACCGCATAGGCGCTGAGGCTGTCCATCGAGAACGTCTGGACCGCACCGATGCTGTAGCCGTTCGGGCAGCCGCGGCTTTTGGGAATCGACTTGTCCTCGTGCAGCAGCTTGGTGGTGCCGCCGTCTCGCGCCTCGACCCGCAGCAACCGAAAGCCGTTGATCTCGCCCTGGCTCTCGCAGCCTTCGGTGTTGTTCATGCCCAGCTCGTCCAGCCGGAATTCGAGCGGCTGGTCGACCGGTGAGAAGATCGGGCGTGGGTTGACCACCATGCGGTGCGGATCGGCCGAAAGTTCGGTCACCGAATTGAAACCGGCGGTGATGCCGCGGTTGGCGCTCAACTCGGCCTGGCTGACAATGGCCTCGCCCTTCTGCCGGGCTTGCAGGCGCGCTGCCTCGATCGTGGCGGTCTCGTCGTCCAGACGCACACGGATCGGCGTTCCCTTGAGAAAGCTGTCATCATTGGTGTCGATGTAGTAGCGGTTGGCGTAGGGAAAACCCGACCCATCCTGGACGCCATATTCCTCGAAAGCGAACACGCCGCCGTCCTTGGTGAATCCCAGGATTTCGAGCTCGGCGACATCGCCGGCACGGGCCACGATCGGCGTCGTGACCTGTGCTGACAGGCAAACGGCAAACAGCAAAAGGATCCGCATCGTCTTTCACCCCCGGTGTTCGTGATCGTCTAGTCCCTAGCATGATGGAATCAAAACGTCGTGCTGCCTGAAAGCCGATGCATCCAATCGGTCGGTCGTTTGTTATTGTCGGCAATCCCAATGGAGAACCACCATGACCGACACCAGCAAAATTCGTGAGCACATGGAAGTCGTTGGCGCCGATGGCGTACATATCGGCACCGTCGACAAGGTCGACGGCCAGCGCATCAAGCTGACCAAGGCCGACAGCGGCGAGGGTGCTCACAAGGGCCATCACCATTACGTCCCTCTGGCCTTGGTTGCCGAAGTCGACGGCAAGAAGGTTTGGCTGTCGGCGAATTCCGATGTCGCGGTGACCTTCGAGGAAGAAAGATCCGATCGTGTGTGATCGACCGGTTCAGCCCGGGCGCGACGACCAGACCGGGAAAAGATCGTTTTCGGCAGGCGTTGCGGCGAATACGCCGCGGCTGATGGCGCGCGCCATGGTGGCGCCGGCAGCGGCATAGAGGTCGATTGCCGCGTCGGCTTCGAGCCGGACACCGCTCTTGCCGGTCGCCAGCGCGAACACCAGGTCGCCATCGGCTGGCGTGTGCGTCGGCCAGATGGCGCGCACGAAGCCGTCATGCGCCGATATCGCCAGGCGCTTTGCAGCAGCCTTGGTCAGAACCGCGTCGGTGGCGATGACGGCGATGGTCGTGTTGCCACCGGTCTCCATCTGCCTCCCGGCATGCTGGTCGCGGTATTTCAGCAAAATCCTCTTTGCATCGTCCGGCATTGGCGAGGGATAGCCGAGCCCGCCGAATTCGTCGTCGATTTCGAAAGGTGCCGCCCAGAAATGGCGCGTGCGGCCAACGGTCACCGAGCCGGTCGGGTTGACGGCAGCCAGCGCACCGATGGTGACGCCATTGTCCAACAGCGTCGAGGCCGAACCCAGGCCGCCCTTCAGCCCCGCGGTCAGCGCGCCGGTGCCGGCGCCGGCCGTACCGAGCTGGAAATCCATTGCCGCGGTTTGCGCTGCCTCATAGCCGAGGTCGCGGTAGGGCGGATAACGGCCCCAGTCCTTGTCGCCGCCATTGCGCAGGTCGAACAGGATCGCCGCCGGCACGATCGGCACGCGAAAGCCGCCCACCTCGAAGCCGATACCGCGCTCGCGCAATGCTGCCTGCACACCGGACGCCGCGTCGAGGCCGAAAGCCGAACCGCCCGACAGCACCACGGCATGCACCGCCTCGACCGAATTATGCGGTTCGAGCAAGTCCGTCTCGCGAGTACCCGGCGCGCCGCCCAGGATCTGCACGCCGGCGATCGCCGGCTCGTCGCAAAGGACGGTCGTTACGCCGGACTTCAACAGGGCGTCGGTCGCATTGCCGACGCGCAGGCCGGCAACATCGGTGATCAGGTTGCGCGGGCCGGTCCGGAACATCAGTTGCTTTCCAACATCAGTTGCCTTCCAGGGGCACGAAGCGCGTGCCGTCGAAGCGGAACACGCGATAGGGGCTCTGACTGAGGTCGCCCTTGGCGTCGAAGCGGATCGGCCCGATCGCCGTGGTGAAATCATGCCCGGGCAGCACCTCGGTCAGCGGCGTGCCCGAGGATAATGCCGATGCCGCCTTGGCGATTTCGATCGCCGCATAGGCCGGCAGCGTGTAGCCGTCCGGCACGATCTTTTGCGCGGCGAAGCTTTCCAGCACCTTGGGATCGGCGACATCGGCCCATTCGGGCGGCGCGATCATCAGCGTGCCCATCGCATAGGGTACCTCGCCGGGCGGCGTGCGCAGGTTTTCACCGCCGGCAAAGACGATGCCCGCCTGGAGCTGTGCGGCATCGCGGCCCATGATGGCGATGTCGTCGCCATCGCCGCCGGCAAAGACGTGCGTGGCGCCGGCCTTCTTCAGCCGGCCGATCAGGCCGATCTGGTTGTCGAGCTGCGGCCGGAATGTGTCGACGAAGACGGGTTTCAGCGCCGCTTGCTCCGCCGCGGCGCGAAACGTCTCGGCCATTTCGCGGCCATAGATGGTGCCGTCGTCGATGATGGCGAACAGCTCGTTCTGCCATAGGCGGGTGAGGCTGGAGGCAACGGCGTTGCGCTCATCGTCGCCGCGCGGCCCCAGGCGATAGACCGGCCAACCGGTCTTGGCGCGGCGGTCGGTCAGGCTTTCGGTTCGCGCGCCAACGGTGATCACGGGAATGTTGGCGTCCTTCAGGATCGGCATCGCCGCCTCGATCGCATCGGTGCAAAGGAAGCCGACGACGATATTGACCTTGGCCGCCACGAAGTCCCTGGCCGCAGCCGCGCCGCCATCGGCGGTACAGGCGTCATCCACGGTCTTGAGTTCGACACCGTTTGCTTCCGCCGCGAGCCCGGCACCGGCCTCGACCTGCTTGCCGAGAATGGCCGATGGTCCCGACAGGGGTGCGGCAACGCCGATCGTGAGCGTCTGGGCGTTGGCGGCGCCGGCCAGCAGCAGCCAGGCCAGCGCGGCCGATATCGTTGCCCGGGATCGCATCCTGCCGAAGTGTTCCTCCAAGCCCGCGACATCGCGCAGGCACCAGTTCCCGCCAAGACCTAAAGGCTGCCCGGCCTCGGTGCAACACGCGAATTTGGCGAGATGGGCCAAGCACTTCGCTTGTGGCATGTCATGTCTAGCCATATATAGCGGTGAGGTTTCTGGCTGTGGAAAATTCTGGTGCTGAAGAAGAATGACATTGGACCTCAGGCCTATCGCGACGCGATGAGCCATTTTGCCGGTCACGTCCATGTGGTTACCACCGACGGGCCAGCCGGCAAACGCGGCGCGACGGTGATCGCGGCCTGCTCGGTATCGGACACGCCGCCGACCATTCTGGTCTGCCTCAACCGTGAAAATCCCAAGAACGAGCCGTTCGTGAAGAACGGCCGGTTTGCCCTGAACACACTGGCTTCGCACCAGGAGCCGCTGTCGGTCGGGTTTTCAGGCATCACCGGCCTGCCGGTCGAGGAGCGTTTCGCGCTCGGCGAATGGGACGTGATTTCCACCGGAGCGCCGACCTTGAAAGGCGCGCTCGCCGTTTTCGACTGTGAGCTGATCGACACCAAGGACCTGGCCACCCATCGTGTGCTTTTTGGCAAGGTGACAGGTCTGCGCATGAGCGATAATTTGCGGCCGCTGATCTACCACGCCCGCGGCTACCATGTTCTGGACAGCGGAGCAGCGGTGTTCACGGAGAAAGAATGAACGAGCTGAAACCGCGAGCCGTGCCGCGGACGATCGACGAAACGCTCGATCTCCTGACTGGCGCGGACTATGTAGCGGACCGGTCGCTGGCGACCGTGCTTTTCCTGTCGCTGCGCATGAACCGGCCATTGTTCCTCGAGGGCGAGGCCGGCGTCGGCAAGACCGAGATCGCCAAGGTGTTGGCGCAGGCGCTTGGCCGCCGGCTGATCCGCCTGCAGTGCTACGAGGGGCTCGATGTCTCCTCGGCGGTCTACGAGTGGAATTACGCCGCTCAGATGATCGAGATCCGCATGGAGGAGGCGGCCGGGAAGGTCGAGCGCTCCGCCATGGAACGCAACGTGTTCTCGGAAAAATACCTGATCCGCCGCCCGGTGCTCGACGCGCTGACCGGCAAGGCGGGTGCGGCCCCGGTCTTCCTGATCGACGAGCTCGACCGCACCGACGAAGCCTTCGAGGCCTTCCTGCTCGAAATCCTCTCCGACTTTCAGGTGACGGTGCCCGAGCTCGGCACCATCAAGGCGGAAGAGCCGCCGATCGTGATCATCACCACCAACCGCACCCGCGAGATCCACGACGCGCTGAAGCGGCGCTGCCTCTATCACTGGGTCGATTATCCCAATGCCGAGCGTGAGCTTGAGATCGTGCACCGCAAGGTGCCGCAGGCTAACCAGCGGCTCTCGGCCGAGGTGGTCTCCTTCATCCAGAAACTGCGCCAGATCGAGCTGTTCAAGGTGCCTGGCGTCGCCGAAACCATCGACTGGGCCGGTGCGCTGACCGAACTCGACAAGGTCGCGCTCGATCCGGAGACGGTATCCGACACGATCGGCGTGCTGTTGAAATACCAGGACGACATTGCCCGCATCGAACAGGGTGAAGGCCGGCGCATCCTCAACGAGGTGAAGGCCGAGCTTTCGGCGGCGGAGTAGGCGATGCTCCGCCCCGAACCGAAAGAGGCGACAGCGGATGGCCGGATCGCCGACAACATCGTCTATTTCGCCCGCACCTTGCGCAAGGCCGGCATGCGTGTCGGGCCAGCCTCGGTCAAGGACGCCATCGAGGCGGTGCTCGTCGCCGGTATCGGTTCGCGCGATGATTTCTACTGGACGCTGCACGCCGTGCTGGTCTCGCGGCACGAGGATCACGCCATCTTCGACGAAGCTTTCCGGCTGTTCTGGAAATCGCGCGAGTTGATCGAGAAGATGCTGGCGATGTTTTCGCCGGTGGCGCCTGACGCCAGGGAGAAGCAGAAGCCGCGCGCGGCCGAGAACCGCGTCAGCCAGGCGATGTTCGAAGGCCACCAGAAGAACCAGCCGCCGCGGGAAATCCCCGAGATCGAGGTCGATGCCCGCTTCACTTTTTCCGGCAACGAGGTTTTGCGGGGCAAGGATTTCGCCCAGATGAACGCCGCCGAGATCGCCGACGCCAGGAAGGCGATCGCCGGGCTGCGTCTGCCCGTCGACATGGTGCGTATCAGGCGCTTCAAGGCCGATGCGTATGGCCGCCGTATCGACCCGCGCGCCATGATGCGTTCGGCCGCGCGCACCGGCGGCGAATTGATCTTGCCGAAATTCCGCTCGGCCCGTGAAGTCCACCCGCCGCTGGTGGTGCTGGCCGACATATCGGGCTCGATGAGCCAGTACACGCGCATCTTCCTGCATTTCCTGCATGCGTTGACCGAAAAGCGCCGGCGCGTGCACACTTTCGTTTTCGGCACGCGGCTGACCAATCTGACCAGGCAGATGCGCCACCGCGATCCCGATGCGGCACTTGCCGACTGTTCGGCGGCGGTCAAGGACTGGTCGGGCGGCACGCGCATCGGCGACGCGCTGGCCGAGTTCAACCTGATTTGGTCGCGGCGCGTGCTGGGGCAGGGCGCGGTGGTGCTTTTGATCACCGACGGGCTGGAGCGCGACGATGTCACCGGGCTTTCGGAGGAGATGGAGCGCCTGCACAAATCCTGCCGGCGGCTGATCTGGCTGAACCCGTTGCTGCGCTTTGACGGTTTTCAGGCGCGCGCCCGCGGCGTCAAGGCGATGCTGCCGCATGTCGACGAATTCCGTTCGGTGCACAATCTCGACGCGCTCGCCGACCTCTGCGCCTCGCTGGACAAGAAATCGGCGCTGTCGGTCGATCCGCGGCGATGGATGGATGCTGGCGAGAGGCATGCCGCATAACCATATGTTTTCCCTGTTCCCTGGAAAAACAGACCCTGTGAGAAGCAACTATGAGTGACAGTCTTTATCTCGATGAAGCCCGCGATCCGCTGATCATCGCCGAAGGTTGGATGAAGGACGGCAAGGATGTCGCTATCGCGACGGTGGTCGAGACCTGGGGTTCGGCGCCGCGCCCGGTCGGCAGCCACCTTGTCATCGATGCGGAAGGTAATTTCCACGGTTCGGTTTCGGGGGGCTGCGTCGAGGGCGCCGTGGTGACCGAGGCGATCGACGTCATCGGCTCCGGCAAGGCCAGGATGCTGGAATTCGGCGTTGCCGACGAGGCCGCCTGGCAGGTCGGCCTGTCCTGTGGCGGCCGCATCAAGGTGTATGTCGAGCGGTTAGGCTGATCTCAGATGGATCCGTATACCCTAAAAACCTTGAATGCCGAGCGCCGCGCCCGCCGTGCGGCGATCCTCGTCACCGATCTCGGTGACGGCCGCGATCGTATCGTGCGAGAGGGCGACCACGTCGCCGGCGATCTCGGAACGGCGATCGCCAAGGCGTTTCGATCGGGCAATTCCGGTTCCGTCGAGGCGGAGGGGCGGACATTCTTTCTCAACGCGCATCTCCCGCAGCCGCGCCTGCTGGTCATTGGCGCCGTCCACATAAGCCAGGCGCTCGCCCCGATGGCACGGATTGCCGGCTATCCCCTGGAGATTATCGATCCGCGCACCGCCTTTGCCACGCCTGACCGCTTTCCCGATGTCGTCTTGCATGCCGAATGGCCCGAGGATGTGCTGACGCGCCAGCCGCTCGACAGCTATACGGCGCTCGCCGCCGTCACCCATGACCCCAAGATCGACGATTTCGCGCTGAAGGCGGCACTCGACGCCAAATGCTTCTATGTCGGGGCGCTTGGCAGCCGCAAGACCCACGCCAAGCGCGTCGAACGCCTGCTGGCGCTGGGCGCGAGCGCCGACCAGATCGCCCGCATCCATGCGCCGATCGGCCTCGATATCGGTGCTGCGAGCCCCGCCGAGATCGCCGTCGCCATTCTGGCGCAGACCATCCTTGCCTTCCGCTCGCGCGGCCTCGATGTAAAAGGTGCGGCAGCGTGAAATTCGGTCCAATTCCGATCGACGCGGCCGAAGGCGCGGTGCTGGCGCATGCCACCACCGCCGGCGAACGGCGGTTTCGCAAGGCGCACAGGCTGACCGCCGAAGACATCTCCATACTCAAGGGAGCCGGGATTTCGCAGGTCGTCGCGGCCGTGCTGGCCCCGGACGATCTGGGCGAGGACGCCGCGGCGCAAAGAATTGCCGAGTGCATGACATTCAGCGGCATCGAGGCAAGGCCCGCCGCCACCGGCCGCGTCAATCTCCATGCCAAGGCGGCCGGCATCTTCACGGTCAATGCCTCGATGATCGATGCCATCAACGCCGTCGATCCCGCCATCACCATTGCCACGCTGGCCCAGCACGCGCCGGTCGAGAAAGGGCAGATGGTCGCGACGGTCAAGATCATCCCCTTCGCCGTCGCCTCCATGCTGGTCGACACGGTGACCAAACTCTGCGCCGACGGCGAGATCTTTGCCGTCAACGTCTACCAGCCGGTGCGCGTCGCCGTCATCCAGACGGTCTTGCCGGGCACCAAGCCTGGCGTGCTCGACAAGACGCTGCGGGTCACCGAAGCGCGGTTGGCGCGCTCGGGTGGCCGGTTGACGGCGGAGCGCCGCACGCCGCATGAGATCGCGCCCGTGGCGGAGGCCGCAGCCGCGCTGGCGCGCGACAACGACATGGTGGTTATCTTCGGCGCCTCCGCGATGAGCGATTTCGCCGATGTCGTGCCGGCGGCGATCGAAAGGGCCGGCGGTACGGTGATCCGCGCGGGCATGCCGGTCGATCCCGGCAATCTGCTAGTGCTCGGCATGCTCCGCGGCAAGCGCGTCATCGGCGCGCCCGGCTGCGCCCGCAGCCCCAAGGAAAACGGCTTCGACTGGGTGCTCGATCGGTTGGTTGCCGGCCTCAACGTCACCGCGCGCGACATCGCAGGCATGGGAGTCGGCGGGCTGCTGATGGAAATCCCGACGCGGCCGCAGCCGCGCGAACCGGTGCCGGCCAAGAACCAGCTCAAGGTCGCGACCGTGCTCCTGGCGGCAGGCCGGTCGAGCCGCATGGGCGGGCCGAACAAGCTGCTGGCGCTGTTCGACGGCAAGCCGCTGGTGCGCCGCACCACCGAGCGCGCGCTCGCCTCGAAGGCTGCAGGCACGATTGTCGTCACCGGCCATCAGCGCGAACGGGTGCGCGCTGCATTGTCGGGTCTCGACGTCACCTTCGCCGACAATCCAGATTTTGCCGATGGCCTGTCCACCTCGCTGAAAGCCGGGATCGCCTATCTGCCGCAAGACATCGCCGGCGTGATGATCGTTTTGGGAGACATGCCGGGTATCGCGTCCGGCGATCTCGACCGGCTGATCGATGCGTTCCGCCGGGCCGGAGGCAATTCCGTGGTCCGCGCCTCGCATCTTGGAAGACGCGGCAACCCGGTGCTTCTGCCGCGCTCGCTATTCCCCGCCATCGCCCATCTCGAAGGCGATACCGGCGCGCGGCACTTGGTCGAGGCCGAAGGGCTCGACGTCATCGACGTCGAGATCGGCGAAGGCGCGTCTGTCGATGTCGATACCCGCGAGGCGCTGGAAGGCGCCGGCGGGGTGCTGCAGGATTGACAAACCCGAACTGAATTAAGCATGGCTTGGGGATGGCTACTCGTACCGTCGCACACCCCTCTGGCCTGCCGGCCATCTCCCCCTCAAGGGGGGAGATTGGCAGCTTCCGCGTCGACACTCTTTCTCCAGCGGTGGTGATTGGCGAAAGCCGTGATGACATCCGATCTCCCCCCTTGAGGGGGAGATGGCCGGCAGGCCAGAGGGGGGCGTGCCGCGCTGTCCTAGCTGCCTTGCTTTTCTTGTTTTCTTCAGCCGCCAACGCCGACACGTTGTCCCTAAAACCCTTCAAGGATGATCTCTTCGCCTATCCGGCCGCGCTTTCCTCCGACACCAACGGTGCCTACACGGTCATCGACTATCGCGAAATGCGCGACATCAACCAGCGCGACGAGGTGCCGGAAAAGCGCGTGCATGCGCAGTACACCGACACCGGCGTGCGCAAGGTGCAGCAGGATCTGCTCCTGAGGACCGATGCCGGCGACGTCAGGCATGTCGCTGTCGGCAAGACTGAGGGTGCCGGCATCATCGTGCTTTACCTGCACGGGCAGGGCGGCAATCGCAAGCAAGGCGTCGACGACTTCACCTTCGGCGGCAATTTCAACCGCCTCAAGAACCTGATGGCCGCCAATGGCGGCCTCTATCTCAGTCCCGATTTTCCCGATTTCGGCGACAAGGGCGCGGCACAGGTGGCGGCGCTGGTCGATCACTACGCCGAACGGTCGCCGGGCGCGAAGATCTTCGTCGCCTGCGGCTCGATGGGCGGTGCGCTGTGCTGGAAGCTCGCCGGACGCAACGATACCGGCCGGCGCATCGACGGGCTGCTGCTGCTTGGCTCGCTGTGGGACGACAGCTTTTTTGCCAGCCCTGCATTCAAGCGCCGCGTGCCGGTCTTCTTCGGCCAGGGCAGCCATGACGTGGTCTTTCCCGTGGCAAGCCAGGAGACCTTCTTCCGTTCCATCATCGCCAAGTCGAAAGCCTATCCGACCCGGTTCGTCCGCTTCGAGACCGGCACGCATGGCACGCCGATCCGCATGGTCGACTGGCGCGAAACGCTCAACTGGATGCTGTCGAAGGCGCACTGATCGACGCGGGCTTAAAGCGGAGCGGCGCTCTACGGCGCGGTGTTGTAGTCGACGACCGTCTGCGGGTTCTCCTCGCCGTCATAGGATGCGTCGACGTCGTACTGGACCAGCGAGAAATTCCCGTTGCGGAACAGATAGGTGCCGGCGTCCGACGCATCGCCGACACCGCGCCACTTGTTGAACGTGGTGATCGTATGGGCATCCGGGTCATAGTCGGAATTGACCGCCCAGCCGCTCGTCTGGAAGCCGACGATGCTCATGCCCAGCAGTTTGCCATCGCTGTCATTGTTCTCGTAGCGGATGTCCATCTTGGGTTCGGCGAACTGCAATTGCTGCACGGCCGACAGTTCGTCGGTCATGTAATAGACCGAGCTTTCATTGTAGGCGGCCGCCGAGCAGGAAAAATGGAACAGCCGCGTCTCCTTGTCGGGATCTCCGGGCTGGGCATCCTTGTCCTTGTACTTGATCGAAAAGACCTCCGGCTCATTGGCCACGAGATCCTTGTCGCACTGGTCGCCATAGGTAGCCAGAAAAGCCTTCTTGGCCTGCTCGAGCGCGGTATCCTTCTTCGGCGGCGGCGGCCCGTCGCCGCAGCTAGGCGGCACCGCCTCCTCGAAATTGGCGGTGGAGGGCTTCAGCGCGCCCTTTTCGATGTGGATCGGGTCGAAAGGCGGCGCGGCCTGGATCTGGGCATTGACCTGGCGCAGTGTGTAGCAGCCGGCGAAAACCGTTTCGCCGCCGGTCTTGTCGGTGGCGCGGATGGCGACTGGGACGTTGTAGAAAATGCTGCCCGCGGCACCTTCGTCCGAGATCGCGCCGGTCTCGACCTCGACCTTGGCGGTGCCGTCATAGCCCTTGACGAAGCCGTCAAAATCCTTTGCCGGCTTTGCATCGCCGAAATAACCCCATGCGCGGGCGAATTCGTGCCGGTTGATGGCGCTGTAGAGCGAATGGATGACCGCCTCGGCGCTCGAACGATCATCGACATAGGGCGCTTCGGCGGCATCATCGGCGGCGAGGGCCGTTTGGCCAGTCGTGGCAAGGGAGAGAAGGGCAGTCGCTGCGAGAAGGGCGCGTCTCATCGGGAATCTCCGCTCGATAACGAAGATTCTACCATGGTGATTGCGGCGGCCTGGTGACGCTGCGTCGCCGGCGCTTGAAGAATCGAGCGCGAAGGCGCTACCTGCCGACCGCCGGCGTTCGGCCGGACGGGAGATTTGACGTGACGATATCGATGTATGAGGCATCCGTGCCCGTGTTTTCAGCCCGGCTGAAAGCACTTTCCAATGTGCTGGCATCAGCCGAACAGAATGCGCTTGACCGCAAGATCGACCCGCAGGTGTTTTTGACGGCGCGACTCGCGCCCGACATGTTCGCGCTGACCCGGCAGGTGCAGATCGCCACCGACCATGCCAAGGGCGCGCCGTCGCGGCTGGCCGGCCGCGAAGTGCCGAAATACGAGGACAATGAGGCAAGTTTTGCCGATCTCGAGGCGCGGATCGCCAAGACGCTCGCGCTTCTGGCAACGTTCTCGGCTGCCGATATCGATGGTTCGGACGACAAGATGATCGAGTTGAAGCTCGGCGGGCGCGAAACCACATTGGGCGGCATGCAGTATCTGCTGCATGTTGCCATGCCCAACTTTTACTTCCACCTCACCACCGCTTACGACATTCTTCGCCACAATGGCGTGCCGCTGGGCAAGTCGACATTCCTCGGATCGCGCTGAGGAATTGGACGTCGAGATGTCCCGGACCGATCCGGGACATCTCGCAATATGTATTTAGCGAATGGACATTTCGCGGGCGATGCGCGGAAAATCGGCGGGCTTGACGCCGATGTCGGCACGGTCGGCATTGCTCATCGAATGAAGCAGCGCGAGAGCCGCGCGATATCTCAGATGTTCCTGCGGGCGCGGCCGGGCGAACATTTCAGTGAAGAAACCCATGACTCAGGCTCCTGGTTGGTCCTCCACATCCGGCAATATAGATGAATCGTGACAATTGTGCAGTGCAGCATTTGCATGCCTGCCATGTCTGAATGATTTGCATAAAATATTTTTGGGCCCGGTGAAACTTTTGGGCGGCAAGACCCGTAGGCTTGAACGCTGGCACATGGCCAGTTTTTCCTCGCCAACTCCTTGCGAATTTCCGGGCTGCATGGAAAGTGCAGTCCGGCTTTTGTTTGAGCAGCTTTGCTCGGGCGGCAATCCTCGCAACGGCTAAATTCCTTAAGATCGGTGGCATGTATTTTTAACGAGCCGGTTCTATGGTCTGTAACCCAGACAGTCGGGCAAGTGGGAGGCTGACATCGCTACCAGCGCCAAGCGCGATTTCGCTTCGCTGCTCGACGACCTCTTCGTTGCGTCCGACAAGGGTGACGGCATCGGGGGTGACGGCATCGGAGGCGACGGCATCGGAGGAGACGGCATGGAGGGCGACGGGGCCAGTGCGCGTCCATCCATTCCGTTTGATTATCTGTCTGTTGCCGATGAACTGCATTCCGGCCGTATCAAGGTATCCGCGGCCGAATATCGTGAGGCGGGTACCGACCTGGCGAGCGAATTCGCTGCCTTGCTCGAACACGCCAAGCTCGCTCTGGCCGGCGAAGAACCAAAGCCTGAGGAGAAATTGCCGCCGATCGATCTTGAATCGATCGCGGTCGAACTGGGACTGGATCAGCCAAAGAGCATCGCCGATTTCGGCCGTATTCGCCGCAGCTTCGCCTTCGCCAACCATCCGGACCGTGTCGCCCCGCATCTGCGCCAGCGCGCCATGATCCGCATGCAGGTGGCCAACATGCTGATCGACGAAGCCAAGCGCCGCGCGGTGGCCGGCGCTCGCCGCTAGACAACCCCAACTCACGCAAAAGTCGGCCTGCCGAGGCTTGGAGAGCGCCGCCGCTTTCCCTATAGATGCTGACCTCATTCCCGCGCTGCCGCGCACGCTTTCCCTCGGAGCAGAAATTCCATGCACAAACGCCGTCTCGGTCGGACCGATCTCCTTGTTACCCAGATTTGCCTGGGTTCGATGACCTGGGGTCAGCAGAACACGGAAGCCGAGGGGCATGCCCAGATGGACCTCGCCTTCTCGCGTGGCGTCAATTTCATCGACACCGCTGAACTCTATCCGATCCCGCCGAAGGCCGAGACGCAAGGGCGGACCGAAAAGATCATCGGCAGCTGGATGAAGGCCAAGGGCAACCGCGACAAGGTGATCCTTGCCTCCAAGGTCGTCGGCCGCACCGCCAACAGCTGGTTTCGCGGCGACAGGCCGTCGCAACTGGTGCGCGCCGATATTCTTGACGCCATCGACAAATCGCTGGCCAAGCTCGGCACCGATTATCTGGACCTTTATCAAATTCATTGGCCGGAAAGGGACATTCCGTGGGGCGCCAACCCGACACGCGTCGGCGCCGTAGCGCGTCGTCCCGATGCGATCGGTGCGCCGGCGGGCGAAACGCCGATAGAAGAGACGCTTGCCGTCTTCGAGGAACTGGTAAAGGCGGGAAAAATTCGCCATTTCGGCCTCTCGAACGAGAGTTCCTGGGGCGTGATGCGGTTCCTTGCCGAGGCCGACAAGGGCGTTGGTCCGCGCGTCGCTTCGATCCAGAACGCCTACAATCTGGTCAACCGCACCTTCGAGGTGAACCTCGCCGAGGTCTGCGAACGCGAAGGGGTTTCGTTGCTCGCCTATTCGCCGCTGGCACAGGGCTACCTCACCGGTAAATACGACCATGGCGCCCGCCCGCAAGGGTCGCGCTCGCAGCTGTTCAATCGTGGCCAGCGCTACGAGACGCCAAATGCCGCGGAGGTGCAACTCGAATACAACGAGTTGGCGCGCTCGTTTGGGCTGGAGCCGGCGCTGTTTGCCAATGCCTATGTGTCGAGCCGTCCGTTCGTCACCTCGAACATCGTCGGGGCAACGACCATTTCACAGTTGGAAACGGCGCTGTCCTCGGTGGATGTCGTCTGGACCGAAGAGATGCAGAAGGCGGTGGATGCGATCCATCAGCGGGTCGGTAATCCCTGTCCTTGATTGGTTCAAGGTGCGGAATTAATCAGGAATAACAAAAGGGTGGAGACAATGGCGGACTTTCCGATCGAGGCGGTGCGAGCGAGATTCCCGGCTCTCTTCCTGACCGACAAGGGCCGTCGCCGCATCTATCTCGACAACCCTGCGGGCACGCAGGTGCCGCAGGCTGTCGCCGACGCGGTGTCGCGCTGCCTGCTCACCACCAACGCCAATCTCGGCGGCTATTTCGAAACGACGATCGCCGCTCAACAAGTCGTCGATGACGCGCATCAGGCAATGGCCGATTTCCTCGGTGCGCCGAGCCGCGAGGAAATCATCATCGGCGCCAACATGACGACGCTGACCTATCACATGTCGCGCACGCTCGGCCGCACCATGAAGCCCGGCGACGAGCTCATCCTCACCCGCATGGACCATGAGGGCAATGTCTCGCCCTGGCTGCAGCTGGCCGAGGATCTTGGCCTCGTGGTGCGCTGGCTGCCCTTCGACGAAAAGAGCTGGCAGGTCGAGGAGGCGACGCTGAATGATCTGCTATCCGACAAGACGCGGCTGGTCGCGCTAAACTATGCCAGCAACCTGACCGGTTCGATCAACCGGGTTAAATCCCTGACTGCCATCGCACAACAGGCCGGCGCGCTGGTCTATGTCGACGCCGTCCAGTTCGCGCCGCACGGCCTGATCGACGTGCAGGAACTCGGCTGCGATTTCCTGATCTGCTCGGCCTACAAATTCTTCGGCCCGCATATGGGCATATTGTGGGGACGGCTGGATATCATCGATGGCCTGAAGGCCTACAAATGCCGCTGCTCGTCCAATGGCCTGCCGGAGCGGTTCGAACTCGGCACGCCGCAGATCGAGCTGATGGCCGGTCTTACGGCGGCGGTCGATTATTTTGCTGACGTTGGAGCTTCGGCGGGCGAGGGCGGTTCGCGCAGGCAGAAGCTCGCGAGGGCGTTCGAAGCCTCCATTGCCTATGAAAACCGGCTGGCGCAGAGGCTGATCGATGGCCTGGCCGACATTTCAGGCCTGACTATCCACGGGATCACCGACCCGAAGCGGCTCGGAGATCGCGTACCGACAGTCTCCTTCACTGTTGACGGCATCGTTCCCGAAACCATCGTCCGGCAGATGAATGCCGAAAACATCTTCCTGTGGTCCGGCCATAACTACGCTTGGGAGATCGTCCACCAACTGGGCATTCCGGCCGAGCAAGGCGTCGTGCGCATCGGCATCGCACACTACAACACATCCGACGAGATCGACGAGACGCTGGAGAGCGTGCATCGGGTCGTCGCCATGCTTAGGCAGCAGCGATCCTAAAGCCGGTTTGAATTGTCACCGCGCCTTGCCGCCGAAACCGGTGAGGAAGGCGGTGAGATTGTCGCCGAGTGCGTCGCAGAGATAGCCGCCTTCCTGGACGATGACGCTCGGCAGGCCGCGCTCGGCGATCGCCTCGCCAATGCGCGAGAAGCCGGGCGTGGTCACCGAGAGACCGCCGAACGGATCGCCCTCGAACGCATCGAGGCCGAGCGCCACCACCAGCGCATCGGGCGAAAAGGCACGGATGCGCTGGAATGCGACCTCGAGCGCTTCGAGGAACGCCGCGTCGGCGGATTTGCGTGGCAGCGGCAGGTTGAAATTATAGCCGAGGCCCGGCCCTTCGCCACGCTCGTCGGCATGACCCCAGAAGAACGGATAGAAACGCACCGGGTCGGCGTGCAGCGACACGGTGAGCACATCGGGCCGTGCATAGAAGATGCCTTGCGTGCCGTTGCCATGATGCAGGTCGACATCGAGGATCGCCACGCGGGCCGCGTTTCTGCGCAGAACCTGAGCCGCAACGGCCGAATTGTTGATGAAGCAGAAGCCGCCGGCGACATCGGCAAAAGCGTGGTGGCCGGGCGGGCGGCACAGCGCATAGGCGGCCGGTGCGCCAGCCATCACCGTTTCGGCGGCTTCGACCGCGCTCCAGGCGCTCCACAGCGCGCTCTGCCAGGTCTCGCCGGAGATCGGGCAAGCCGTATCGGCCATGTGATAGCCGGCCTGGCCGACCGCCGAGGCCGGGTAGGAACCATTGCGGGCGATCGGATGGATGTTGGGGATCACCTCGGCGGATGCGCCATCGATGCGTTGCCAGCGTTCAAAGATATGCTCGAGAAAGTCGAGATATTCGGGTGTGTGCACCGCCGAAACAGGGCCGAGCCCGTGATCGCGTGGCCGTTCGATCGTGCAGCCCGCAGATTTTGCGCCGGCTAACAATCTCTCGACGCGTTCGGGCTTTTCCGGATTGGGCTGTGCGGCACCGCTGGAAAGAAAGGCCTTGGGGTCGTGGCGCTTCTGCTCCTGCGCATAAAAGGCTTTCATTCCTGCTCCCCATTTTCCGGCGCATCGGCGAAGGCGAAAAAGGCTTCACCGATGATCTTCTGCGTCTGTTCGTAGCTGGACCAGGCAATGCCCAGTCTTTCGTAGAAGGCCTTGGCGCCTTCATTGTCGGTGTCGACGGACAGTCTGAGATAGACCCCACCTTCTTTCCGGCATTCAGCCGCGACGCGCCGCAACAACCGCTCGCCGACCTTGCGGCCGCGAAACCGGTCCTCGACGTAGAGATCCTGCACATAGACGCCAGGCCGCCCCATCCAGGTCGAGAAGATCGGGAAATGCAGACAGAGGCCGGCGAATTCGCCGCCGACTTCGGCGATCAGGGTCGAGAAGGCGGGTTTTGCGCCGAAGCCCCAGGTTCTGAGATCGTCCGCCGTCGAGACGATTTCCTCGGGCGCGCCGACGTGGGTGCCGAGTTTCAGGATTGCCGCGTGTATGGTTTCGACGTCTTCGATGCGGCCGGGGCGGAGGAGGATTTTGGGCAAAACGGCAGTCACTGGAGGTACGGTGCCAAGGCGCCCCCCTCTGTCCTGCCGGACATCTCCCCCTCAAGTGGGGAGATTGGCCATCTTGATCTCGCCCACCATTCTAAACCGTTGGAAATTGGCGAAAGCCGAAATGGCATCCAATCTCCCCCCTTGAGGGGGAGATGTCCGGCAGGACAGAGGGGGGTAGGACTGGACGCCATCATCTCAGATCAATCGTCTCAAAACGCCACTCTATCCCCGCCCTTGAGCGCCAGCATGTCGCGCGCTTCGGCTGGCGTGGCAACTTCCAGCGACAGCCCGTCGAGAATGCCACGGATGCGCCGCACCTGGTCGGCGTTGGATTTCGCCAGCTGGCGGCCATCATAGAGGCTGTCTTCCAGCCCGACACGGACATTGCCGCCCATGGCTGCCGCAATCGAGATCAGCGGCATCTGGTTGCGGCCGGCGGCCAGCACCGAAAACTGGTAGCTGTCGCCGAACAGTTTGTCGGCGATGCGCTTCATGTGGACGAGATTGTCCGGATCGGCGCCAATGCCGCCCAGGATGCCCAGCACGAACTGGATGAACAGCGGCCCCGACACCAGGCCCCGGTCGCGGAAATGCGCCAGCGAATAAAGGTGGCCGACGTCATAACACTCGAACTCGAAGCGCGTGCCGCAGCCTTTTCCGAGTCTTTCGAGCACGCCCTCCATGTCGGCGAAGGTGTTTTTGAAGATGGTGTCGCGGGTGGCTTCTAGCAGTTTCGGTTCCCATTCGTGCTGCCACTCCCGTGGTTTGTCCAGCATCGGGAACAGCGCGAAGTTCATCGAGCCCATGTTGAGCGAGCACATTTCGGGCTCGGCGCGGAGCGGCGCAGCCAGCCGTTGGTCGAGCGTCATCAGCGACGAGCCACCGGTGGTGATGTTGATCACCGCGTCGGTTGCCTGCTTGATGCGCGGCAGGAACTGCATGAAGACGTCCGGATCGGCGGTCGGGCGGCCATCCCTGGGGTCGCGGGCGTGGAGGTGCAGGATCGAGGCACCGGCTTCGGCAGCCGCGATGGCATCCGTCGCGATCTGGTCCGGTGTCACCGGCAGATAGGGCGACATCGACGGCGTATGCACGGAGCCGGTGACCGCGCAGGTGATGATGACTTTTCGCGGCGCCATTCCCTTACCCCCGGCCTTCGACCGGCAGGTCGAGCTCGGAAGCCAGAACCTCCAGCGCATCACCGATGATGGAGATGATCTCGCCGACCTGTTCGCTGGTCACGATCATTGGCGGCGCGACCATGAAATTGTCGCCGTCGACGCCACCCTTGACCCTGCGGCCATAGATGATCAGCCCGCGCGCATAGGCAAGGTCGAGCAGCCGCTGCGTCGCTTTCTTGCCCTGGTCGATCGGCCGCAGCGTCTCTGGATCGGCGACCATCTCGGCGCCGGTGAGCAGACCCTTGCCGCGCACGTCGGCGATAAACGGGAAGCGCTTGGCAAGTCCCTTCAATCCGTCCATCAGCACATCGCCCATGGCAGCCGCATTGGCGATCAGGTCGAGCCGGTCCATTTCACCCAGAACCGCAAGGCCGGCGGCGCAGGCCAGCGGATTGCCGGCATAGGTGTGGCCATGCTGGAAGCCGCCGGAGGCGAGCAACGGCTGCACCAGCCGCATCGGTGCGGCGAGCGCGCCGAGCGGCGCGTAGCCCGAGCCCAGTCCCTTTGACAGCGCGACGATATCGGGCCTGCAGTTCCAGTGGTCGCCGCCGAGGAATTTGCCGGTGCGGCCGGCGCCGCTCATCACTTCGTCATGGATGAGCAGGATGCCGTAGCGGTCGCAGATCTCGCGGATGCGGGCATAGTAGCTGTCCGGCGCCACCAGGGCTGCTGTGGCGGCACCGCCGATCGGCTCCATGATGAAGGCGACCACGCTTTCCGGCCCCTCTGTGAGGATCTTCTCCTCCAGCATGTCGGCATAGCGAACCCCGCGCTGCTCCATTGAAAGATTGTCGCGGTCGCGCCAGGCGGTCGGCGCCGGCACGGTCGGCATCGGCCGCATCATCGGCGCAAAGGTTTCGGACAGCGCATCGTCGCCGGTGATCGAGAGCGAACCCAGCGTGCCGCCATGGTAGGAGGGGAAGCGGGTGATCACCTTCCAGCGGCTGGCCTGTCCGGTGGCGACCGCCCATTGCCGCGCCAGCTTGATGCAGGATTCGGTCGCTTCCGAGCCGCCCGAGACAAAGAAAATGCGGTCCATGCCCTCCGGCAGTTTCCCCGCGAGTTCCCGCGCGAGTTCTTCCGCCGGCTCGTTCTCGAAATGCAGCCGATAGGCGAAGGTGGCGCGGTCCATCTGCCGCTTCATGGCATCGAGCACGTTGCGGTTGGAATGGCCGATATTGGCGACCATCGGCCCGCTCGATCCATCGATGAAGCGGCGGCCGTCCTGCGTCCACATGTAGATGCCTTCGGCGCGGTCGATCAGCGGTCGGCGCAAGCTGGAGAGATAGAACAGATGCGAGTCTCGCCGGACTTCAGTCGGTTGAGCGGCGGTCTGGGTTTTCGACATGTCAGGGCTTTCCGAGATAACGATCGAGGACATTTTTTGTGACGCGTTCGACCATCGGGTCTTGTCGTAGCAGGCCGGCAACCCATTCGCAGCTTCCGGCGTGGAACACCTCGCCCTTGCCGCGCGGAAAATTGACGATCATGCCGTTGCCGCGTTTGACTTTCTCCAGATTGGCGTCGCTGCCCTCGCCGAACAGCGTTTCGGCGCTGAAGCGGCCATCCTCGTCGGTGAGGAACTGGTCCTCGATCGGGATATCGGCGCTTTCCTCGACCTGGGAGGCCATGCCGACGGCGAGAACCTGCAATCCATCCGGCGCGCCGCTGTGTGCGGTGGGGTAGGGCAGCCCGCCGCGTATCTCGAAGTCGAGCCCGTCCACCTCATAGCCATAGACGTGGCTGTCGGCGCCCAGCAGGTCGCCGTAGTAGATGCCGGTGCCGGCAAAGGCCCAATGCTCCGGCCGATAGACTGGGAAACCGCGCACGCCGCGCGGCGCGCAGCCGCCCCAGCCGGCATAGAGGCCACGGGTGGCGTTCAGCCCGAAGGTTGCCGAGCCCGGCCGGCCGATTTCCGGCGCTTCCCAGGAATTGGTGGCGCGGGTCAGGTCGCCGCCGCGATAGGCGGGATCCTCGGCGCGGGCACGGTATTTGTAGCAGACCTGGCGGCGCCCCTCGTCCTCCAGCCGCGTCTGCCACATGAAGTTGCCCGCAAAGCGCGCCGCATGGCCACCGCGGTCCACATAATTGTCGACCGCGTCGCGCATCTCCCAGGTCCAATACTCGTCATGGCCGACGAAGACAGCGCAGTCATAGCCGTCGAGGATGTCGGGCGAGAAATGCAGGTCGTGCTGGCTGGCGAGGTCGACGGCATAGCCGGCCCGCTCGGCGAAGCGGAAGAAATGGCTATCGTAGCTGGCCCAGCCCGACGAAGCGTATTTCTTCGAATGGCCGGTGGCGAGCGCCCATTCCATGTGCGGATAGCGTGGCACCGTCTTCGGCGGCACGGCGACCTCCAGCGGCACGCGCGGCGCATCCTTCGGCAGCACGACGAAGCCACGGCACCAGGGGCGCTGCGTCGACACGATGGGCGAATACTGATTGCGGTCCGGTCCGGTGATGCCTTGATAGTGGTTGGAGCCGCCCCAGGTGTTGTAGGCGAGCCAGGTGCCCGTCGCCGCAACCTGCAGCACGCGGCCGGGCTTCTTGCCGGCCTGGGGGCTAACGATGAAAAGGTGGTGGGACTGGATCGGCTTGCCGTCGCGCCCGTCAGCGGTCAGTGTTGCCCGATAGGCGCCGGACGGCCAGTCGCCGCCGACCCGGAATTCGAACGAAGCCTCCCAGCCGCAGCCCTCTGCCGAGCATTGGTCCGGACTGTCCTGCCAGCGTGCCGCGATGCCCGATTTCTCGAACACTTTCGTCTCGGTGCCGCCGTCGCGGATGATCGTCATGCCGAAGGATGGAGCCGTCGAACTGACATGCAGCGTCACCGTCTCGCCGGGACGATAGGAAAATCGGTCCGAGTAGCACCAGATCTCGCCGCGCTCGCCGTCCATCCCAGGCCATTCGTAGTAATGGCCGCGCACCGCGTGGCGGCGCTGCTCTGGCGTTAGTCCGAAATCGGGGAATTCCGTGGGCAGATGGGTCATGAACACCGAAGAAGTGGCAAGCCGTCATTTCGGCGATCTGCAGGGCAAGCGTCAAATGGAAACGATCGGGCCAGCATTCGTTGGCCGCGCTCTTGGCCGCCGTTGCCAAAAAGACTATTTCCACAAACGGCGGCGTTTTTCCGCCACGGGGATCGGCATGCTCAGAGTGCAAAAGGTCAAGGTCGACGACATCTACGTGCCGACGGCGCGCAAGAAGACATTGCACCCCGAGACCGTCCGGCATCTCGCCGAGGACATACTGGAGAACGGCATGAAGACGCCGATCCAGGTCCGCCACGACGGCAAGCGCCATATACTGGTCGAAGGCCTGCATCGGCTCGAGGCCGCGAAGTGGCTCGGCGAAACCGAGATCGACGCCTATCTGGTGCAAGCCAAGCGCCACTGACACGGGCCGCTTTCCCGCCCACCCTCCAATCATACAAGCAGTGGCCAGATTTTCTCCAGTCGCCAGATTTTTTCACTGGCGGTGTCGGGTTGCGTTGCATCGGCTCGTCCTTGGGACGGAAGCCGGATCAACCCCCAGATCAAACAGATCAAACCCGAGGAGACCACCGTGGCCACCAAGCTCGACATCGCCCCCGACAACGACCGCGAACTGGTTCTTGCCCGCATCATCGATGCATCGCGCGACAGCGTCTATCGCTGCTGGACCGAGCCGAAGCTGGTCACGCAATGGTTCTCGCCAAAGCCGTGGACGACGCCGCGCGCCGAGATGGATGTGCGCACCGGCGGCTCGACTCTGGTTGTCATGGCTAGCCCGGACGGCAATGAGTTTCCCAACCCCGGTGTCTTCCTGGAAGTCATTCCCGGCAAGAAGATCGTCTTCACCGATGCCTACACACAGGCTTGGAAGCCGTCGGAAAAGCCATTCATGACCGTCGTGCTGACCTTCGAGGACGAAGGCGATGGCAAGACCCGCTACATCGCGCGTGTCCGGCACTGGAGCGTCGCCGACCGCGAGCAGCACGACGCGATGGGTTTTCATCAGGGTTGGGGCCAGTGCGCCGACCAGCTTGAAGACCTCGCCATGACGCTTTGACACCACAAGACGCTTTGACACCACAAGACGCTTTGAACCGACAGGACCGCTTTGACACCGGCAGGACTCGAGGAGACCGATATGTCCAGAACCCTGTTTTTCGCCATTCTTGCTTCGGCCGCGGCGCTTCTCGCCTGCCCGGGCACCACCAATGCAAAGGAACCTGCCATGACGACCGAAACGAGAACACCGCTGAAGCCGGAAAAGTCCGGGCTGTTACCGATCAACGGCCTGAATTACTATTACGCCGTCTACGGCAAGGGCGAGCCGCTGCTTCTGTTGCATGGCGGTCTTGGCTCTACCGACATGTTCGCGCCGATCCTGCCCAAATTCGCCGAAAATCGCACCGTCATCGGCGTCGACCTGCAAGGCCATGGCCGCACGGCGCTCGGCGACCGGCCATTCAGCGTGGAGGCGATTGGTGACGACATGGCCGATATCGTCAAGGCGCTCGGCTACGACACGGTCGACGTCATGGGCTATTCGCTCGGCGGCGGTGTCGCTTTCCGCATGGCTGTCCGCCATCCCGAGATGGTGCGCCGCCTTGTGCTGGTCTCGACCGGCTATGCCACGGACGGTTTCTATGACGAGATGCGCCCGCAGCAGGCTCAGGTGAGCGCCGCCGCCGCGCCGTTCATGAAGGACACGCCGATGTACAAGTCCTACGTCGCGGTCGCGCCGCATCCGGAAGACTTCCCCAAATTGCTTGACGCGCTCGGCAATTTCATGCGCCAGAACAGGGACTTCTCGGCCGATGTTCCCAAGCTGAAGATGCCGGTCATGCTGGCCTATGGCGACAGTGACATGTACAAGCCCGAGCATGAGGTCAAGTTCTACCAGATGCTCGGCGGCGGACTGAAGGACGCCGGCTGGATGCGCGAAAACCTGTCGCGGAACCGCCTGGCGATCCTGCCCAACCGCACACATTACGACGTCTTCTTCGCCCCGGAACTGACGGCCGCCGCGCTGCCGTTCCTCAACGGCGAGACCAAGGTGAAGAGCTGGGACGAGGTCGTCAGCGAAACGGAATAGCCTGTCATTTCCCCGCCGGTCGTCTCTGCAAATGGCCGGCGTTGCCTATGAAGCCTTGGCGCGGCGCGGCTGCCTGAGATGCTTGATGCCGCTCATCTCGACGAAATTCGTTGCCGCTTCCCAGAGATAGTCGCCATAGAGAAACGGCTCGAATGGCTCGGCGCCTTTCAATGGCAGCGGCGCAATTTCGGCATCGACGCGGGGTTCGTAGAAGAACGGGATCGACAGCCGCACCGTCTTCGGCGCGATCACCCGGTGCCGCGTCGCACGGACGCGCCCGCCGGTCCAGCGCTCCAGCAACTGACCGAAATTGACCGCCAGCGTGCCGTTGGCCGGCGGTACGTCGATCCATTCGCCGGCGAGGTTTTTGGCCTGCAAACCCTCGACGCCGTCCTGCGCCAGCAAGGTGACGAAACCGGAATCGGCGTGCTCGCGCCCGATGATGGTGCGCGTCTCGCCCTTGTGGATCACGGAAAACTCCGGGCCGCTGGTGTCGACGCCGGCATTGGCATCGCGCAGGGGATAGCGGATCAGGCGCAGCGTCGAGATGCCGTCATCGAAATAGGCATCGAAGATCGTTTCCGGCAGGCCAAGCCCGCGCGCGATCGACCGCATCAGCGCATTGCCGACCATCTCCATCGCCCGGTAGTAGTCCGCCGCCGCGGCGCGCCAGCCGGGCAGGGCATCTTCGGCCGGTAGCGGCGTCGGCTCGCGCAGCGGATCGTCGGAGGCCGAAAAACCTCCGGCATCGGCGATATCCGGTCCGATGATATCCGGCCCGATGTCGATGCCTTCCTTATAGGAAATGGCTGTCGGCTGCAGCGGGAACCAGCCGCGGTAGACGTTCTTCCTGGTCGGGTCGAAATTCCAGCGCAGCAGCTTCTGCTTCTCGGCTTCGGACAGCGCGAAGATGCGCAGCAATTGTGCTCGCCTGTCCGGCGTCAGCCAGTGATCGCCGGGAAAATCGCGGACGGCCATGAAACCGATCCCCGAGGCGGCGGCCATGATCCTGGTGTCGGCACGGTCGCGAGCAGGCGAGGGCGGCTTGAACAGGTCGGCAATGCCGATGGTCTCGATCTCTTGCGCCACGACAAACTCCATCGCATTCCGATTATCGATGGCATCGTATCAAGGCTTTTCAATTGACCCTGTCGGCCGCGCGACTACCTTGCCGCTTATTTTCTCGATTTGCGGAACAAGACGATGGCTAAACATCAGGGCGGCTGCCTGTGCGGAGCGGTGCGCTACAGCACTGACGCGGCTCCGATCAACGAACGCATCTGCCACTGCCGGCTTTGCCAGAAGGCGATCGGCGCCGCCTTCAACGCGCGCGTGCTGTTTCGCATCGACGATGTGACGATCGAGGGACCGCTGGCGACGGTGAACAGCTCGCCTGATCTCAAGCGCGGTTTTTGCCCGAGCTGCGGCACCACGATGTTTTCGCGGCGCGATTCCGCCGGCATCATCGGCATCACCACCGGTTCGCTCGACGACCCGTCGGCCTTCAGGCCGCAAATGCACATTTTCACCGCCTCGAAACAGCCTTGGGTGGTGCTCGACGACGGCTTGCCTCAATATGAAGGCGCTCCGCCACCAGCCTAGACTTCCCTCGCCACGCGGCGGCGCCGGGACAGTAAGGCGATGACCAAAATTTAATCCAAAACATCACGCGATAGCCGGCAAAACGTCATTGGCGGGCCATGATTGTCTTCCTATCTATGCTGCGCGGGCCGGCATTCGAGGAGACGACGGATGAACGACAGCATCAGTACCCTGGACGAGCTTTTGAGCGATCCGATGGTCCTGCTTGTGATGGAGCGCGATCGTGTGCGCCCTGAACAGGTGCGCATGCTGCTCGAACGGGCTCGCCGGCCTTCCGTCGACGAACCCGTCGTTCCGCCGGCGCATGTGATCGCCAGGACCTGCCAGAAACTCTGGCTGTGTCCGTAATCGCCTTGTCTTTTTTCTCCTGTGAGAACACTCCCTGTGAGAACTCAGGCCGGCCCTTTGGGACCGGTCCTGACCGACGCGCGTTCGGTGCTGTCTTACCAGCTTACAAATCCGTAAGTTGATTATCCCGTCCATGACGGTAAGGCTTGCCCGCGACAGGCCAAGCGCGACGGGCCAAGGCTGGTCGCTCCCGCGCAAGTTCGATCTCTCAGGCACACGGACCCGACATGGCTGACATCTGCACCCAGGGCCTGGATACGGGCTTTGTCGGCCTGGGATATGCCAGGGTCGCCTTTCTCGGCCTTGTGCAGGGCATTACCGAACTGCTGCCGATCTCCTCGACCGCCCATATGCGCATCGTGCCGGCGGTGCTCGGTTGGCAGGATCCCGGGTCGGCCTTTTCTGCCGCCATGCAGCTTGCGGCCCTTGCCGCCGTGGTCAGCTATTTCTGGGGCGACGTCAGGGACCTGCTGTTCGGTTCTATCGACGCCCTCACACGCCGCGATTTTGCCGACCGGCATTTCCGGCTGGCTTCCTGGATTGTGTTGGCGACGGTCCCGATCGTCATTGCCGGCGTGGCGCTGTCGGGCATCCTCAATGCCTGCGGTTCGCCGCTGCGCAGCCTGAGCGTGATCGGCTGGTCCTGCATCGCCATGGCGGTCCTGCTGGCGCTGGCCGAGATTTTCGCCCGCCACCGGCGCACCATGGACGAAGCTTCGCTCGCCGATGCACTGCTCGTCGGTGTCGCCCAGATCGGCGCGCTGATACCCGGCGTCTCGCGCTCGGGCTCGACCCTGACGGCAGCACTTGGGCTCGGCTTCAAGCGGGCCGAGGCAGCGCGCTTCTCGTTCCTGCTCGGGCTGCCAGCCATCGCTCTTGCCGGCCTCAAGGAGCTTTGGGAACTGCACAAGGTCCATCTCGATGCCCACGGATGGTCGGTTCTCGCCACCGGACTGGTCGTCGCCTCGATTTCCGCCTTCTTCGCCATCTGGGGACTGATGCGCGTGCTGGAACGGTTTTCCGCCTGGCCTTTCGTCATCTATCGTGGCCTGCTCGGCATCGTCTTGCTGCTGGGCGTTGCGATGGGGTGGCTTGCCTAGGCTCGCGGTCGGCTTTGTGTTGCGCGGGAGCAACCCTGAAACCTCCACGCTTCGGCCCGCAGAGATGTGATCAGCTGGCTTGATTGACTTCGGTAGGTAACAGCCTTTAACGTTCTGTTAACAAAACAGATGGGCGGGGCCGGATGGCATCCTCGAAGGGTTGGCGCCGAAAGGCGAAGGGGCTGGGGCTGGCGGTTGCTCTGACCGCGTTGTGTTCAGCAGCGAGTTTCGCCTACGCGGCTCCTGTTTCCATGGTTGTCGGCGGCTCGACCTCCCAGCCGATTGGCCACTATGATTTCTGCAAGATCCATGCCGCCGAATGTTCGATCCGCTCGCACGACAGCGTGCCGGAACAGATGACCGGCAAGCTGCTGCACGAAATCTCAGCCGTAAATCTCTCGGTCAACACGCGCGTCAAGCCGATGAGCGACGTGGACAATTACGGCAAGGACGAGTGGTGGGCCTATCCGGACAACGGCTTCGGCGACTGTGAGGATTACGCGCTGGAAAAGCGGCGTGAACTGAACAGGCTGGGCATTGCCATAGCCAATCTGCTGATGACGGTGGTTCGCAAGCCTGATGGCGAAGGTCATGCCGTGTTGACGGTGCGGACGGACAAGGGCGACTTCATCCTCGACAATCTGACCGACAAGGTCCGGCTCTGGAACGAGACCAGCTACCGCTACCTGAAACGGCAGGCGAGCGACGACACCGGACACTGGGTCTCCATTCTTGGTGGTGACGAACAGCTGGTCAGTGCCGTCAAATAGTCTCGTCGGCTCCGCGGCCAGTCCCGTCGGCTCCGCGGCTAGTCCCGTCGGCTCCGCGACATCCCATCGCCGGTTCTGAACCGCGCCGTTCCAGGCCGAGCTTCCACAATGCCGGCCGGCGATGCTATCCACGGTGGCTCGTTGGAGCTGGGTAGGTGCATGGATTTTCTGACGCTTTTCAATTCCGCGCCGCTGCTGCTGGCGTTGCTCAAGGCCGCGTTGCCGCAGGCGGTCGCCACGACGATGGCATTCGGCCAATGGTTCGCGTCGGTGCCGCCGTGCCGCGACTTTACCTTCGAGGCGACCAGCTATCTGGTCTGCGAGGTCGACCCCAAGCAATATTCGGTCGAGCTGTTCTGGAAAGACCAGACAGGCAAGCCATTTCAATCGCTGCACAATCTCGACGCCGCCCAGCGCATGGCTGGCCGCACGATGCTGTTTGCCATCAATGCCGGCATGTACCATCCAGACCTCAGGCCGGTCGGCCTCTATGTCGAGCGTGGCCGGGAAATGGCGACGGTCAAGACGGGATCCGGCAGCGGCAATTTCTCGCTGCAGCCAAATGGCATCTTCTACGTCAGCGACGGCAGGGCCGCGGTCAGGGCGACCAGGGATTTCGTCAGGAAGCGGCCGCCCACCGACTATGCGACGCAATCGGGACCGATGCTGGTGATCGACGGCCAGCTTCATCCGAAATTTCAGGCCGACGGCACATCGCGCAAGACCCGCGACGGGGTCGGGGTGCGCAAGGACGGTGTCACGGTCTTTGCCATTTCGAACGGCACGGTGACGTTCCATGCGTTCGCCCGGCTGTTCCGCGATGCTCTCGGCTGCGATAACGCGCTGTTTCTCGACGGTACGATATCGAGCCTGCTCGCCCCGGCGATCGGCCGCAACGACGACTACTGGAATCTGGGGCCGATGATCGGCGTCTTCAGGAAAAGTGGCTAGGATATGGCCAGGTTCGCGCGGCCCGCCAGCCACGCAGCCTGACGACAATCGTCGCGACCATGATCGCCGCGATGGCGCCGGCGGCGAATGTCCGAAACCGGCCACAGGCATGGTAAAAAACTTGATTCAATCTTTATTGGTAATTTCTCATTCATAACTGGTCCGGTTGTCCGTCGGCCATTGCCCTCGGTCTGTTGCGTTTCGAGTACAGGTCCAGATGCGGTTACCAGGCGTCGTCAGTTTCATGATCGCATCGCTGTTCCTTGCGGGCTGCTCGTCGACATCGGGGATGGACGCGCTCGACGTGCAGAGGCCATCGAACGAGACGACCAGTTCGGTGGTGCGGCCAAGCGCGCCGATCGCATCCGTCCCTATGGCGAAGGTCGGCAATGCGCGCAGAGTGGCCGAGGCCGCGCCCGCAGACGACAATGTTCAGCCTTTCGGCCTGGCGGAGGAGGAGACGGTAGCGTTTCCAGCGCCCGAATTGCCCGACAGCGCCGATGCTCCGGTCGAGCCGGCAGCCCTGGTCTCGCCGCCGAAACTGCTGACGCGGGCGGCCCCTGCCATGCTCGCCGGTCCAGTCACGCGCTACGGCTTTCGCGACGCCAAGCCGATCAATTTCGGCCGCTCCTCGCCACGGCACCTTGCCGTGCATGGCGTCGACGTGTCGCGCTGGCAGGGCAACGTGAACTGGGAGAAGCTGCGCGCCCAGGGCGCCAATTTCGCCTACATCAAGGCGACCGACGGCGGCGACCATCTCGATCCGATGTTCATGAAAAACTGGCGCAACGCTGACGCCGCCGGGCTGAAGCGCGGCGCCTACCACTTTTTCTACTGGTGCCGCACCGCCGGCGAACAGGCCGACTGGTTCATCCGCAACGTGCCGAAGGTGGACGGCGCCTTGCCGCCGGTGATCGATGTCGAGTGGAACGGCGAGTCCAGCTGCAAGCGACGCCCGTCGCGCGAAAAGGTGCTGGAGAAGATGCAGGTGTTCATGGACAAGCTCGAGCGCCATTACGGCCAGCGGCCGATCATCTACACCGCGCCCGATTTCTACCGGGACAATCTCAGGGGCCAATTCCTCGACCACCCGTTCTGGCTGCGCGCGGTGGCCAGGCATCCCTCAAAGGTCTATCCCGACCGCAAATGGCTGTTCTGGCAATATTCCGGCTCCGGCCTGTCGCATGGTGTCACCGGCCGCATCGACCTCAACGTCTTCAATGGCGACGAGCGGCAATGGCGCGCCTGGGCCGGCGGCCGGCAGATGGTGGCCGACGCGGACTAGCGCTTTTCGCGCGTTGCTGCTCGTTCCGGCTGCCTATTGGAGCTGGTTGCTCCGGTCGTTCCGCTCCTCGCTCAGCCGCAGGCTCCTCCTCAAGGCCATGATCTCGGCAATCGCTGCATCGATCATGGTGAGAAGCGTGATCGTATCGTGCTGAGTGGGATCGGCCCTGACATAGGCGAGCTGGTTGACGATGTCGGTGTCGTCCTCGGTTTCGTCGCTCATGGCCGCGTTCCGGTTGTTATCTTCCAGACGTTCTCATTCCACCCGATCCGTCGTCAAATTGCACCTATATCACTTCGTCGTGTGCATGGCCGCCCGACCGCCCATCCAACCGGTCCTTTCGCCTTATCTTGGGTGGCGGCGACGCGATTCGTCGAAGGTGGCAAAGGCCAGGACACCGGAAAATGATGCGAAGCTGAGCAGGACTGCGGCGACAACCATGAAGTCGTAAGTCGACATGTTCGTTCTCCCTGGGACGATAGCCGAGGAGACAGCACTGACGACGAGCCTGCGTTGATTTGGATCAACTCGCAGGGCGCCATGCGCGACACTGGGTGACTGTGGCAGAGCCGGAGACTGGCAGGAGCGAGGTACATGTCGCCCTTTCGTCATCCTTGCCGCTTATCGAGGCGGCTGCACCGAAGCCTCGTTGATCATCGCCTCGATGTTGTAGCCGTCAAGGTCGAGCACAAAGCAGGCGTAGTAATTCTCGGCATAGTCCGGACGCCGGCCGGGCGCACCATTGTCTTTGGCTCCGGCCGCCAGTGCTGCCCCATGGAACGCATCGACCTCTGCCTTGCTGCCGACGCGGAAAGCGACGTGCAGATGGGTGAGCGGTGGCGCCTCGCCGGTTCGCTGGATCTCGAACAGGCAGCCATCGCCGACATCGAAAGCCCAGAATACGCCTTCCTTGCCGAAGGACAGGCGATAATTCAGGGGCGCGAAAGCGCGTTCATAGAAGAGCTTGCTCTTCTCCAGATCACCCACTTCGATGGTTATGTGATCGATCATTTGGTGCTCCGTCTGGGATGTGATGGGGTTGCCTCGCGATTTTGCGAATAAGCGAGACATTGCCGTCGCGGTAATATCTAGTGCCGGTTCCTGCACTCCGGGGGGATCAGGGTGGAACTCAAGATTCTGCTTGTCGGCTTTGTCTGCGCGGTCGCCGCCATGTTGTCGTTCATCACCGTCGTGAAATGGCGGGAGGTGCAGGCGCTCAGCCACTGGTTGCCGACGCCGGGAAAGATCGTCTCGTCGCGCGTCGAGGCGCGTGAAGTCAGAAGCTCGGGCGCTGGCTCGGACAGCAGCGATACCACCGAGATGCGCAATTTTCCGGCGATCACCTTCGAATACAAGGTGGGCGGCAAGAAATTTCAAGGCTCGCGCTACAGCGTGAAGGAAAATCTGGGGAATTTCGAGGTCACCGAGACCCTTGCGCAGTTTCCGCGCGGCGCCGAGGTGACCGTGTTCTACAATCCGGCCGATCCGAGCAAAGCCGTCATCGAGCGCACCATGCCGGACGGCGCCTTCAAGTTCATGTTCCAGCTTTCGGCCGGGCTGGTGATCGGCGCGCTGGTTCTGGTGTTTTCCGTCGGTGGTCTGCTGGAGGCGATCCGGCCGCATCTGCCCAAGCCGCAGAACCTCGGCGCCGCGGCACTGCTGCTGTTCATGGGTCTGTTTGCGCTGCGCATGGGTTTCGCCCAGAAGTCGCTTGCCGAGCAGGTCGCGAAATGGCCGGTCGCCGCCGGCCGCATTGACACCTCGGGCCTGCAGGCGCTCCGAAACCATAGCAACTATCGACGCTGGCGCACCGTCTTCAAATCCCGCATCGTCTACAGCTACGGCGTCGCCGGCCAGCGC
Source organism: Mesorhizobium sp. LNHC232B00 (assembly GCF_000502435.1). NCBI lineage: Bacteria > Pseudomonadati > Pseudomonadota > Alphaproteobacteria > Hyphomicrobiales > Phyllobacteriaceae > Mesorhizobium > Mesorhizobium sp. LNHC232B00. The sequence continues at coordinate 179,517 of NZ_AYWP01000003.1, forward strand.
TACACCTCCGACCGCATCACCTTCGGCGCCACGGTAACCGCTTCGCTGCCCGCCCTCGTCAGCGGCCAGGCACGAAGCTATGTCGAGGGCAGCAAGGTCGAAGTCCACTACGACCCCGCCAACCCCGGCTCGGCGGTGCTGGAATGCCGGGTGCGCGGGCTCTGGCTGCTGTGGGTCTGTTCGGCAGGCTTTCTTGGCGGTGCGGCGTTGCTGGTCGGGCTGGTCTGAGACGCTGATTTTTTCAACAGCGCACGAGCGGTCCGCTGTCGAAGCCAGGCCAGGTGAACCGCAACATGGCGCCATGCCTCTCGATATGGATAACACGAGCGAACGGCTCCTCGAGTGTCGGGTCGGAGCCGTAGCACTGGCTCGCATGCACCACCCAGCCCGTGGCTGTTTTGCGAAAGGCCGCATGCTCGCAACCGAATTCGGGAAGCGACAGGGCCGCTTTGTCCACCGTGAAAACCGTCTGGCGTTGAACGTCGGCGGCCGCGCTACAGTTCAGCCGGTCGTGGGACCAAGTCCCGACATAAGGTGGCGCGGCCAGCGCGGTGCCGCTCGCGCATGCGGACATTGCCATGGTCATTGCCAAACGCCGCATCACCTGTCTCCTCGATCCGCCATGCTCGATCGTATAGCAGTGGTGGGATTTGTGCGGAGTATTCGTCCAGCAGAAAATGCGGCCATTCCGGATTCCGCTTTTGGCCGGACGATGCGACTGTGGGCCAACGGTCCAAACAAATCGCCAAATCCTGGAGACTATCTCATGCGCCTTCAACGCTCTGAGGCCCGGCGATGAGCACTCGCATCCAAGACATGAGGAACCTCGGACCGGCCATGGCGCGGATGCTGGCGGAAATCGATATTCTCTGTGAGGAGGATCTGCGTGGTTTCGGCGTGGTTGAAGCTTACCGCCGGCTGAAGTTCCGGTTCGGACGGCAGGTGACGATCCTCGCACTCTATGCGATGGAGGCCGCACTTCGCGGTTGCGATTGGCGAGCGCTTGATACCGAAACCAAGGAGCATCTGCGTGAGCAGGCGCACCAGAACAGCCAACCGGCAGGGAGCGGATAAACGCAGCCGCGCCGGATTTCGCTTATGCTTTTGCGCGGATGATGCGACTGTGCGGGCCGGCACACGGCCGGGCAACGCTTTCCCAGAGACATTTGATGATCACCCGCAAACTGGTCTTCGTTTTCCTCGGCCTGCTCGGCCCGGTGCAGGCAGCGACCGCCAAGGAGTGCCTGCTGAGCCATGCCACCTATCGTGAGCCGCGCTCGGGCGCGGTGATGCAATTCCGGCCGATCGACAACGAACCGGCGGCCCTGACGGCCGAAGTGTTTTCGCTGATCGTTCCCAACACCGGCACGAGCTTGCCGGCCGACATCACCTGGACCAATGGCAAGAATTCGTTTCCGCTCGGCACCATCCGCCACGCCTGCACCGATGACGACCGCGAGGCGGGCCTGCAGGATGGCAGCGGGCTATGCAGGATATGGGATGGCCAGGTCTATGCCTTGACCGGCGGCGGCGCCGAGCAGTTGAACGCGCGCGAAGCGACACCGGCGCCGAAAGGGCTGCTTTTGCCCGATTTTGGCGTGGCCTTCACCGAATGGGCCGATTTCGCCAACGCCAATCCGGAAGGCTCGGCATGGGATGCCTTCGCCTTGACAGGATGCAGCGATGAATAGTGCCGTGAGATCGATCGCCTGGGCCTGCGCCCTGTCTGCGTCCGCGACGCTATCAGCCGTGGCGGACGAGCCGGCGCCGTCGCGCCCACCGATCGACAAATGCGTATGGGAGAAGCTGGCCGACAAGACGGTCGGACTGGCCGCCTGGGCACAGCGCTGCGATTTCGGCTTCCGCCAGATCCATTTCGAATTCGTCGGCAACGCGCTCGCCATCAAATACAGTGACGGCGGCGCGGCCGATCCGCTGGTCGAGCTATTCGACATCAAACCGGGCGAGACCGCCGAGGCTGCCTTGCAGCGCCTGTTGCTGGAAAAGGCCGACAAGACCGTCAGCGATCGCTGTGTGCTCACGCCCTACACGGAGGGCAGCGTGCCCGCCGGCGTCAAGCGCTACACATTCAGCCCCGTCGCCGCCTACGCGAAAGAGCTGAAAGCGCTCACCAATCCGGACGAAGTTCCCGAGCCGCCCTGCGGCGACTGGGGCGAAATGCCTGACGGCATCCAGTATTTCGAGGTGCCGGCGGGCGAGGGGCAGAAAGTGCTGTTTGTGCGTGTGGGCCAGGACGAGCCCCTGTTTGACGAGCAGACGCTGCGGGTGTTGCCGTAGGGCTGAGATTCGGATCGCAGCGTTTACGTTTACGCCTCTACGTACTCGGCGAGGCTGACACCTTTAGGCACATCCAGTCCATCGGCGCGCAAGCCTTCGATGTGGAAGCGTATTGCGTCGCGAATTTCGATTTCCACTTCCGGCACCGTCGCAGCGGTCGCGATGCAGCCGGGCAAGTCGGGCACATAAGCAGAAAAATTGCTTCCCGCTTTCTCAATCACCACCGCGTAGCGCATACCATCACTCCTTCAAACCGGACTGCTTGAGGATGCTGTTCAGTGTTCCTGGTGCAACCTCTTCAGACGGTTTGCCGGCCACGGTGACGCGGCCGGCTTTGACCCTGTGCTTATATTGGCGATGGCTGCCTTTGGTTGCAACCAGATACCAGCCGTCGGCCTCCAGCAGGCGAATGACTTCGCGAACCGTAAGCCGAGGTGGCATCAGGCCTCAGCTGCACCCGCTCGTGGCGCCGCACGTATCGCACTTCTCGCAAGTCCCGTTGCGCACCATGGTGAAGTTCTGGCACTCGGAGCAGGAATTGCCGGTGTAGCCCTGGAGCAGTGACTTGGCGCGGCGGTCGGCGGCGAGTTTCTTCGCCTCGGCCGCTTCGTTCGCTGCCGCGTCGGTGAACAGGGCCGCGGTCGCATCCGCTGAAACGCTGGCCGCGTCGGCCGCTTCCTCGAAGGCGATGTCTTCCGCCAGTTCCTTGGCCCTGTCTTCATAGTCGCGCTTGTAGGCGACCGCCTCGTCGCTGGCCGGCTTCAGCGCCAGCACGTTGGAGCCGGAGAAGGCTGTCGGCGCCGAGCGGGCAGGGGTGCCGGTGGAACCGCCGGCAAAGCCCTTGGGATCGTTGCCGCTTGCCCTGGAAACCAGCTTCACCGGCGAGCCGCGGGTCAGGCCCTTGGAAACGGCGTCGGTCTTGCCTTCGCTGATGTTGCGGCCAAGTGCGGTGTTGGAAAAGTCCGACTGGTCGACATGGGCGAGGTCGTTGCGGCCGAGATAGGAAATCGCCAGTTCCCGGAACACGTAGTCGAGGATCGACGTCGCGCTCTTGATCGCGTCATTGCCCTGCACCATGCCGGCCGGCTCGAACTTGGTGAAGGTGAAGGCGTGCACATATTCATCGAGCGGCACGCCGTACTGCAGGCCGAGCGAGATGGCGATGGCGAAGTTGTTGAGAAGGCCGCGCAGCGTGGCGCCTTCCTTGTTCATGTCGATGAAGATCTCGCCGAGGCGGCCGTCATCATATTCGCCGGTGCGCAGGAAGATGGTGTTGCCACCGATCTTGGCCTTCTGCGTATAGCCCTTGCGGCGGCCGGGCAGCTTTTCCTGCTCGCGCGACACGCGCTCAATGATGCGCTCGACGATCCGCTCGGTGATCTGCGCGGCGCGGGCGGCGGCCGGTGCCTGGATCAGCTGATCGAGGGCTTCGTCCTCGTCGTCCTCGACATCGGCGAGCAGCGAGGAGTTCAGCGGCTGCGACAGCTTCGAGCCGTCGCGGTAGAGCGCGTTCGCCTTCAGCGCGAGCTTCCACGACAGCATGTAGGCGCCCTTGGCGTCTTCCACCGTCGCGTCGTTCGGCATGTTGATGGTCTTGGAGATGGCGCCCGAGATAAAGGGCTGCGCCGCCGCCATCATCTGGATGTGGCTGTTGATCGAAAGCGAGCGCTTGCCGATCTTGCCGCAGGGGCTTGCGCAGTCGAACACCGGCAGGTGCTCGGCCTTGAGGAAGGGCGCGCCTTCCAGCGTCATGGCACCGCAGACATGGATGTTGGCGGCCTCGATGTCCTTCCTGGAGAAGCCGAGCGCCGGCAGCATCTCGAACGAGAAGTCGTTGAGCTGCTCGTCGGTGAAGCCAAAGGTCTCCTTCACCCAGTCGGCGCCGAGCGTCCACTGGTTGAAGACGAACTTGATGTCGAAGGCCGACTTCAGCGCGGCATTGAGCGCCGCGATCTTCTCGTCGGTGAAACCCTTGGCCTTGAGCGAACCGGGATTGATGCCGGGCGCCTGGTTGAGGTTGCCGTGGCCGACCGCATAGGCCTCGATCTCGGCGAGCTGGGCTTCGGAATAGCCGAGCGTGCGCAGCGCTTCCGGCACGGCGCGGTTGATGATCTTGAAGTAGCCGCCGCCGGCGAGCTTCTTGAACTTCACCAGCGCGAAATCGGGTTCGATCCCGGTGGTGTCGCAATCCATGACCAGGCCGATCGTGCCGGTCGGCGCGATCACGGTTGCCTGTGCGTTGCGGTAGCCATGCTCCTCGCCAAGCTCGATGGCGCGGTCCCAGGCGGCTTTCGCATGATCGGCCAGCGCCTGCTGCTTGAGGTCGGAGGCGACCAGCGGCACCGGATTGACGGCCAGCTTCTCATAGCCGTCCTTGTCGCCATAGGCGGCGCGGCGATGGTTGCGCATGACGCGCAGCATGTTCTGGGCGTTGCGGTCATAGTCCGCGAAGGCGCCGAGCTCGGAGGCCATTTCGGCCGAAGTGGCGTAGGCGGTGCCGGTCATGATCGCGGTGAGTGCGGCGCAGATGGCGCGACCCTCGTCGGAATCATAGGGAATGCCCGAGGTCATCAGCAGGCCGCCGATATTGGCGTAGCCGAGGCCGAGCGTGCGGTATTCGTAGGAGAGCTTGGCGATCTCCTTCGACGGGAACTGCGCCATCATCACCGAGATTTCGAGCACGATGGTCCACAGCCGGACCGTATGCTCATAGGCGGCGATATCGATCGTGCCGTCGGCATTGCGGTAGGGCAAAAGGTTGATCGAGGCGAGGTTGCAGGCCGTGTCGTCGAGGAACATGTATTCCGAGCACGGGTTGGAGGCCCGGATCGCACCGGCCGACGCGCAGGTGTGCCAGTCGTTCATCGTCGTGTTGAAATGCAGGCCCGGATCGGCCGAAGCCCAGGCGGCGTAGCCGATCTTTTCCCAGAGGTCCCTGGCCTTCAGCGTCTTCAAGACCTTGCCGTCCTTGCGGGCGGTCAGGTGCCAGTCGCCATCCTGCTCGACGGCGCGCAGGAAATCGTCCTTCAGCGACACCGAATTGTTGGAGTTCTGGCCCGAGACCGTCAGGTAGGCATCCGAATCCCAGTCGGTGTCGTAGGTCTTGAACGACATCGAGGTGTAGCCCTGCTTGGCGAACTGGATGACGCGGTAGATGTAGTTCTCCGGCACCGCCGACTTCTTGGCCGCCTTGATCTCGCGCTTCAGCGCGGTGTTGATGGCAGGATCGAAGCAGTCGTCGTCATGGCCTTCGCAGTTGACGCAGGCCTTCATGATCGCTTCGAGATGCTTCTTGACGATCTTGGAGCCGGTCACCAGCGAGGCCACCTTCTGCTCTTCATTGACCTTCCAGTCGATGAATTCCTCGATATCGGGGTGGTCGGCGTCGACAATGACCATTTTCGCCGCGCGGCGCGTCGTGCCGCCCGACTTGATGGCGCCCGCCGCGCGGTCGCCGATCTTGAGGAAGCTCATCAGGCCGGAGGAACGGCCACCGCCGGACAGCTTTTCGCCTTCGCCGCGCAGAAATGAGAAGTTCGAGCCGGTGCCGGAGCCATATTTGAACAGGCGCGCTTCACGCACCCACAGATCCATGATGCCGCCCTCGTTGACGAGGTCGTCCTGCACGCCCTGGATGAAGCAGGCATGCGGCTGCGGATGCTCGTAGGAGGACTTCGACTTGGTCAGCTTGCCGGTGAAGGGGTCGACATAGAAGTGGCCCTGGCTCGGACCGTCGATGCCATAGGCCCAGTGCAGGCCGGTGTTGAACCATTGCGGCGAATTCGGCGCCACGCGCTGCGTGGCCAGCATGTAGGCAAGCTCGTCACGGAAGGCGAGCGCGTCGTCCTCCGACTTGAAGTAGCCGCCCTTGTAGCCCCAATAGGTCCAGGTGCCGGCCAGCCGGTCGAAGACCTGGCGGGCGTCGATCTCGGAACCGAAGCGCTCGGCTTCCGGCAGCTTGGCAAGCTCGGCCTCGTCGGCGACCGAGCGCCACAGGAAGGAGGGGACGTCGTTCTCTTCGACCTTCTTCAGCCGCGCGGGGACACCGGCCTTGCGAAAATACTTCTGTGCCAGGATGTCGGCGGCGACCTGGGAGAACTGCGCCGGCACATCGATGTTGTCGAGACGGAACACCACCGAACCATCCGGATTCTTGATCTCGGAAAGCGCCTTGCGGAATTCGATCTCCGCGTAAGCAGATTGTCCCGGCTTGGTGAAACGACGCTCGATGCGCATTGGTCCTGTCCCTTTTGTCTATATATAGCGCTTTCGTCAGGGGATTTCTGCCCCGGATGCGAAACACGCATGTCCGCCGTCTGCCGGCGTTCGAAAACGGCCGGCTCTCCATTTCGCGGTCTCCGTCGGTCCTTGCTGGTCAGGCTCCTTGCGAAGCACATGTCCAGCGGCCCGGCGGACCCTCGCGGGTCCCTCAAATCTGATTTTTTCGATTCCCTCACTCGAGGGAAATTCACACTATCTAGCGTCGAACCTACCTGCAAACACTAAATATAGTGTTAACAGACAATTTATTCCAGTCCGACAATTCTCCCTTTCGTCGCCCCGCCACCCACAATCCCAACGCTTCCGCCGGCCTCGTAAACAGGCGGAAATGCGGGCAAAACTCACATAATCCGGGAAAAAGACCGGGCTCAGAACTTTCCGGTCGCGCTCTCAACAGGAGCACATGGCCTATAAAAGGCGACTCGTTTTGCGCCGTCAAGGATTCGTTTGCGTAGCTTTTGTGACCCCAACATCTTGTGTGTCACATATGTGGATAACGGGGACAGATTGACCCGCCGCGATCACTATTTTTCCGGCGACGGGATGCGCGCCGCCGATGGTCGGCGCGACGGCACTCGAAAACGCTTCAGCTCACAGCAAAAGCGGCAGCCCCGAAAAATCAGCCGTAGTGCAACTTCGGCTTTGGCTCGATGCCGGTGAACTTCACGCCAATCCGGTCGTTGCGGCGCCAGCGGACCTCGCAGCGATAGGCGACGCCGTCGAGCGGCACATAGAGAAGGAAACGATCGGGAACCCGGGACTCGAGCGGTACCTTCAACTCGGCGCCGCCCGCATGCTGATTGCGCACGGTAACGCCGACTTCCGAGTTTTGAATGCCGGTGATGATAGTTCCGCCCTTGAGCACGCGCGGACGATGCTCGCGCTGCGGCTCGCCGGGACCTTGCTGAAGGTTGTCTACGGGCTTCATCATCAATCAAACGCCAGATTGATCGATTTGTAGCGGAGAAAAATTAGCAAACCATTCATGGGCACAACCACAAGGTTGTGAATCGGCCATGATGCACGCGTAAGGGGTGGGTTAGGAGAACCTGTGCGGGTCGGCGCAGAAATAGGCGATGATCTGGCAGAGGTCCGGTTCGTTGACCATGCGCACCGCTTCGCCGGAATTGACCCATTTGCGGGTGCGGGCGCGCTTTTCCTTCCAGCGGTCGGCGATCTTTTCGACGTGCAGCGGAAACACCAGCACCTCGCAGGGCACTTCTTCACCCGAAGCCAGCACCTTGGCATAGAAGTAACGGCCGGCTTCGAGATGGGAGACGGTTCCGCGCAATCCGGCTTCCTCGCCGGCCTCGCGCGCTGCCGCCTCGCAGAGCGGCTCCCTGGCCTCCGGCCAGCCCTTGGGCAGCACCCAGCGGCCGGTGTCGCGGCTGGTGATCAGCATGATCTCGACACCGTTCCCGGTATCGCGCCAGGGCAGGGCGGCAACCTGCAGACGGCACGGCGCAGTGCCGAAGAGTCGCCGGACCCTTTCGGCCAGATGGTTGTGCGTCGTTGGCCTCGTCAACATCGGAGAAGCTAGCCCCAGCCTCCAGAATCGTTTGCCGTCTCACGAATCTTACGGCGAATCGTAATCTATAAAAGTAAAAAACTTCATATAGACCGGTAAAAATTGCGCCATCGCCCCCTGATCCCACAAAATATTGTGCCTTCAGCTGCCTATTTGGCAGCAAAAGGCACTTGCCGAACTCGTGCCGAGTAGAACGGGGGTTTGTTCTGCGAATCAGCCGGCGTGATCGTCGGCGATCGGCTTCTGATAGGTGAAGCCCATATCCCAGGGGAAATAGATCCAGGTGTCCTGGCTGACCTCGGTGACGAAAGTATCCACCAGCGGCCGGCCCTTGGGCTTGGCGTAGACGGTGGCGAAGTGGGCCTTCGGCATCATTGCCCGCACGATGCCGGCGGTCTTGCCGGTATCGGTCAGGTCGTCGATGATCAGCACGCCGACGCCATCGTCGGCCAGCAGAGCCGGCGTGACCTCCTTGAGCACCTGCAACTGCCCCTGGCTGGTGTAGTCGTGATAGGAGGCCACGCAGACCGTCTCGATGACGCGGATGCCGAGTTCGCGCGAGATGATGGCCGCGGGCACCAGTCCGCCGCGCGTGATGCAGACGATGGCCTTCCATTGACCCTTGTTGGTGCCGGCAAGCCGCCAGGCGAGCGCGCGGGCGTCGCGGTGGAACTGGTCCCAGGAGACCGGGAAAGCTTTTTCGGGAAGGGACATGTCTCGCGCACTCCGCAGCACGCGAGGACCGCGTGCGAGAAAACAGGGGAATGCGCGCGGAATTAACTGGAAAACCTTGGGCTTGGCAAGGGCGGTCGGCAGTGATCGCTGTGGACTTATCGCGACAGGAAGGCCGCCACCTGCGTCGTGCGCAACACCGTGCGCGTCACGCCGCCGAACAGGAGCTGGCGCAGCCACGAGTGGCTGTAGGCGCCGAGAACCAGAAGATCGGCGCCGGTCTCGGCGATCCTGTTCTGGATCATGTCGTCGACCGAGGTGCCGCCCGATTTCTGCACCGAGACGCTGACCGTGGCACCGTGGCGTGACAGCGCCGACGCGATCTCGGCACCGGCGGCTTCCGGGCTTTCGTCGAGTGTTTCGGGCGGATCGATGACCAATATGTCGGTTTTCTCCGCCTCGATGATGAAGGGCAGGGCGTCGAAGGCGGCGCGCGCAGCCTCCTTGCTGCCGTTCCAGGCAAGCAGCACGTGCTTGAAGGTCGTGACCAGCGGCCCCGCGTGCGGCACCACAAGCACCGGTCGTCCGGCATCATAGACCAGCGTGTCGACATCCGCGCCCGGATCGCCCCCGGTATCGCGCTGGGCTGCGACAATCAGGTCGGCGGCGCGCACCGTCGAAATGCCGGTCAGCGCGCTGTCGCCGGAGAAGCTCTCCAGGCTGCGCCATTCGAAAGAGAGGCCGGAATCCTCGATGCGCCTGAGGAAGACGGCCTGCAGCTTGTCGGCGCGCTCCCGGTTCATGTCGGCCGACACCTGCAGGAACTCGGTATCCGGAAAGCCGGTCGCCGATGTGTAGGGCACCGGAAGCGCCTCGGCATGGATGCCGATCAGATGGCTCTGGAAACGGCTGGAGAGCGGAATGGCGCAATCAAGCACACGCTCGGCGTCCTGCTCGTTCTGCAGAATGGCAACGATGGTCTTGAAGCGCATGGCGATCCCTCAATCTGGCGAGGCGTTCGATCTCGCGTGCAGGGAAACGCCGCGATGTCTTGCTTGGTTCCGGCTGGAGCCATTCCCTGGGGGAATTGCGCCAAAAGGGAATTGCGTCAAAACAAGGAGATAGAGCGGATCAGCCCGCCTTGGCGGCGAAACCAGCGACCATCGCCTCGACATCGGCGCGCGCGGCGTCAAGCGCGTCCTGGCTGCGGGCGCGCACGACCAGTTCGGTCCAGAACTTACCGTCGCCATATTTCGGATAGGAGCCGATGATGGTGTCCGGATGCGCTTTCTGGATCTCGCCCAGCGGTCCGCCGACAAGGCCTTCGCCAAACGGACAGTGCACCGTCGCCGACAGCATCTTCGTACCGGCTCTCAGCGTCGGCACGACATTGTCGAGCATGGCCTGGAAGATCGAGGGCACGCCGGCCATGACGTGGACGTTGCCGATGCGGAAGCCGGGCGCCACGGACACCGGGTTGTCGATATGGTCGGCGCCGCGCGGCATCCTCGACATGCGCTTGCGTGCCTCGGTGTATTCGATGCCGCGCTCGGCATAGCTCGCTTCCAGCAGCGCATAGGCCTTGGCATCGTATTCGCAGGGCACGCCGAACGCCTTGGCAATCGAATCGGCGGTGATGTCGTCATGGGTCGGGCCGATGCCGCCGGTGGTGAACACATAGGTGTGGCGTGCGCGCACGGCATTCACCGCCGCGACGATCTCGTCCTCCTCGTCGGGAACGATGCGCACTTCCTTCAGGTCGATGCCGATAGCCGTCATGATGTCGGCGAGGTGGCCGATGTTCTTGTCCTTGGTGCGGCCGGACAGAATCTCATCGCCGATGACAAGCATGGCGGCGGTCACGATTTCAGGCATGGAAAGCTCCGGCAGGACGGGTCGCCTGAAATAGCGCGGCGCGCGGCTGTCGGCAATGCCGGCCGAGCGGTGGTATCCGGCAATGTCCGGTCGATGCGAGGTTGCGGCGCGACCGGATGCAGCTAAGCTGACCTCGTTTGATCCGGGTGAACGATGCTCCTGTCGATACTGTCGTGGCTGCTGGCCGTTCTGTTGCTGCTGGCGATCCTCGCCATCGGCTGCCTTGTGCTGGTGACATTGTGGATCGCGGCCAAGGCCGAAAGGCTGGTGCCGCCGGTCGGAAAATTCATCGAGATCGACGGCAACCGCATTCACTATGTCGATGTCGGCGATGGACAGCCGATCGTCTTCCTGCACGGGCTTGGCGCTCAACTCCACCACTTCCGCCACACGCTGTTCGGACATTTCGGCCCGGGCTACCGGCTGATCGCGCTCGATCGTCCGGGATCGGGCTATTCGGTTCAGGCGCGCGGCGCGACGGGCCGGTTGCCCGAACAGGCAGAGCTCGTGCGGCGTTTCATCGAAACGCTGGGCTTGGAGAAGCCGCTGGTGGTAGGCCATTCGCTGGGCGGCGCCATCACGCTGACACTGGCCGTGGAACATCCCGAAGCGATTTCGGGCATCGCCTTGCTGGCGCCGTTGACCCATATACAAGCCGCCATGCGCGAGAACTCCGGCTTGCTCAATATTCCATCACCACTCCGGCGCTGGATCATGGCCTACACGGTCGCGATACCGACGAGCCTGCGATATGCGCGGCCGACCATGGAATTCATCTTCGCACCGCAGGCTTTTCCAGCAGACTACATGGTCGACGGCGGCGGCTGGCTCGGGCTGCGGCCAGCCCATTTCCAGGCAACATCCGCCGATGTCGTGGCCATCGAACGCGATCTCGGCCGCATCGAGCAACGCTATGGCGAGATCGCCATGCCCGCCGGCATCCTTTTCGGAACCGCCGATGGCGTCATCGACATCGGCATCCATGGCGAGCCGATGCAAGGCAAGATCGAAGGGCTCGACTTCGAACCCGTCGACGGCGTCGGCCACATGCCCCAATTCGTCGAACCGGAACGGGTCGCGGCCTTCATCCAACGCATGGCCGCTCACGCATTTCGTGATGCAACTTCACCGCCGCTTCACAAGGAATTCAAGGAACCATTCGGCGGATGACCGGTTTGCCAAGTGTCGCACCCAAGGCGACAAAGACAAAACGGAGTGATCCAATGTACAAGAAACTTCTCGCAGCGTCCGTTCTGACGATCGGTCTCGCCACATCTGCCATGGCGCAGTCGTCGGACGGCACCTATTCCAACGATCAAGATTGGCTTCACCACAACTGGCTCTGGGGCAACGAAGACTCCTCGAGCGTTGACCGGACCACGACAGGAAGCATCAATGCGGACGGTTCCGGGCTGAACACCTACGGCAACACTGGACCCTGCGCCTTCAATACCCCTGGTCCAGATGCCAATGCCCAGGGCAACATCAACGACCAGTACTGCGGCAAATAGCCGGCCGGGGCCCCGTGCTGGCCGCGGGACGTCCTTCTCTCCTTACGTCCGCGGCCGGCGCGCGACGATCAGGCGATCAGGCTTAAGGTCGCATATCAATAGGCTGCGAAATCAGTCGGAGACCTCGGTCTGCGGCCGATCGCGGCCATCAGCCAGTTCCTCGTGCCATTTGCCCTCGGCATCCTCATATTGGATGCCGTCCGTGGAGCCCGCCACCTGTTGCTCGGCTGAAGCGATTTCGGCTGCGCGCAACGCGTCCTGATGCGTGGGAAACGTCTCCGAGAAAGTAGCGCCGACCTTGTAAGCCCAGCCGCCGTCATGTTCGACGATCTTGTAAGTCAGCTTCGCCATGAAAATCTCCGGTTGAAAGTCCGCCTGCTCAATGCAGCCGGTCGTCGGACAGTCTGTCGTCTGGCACCAGCACTTCCGATTCCCTTGCGGCCTCGATCAGTGCTCGACGCGCATCCGCTGTCGAACGATAACCTTCCAGCACTTTGAGGCAAGTGTCGAGGGCATCACGATGGCGCGGGCCGCGATTGAGCGGCCACACCGTCATCAGGCATTCCGCCGCCTCCTGGGCGCTGCGGATTTGCCGATATTTGCCGACATGGCCCAACTCGACCACGACGGGCGTTTCAAAAGGTTTGTTGTCCATCATGGCCGCAACGCAAAGCAGCCAATTTGGTTGCAAAAATGGCCTTCAGCCTGCGCCCAAAAGTCGCGTCGCGCTTGCGACACGCTTCAGTCTTCGTCTTGTGCATGTCCTGCATGTCCCAAAATCACGTGTCCCAAAACCGGATCCAGTTTTGGGCGACATGCGCGGCCACCTCAGTAGCCGCAATCGTTGCGCAGCCAGCGCGCGTTCGCCCATCCGGTCGTGCCGCCGATTTCGACCCGGTACCAATTGCCGCGCCGGTCGAAGATCTCGGTGTGATCGCCATTGAACAGCTGCCCGATCATCCGCGACGACGAGTTTGGCCGCGTCCGCACGGCGAGAAAGCCGCTGCCGGTCGCCAGATTGTAGCGGCCGGAAAGGCCGTGCACCGTACCTTCGCAATATTGCGCGACGCTCGCCGTTGACCCGCCAAGCCAAAGCCCGGCCGCAGCCACGAACGCAGCTGCCGGCAAGAACGCCTTCATCGACATGATGTCCTCCCCAAGCCCGGCCGCGCCCGCCGCAGCCTCACCCAACGTAACAGGTTGCGGCCGGAATTGAAGCGGGCGAACTGCCCAGGATCGCGGGCAGGAGCGCGCCGGTTTCAGGAAAACGGGCCAGTCACCCCGCCGCTTTCATCCAATGTTCCATCGTCGTCACCGAGCGGGCGAGCTGCGGCGCCGGATAGATCTTTTCGCTGAACGTGGCGGCCGCACGCCATCCCCAGCGCGGGTCGGCGAGGAAGGCGCGCGCCAGCGCCACCATGTCGGCACGGCCCTCGGCGATAATTGTCTCGGCCTGCTTCGGATCGTCGATCAAGCCGACCGCGCGGGTCGGGATACCGGCGCCCTTGCGCACGGCTTCCGCCAGGTGCACCTGGTAGCCGGGGCCGCTGGGCAATTTCTGCAATGGCGAATTGCCGCCGCTGGAGCAGCAGAGATAGGCGACACCCTCGGCCTTCAGTGCTTTCGCCACCTCGATCGCGTCCTCGACGTCGAAGCCGCCATCGACCCAGTCCTTCACCGACAGCCGTGTGCCAAGCATCAGCTTCGGCACCGCTCGTCTCACCGCCCTGGCGATTTCGACGACAAGACGCATCCGGTTTTCCAGCGAGCCGCCCCAGCGGTCCGTGCGCTGGTTGGACAGCGGCGACAGGAACTGGAAGATCAGGTAGCCATGCGCGGCATGCAGTTCGATGAAGTCGAAGCCGGCGCGTTCGGCCCGCCTCGCGGCCTCGGCGAACCGCTCGATGAGTTGCAGGATCTCCTCGTCCTCCAGGGCGTGCGGCACGTTCCAGCCGCTGTCGTAGGCGATGGCCGAGGCCGAGACGGTCTGCCAGGGATCCTCGTTTGGCTGCAGCGGGCCGCCGCCCTCCCAGGGCTTGCGATTCGAGGCCTTGCGGCCGGCATGGGCAAGCTGCGTGCCGAATTTCGTGCCGGGCGCGGCGACACGCCTGGCGGCGTCCAGCGTCCGCCGCGCGGCGGCTTCATTGTCCTCGGAATAGAGGCCGAGGCAGCCATGGGTGATGCGCCCGCGCCGCTCGACATCGGTCATCTCCACCGTGACCATGCCGGCGCCGGACATGGCAAGGTTCATCCAGTGGTAGAGATGCCAGTCGCTGGCCGATCCATCCTCGGCGGAATACTGGCACATCGGCGCCACGGCGATGCGGTTGGGGAAGGTCAGCCCGTCGAGCGTGATCGGCTGGAAAAGCGATGTCGTCATGAAGAAAACTCCGGGGAGGGGAATGCGCTATTTAGGCAGCGGATCTCTTCCATACCACACACGAGAGAGTGAAGCGCACTGGACCAATCGCTGGTCCGATTGCGCCGGAGCCGGTTCGCGGCTACGCCTGCATCCGCCAGCAAGCACCGAGGTATCCCATGGAAGATCGCGTTCGCATCCGCTCGGAAGAGGTTCTGTCCGACGACTGGGCGGTCCTGAAGAAGACCGTGCTCGACTATCGCCGCCGCGACGGGCAGTGGGAGACGCAGATCCGCCAGACCTATGATCGCGGCGACGGCGCGGTGATCCTGCCCTACGACCCTCAGCGTTCGACCGTGCTCCTGGTGCGCCAGTTCCGCTATCCGGCCTACGTCACCGGCCACCGTGAACCGCTGATCGAGGCCTGCGCCGGCCTGCTCGACGAAAACGATCCCGAGACCGCCATCCGCAAGGAGGCCGAGGAAGAGCTCGGTTACCGGCTGAAGGATATCGAGCGGCTGTTTTCGCCGTATATGAGCCCCGGCAGCGTCACCGAGCGGCTCTGGTTCTTCATCGCCCGCTATTCACCCGCCGATCGCATCTCGGCGGGCGGCGGCGCGGCCGAAGAAGGCGAGGACATCGAAGTCCTGGAAATGCCGCTCGACGAAGCGCTGGCCGGCATTGCCGATGGCCGCATTATCGATGCCAAGACGATTATTCTGATCCAGCATCTGAAGCTGAACCCGATGGCGCCGGCTGGCTCGAAAGCAACCTAATTCAGGCGCGAGCGTTCAAACAGGGATATGGCGCCAATCGAGAGTGCATATGGGCCCTGGTGAAAAGGCTACTCTGCCGTTCGAGGCTGAACGCGAAGCCCGTCTCGCCAAGAATGCCCGTCTCAGGGAGCTTCGATCTCATGCGTCTTGGCTTGCGCTCGATCCTGACGCTCCGTTTCATGACGAGATCGACCTCTCAGCTGTCTTCGAGGAAAACACATTCGGCAACCGCTAGGTAAGCGGCGTTTTTGCGGCGGATTCTTATGGGAGCGGGGAGCTTCTGGCGCTGCTGTGAAGTGGGCGGAGGTTTTCTATTTCCCAAATATCGCGCTTGAAAGACGAAGGGCCTGAGCCGCCACTATCGCGATCCAGGCCCTTGGCCGTCGGGTTCATCAGTGACATTGCGCCTACTGGAGGCCTGTCACAAGCTGGACCTTGGTCCCCCGGTCTAATGCCTGTTAAGCGGCCCGGCTGCTTTTCCTTCGGGGAGACAACAGCCGGGCCATGCCGGGAAAGTCGAGAGCCCCAGCCTAGCTTTGGAGGTCCCGGGCTGCATGGGTGAAAAGCAGCACGACAAGCAGAACGATGACTGCAGATGCAAACTCGGTAACGAGAGCCGTCCCAACAAACGTTGTTGGCGGTCGGTATGCTCCAAGAGAAAACGGCCGACGTTATGGTGCGGACGACGGGAATCGAACCCGTACGATCAGAGATCGAGGGATTTTAAGTCTCTTTCTAAGCGTCTACCCTTGGGTATCCATAGACGCTCAAAGCCTTGTGAATAAAGGAAAGACCGAGGGTTTACAGTCACGGTTTGTTCCTATACGTTCCGTTGAGTAGACACGTCGCGGCTACCCGCACGGCTACCCAAGGGAGACAAGGCAATGCCCGTGCTTTCCGACAATTTCGTCAATTCTGCTGTCCTGCCCCGCGATCGAGACGAACTGGTAATTCGTGACAGCAAGCTGTCTGGCTTCGCGCTCAGGCTTCGCCGCAAGGCCGATGGCAAGGCGTCTAAGACGTTCCTCGTTTTTCAGGAGTTGCCCGGCCGAGATGGCGCCCGCAAGCGTCGCAAGATCATCATTGGCGATCATGCGACCTATCCTGCCGAGAAGGCGCGCGCCGAAGCTCAGAGCATGCTCCAGGCGATCGATCGCGGCGATGATCCTGCAGCGGCGCGCGCGGCGAAAAAGGCGCAACCGATATTCGAGGATCTTCTCAAGGATTTTGAGACAACGCACATCGAGAAGAAGAAGCCCGAGACGCGGAAGGATTATCGCGGACGCATCCGGCGCAACATCTTGCCGGTGTTCAAAGGCCGACGCGTTGCCGACATCACGGCCGAAATGGTGCGGTCCTTCCATGCCAAGAAACACGGCAACCCCACCGACGCAAACCGCTCTTTGGCGGTACTGTCTGTCATGATGGGCCGCGCCATGGAACTCGGATGGCGCAAGGACAATCCCTGCATGGGTGTTCGGAAAAACAAGGAAACGGCGCGGGAGGAATGGCTTGACGAAATGGACCTTCCCAAATTCGTCAAGGCGCTGGCCAAGGTTTCAGGTTCCCATGCCGATCTAATTCGGTTCCTTGCCGTCTCAGGCTGGCGTGTCTCGGAAGGCCGGTTGATGACGTGGGACATGGTAGACTTGCCGCGCCTCGTTGCGCGTCTGCCCGACACCAAGACCGGCGCATCTGCCCGCGCTCTGTCCACCGATGCCGCGACGATCATCGATCAGCAGGTGCACCGTATTGGCTTTGTATTTTCGGGAAGAGGCGGAAGGCAGCCGGTGTCCTACAAGCGTCTTCGCGAAGTCCTGAGCGCTGTTTGTGAGGCGGCAGAGATCAAGACAATCACGCCGCACGCGCTGCGCCATACGGCGGCCACCTGGGCCGCGCTGAGCGGTGCTGAAGCCCATGAACTACGGGAGGCGTTCGGATGGAAGACGCTGGCGATGACCGGGCGTTATGTGGCACGCGCTGAAAGCCTGGGCCGGCGCGGTGCCCAACGTGCCGCCGACGCGATGAACGTCTTGCAGAAGCCGAAGGCTGACATCAAGGAGTTCGGCCGGTGAGGATGCTTTACGAGAGATCTGATGCCGAAGCTATCTATGACCTCCGGCATAGGGGTAGGGACCGCGACATCCTAATCGAGATTGCCGCCATTCTTAGGCGGGAGGTTCCTCAACCGGATGAGACATTCCTGCACTTTCTCGCGGATCAGATCGATCCGCGAATCAAGAACACGTTCACCAATACAAAATTGATCCTGCGCGAGACAAAGGCACGACAAAAACACCCAAAGGACGATGTCGGCCACTTTCTGGAGCTTCACATCGACATATTCAATGAGCCAGCCGTCGAGGCAGTTGTTAGTTGTGCAATGGACCGTTTCCAGTGCAGCCGTGCAACTTGCTACCAGAAGCTGAGCAAGGCCCGAGCGCGACAGGTCAAAAATCCGGAAATGTTCGAGGACATCAAGAGAGTGTGCCATTCGCTTCGAGAGCGGGGCGTCTCTGACTACGCACCGCTCGACTTCGGTCTAAAATTGTCGAGCAATCTTTAGACCGCTTTGTTGTAGCCTTGCGCGCCTTTGTGGTTAGAAAGGGTTCCACCTCAACTCAAAGGTGGACACAATGGACAACCAAGCAGCAAGGGCGTTCTCAGCCCGCATTGCATTCTGGACTTCCCAAGGACTTACCGGTCTAGCACTCTACCAGCGCCTCGCCACCGACGACGAATTGCCGGCAGTCTTCGACTCCGAAGACCTCGCCGCGATCATTGGCATCTCGCCGCTGAGCGTGAAGAAACAGCGCCATCGGGGGGCCGGCCCGAACTATATGAGATTGTCGCCGAAGGCGGTGAGGTACAGCCGCCCTGACCTTTGCGCGTTTCTGGCTTCGAAATACGTGAACGTTCGGAGGGCCGCATAAATGACCGGCCTCCGCACCGACGATCATGCCGCCTGCGATTCCTCGAAAGTCGAGATCGGCTTGAGGTTCATCCAGGACACGCCGCGCCACATTCGCGGCCCGGCTATCCCAGCACTTAAGGCGTTGGGACTGACCACCAAGGAAAGCTGTGAGGCTATCCGCCAACACCATCTGGCGCTGGCGAGGGCAACCTGATGGAGCACCTCGAAAGTCGAAAGCCGGACGCGTTCGTTGAAACGCGAGCCGGCTCCGAAATGTCTTGCTTGGCAGCTACAGACAGTTCGGACAGTAGCACTCGCCGCCGGCAACAGCAATGCTCGCCAGACCCGAAATGGCATTCTCAGCGTGCGTGGAACCGCGCCAATCCCGCCGCTCGCCGCGCCCATGCTGTCGTTGCCCAGGCGCGCAAAAAGGGCAAGCTGATCGTCTGGCCCTGCGAGGTTTGTGGCAACCCCCAGGTTGATTGTCACCACCCAGATCCAGAAGCGGACCAGATGCTTATAATCTGCCTCTGCCGCAAGCATCATCGCCGCCTTCATGTGCTCCTGCGCAAAGGTGCCTGATGGGCGAGGACAAGGGGCGTGCGCGGCGCGGCAAGCGGACACAGATCGGCGGGCAGTTCTCATGGCGATTGATCGACATGCAGCGCTCGCCGGCCTTTCGCGCGTTGTCACTGTCTGGCCATAGGATCTTGGCCAGGCTTGAAATCGAACTGGCCAGCCATGGCGGTGACGACAACGGCAAATTGCCGACCACCTTCGACCAGTTCGAAGAATACGGCGTGCATAGGATGGCCATCGCACCAGCCATCCGCGAAGTGGTCGCGCTGGGCTTTGTGGAGGTCACCGAGCGCGGCAGAGCCGGCAATGCAGAGTGGAGGCGTCCGAACGTCTATCGCCTCACATACCGCCCTACGCGGCTGACCGAGCCAACGGACGATTGGCGTAGCATTGACACGCGAGAGCATGCGGAACTTGTGGCTTCTGCTGCGAGAAAGGCGTCTGACAAAACAAATCCCCAGTATCGAAAACCGTACCACACGTCGGTACGGAAACCGCACCTCTCAGAGCCGTTTCATAGTACGGAAACCGTGGGCACTAGCCATAGTACGGAAACCGTGGGCACCTCTATATCTCGGGACCAGTCCCCTGGTGATGTAGGCAAGGTTTCCGATGCTTTGTTACGAACCCTGAAGCGCAAGGGTCTGGCCTCATGAGCGGGCTCAAGACCGGATCAACCCCCGCGGACTACCAGGCGGTCTGCCGCCTCGACCAGACGCCGCATCCTGCTGCTCCGCTCGATGTTTTCGGCCACCAATTCTTCGGTGCGTTTGAGAGCGATCTCGGTCCGTTTGATGCGCCGCTGGGCATTGGCGATCTCGGCCGCCATCCTGAGTCCGTGGTGTTCTTTGTCGTTCATCATGGGTTTGTAACCCATGGATGGCGATATCGTTCCCTGTTGGGCGAAACGGGTGCCACATGAGCACCGCACGCAAACTCGCTCAGGTTCGGTCGAAGCTTGCAGAATTGACGTTGCTTGTCGCCGAGCTTGAAGAGGCAGAGCAGAAGCAGTCTTGCCCGATCTGGGTCGAAACCGGTGAAGCCGCCGAGTCGTTAGGTGTGGCGCTCGATACGGTCCGAAGCCTTTGCCGGCGAAAAGGATATGGCCGGCGAAGCGGTGGACGTTGGCAGGTCGATCTCGCGGCGCTCCGCGAATATTTTCGCCGAACGTGACAAACGCGAAGCGACCCATCGCGTTTCAAGTGCGACATCAGGGTCATGAACCTGACGCGCAAAATCTTCCCTGCCGCAAGCGATGCAGCCTTTTACCGATCGGCGTTGCGATTGCCGAAACCGAGCGCCGACTTTGCATCAGCGGAGAAGGCATTCCGCAAAGCCTCAGTGGATCTGCGCGCTCTTGTCGGGCGCCGCGAGAGCCTCAAGATCGAGCAGACTGTCGACAATCCTGGCCGAATGAAGCTCCCGACTGCCGTGCTGCATGCAACGCTGAAGAGCCTCGCCGAGGACGTGGCGGAGGCTGAGGTGCGAGAGCGCGAAACGCGGGTCGAATTTGAGGCGCTGCGGGCGGTTTATCGTGACCATGCTCGGGCATCCCTTGGTGGCGATATCGAGGGCCTTGGAGCGCTGATCAATCAGCATCTCGGCGACGTTCTGGAACTGCTTGAAGTTGCGGCCGGCCTCACCAGTCAGGCGCGGGAAGCCGGCATCGAGTTTTCCGGACTCATCAGCGACGCACCTATCGCGCGACGACTGATCGAGCCGATGGCGAACACAATCAGCAAAATGATTTCGAAAGGATCTCGGTCATGACCGACGCGTGGAACAGATTGATCTCCTATCGGGAAGGCGAACGCTGCCGGCATAACGGCAAGTTGTTCGAAGCTCGTTTCGATCTTTGCCGCGGCCTGAAGCCGATCGGCCCGCACGCGGAAAAGTTTTGGCGGACCTTGCCCACATTGCCCGTGAAGGCAACGGCGACCGTCAGGAAGCAGCCGGGCGGATATTTGACGCGCTCGATGAGCCATCGCTGAGGAAAGCACCATGGCTAAACGCACCACCACGAAGTCGTCAGAAGCTAAATTCCTCAACGAGGTCAAGAAAGTCACTGACCTATTGACCAGGACTCATGACTTCCAGGATCTCGCCAAGCCGCTTTCGACGCGCATGACGTTCCAGCTTATCGCCGAGTTTCATGTGATCATGCGGGACAAATATGAACAGCTCGAAGCGCGCATTGCTGATCAGGCAGACGGCATTGTGTCGGGCGCCAAGTATGCAGGCACCTGGCAGAGGCAGGTCACCTATCCTTTCGGCGCGCTCGTCACCCGCTCCGGCGCCTTGTGGCACTGCAATGTGGAAAGCAACGGCATCGAGCCCGGAGACGGCGCGGCTTGGACGCTTTGCGCCAAGTCGGGCAGCGACGTTCCGAAGACCATCAAGCAAATGAAGGAGGCGAGATGATCTTCGCCACGAAACCCATCGAGCAAGTCGACCTCGACCTGTCTGAAGACGGAATGCACGTCGTCGGCACCGGACATACGGGAGACCCAGACGACACCGCATTCCTATCGATGCGCCTGCGTCCTGAATACTTCGACGGCGACAAGCAATTGGCGCTCGATGTCACCTCAGCGCTTGTGCGCTCGCTTGTCGAGCATTTCGGCTACTGGTCGGAGATGCGCCAATGACGGCCAGCGACAACAACCCCGCCAACCGGCCAACAGACCAAGCCCTCCGGGGGGACTTGCAGGACTCAGGGGCACGATTCCCTAGACCGCTTGCGATAGCATCACACGCAGTTGCGTTCCCCCGGTTCGTTCCACGCGCGCGAGGTTTGCGTCATGGGCGCTAGGGGGCCGGTTTCAGCAGCAGGATTGAACGTTGTCCCGATCGGCAACCAGTCGGGCGGCAAGGCTGTCCGTGCACCGAAGGTTCCCGCACCCGCCCATCTCTCGCCCGCGTCCAAGAAATGGTGGGCTGAGGTGAACGCCGAATACAGTTTGGAGCCTCATCACCTTCGATTGCTCCAGGCCGCCTGCGAGAGCTGGGAGAGAATGCAGGCAGCCCGCGCCGCAATCGCACAACACGGCCTTACCTTCACCGACTCTCAGGGCAACCCCAAGGCGCGTCCAGAAGTGGCGATCGAACGCGACGCGAAAGTCGGCTTTGCGAGGCTGCTTCGTGAACTGGATCTCGACGGGGAACCCGCACCTGACGCCCGGCGCCCGCCTTCCATCAGAAGCAATCGGGATTGACGCAATGCCAGTCAAGCGACGCGCAGGAAAGAAGCACATTTCAGCGGAGGTCAATGCCTGGGCCGAGATGTTCCAGACCGGCTCGGATGGTTTCGGCGACTTGTTGGAATACGGCTACGCCATCGAGCACAACGACCCACAGAAACTTAGGGACGCGCGCGAAGCCTGGACGCGCCTTGGTGCCGCGTTCTTAGCCAGCCGGCCCGAATGGTGGCCGTCGACGCCAGCTTGGGCGCTGGAAAAATTTGGAGATCCCAGATGAAGCGCCGCATCCCGAAGTCCAAGCGCCGGCACCCGATCACTGTGGAGGCGATCGAGGCCTACAAGGCACGCGACTTTAGCGCCCTGCATCGGGCGCTCGGCCTCAAACCTTGGGAGATGTCCCCGCTGCCAAATCATCCCTTGGGCTGTGACCCAGATTGGGAGATGCCGGCGTCTGCCAACAACCTGTTCGCACTCTCGTTTCCGCAAGCGCTCGAACTGCAGCAGCGGCTGGAGGAGGCCTGTCAATGACTGGCAAGTCATCGACATATTGGACCGAGCGCGCGGAAGCGGCCGACGAGGCACGCAAAGCGCAACAACTCGAGATCGCCCGCAACATGATCGTCGCCGGCATTGAGATGGCTCTCTTGGTCAGCGGCTCGGGATTGCAGGCAATCGAGGAGGTCGAACACGCAGTGAGCGGCTGGCTCGCAACACATAACGCAGCGCTGACGGCCGAGGTCGAGGCGATCGAAACTAAAGGGAGTGCCTGAACATGGTTGCGACGGTCGGCTCGATCAGCATCGATCTTTCGACGAACGCGCGGTCATTCGCGGACGGCTTCAAACAGAGCGCCACCACGGTCGAGCAGCAAAGCGCCAGGATGGCGAAGAGCGTTTCGAACGTCGAGAAAGGCGTCAATTCGATCGGCGCTTCGCTCAAAAACTTCGGCACCGGCCTTGCTGCCGGCGCTGGCCTTGCTGCCGTTGCATCTTTGAGCGGCGCATTTGAAAAACTGAAGCAGACGATCAGCGATTACGACAAGATCGCGACCGATTCCAAGACCGCCGGCCTGAAGACTGACACTTTCCAGGCCCTGACGTTTGCAGCGAAACAAGCGAATATCGAATATGACAGCATCAATTCCTCGCTGGACATCTTCGCCAAGAATGCCGGCCTTGCTGCCAATGGCCAGGGCGCGCTGTATTCCGGCCTGAAGAACCTCAACCCGCAACTGCTGCAGGCCATCCTCAACACTAAGGACCAGGAGGAACGGCTCAAGCTTGTCGCCGATGCGATGGCGAACACCAGTGATGCGACACAGAAAGCCGCGCTGTCGACCGTCATCTTCGGCAAGGGCGGCATCGAGATGTCCCGCATCCTTGAGCAGGGCCGGGCGTCCATTGAAAAGTTCAAACAGTCCGCCCGCGATATGGGCATCATTATCCCTGACGAACTGCTGCAGAAGGCGGGCGAACTTGACGACAAACTCGACGTCCTGTCGAAGGTTATTGACGTCCAGCTTGGCGAGGCGCTCATCAACGCGGGCCCGGGCCTGGTGGCGCTGACAAGCGATATCGCCGGGCTCTCGAAAGAGATAAACGGCATTTCGCAGGCTCTGACCGCGTTTAGCAACAATCCCAGCGCTACGAATTTCAGGGATCTGCTTTCCCAAATCACAGGGCTGACAATCATCCCCGGCAGCATTGCGGATAAGGTGATCAATGGTCCGCTGAAATTCACGGCGGCCGACACGTCCGCGCTGGAAAACAGCATCAGTTTCGTTGAACAGAAACTCGCGGAACTAAAGCAGCAGGCCGAGCAAGGCGCCGACGTCAAATTGGAGATCGACGAGGCCATCGCGAACCTCAACGACCTAAAGGCTAAACTGGCGGAAGTGCAGGGCACCGCCGGTGCCGCGGCAAACACCATCACAGGGCAGTTTGCCCAGGCGTTCCGTGCGGCAGAGAACGCGTCAATGGATGCGCTCGCGGCCATGCAGGGAGGTTCCGGCGGCGCGCTGCCGACCGTGACGCGATACGGCAGCAATCCGAACAAGATCACATCAGGAATTTTGGGACACGGTCACCACGACGACGAGCAATCTGACCGCCAGGCTTCGCTTCGCCAGGCCGCTGGTGCCGAATTCGCAGTGGTCACTCCGCAAGCTCTATGCCAACGGAAAGCTGATCTATGATGCGACCAACGGTTATCGCGCATCCGGTCTAAGGTTTCGCTTCTATGACGGGCGCTCCAGCCAGGGGCGCGATCCGGCAATGGTGCGCGAAGAGGGCGCAGAGAACGTCTCCGCCCATCGTGGCTACCTTGATGTCGTGGTCGAGAACTATGACGTCTTCGGCTTCGGATCGCCGCCAGTGTTCGAAGGTGAGTTTGTCCAGGCGATCGGCGACAGCGCGTCTGTGGAAAGCTTCCAAGGCTTTTCGTCGGATGCCGTCAACACGGTGGCGGCGGTCGATTGGGAAAGTTCGAACTGGTACGGCTATTCCGCCTCATCGGGGCTCATCAGGCGCTTCTCTACGTCATTCCTTCGCGAGATATATGCGGTGCCGCTCAACGGCCTCGGCCGAGCCTATTCGGGCCTCGATGAGAGTTTTTTCCGCTATATCCCGGAGATCGATCGGCTCATTGCCGTTGGTGTTGTGGTCGGTCCCCTGGGCGGCATGTATCCGTTGCTGATCGATCCCGTCTCGGGCTCCTCCGTTGCCGAGGGTGCGGACTCTGCCGGCGATCCAGGTCAGTCGGTAAATGCCGCCTGCGCGCTCATGATCGGGAACACCGGGATCATTGCCGTGTCGTCGTTCCATCTCGGCTACACGTCGCTTTACAAATTCACCTCGACCACCATGTCGCAAGTCTCGATCTCGGGAACAACCTGGGATGGGCGCGGCCGGCCGGAATGCTTCACGCCAGGCAATATTCGGGATGCCGACGCGGACATATGGGTCTGCGCCGGCAATAGCCTATGGAAAATGGTTGTCACCTCGACCGGCTTGACCACGCTGCTGACAGAGCATGCGACGTTCGCGGACGCTCCCCTCTATGCCATCTGGCACGACAATGACGTGATTGTCTGGACCGACAACGCGGAGGCAATTCGCATCGACGGCACGACCGGCGCCGTGGTGTGGACAAAGGCAGTTGCCTACCAATTGGAAGCGGCTTCGGCCCGGTCTCTCGCCGGTCCCGATGAGCAACGACTCGATGATGAATTGTTCGTCCAGACCACCACAAACTATTATTTCACCAACCTCGACACCGGCCTGACAAGGACCGTCAGCAAGGCGACCGAAGTTTCGTCCTGGCGATATGTCTATGATGGGCTGAGCGACACTGCCATCACGACCGACAACGTCGTCCTGCCGCAGCGGCGCCGGTTTAATGTCGCCGGCAACGGCACGCTTAGGAACCTCTCCGATCTGCTTTCAGATCTCATGGTCTATGGCGGGGGATTTGACCCGTCGGAAGTCGTCATCGAGGGCGACATCAGCGATCAGATCCAAGGTGCTGTTTTCGACGTGACCGCAGGCGTCCGCGATATCGCGCGATCGATCTGCGAGCCCTATTCCATCGCCATTTTTGAAAGGTGAAACGCCAATGATGCTTTCAACAGGACAGATGTTCAGAAACCCGGCGGTCGGAGGTGGTGGCGGTTCCGATCCAAACTTCGCAAATGTGGTTCTGCTCTGCGGCTTCAATGGCGTTGACGCGGCCACATCGTCCACAGACGAGAGCAGTTCGGCCAAAACGCTGACATTCACCGGCAACGCCCAACTCGACACGGCGCAACAGAAGTTCGGCACTGCCTCCCTGCTGCTCGACGGATCTGGCGACACGGTCTCCGTGCCGGACAGCGCCGACTGGGTGTTTCCAGGGGAGTTCACGATTGAATTTTTCGCGCGCAGCGCCTGGCCTGCTGGAATTGACTATTTCCTCATTCAGGACAGCGGCGCCGGAAACACGTCGTTCCGTTTCTCTCATAATTCGAACTCTGCCGTGGATTTCCTATTCTCGACGGATGGATCGAACATCGCGCACCAGGTCAATACCACCAGCGCCGGCCTAACCTCCGGCGTTTGGTCTCACTTCGCCATCGATCGTGACTCGTCAGGTAAGATGCGCCTCTACATCGACGGCGTGATGAAGGGTTCCAAGACGGGCGCGACGGGAACGAACTTCAACAGTAGCAGTGTGCTTTCGCTCGGCGGACATGTCGTCGGCTTTGGCTATTTCAATGGCTGGCTCGACGAACTGCGCATCACCAAAGGCGTTGCGCGCTATGGTTCGGATGGCGGCTTCACCGTGCCGGCTGCCGCCTACCCGAGGAGCTAGCCGGCCCGGCGGCGCGAATCGCTTCGGCCGCCTTTGCCAGCCGGCCGCCTCCTCAAACCACTCCGGGGTGGAGTATCTGGCCAATATCGACGGTTGGCAGCTGCGGCTCATCGTGAACGGCGCCTTTCAACAGAACGCCGACGCCGGCAACAGCGGCGAGGATGGCAAAGGTCACCAGCACAACGCCAAGCCGAGCGCTCTTTGGAGGTGCCTTCACGGCTTCGACCAGGTTATCGAACGTGGTATCCATCCGCGGAAGCTAATCGAGGATCGGCGAACAACCGGTTAACGTCGGATCAGTCGATGATGATTTGCCCCTCGGCATCAGGCGCGCTTCACCGCCTAGCCTTCCTCCAGCCGGCCGCCTGCGCCTCGGCTTCAGAGCAGAACCAGCGCTCGCCATATTCAGGGCTGATCCTCGTCTCGAAATAGTGCTATTGGCCGGGGACGTGATAGATGTGCTCGCCGCTGCCGATCGAGATATTCCCCTTGATGTAGCAACCGGCAGTTGCCCCGAAATTGCTGATCGAGGTGACGAGGCTAGAAGAATTCCACCACAGGTAATTGCCAGCCGCAGCGCCGCCGAATGCAGCAACGAGCATCCAAGCCAAAGGCATCCGATTCCTGCGATGTTGCGCCGGTTGCGACTTCCCCCACGGACTTTCGAACTGATCGCCCATAGCCCTCTCCCGAGGGCAGAATGCGACTCTTGCCGTTTGGAGTCCAGATACGCCGTCGGACCTAGCCGGCGAAGGCGTGGACGCTACCAGCGCCCTTCGTCTCGCGCCCGATCGTCGACGGCTCGCTGCATGGCTTCCTCGCGCCCGCATCCGTGCTTCCGCGAATAATAGGAGATGAGCGACTGTCGGCGCTCTTCTGTCATCATCGCGAACACGTTTCGAAAACGCCGTTCATTTGGTGACATTGCCTTTGGGCGTTTTCGACCCGTGATCAATAGAAACACGGCAGCGACCACTGCCATCGCGACGACGGCTATCCCGATGGCGGGCATGTTGCCCATGGCGAAAGCAACGATGTGCTTAATGTCCAAATGACCTTGTCCTTGTGCACCGCACCACTTTGGCGGGCCCGACGGCGTAGTCAAGCATCCTCTAATGCAAGGATTGACGTTCTCTCGCGGGCATGATCCCTTTTGTTTGGGGGATATGCATGCCGACACTAAAAGATCCGCAATACCGGGCATTTGCACGACGCGAGGTTCATAGGCGTCAGGGTGGGAGATGCTTGTACTGTCACCGCGAGTTCACCGAGGCTGGCGAACTGGCAATGACCCTTGAGCACTTGAAGGCCAAGATGAAAGGCGGAACCGACCATCTCAAAAACTTGGCGGCCGCTTGCTGGCATTGCAACCAGCATCGCGGCAAGCAGATGAACACCACCAAGCTGCTGAAAGAGGCGAAGATGGCCAAGAGGGCAGCGGATGCTCGCTCCGAAGAAGAAGGCTAAGAAGGCTTATCCGAACAGCGATCGTTTCGGAGAGGACGGCCGGCGCCTCTACAGCGCCTACGCTCAAGCGGACGGAAAGAAACGCGTCACTCGGCGCAAACGGGCAGCGCCGTCTCATGTTCATAGGCGGGGCCTCGATCGCGGCGGTTGTGAGCGCCTTGCTCTATCTGATCGGCGCTGGCTAATTGGCTTGCGTATAAGTCGAGACTTATGCAATATCCGCCACGTTCACAGCGAGGCGCGGCATTGCTTGCGAGAACACCCTTCACCGAAATCGAGATCGAGGGCGTCGGCACCTATCGGCTGCCCAACCAATGGCAAGGACAGCGACTCCGGCGCCTTCGCGGCGAGGAGCGTCACACCGCTGTCCTGGCGATCGGTTGTGGGATGACGGTGCGCCAGTTCAACAAACTGCCTGCCGATAAGCAGCATGAGGTGCATCGCGCCTATCTGGCGCTGATATCGCCTAGCAACGTCGTGCCGCTGGCAGACCCGCCGTCGGCCGACACTCGAGCCATTCCCCGCGGCCACCTGTCGATCCACCAGAAGCTCGCCGTCGGTCGCTGGCTACTTCACAACAAGACGTCGCTGCCTCACGGGCATTTCGGGCCGTGGCTCGACAAGCAGGAAGGTCTGTCGCGGTCGATGGCCTCGCAATGCATGCGGCTGGCCATAGGCGGGCGCTAGGACGCGCGGCAGACGGCGGCGGCGTAGGACGGCGGCCGGCGGAAACGAGCGCTGGTGAGGCTTTACGTCGGTCACTCGCTCACCTTTCCGCCATTCTTTTGCGCCGATTGGCCAATAAAGAACGTCCGATGGACCTTCGACTGAAACGGGCAATTGCTGTCTGCATGTTGGCGGTCTGGTCCACCGCTGACGCTGCGATGGCTTTCGAAAACACGGGGGAGCCTGTTCGCAACACGACTAAGCCTGTCGTGATTGTTCGCGAGCCCTGGACCGCTGATGCCTTCATCGACGGATTCACCAGGGAGATCGCAGATCTGCCGTTCATCAGGGCATACGCTTACTCCGAAGCGATCGACAGGTATTGCTTTCCTGAGAAGCCCGATGCGGGCTCAATCTTGAGGGAGACAGCTCGTTCTCAGGATTCATTCAAGCCGGGAATGCTCGCCAGCGCTGAGCGCGATGCGGCAGACCATCTCCGAGGCGAGTATCTGGCTTGCGCTCCGGCGGCGAAATTCGTCGAGCGAACGGTCGCTCAAATACCAGCACTGGCAAATAAGTTCACATTACTGATGAGACAACTCGCCCACGCCAAGGAATTGAAAGCTGCTGGTCATTGACATCGAAATCGGGAATATAATCCTCCCGTTGCGGCGATCACCCTCAAACGGAGTTCGCCATGCCTCAAAAGACCCTCGCCGAAACCCTTGCCGCCCGCGAAACTCTGCACGTCAACTGCAGTCACCCCATGTGCTGCAAGTCGACAAAACTCGACGTCCAGGCGTTGATTGACCGGCTCGGGCCTGATCACGGATCGATGCACCAGGATCTCGTCGGGCTGTTCGGCTGTTCGGATTGCAAGGCAGCTGGCCGCGATCGTCGGCCGGTGTTCTTCACCTTCGTGCCTGATTACGAACGCCACCAGCAGGCGCGCATGAAGGACTGGAAGCCGACCTTCGAAAGAGGGGCGGGAGATTGCGAAGCCACGCCGGGTCAATGCGGCAGGTGATGTCGCCCTTTTTAAAAATCGTTGCTACGGACATTCATCGATGCCCGCAGCGTCGTTCGATATGGCGCTTCCGCATAGACAACAAGTTCAACTTCGAACTCGACAGGAACGATCTCCGGCGCGTCATTATGGAAGGTGATGTAGACCGTGACGTCGGCAAAGGGCGGCGGTCCGTTGCGATCCTCCCACCCTGGAATGCGCACGATGCCTTTGAGAGTTCCCATCCTTGTGTCGCGCTCTACCGACTTTCCGGAAATGGAAACCTTCGACATCGCCATCCCAGCGGCAAATTGGCTTGCATCCATTCGCACAGCGATGACGTCAGACGGAAATCGATTCCAATTGACTACGTGCAGAACCGCATCCTCGAGGCTGTTTATGACGTGGGCGGCGCTTAGAGTTGCCGATGCGTGGCCCAAGGCAAATTCCGTCTGCCTTCGTTGTTCCCGCAACTGGCCAAGTAACGGTCCGATCGCGACCGCGGCGGCGACCGCCGCCATCCATCCGCTCGCGGCACCGAACCATTCCCTGACACAGATGGCGGCGCCTTCATCTTTGCCGCAGACTGCGGAGTGAGCTGGCCAGATGCTCCAGACCGCAAGCGTGGCCACAGCAATGGCGACAAAGACCATCGGACCTTGCCATCCCAGATCTTCTTGTCCTCGCTTCACGGCGGCCTTAACTCCGTTTGCAAACCTGTATTAGCCGTTCCCGACAAAACCGCCGTCGGCTGGTGCGGCCTTGCGAATCCTCACGCCAGCGCCGCCACCATTCTCGGGGATGAACTCGACGCCGGCCGATTCGATGGCGCGGCAGATAGCGTCTGCTGTATCTTGGCGGCCGCCCAATTCGCCGTCAGCTGACTCCAGCCGTTTAACGGTGGGCTCGGAAATTGATGATGCGCGCGCGAGGTCGGCCTGAGACCATCCTAGCAGTGCCCGAGCTGCTTTCACCTGCCGTATCGATACTTTTAGTATTGACATGCCATTCGCCTTAGTTCGATACTATTCGTATCAACAAGTCGCTCGGCGAGCAATACCGCGCCTAGCATGTGAATAGCGGGCACGACGGATCTTGTGATTTCCCTCGGACTCCCGATCAAGCGAAGATTCCTATTGGCGGGAGCCTGGGCGCCAAGGGCGAGCATTCAACGATCAGGCGAGAGGAAAATGAAATGCCGAACACCCATGTTCCGGCCGCCGGCGAAGCTATGCCCGCGGCCAATGTTTCCCGTCGCCTATTGCTGGCGGGCATAGCCTCAATTCCGGCAATAGCGGGCGCTACAGCGGCGCCGACCGCGCCTGACTTGTCGCCGATCACCAGGAGCTTGCAAGTTGCTCTCTTGGACTACCAGTCGGCTGAAGACCACTACAGCGCTTGCGAGGTACGCGAAGCCGCCATTGCCGAAGCTCTCGGCGAAAAGCTCTTTCCGGAGTGGAAGGCCCCCGGCGGCATCCGCTCCCGTTGGTCACACATTCCCATGGTTTTCCGTACCTCCAAGGCTCTTGAAGCTGAAATCAAGCGCAAGCGGGACCAGATCGAAAAATCCTTTGCTGGCGGCATGATGAACCGATCAGCCTATGACGGATGGATGCGCGACATTGAAGCTCAAGGCACCGAGGGGGTCGCGTCGCTCCGAGAAGGTGAAGCCGTCATCGAGGCCAGCGGGCATCCCGAAGCGTACCGTCAGACCGACGAAGCCTTTTCTACCGCAAAGGAGGCCTTTGGCGTTGTGCTTCGCCATCCCTGTCAGTCGATCGAAGATGTTCGAGCCAAGGCTTCCTCTCTCCTTCGCGGCAACAAACGCCTAAGCACTGAGTTTGACGAGGGAGAACTTGTTGCCTGCCTCTCATCGCTCTGCGAGGTGCAATGATGAGAGCGCTAATCCCGACAGGTCGAGGCAGTTACATGCGCGCCGGCACGATCACCTTAGCCGAACTACTTCGCCGCTATGACATGGCTGACGGTGGTCACCAGACGATGACAAGGGAAGCGGTAATCGCCGCCTTCGTGGCGTCATGAGCGAGCAAGCCAGGGGAATTGATCGGGACGAACGTGACCGTCCGCCTCAGGGCTGGTTTGTGCTCGACGTCATGCGCTGCAAGGCCCGAAAGTGGGACTGGACGGCCCTTATGACCGATGTGCATCCCGATGAAGACATTCGGGCGTGGATCGTCGCGAGAAGTTGCTGGGTCAGCATTCCCGGCAAGCACCGAAACCGCGATGCCGCTTGGGATATGTTGGAGGCGATGTCGGCAACCCGGCATTGAGATTCGGCAAATTTGCCGACCTACAGCCCGCTGCCTCACGGTGGCGGGCCTTTTTTATTGGGCCAGCATACTGAAGTCGGTAATTGCGCAATCGGAAATGTTCAGCGAGCCCGTCGCGTAGCCTACATTGTAGCCGCCAAAGCCGTTCTTCGCGCGATATTCCATGAGAACGGTGCGATGCCCGCTCTTGTCTGGCTCAGATGTCTTTGTCTCTGAGTGCTGAAAAGACTCCGGATCGCGAAGCCTCTCCGTGACCAAGCGGACTAGCTCGCGGCTTGAGCCGTCCCATGCGCTGAAGCACTGAGAGCCATCCTTCCGTTCTTCTTGCACCGCGACGTCGGTGTGACCCCCTTTTGAGCAAGTCTTCATCAATGCGAAAGCAGCGACTGCGATCAGAATCCAAGTCGTAATTTTCTTTACTGCCTCATTCTCTGACATGCGACTTTTCGGTTGAGATGAGACGGCTGACGGCTGACCGGGTGCGATGCCGTATCGCTCCCTTAGAAGGCCCCGCGCAGTTTCGAACTCAGGTTGCTCTATATCGCCCCGTGCTCGCATGGCAGCGAGTTCGGCCATCGCCTTGCTGAAATCAGGATGTTCCCCCACAGGCCACGGTCCCCAACCGACGCGAGCTTATTAGGCATTTCTCAATTAGCCAAGGCGCTGCGGCATACGGGCGACGCGCTGCCATTTCGTTGTCCGGCTACCCCTACGGCTACCCAAACGGCATTTTTCAAGGGTAGCCAGTGAATCCATAGATAGGCAATAATGTTAACGATTTCAACGTGGTGCGGACGACGGGAATCGAACCCGTACGATCAGAGATCGAGGGATTTTAAGTCCCTTGCGTCTACCAATTCCGCCACGTCCGCAGGCCAGCCCTTTTCAGACGCCAGACGCAGGCCGTCAAGTCGTGTTCTTGGCAGTCCGAACGCCGCTCATCCCAGAGGAAGGGGCGTAACGATACTGGTGTGATCGCGGAATTTAGCGCGCCGCGCGCAATGCGTAGGGTGTTTGCACGGCGGACTTGATCCACCGAGGCCGGCGTCTACCAGGCCCAACCCATTCCCCCGCCCACTGGGGGCGCCGGCCGCCCCTCTCATCGCAATTGCCAATCACGCCATATCGGTCGTTCGCCGACCGATATTGGCGATGTTCAGAACTTGTAGCTCAGATTGACGCCGACGGTGTTCAGCTTCGTATCTTGGTCGCGGTCGGTGAAGCCGTTGGATCCATCAAAGTGCTCCGAGCCGAAATCGTAGTAGCGATACTGCGCGCCGACGACGAATTTGTCGGTCAACGCATAGTCGACGCCGGCGCCCACGGTCCAGCCGACATTCGTACGTGTTTCGGAGAAGGCGGCGCCCGCGGCTTGCGAGGTTTCGATGCCGGCGAAGGCGACGCCGCCTATGCCATAGACAAGCACGCGGTCCATGGCATAGCCGGCCTTTGCATTGACCGACCCGAACCACTTGACGTCGGTACCGAACGTGTTTCCCGCGCCTAGGTCGGCCGTCCCGTCGACGGAGGAATAGTTGAGGTCGGCCTCGGCGCCGATCACCGCCTGGTCGAATTGCCACAGCCCGGCGACGTGGCCGCCGACGAAGCCGCCGTCGATGTCGGGCGAGACGGAAAACGGTCCGCCGTCGGTTCCGGAGATATCGGATTGGCCCCAGCCATAACCCGCCTGCATACCGGCATAGTAGCCGGTCCAGTCGAAGCCGGGCGCGGTCATCGGCACATCGACTGCCGGGTCGGCTGCCAAAGCCGGCACGGACAGGGCTGCAAGAAGACCGGCACTTGCGACGATAAGGCGGTACATCGAACTCCCCGGACGAAGAGCAAGAAAAATCCTTGCAGGCAACGTAACCTGATTTGCCGCAAAACGGAATCAGATTTCCTATGCCGCCTGCCGCACCCCTCCGGTGGCAAGCCGAAGCCCCGCGACCGGCGAACTCCATCGCCTCGCGGAATGGATTTTGGCCGGTGGGCGCGATAGCCGTGGTGAAGGTTGCGTAGGCCTCACCCTATCCGCGGTTTGGCGCTGGTCAAAACCAGGCAGGATTGGCACAGTCGCGCAAACAGGAGTTCCTTCATGGCAAAGAAGCCGGCGGCGCATGCGACGAAACCCAAGCCCTGGACCGAGATGGCGACCCATCTCGTCGACGTCGCCATGGGTCGCAAGCCCGCCGATCTCGTCATCCGCAACGGCCGCTGGGTAAATGTTCATTCCGGCGAGATCATCGCCGGCACCGACATCGCCATTGCCGGCGGCCGCTTCGCCTATTGCGGACCGAATGCCAGCCACGCGATCGGCCAGGGCACCAAGGTGGTCGACGCCGGCGGGCGCTATCTGGTGCCCGGGCTCTGCGATGCGCACATGCATGTCGAGAGCGGCATGGTGACGGTGACCGAGTTTTGCCGCGCCGTCATCCCGCACGGCACCACCTCGATGTTCATCGACCCGCACGAGATCGCCAATGTGCTGGGCCTGCCCGGCGTGCGGCTGATGCATGACGAGGCGGTGGCGATGCCTGTCAACGTGCATGTCCAGATGCCGTCCTGCGTGCCCTCGGCGCCGGGGCTCGAACATGCCGGCGCCGAACTGACGGTCGCCGATGTAGCGGAAGCGATGAGCTGGGAAAACATCATCGGGCTCGGCGAAGTGATGAATTTCCCTGGTGTCGTGGCCAACGATCCGGTGATGTCGGGCGAGATCGCGGCGACAGTTCATGCAGGCAAGACGGTCGGCGGGCATTATGCCTCGCGCGATCTCGGCCTGCCGTTCCACGGCTATGTCGCCGGCGGCCCCGAGGACGACCATGAAGGCACGCGCGCCGAGGACGCTATCGCCCGCGTGCGTCAGGGCATGAAGGCGATGCTGCGGCTGGGCTCGGCCTGGTACGATGTCGCCTCGCAGATCAAGGCGGTGACCGAAGGCGGCATCGATCCGCGCAATTTCATCCTGTGCACCGACGACAGCCATTCCGGCACGCTGGTTCACGAAGGCCACATGGACAGGGTGGTGCGCCACGCCATCAGCCAAGGGCTGAAGCCGGTGACGGCGATCCAGATGGCGACGATCAACACCGCCCAGCATTTCAGGCTGGAGCGCGAGATCGGCTCGATCGCGCCGGGGCGATTGGGCGACCTGCTGATCGTCTCCGATCTCGCCGCGATGACCATCGACGAGGTCTATGCGCGCGGCGTCAGGCTGGCCAAGGGCGGCAAGCTCGACATCGACATTCCCGCCTATGACTATCCGAAGACGGCGAAGAACACCGTCAAGTTGGGCAAGAAGCTGAAGGCCGGCGATTTCGACATTACGGCGCCCAAGGGCGCCAACGAGGTGCGGGTGCGGGTCATTGGCGTCATCGAGAACCAGGCGCCGACGCGGGCGCTGGAGGCCGATCTTCCAGTCGAGGACGGGCTGGTCGCCATGGATCGCCGCAACGACATCTGCCAGATCGCGCTGGTCGAGCGGCACAGGGGCACCGGCGGCGTCACCAATGCCTTCGTCTCCGGCTTCGGCTATATGGGTGACTGCGCCATGGCTTCCAGCGTGGCGCATGACGCCCACCACATCATCTGCGTCGGCACCAACAAGCAGGACATGGCGCTGGCGGTCAACCGGCTGGGCGAGGTCGGCGGCGGGGTCGTGCTGTTCTCCAAGGGCAAGGAACTGGCGCTGGTCGAAATGCCGATCGCCGGCCTGATGTCGGACGAGCGGGCCGAGATCGTCGCCGCCAAGGCGGACAAGCTGACCGAGGCGATGCGCAAGATGGGCTGTTCCCTGAACAACGCCTACATGCAGCACTCGTTGCTGGCGCTGGTCGTCATTCCGGAGCTCAGGATCTCCGACGTCGGCCTGATCGACGTCACGACGTTCCAGAAGGTCGATCTTTTTGTCTAGATCAGCCGCCGGTGGCCTGCTTAACCGCCGGTAGCGATGGTCAGCACCTTGAACGGTGTCGTGATGATGACTTCGGCGGCGGAGCCGACGGCCTTGCCCAGGCCTTGGCCGATATTGGCAAGCTGGGCGGGGTTCTCATCGGCAGCCAGGCCAGCCGGCGTACGCAGCCGGTCACCGAGCAATTGCACCAGGAACGGGTTGTCGGCAAATTTCGCGTGGTTGAGGCCTCCGTCGCCGCCCTTGGTCTTGGTCAGGTCGACGACGGACACACCATAGCTGGCGAGATCGGCCGCGTTGCCGTAGTCGCCGACACGCGGTTTGTCGCCGGAGATGAATGAAGACAGTTTGAGCGCCCGGTCATCGCCTGAAAGCAGCACGGCAAACGGCTTGTCTGGCTTGCCATAGCGGATCATCTGCTTCTTGAACACGTCGACATCGATGTCCGGCGAAGCCAGAATGACGTAACCGAGCTTGCCGCCGAGATCGCGGTCGCCGGTGATGGCAAGCTGGCGCAGCGCCTCCATCGTCAGCCAGGTTCCCATCGAATGCGCGATGATGTCGATGCTCTTGACTCGGGTCTTGGCGAGCATCCTGAGCGTCGCCTCGAGATCGTCACGGGCGGCGGTTGAGCTGTCCTTGTCGTAGATATAGCCCGTGGTCTTGGCGCTCGAGGCCCAGGAAAACAGCACCGGCGTGCCCGGATATTTCGTGTCGTGGGCGATCTGCGTCAGCCGGTAGATGCCGTCGTCGAACCCGTTGTTGAAGCCGTGCACGAAAACCAGCGCGCGGTCGCCGCGCATGGCGATGTCGGCGCCGACCGCCTTGGCGAATTGCGGAGCGCCCTCATAGTAGGTGACGTCCTTGGCGGTGAAATCCTTCGCCGGATTGCTGTTGGCCGACCCCTTGGCCCGCTCGATGGCGCCGACCTGATGACTTCTCGGAACGGTGACGTCGACGCGGGCGTAGCTGGTGGTCAGAGAACGATCACCGTCGAACACCTGCCGCGGATCTTTCGTTGCCCTCTGGCGCGTCGTCGCAACGAAAATCTCATGCGTAGCCGCGATGTCCGAAGCTGGCGCGGCAACGGTGGTCTTGTTGAGGAGGTCATGCGTAGGGCCGGCGCAGCCGGCGATGGCGAGCGCAAATGCGACGACGAGCAAACCCTTCAAACGCACAGTCACACGCCGGCTCCCGTAGAGGGGGACGTCAGACGCATGACGTCGCTGACTATCCCGATAAGGCCAGAGGCCGGCGCGGTCCAGTTCAAAGTGGATTGATGGCTCGGCAATGGTGAGCGGGCACGGCAATCCGCTGCGCCGCATCTATTGTCCAAGCAGGCTGATGCGGTCGGTCACGTCGCGGTCGCTGGCAAAGCCGTCATCCTCGCGCAACCGCTGGCCAATCATCTTCACCAGGGCCGGATTGTCGGCGAACTTCGTGTGGTTGAAGCTGTCGCTGCCCTTGACCTTGGAGAGATCGACCACCGTCACGCCATAGGAGGCAAGATCGGCGGCGTCCTTGTAGTCGCCGACGCGTGGCCGCGCACCGGCGATCAGGCCGGAGAGCCTGAGCGCCCGGTCGTCGTCCGACAACAGCAGGATGAACGGCTTGTCCGGCTTGCCGTAGCGGCGCATCTGGCTCTTGAACACGTCGACATCGATGTCGGGCGAGGCAAGCACAACGTCGCCGAGCTTGCCGCCGAGGTCGCGGTCGCCGCTGATGGCCATCTGGCGCAGCGTTTCCATGGTCACCCAGGTTCCCATCGAATGCGCGACAATGTCGATACGCCGTGCGCCGGACTGCTGCAGCATGCGCAAGGTCACTTCGAGCTGGTCGCGGGCGGCACTGGCACTTTCCTTGTCGTAGACATAGTCGGTGGTCTTGGCGCCCGAGGCCCAGGAGAACAGCACGGGCGTGCCGGGATAACCGGAATCATGGACGATCTGGGTCAGGCGGTAGACGGCATCGTCGAAGCCGGTGTTGTAGCCATGGACGAAGACCATGACGCGGCCGCCGCGCGCGGCGATGTCGGCGTTGAGCGCGCTAGAGAATTTCGGCTGGGTGTCGTAGCCGACGACCTCGGAGGCCATGAAATACTTGGTCGGATCGTTCGATTTGCCGCGCGAGCGCCGCTCGATCTGGCCGGTCTGGTGGACGCCTGGCACGGTGACGTTGACGCGCGCGTAGTTCAGCGTCGCCGAGCGTTCGCCATCGAAGACCTTGTTTGGATCATCGGATTTCTTGCGCGTAGTGGCAATGAAGATCGAGTGGTTGCCGGCGATTTCCGTCACCGGTACGGCCATGACCGCGCTACCGAGCAGTTCCTCGGTTTGGCGGCCGCCGCAGCCTGCCACCAGCAAGGCAAGCGCAAGAATGCAAATCGTCTTCAAATGCACGTCAAAATTCCACGTCAAAATTCCACCGGGCCCAAACAAGGGCCGTCCACCCTCCGCGATATCTCCCCAGCAGGCCAAAGTGCGGCGGAAGTAAGTCGTGTCCAGCCGAAATCTCATCGGCGTCCGGCGACGGCCCTCCGACTGTTGCGCGAAAGCCAACGCGGCGGCGGGACGGCTGGAACGCCGCGCAAGGCCAACACCCCGGAGCCTCGGCCGGATGCCGCGAGCGGCACCGACGATGCGCGCCTGCACCGTTTGCAGAGGACATCAACAAACGCTTTCAAGTGACTGCAGTCATGACAGGAATATGTTGCAATTGGCGCGACGCCAATCCGACAATGGTCTTGCCCTGCCGGATGTGCAATAGGGTTGTGTCTAACTCGCCTGCGGGCGGTCCGGGATGATCTTGCCATGACCAGCTTTTCCTCGCGCGTCGCCACCGCCGCTGCCGCGATCCGTCAGATTTTTCCGGAGACGCCGCTGCAGGAGAATGAC
Organism: Mesorhizobium sp. LNHC232B00; assembly: GCF_000502435.1. Lineage (NCBI taxonomy): Bacteria > Pseudomonadati > Pseudomonadota > Alphaproteobacteria > Hyphomicrobiales > Phyllobacteriaceae > Mesorhizobium > Mesorhizobium sp. LNHC232B00. Next base: position 218,091 of record NZ_AYWP01000003.1, read on the forward strand.
TATCTGTCGAAAAAGACCGGCGCGCGGGTGCTGCTGAAGCGCGAGGATCTGAGCCCAGTGCGGTCCTACAAGATTCGTGGCGCTTTCAACTTCTTCCGAAAGGCGCTTGCCGCCGGCAACCAGGCCGAACTGTTCGTCTGCGCTTCCGCGGGCAACCATGCGCAGGGCTTCGCGTTCGTCTGCCGCCATTTCGGCAGGAAGGGCGTGGTGTTCATGCCTGTGACCACCCCGCAGCAGAAGATCGACAAGACCAGGCTGTTCGGCGGCGACTTCGTTGAGATCAGGCTGGTCGGCGATTTCTTCGACGACTGCTACCGCGCCGCATTCGAATTCACCGAAAGCTCCGGCGCCCACATGGTGCCGCCCTTCGATCACAAGGACATCATCGAGGGACAGGCGACGGTCGCCTATGAGATCGCGGACCAGATGCCGGGCGCGCGCATGCCCGACATCGTCATGCTGCCGGTCGGCGGCGGGGGCCTGGCTGCCGGGGTGACGCATTACTTCGCCGATCAGGGTCGGGACGCGCGGTTCGTCTTCTGCGAGCCGGCCGGGGCGCCCAGCCTGCGCGAGAGCCTTGCGGCGGGAAAACGGCTAAAGCTCGCCAAGGTCGACAACTTCGTCGACGGCGCGGCGGTCGCCGAGATCGGCCGCGAACCGCTGCGGCATCTCAAGGAGTTCGCCGCCGACACGGTGCGGCTCATCCCGGAAAACCGGCTCTGCGCCACCATGATCGAAATGCTCAATGTCGAAGGCGTCGTGCTGGAGCCGGCCGGCGCGCTGGCGATCGATGCGCTGAAGGACTTTTCCAGGAAGGAGATCCGGGGCAAGACCATTGTCGCGGTCGTCTCGGGCGGCAATTTCGATTTCGAGCGGCTGCCGGACGTCAAGGAGCGGGCGCTGCGCTTCGAGGGATTGAAGAAATACTTCATCATCCGCTTTCCGCAGCGGCCGGGCGCGCTGCGCGACTTCCTCGAACTGCTGGGTCCGGACGACGATATTGCACGCTTCGAATATCTGAAGAAGTCGGCGCGCAATTTCGGCTCGGTTCTGATCGGCATCGAAACCAAGGATCGCCGCAATTTCGATCTGCTGAAAGCGAATTTCGAGGCCGAGGGGGTCCAGTATCAGGACATCACCGACAACGAGACGTTGGCGGGGTTCATCATATGAGCGCAAAAACCTTCGTCGCCCTGTTTTCCGGGATCAATGTCGGCGGCAACCGCATCGTCAAGATGGCGGAGTTGCGGACGTTCTTCGAGGATCTCGGCTTTTGCGACGTCGCCACCTATGTGCAGAGCGGCAATGCCGTGTTCCGGGCAGGGAAGGGCGATGCCGCTACGTTGGCCAGGCAGATCGGGGCGGCCTTCGAGAAGAAGTGGGGTTTTCATTCGCGCATCATGGTGCGCGATCTCTCCTGGTTCGAACGGCTGGTGAACGAAAATCCCTATCCGGAAGCGGCCGCTGACCACACCAAGCTCCATGCCTATGCGCTGGAGCGCGAGCCGACCGCCGAAGAGGTGGCGCGGCTCACCGAAAAGTGCACCGGCCCCGAGCGCTTCGAAGTCAAGGGAGACGTGCTCTACCTCAGCGCGCCGGACGGGCTCGGCAAATCAGTATTTGCCAACCTCATTCCGCGCGTTCTGAAGGTGCCTTGCACCGCGCGCAACTGGCGCTCGGTGCTGGCGTTGCTGGAAATGGCCGGTAAGGCCGGCAAGAACTAGGATTACGCCGCCGGAGCCCGCTTCCAGTCGAAACTCAACTCTTCGCGGAAGGCAAAGCGCTTGATATGATCGGCAACAACGCTTTCCAGGCGCTCGAGCGAGCCTGCTTCGTCAGTCGATACCGCGATGTGCAGCGCACTTGCATCGGCATCCATTGTGGTGCGGCCGAGCGAGAGATCGATCGTGCCATGGGTGGGATCGAACTCGACCGGGAATTTGTGCGCCCAGTGCTTGCACAATTGCTGCAAATAGCGGCTGGCATGTTCGGTGGCGACGTCGGCATGGCTGGACGGCATGACTGAATTCTCCGCGGGCGGACGCCCATTGGCATGACAAGGCGCCGGCGGTTCAAAGCCGGCGCGACATCGGACAGATAGGCGCTGTGTTGCCGAACGCCAAAGGCCGCCGGGCAATATTCGCCCGGCATGGATGGAAGCTTACCAGCTTCCGGTGTTCGCCATCGAAGCCCAGGGCTCGGCCTTGGCCTTGGCCGGACCTTTCTGCAAAAGCTCGATGGAGATGCCGTCGGGTGACCTGACGAAGGCCATGTTGCCGTCACGCGGCGGCCGGTTGATGGTGACGCCGCTGTCCATCAGCCGCTGGCAGGTGGCATAGATGTCGTCGACCTCATAGGCGAGGTGGCCAAAATTGCGCCCGCCCTTGTAGTCCTCCGAATCCCAATTGTAGGTGAGTTCGACCAGCGGTGCCTTCTCGTTGATGCCGCTTTGCTCGTCTTCCGGCGCGGCGAGGAAGATCAGCGTGTAGCGGCCCTGCTCGTTTTCATAGCGGCGCACTTCCTTCAGGCCGAGCTTGTTGCAGTAGAAATCGAGCGAGGCATCGACATCGGCGACGCGGACCATGGTGTGCAGATAGCGCATGTGTTTTCCTCGATTTGTTGGGTTGCGGCGCAACATAGGGTCGGGTCGCTCAAAGGGCAATCGTCGGGCCGCGGAGATGCCGGCAAAGAACAAATACGGTATTCCCGCAATGAACCGTGAAAAAAGGCACGTCAGGTCTTGCACACACGGGAAGCGCCGGTGTTAATCTGGTAACAAGAATCAGTTGCGGTGTTCTTGAAAAGAGGGGGCATTCTTATGGGGGAAAAGGCCTCTTTGACGGGGCGGGCCGATACCCTTGGCGACGCCTTGACGCGCGACGAAGGCGGCGATGCCGCCGATCTCGTCGAAATAGCCGGCGCCATCAAGTGGTTCGATGTGGCCAAGGGGTACGGGTTCATCCTTCCGGATGACGGTATCTCGGGCGATATCCTCCTCCATGTGACATGTCTTCGACGGGACGGTTTCCAGACAGCCTTGGAAGGCGCGCGCGTGGTCTGCCTTGTCAAGCAGGGCGAGCGCGGCCTGCAGGCCTTCCGCGTGCTGTCCATGGATGTCACCACCGCCGTCCATCCTGCGGAAATGCAGGAGCAGCGCACCCATGTCTCGGTGACGCCGGAGAGCGGGCTCGAACGTGCCTTGGTCAAATGGTTCAACCGCACCAAGGGATTTGGCTTCCTGACCCGCGGCGAGGGTACCGAGGACATTTTCGTCCATATGGAGACCCTGCGCCGCTACGGCATCACCGAGCTTCGGCCCGGACAGGTCGTGCTGGTCCGTTTCGGGCGCGGTGACAAAGGCCTTATGGCCGCCGAAATTCACCCCGATATGGGTACCTTGCCGGTCTCGCATTAGGGCGACCCGGCCGAGGATTTCGAATGGCTCACAGGAACTGGCTGACGGCGGGCATGATCTGCGCCGTTGCTGCCGTCATCATCGCCGCAGGCGCTTTCTTCTATTTTCAGGTACCCAGCGCGGCCGAAGGCCGGGCGATGGTCCTTCCTGTCGATCCGACACCGCTGTTCGCGGTCACGAAAAGCGGCGAACGCTCCTTTTCGATCGAAGTCGCCGATAACGAGGCAGAGCGGGAGGCCGGCCTGATGTTCCGCGAGAACATGGCCGACGATCACGGCATGCTGTTCGTCTTCGACGAGACCCGGGAGGTCAATTTCTGGATGAAGAACACGCCGATGCCGCTCGACCTGATCTTTGTCGGCCAGGACGGCAGGATACGGGCGATCAAGCAAGGCGAGCCGCAATCCGAGGCGATCGTGTCGCCCGGCGAGCCGGTCCGCTTCGTGCTCGAACTCAAGGCCGGCACGGCCGCCCGGGACGGTATCGCGGATGGCGATCTGTTGCGCCATCCGGCGATCGGCACCGCATCGGGGCCTGGCATGCCGCCGGCCGACAAGGGCGATGCGCCCAGCGGCGGCGGTTGAATACGCAGGCGGGATCGCTGATGCAGTATTTTTCACATGACGGGTTCGATCTTGCCTTCCTCGACCGCCAGCCGGCATCGGGCGAGGGCGATCCCGTGCTGATGATCCACGGCTTCGCTTCGAGCCACTATGTCAACTGGGTGTCGCCCGGCTGGTTCAAGACGCTCAACGACGCCGGTTACCGCGCCATCGCCTTCGACAATCGCGGCCACGGCTCGTCGTCCAAAAGCTATCAGGAGGCAGACTACACGCCCGACGCCATGGCCTCCGACGCGGCCGCCCTGCTGGATCATCTCGGCATCGGACGTGCGCACGTGATGGGTTATTCGATGGGCGCGCGTATCGCGGCTTTCCTGGCGCTGTCCGATCCCGACAAGGTGGCGACGCTGGTCTTCGGCGGCCTCGGCATCGGCATGATCGACGGTGTCGGCGACTGGGATCCGATCGCCGCGGCCCTTCTTGCCGACGATCCGGCCACGACCACGCATCCGCGCGGCCGTTCCTTCCGCGCCTTCGCCGACCAGACCCGCAGCGACCGCCGGGCGCTTGCCGCCTGCATCGTCAAATCGCGGGAGCTGTTGAGCGAGGACGATATTGCCCGCATCGCCCAGCCGACGCTGATCGCGGTGGGCACCACCGACGACATTGGCGGTTCGCCGGATGAGCTAGCCGCCCTGATGCCGAACGCCAGGGCTTTTCACATCGAGGGCAGGGACCATATGCTGGCGGTCGGGGACAAGACCTTCAAGCAGCGCGTGCTGGAGTTCTACGCCGAAAATCCGCTTTGAAGCTGCGCGCCGGTGCCGGGCCCAGTCCCGGCCCCTTGCGCCTTGAACCGACTTTGCGAGCACGCACAGCAATCAGGCCGAGGGCCTACGCGTTCAGCTCCATCCACCAGGTCGCCTACCGCAAGACCGATGCCCAGCGCTCGCTTGTCCAAGCGTTTCTCGGAGCCCTGTTCGATACGATCCCGGTGGCACGAAGCACGTAAGGCCCCGCAAGGGCGTCAGGGAGATCGATCAGGCAGGCTTTTGCAGCGCCTCCAGCGACCGCGCCATGTTCAGCCTGGCCTGCGGCTCGAAACGCCTGCGAAATTCCTCCGTGTGGAAGATATGCGGACGGGCAAGGAAATTCGTCAGCACCGCGCCGCGGCCGGCACGCCACATCGGCTCCTCGACCCAGTCATATTCGCGGCGGACCGCGCGCTCATAGGCGTCGAAGGCATCCGGCCCGGCACCCAGGATCGACAAATCCATGTCGAGGAAAAGGCTGGCGTCCCGCGTGGCCGTTGCGTCGTCGAACCGGGGCAGTTCATGCGTTGCGGTGGCCAGGATCATCGCGATGATGCGGCTCAGGCGCCCGGCATCGATGCGGCCCGCGAGCCATTTCTCGGCGAGAGCCGCACTTTTGGCCTCGTTGTCCTTGGCCTTGCTGTCGTAGATGGCGTCGTGGAACCAGATTGCCGCCTCGACGGCCTGGGGATCGTTGAGCAGCCCCCGATAGTCGCCAGCCAGCGCCAGCATCGCCTCGATATGGGCAAGGTTGTGGTAGTGGCGGTCCTCGGCCCGGTAGAGCGCCGAAAGCTCGGTTTTCACAGCATTGTCGATCAAGGGTTCGTTTTCCATGGCTGCTTGAATTCCTGCGAACCAAATCCATTTGACAGAGCACTAAGGAAAATTGAGTTCAATCGTGCTATGATCTGGCTTATATGTGCGGCCGGATAGCAGGCAGCACCACAGGCAAGCTAGCAGGACGCAGGACAAGACGTCGATGAACAGCATCAGCATTTCCCGCCACAGCGCGTTGCAGCCGGTCGATCCGATCTGGCGGTCGATCCGTGACGAAGCGATGGAAGCGGTCAACCGCGATCCGCTGCTTGCCGCCTTCCTCTATTCGACGATCCTCAATCAGGAGAGCCTGGAAGAGGCCGTGATCCACCGGATCGCCGAGCGGCTCGCCCATCAGGATATCGGCTCCGACCTCATCCGCCAGACTTTCAAATCGATGCTGGCCGACGACAAGGGCTGGCCGACCACGGTGCGCGTCGACATCCAGGCCTATTATGATCGCGACCCGGCCTGCGACCGGTTCATCATGCCGGTTCTCTATTTCAAGGGCTTTCATGCCATCCAGACCCATCGGCTGGCGCATTGGCTATGGAACCAGGGCCGCAAGGATTTCGCGCTCTACCTGCAGAGCCGTTCTTCCTCGGTCTTCCAGACCGACATCAACCCGGCCGCGCGCATCGGCATGGGCATCTTCATCGATCACGCCACCGGCCTCGTCGTCGGCGAGACCGCGGTCATCGAGGACGATGTGTCGATCCTGCACGGCGTGACGCTGGGCGGCACCGGCAAGGCCGGCGGCGACCGCCACCCCAAGATCCGCCGTGGCGTGCTGATCGGCGCCGGCGCCAAGATCCTCGGCAACATCGAGATCGGCCACTGCTCCAAGATCGCCGCCGGCTCGGTGGTGCTGTCACCGGTGCCGCACAACAAGACCGTTGCCGGCGTGCCGGCCCGTGTCGTCGGCGAGACCGGCTGCGATCAGCCTTCGCGCCAGATGGACCAGTTGCTGCCGTCGCAGACGATGGACCAGGTGGTCAGCTTCGACATCTGATTTTCCACGCCGGCGCGCTGCCTGGCGTGATCGCGATTGCCCGGCGGCGCTGCGGCTTCCGGTGCAATACAGCCGGCTTGCCTTTACATCGCCATTGTCGACGTGCCAGAAGCGCCCTTCAAACCAGCAAGCCCGATGATCGGAGAAGACTGTTGAAGCCGGACGAAATCAGAAAGCTGGACGCCTATTTCAAGCGCGTCTTCCAGAACCCCAAGCTTGTAGTCAAGGCACGGCCGCGCAAAGAGGATTCGGCCGAAGTCTATGTCGGTGAAGAGTTCCTCGGCATCGTCTTCAAGGATGAGGACGACGGCGACTACAATTTCTCGATGGCGATCCTCGACATCGATCTGGCCTGAGCCAGCATTGTTTCACGGCGGGCCGCGTCGAGCGCGGCCGGCCTCGGCACCTGTCCGTCAGCGCCCGGTTTTCAGGATTCGCGCGGCCTCGTCCGTCATTGCCGCGTCGAGCGCCTGCCAATTATCGAGAAACTCTTTCGGAAAACGATAGGTGAGGCTGAGATCCTCGCCGACGTGGATATCCCGCTCGCAGGGCGCCAGCGATTCGCCGGCGCTCGGCCCGCTCAGGCATCGCGCCACGAAGGGGTCCTTGCCCTCCCGCTTGCCGACGACCAGTACCTCGTTCAGATAGCCTGACTTCTCATTGAAGCCGTAGACCGTCGTGCTGCCTGGCCCGGGAATGCCGGGCTGGACGATCAGCGCACTGTAGATCGGTGCGAACCGGCCGCTCATGTCGCGCGACATCATCTGCTGTTCGAAGGACAGGAAAATGATGTTCTTGGCTGTCCCGGTGTGATTGAAGTCGTCGCTCGCCGCCGCACTGAAGCCGTCCATCTGCGGATAGCGAAGATAAAGGTCGAGACGCGAGGCGATGCCGTCGCGCCGGGCCTGGGCGAACCGGATGGTGTTGGCCGGAACGGCAATGACATTGTTGCCGATGACCACCTGACGGATGGTCGGATCGTCCGTATAGCCGGCCATGGCGATGGAGTGCCCGAACCATTTGCCGCCAAGGCTGATGGCAATCGACAGCAAGGCCAGCGCCGCGAAGGCGTAGAACACCCGCTTCATTAGCACGGAATCGACCACGGTGAGCTCGGGGCCGTCGGCGATCGTTGCCTGTTTCATCTCGGTCCTCGGATCCAGCTTGCCATGCGCCTTGGGTGTCCCTCGGCGGCACACATCGCTCGGCACGGCTCTTGCAGCCTTGCTGAAACGACTGTGCGATTTCATGGTAAATGGAAGGTTAAGATGACTGAGATGGAACCCTTCCTGTTCGCTTTTGTCGTCGGGCTGACGGTGTGCGGGCTGATCGGCTCGACGATGGAACTGGTGTCAGGCCGCAAGGTCGCCTTCGCGGAACCCTATGTATCGCCCTCGCATGTGCTGCGCTCGCTGGCGGCGGCCGCCGGCGCCGGGCCATTCATGTTGGTCAACGATGCCCTGGATGCCCGACGCCAGAACCGCATTTCGACAGTGGCGCTCTTGTCGTGCGGTTGCACCGCGATTGCCTGGTCCCTGGCGCTGGGCATCGTCGTGCTTGCCATTGCCTCATGGACGATCCGTCTCCTAGGGTCCGGCATTCCAGCCTGAATGCGATTCGGAGGCCGACAATGCCGCTTTATGCGATCGATGGAACGGAGCCCAGTTTCGTGGACGCCGGCTCGAACTGGATCGCACCCGATGCGACACTGATCGGCAATGTCAGGGTCGGCCGCAACGCAGGGTTCTGGTTCGGCGTCGTCATCCGCGGCGACAATGAGCCTGTTGTCATCGGCGCCGACACCAATGTGCAGGAACATACGGTCATGCACACCGATCCCGGCTTTCCGCTGACCATCGGCGAAGGCTGCACGATCGGCCACCGGGCGATGCTGCATGGTTGCACGATCGGCGACAACAGCCTGATCGGCATGGGCGCCATCGTGCTGAACGGAGCGAAGATCGGCAGGAATTGCCTGGTCGGCGCCGGCGCGCTGGTCACCGAAGGCAAGGAATTCCCGGACAATTCGCTGATCGTCGGCTCACCGGCCAAGGCGATCAGGGTGCTTGACGACGCGGCGGTCGCCAGGTTGCGCGGCTCGGCTGCGCATTACGTCGCCAACGGCAAACGCTTCAAGGCGGGGCTGAAGAAGGTTTGAGGGCATTCCTACCTGTCCGTGTTGCCGACGATCGCAGCCCAATTCACCGTCCGCTAGAGCCGCGCCCGGCTATCGCATCACGCAACAATGAAGCACCGGCTTCGAAGCCTGCATTGTCGGCCTCCTCGACGGCTGTCGTATAGTTGTCGATGCGGGTTTCGAGCATCGGGTCGGCGCCCGCCGCCAAAAGCAGGCGGATTGCTTCGGCGCTACGAATGACCACTGAATAGTGAAGCGGTGTCCAGTCGTTCACGCCCCGCATGTTGGGATCGGCGCCACCGTCGATCAACAGTCTGACGATTTCCAGTCGGTCGGTGCGGTCGGTGGACAGCGCGGCAATGATTGCCGGAAAGCCACCGTGATCCTGATAATTCGGATCGGAGCCCGCATCCAGCAACGTCGAGATGAAGCCGACCGAACTCCAATAAATCGCATATTCCAGCGGGTGCCCGAGGCCGAGTTCAAACGGCATGCGTTCGTCGAACCAGCGCGCCGAGCCGCCCAGGGCTTTGCCAAGGCCATCGAAGTCATCGGCCTTGAACGCGTCGTCGATCGCCTCGAACAGACGATGGCGCTCGCATCGATCTTCCGGGATTTCCAACATCACCGTGATCCAGAAGGCGAAATCAACGGCGTATAGTGCCTCGACCTGCTGCTCGTGGAAAGGTGGGTCGGGATGACACCATTGGCTCGACCGATCTTCAGTGCCGCCAAGGTGATAGGTTGCTCAAGCGACCGCCAGAAATGGCGGAGCCGGCCCGGGGACGGGGCCGGCTCCTATGACCCGGTCGTTGGGGACGGGGAGGGTGGGGACTCGACCGGGTTTCTCCTTAAAGCGCGTCCCATTCGTGCGACGCGCTTGATTTCAGTTCTCTGCGCGCCCTTAGCGTACGCTGGCGACCGCGTCCGAGCGGCCGTCGTTGATCGTCACCCAAACGCCGGAATTCTCCGTCGATTGGCGCTTGAGATAGGTGTAGTCGGTGTCCGTCCAGGACAGCACCTTGGTTTGCAGATTGTCGAGAATGAACTCGCCGAGGCTGGTGCGCACGGTCAGCACGGCATGGCCGTCGCCGTTTGGCTGGCGCGCGACCGTCATCAGCAGGTCGCCGGCCGGCACGCCGATATCCATCAGCTCGCGACGCTTTTCCAGCGCGTAGTCCTCGCAATCGCCATAGCCATTGCCGGGATAGGCCCAGTATTCCTCGACACCGTAGTTTTCCATGTCGGTGCGCGGCTTGACGCGGGTGTTGACCGAATTGTTGATGTTGATGATCGTTGCCCAGAGCTTGCGGGTCAGGTCGACCGGCGCTCCCTTGGGCGTCTTCTCGTTGCATTCGCTGGGAATGCGCTGGCAGAATTCATAATGGCCAACAGGCTGTGTGGTGCGGCCGCCGGTGTGCATATAGGCCGGTCCCGCGGCATATGCTGATCCCCAAGCGGAAAGCTGCATCGCCATTGCCAGCAGCAATAGCTTGCCCCTCGTTTTTTTCATTTCTAGTCTCCCCGTTCGAAGGAGACATTGCCACAGGTGGATTTATTTGACGCAAAGGCGCGAAGTAGATATTAAGTAAAACGCCTGTAGAATAAACATAAAATTTGAATCATTTGAGTATTGAATTGTTTGGATTGCGGGGGCCCGGTGCCTTTCGAGTATGCAGGCTGTCGATAACTGCGGGCTGCCCGGCGAGATTTCGATCGCTGTTTTACCGAACAAAAAACCGGCCGCGAAGGGCCGGTTCGATTGGGGCGTCCTGACCTGACCGATCCGGTCAGGCGCGCGGTGTGTTGAATTCGGAATCGAGCGTCTCGGGGCGTTGGATGACGGCGAATTCGATGGCGACGCCATCCTCGAAATGGCGAACGATCTGCCCGCGCATGGTGCCGAGCGTGACCTGGACGCCGATCGCCGGTTTGACGTCGATCTCGACCGCCGCACCCGACAGCGACAGGTCGATGATCCGGCACTGATATTGGCGGCCGTCGGTGAGCTGCAGCACGCTGGTCGGATTGCGCGGCGCGACGCGCTCGTGGCGACGGTCTTCCGGCAGGTCGAGCTCGTGCTTGTTGGCAAGCCAGGTCAATTGCGCGGCAAGCTTGTCCTTCTTGCGGTCGGACGCAATCACCGTCATCGCAAAGCCGTCCTGCAGGGTGCGTGTCACGACACCTTCGATGCGGCCGATATGGTCGATATAGGCAATGACTTTCTCGCCGGGCATACCGATGCGATCGGTGCGAAACGCGACGTTGCCGGGCGACATGTCGACGACCTGGCAAGGGTGCTCGGTTCGGTCTTCCAGCATGAAGCGCCCGTATATCTTGACCCGGACGCGCTGAAAGTTACGCCTTTCAGCTTGGGACGGCGCGTAGTCGACCGCCGCTGACCTCATGTCTGCCTACACCCCGTTTGACATTCCGCGCGTCGATGCGGGGAACTTCATCGCAGAACTACAACAAAGCGGGTTAACAAAGGGGAAAAGTAAGCCCGTCGGACCGGCAGATCGTCAACTATTCCTCGCGCCCGCCGTCGAACACGACGAGATGGCGGATGCGGCGCGCGCGGCCGAGTTCCGAGATCGTTTCGGGGGTGTCGATCTCGTCTGGAACGAGCGAGGGAACGCTGATCGCCGGGCGGTTGTTGAGGAGTTCCTTTTCCGGGTCGATCACGCGGATCGAATCGATCAATGCGTCGGTGATTGGATCCGCACCCAGCCAGAACGGCTTCTCCACGGCGCTGATCACGCCGAGGCAGCGCGGGTTTTCGACGCCGCCGTCAAGCGGCAGGGCAAGCAATTCGAACTTGTTGGAGCGGCCGTTGCGGCTAAAGCCCTCGAAGGCGATCAGCACGACCGATTTCTGGTCGAAGACGCCATGGATCAGCCGCGATACCAGCCGCTGGTCTTTTTCGCGCCACAATGACGGGAACGAGAACCCCTTGAGTTCGCGGCCATAACAGGCGCACAGCCTGGTGCCGGCCAGGCGGAACACGGGTTGCCCGCGCGTGTCCCGTTCCAGGATGAACGTATCGGCCAGCAGCGATTTGATGTCGGCCGGCTCGACCTCCGATCGCTTCGGAGCGGGGCGTCCGTCACGCAGGCGGTTCCAATAGTGGAACAGCGTGATCGATCCGTTCTGGTTCATGCTATGCAGCTCCGCGCATTCTGTCGTCTGATGTCCCATCGGTGAACAGAAGGGCGCCCTCCGATGACCTACATGCGTTGCCGAGCAGGAAGCGTGCCAGCGTCGTTAACACTTGTTCACGGGTCGGGGCCGTTAAGGTTAACAAGTGGTTTACGTTGCGCCCGGGCGAGCCCTGTGGCACACCAAAACCACTCCAGAAGCGGTCGTTTCGCGACGATCGGCAGCACTTCAGTCAAGAGTTTTAGGGGAGCAGGGGGCTCGACCGGCCGTTCAAGGGAAACCTTGGACGGCTTCTTTTTTGATTCGCGCTGGGGCGATTCGCCCTTTGTGAGTTGGCTGCCAGTGGTCTAGATGCTCGCCCGACTGAATTCCCTGGATCGAGTGCTGGCGCTTATGAGCGAACCCGAAAGTCCCCCCGAAATGGAACAGGCCGGCCTGGAGCCGGAACGGCGTCGCGAGCCGGTGTTCAACCTGCCGCCGGTGGTGCTCGCGATCATCAGCATCTGCGCGGCTGTCTTTCTGCTGCAGCAGTATGGGCTGAACGACACGCAGCTGATGACGCTGTTGTACGACGGGGCCTTCATTCCCGTCCTCTACACCGGACAATACGGCTTCGACTGGTTCCTGTTCACGCGGCCCTTCACCTATGCCTTCATGCATGGCGGTTTTGCCCATATCGCCATCAACATGGTCTGGCTCGCGGCTTTTGGCTCGCCGCTGGCCAATCGTCTGGGCGCACTCCGGTTCGCAGTGTTCTTTGCCGTGACCGGACTGGCTTCCGTGGCGCTCTTCTGGGCGATGCATCCGTACGGAGAGGCGCCGCTGGTCGGCGCTTCCGGCGCCATATCGGGCATGATGGGTGCCGCGGCGCGTTTTGGCTTCCACACCGACCGTTCGGCCGGCAAGGCTGCTTTCGCCGGCCCGGTGCTGCCGGTCTCGATCGTGCTGCGCTCGCGCGGGGTCGTCATCTTCCTTGCCATGTGGATGATCATCAACCTCGCCACCGGCTTTCTCGGCTTCGCGCCGGGAACAGATGGCCAGATTGCCTGGGAAGCTCATATTGGCGGCTTTATCGCGGGTTTTTTCGGCCTGCGGTGGTTCGACAGAGGATGGCAGGCGCCGGAACGGGAGAGCCTCGACCGCACTTGAAATGCAACCGATCACGGCGCACCATGTTCACTCTTACGTGAAGCCGGTCTGGGCAGGGGGCCGGCAGGCGAAGCAGAGGAGGACGCCATGACGGTTAAGGCAATTCTGGAAAGAAAAGGCCATGACGTGTTGACGCTCGGGCCGAACGAAAAGCTGAGCGAAGCCATCCGCATCCTGGCCGAACACAAGATCGGCGCGTTGGTCATCACCAACGGCGATCACAAGATCGTCGGCATCCTGTCCGAACGCGACATCGTGCGGGTGGTCGCCAGGGAAGGTGCCGCAGCGCTCGACATTCCCGTGCGCTCGGCCATGACGCCGAAGGTGAAGATCTGCAACGAGAACCACACCGTCAACGAGGTGATGGAGATCATGACCAGGGGGCGTTTCCGTCACCTGCCGGTGGAAAAGGACGGCCTGCTCGATGGCATCGTATCCATCGGCGACGTGGTCAAGCGCCGCATCGAGGATGTCGAGCGTGAGGCCGAGGAAATACGCGCCTACATCGCCACCGCCTGAGCGGCGAAGGAAAACGCCGGCCGATATTCCGGCCGGCGGCACAAGGCTACCTGTTGTCGAGTTCGGAGCGGACGAGTTCAAGTCCGCGCCTTGTGATGCGGTAGGGACGGCCACCCGACGACGAAACCGCCTTCTTGCGTTTCAGCTTTCGAAACAGGTCGAGATGGTCAGGGCCTTACCGGGACTGAGCGTAAGTGGACATCCACTCTCCATTGGAATGGGAGTCCTATAGGCGAACAGGTCAGAAAAGGCCAACCTGCGGCTTTGCGCTTGTCTCGCCGGGCGGTTTGCACTAGCGAAGGCCAACACCCAAATTCGCGAAAATCGCAATATTCGCGAGCTAGAAGCGCAGGCTACCATGACACTCATCGATACCCGCACGCCCGACGCAAAACGCCTGATTCCCGGCGCCACCGGTGACTGGGAGATCATCATCGGCCTCGAGGTCCATGCGCAGGTGACCTCGGAAGCAAAGCTGTTTTCTGGCGCCTCGACCACTTTCGGCGCGGCCCCCAACGCCAATGTCAGCCTGGTCGATGCGGCGATGCCCGGCATGCTGCCCGTCATCAACGAGGAATGCGTCAAGCAGGCGATCCGCACCGGCCTCGGCCTGAAGGCGCAGATCAACCACAAGTCGGTGTTCGACCGGAAGAATTATTTCTATCCCGATCTGCCCCAGGGCTACCAGATCTCGCAGTTCAAGCAGCCGATCGTCGGCGAGGGCACGGTGATCGTCTCCGTCGGTCCCGACCGCCAGGGCGAATTCGAGGACATCGAGGTGGGCATCGAACGCCTGCATCTGGAACAGGATGCCGGCAAGTCGATGCACGACCAGCATGCGACGATGTCCTATGTCGATCTCAACCGCTCGGGCGTAGCGCTGATGGAAATCGTCTCAAAGCCCGACATGCGCTCCGCCGACGAGGCCAAGGCCTACGTCACCAAGCTGCGCACCATCGTGCGCTATCTCGGCACCTGCGACGGCAACATGGACGAGGGCTCGATGCGCGCCGACGTCAATGTCTCCGTGCGCAGGCCCGGCGGCGAATTCGGCACGCGCTGCGAGATCAAGAACGTCAACTCGATCCGCTTCATCGGCCAGGCCATTGACTATGAGGCGAGGCGCCAGATCGCCATCATCGAGGATGGCGGCAAGATCGACCAGGAGACGCGCCTGTTCGATGCCGTCAAGGGCGAGACGCGCTCCATGCGCACCAAGGAAGAGGCGCACGACTACCGCTATTTCCCCGATCCCGATCTTCTGCCGCTCGAGTTCGACCAGGCCTATGTCGATGCGCTGGCCAAGGAGTTGCCGGAATTGCCCGACGCCAAGAAGGCACGGCTGATCGCCTCGCTCGGCCTCTCGACCTATGATGCCTCGATCCTGGTCTCGGAAAAGCCGATCGCCGACTATTTCGAAAAGGTGGCCGCCGGCCGCGACGGCAAGCTCGCCGCCAACTGGGTCATCAACGATCTGCTCGGGCAACTGAACAAGGCCGGCCAGGATATTGAAAACGCTCCGGTTTCGCCCGATCAGCTTGGTGCTGTCATCGACCTGATCAAGGATGGCACGATCTCCGGCAAGATCGCCAAGGATCTGTTCGAGATCATCTGGAACGAGGGCGGCGATCCGCGCCAGCTGGTCGAGAGCCGCGGCATGAAGCAGGTCACCGACACCGGCGCCATCGAGAAGGCCGTCGACGAGGTGATCGCAGCCAATCCCGACAAGGTCGAGCAGGCGCGCGCCAAGCCGACGATGGCTGGCTGGTTCGTCGGCCAGGTGATGAAGGCAACGGGCGGCAAGGCCAACCCGCAGGCGGTCAACGACCTGGTCAAGGCCAAGCTCGGCATCGAGTAGGGCCATGTTCGTTCGCACCGCAGGGGATCGTGACCTTGCTGCCATCCGGGCGTTGCTGGTCGAAACCTGGCACGCGACCTATGACGCCATCTACGGCCCCGAGCGGGTCACCGCGATAACCGAGGAATGGCATTCGATCGCCGCGCTGAAGGCGCGGCTGACCAAGCCGAACAGCGAATTCCTCGTCGCCGATGACGGCAAGCGCATTGGCGGCGTGGCTTTTGCCGAAAGCGTCGATGGCGGAGACCTGGTTGTCCTGAAACAGCTCTACGTGCTTCCAACCCTGCAGGGCAGGGGCATTGGCGGCATGCTCCTCGACGAGGTCATCGAATGCTTCCCCGAAGCCCGGGCCGTTCGTCTGGAGGTGGAGAAGCGGAACACGCACGCCATCGCCTTCTACGAGGCGAACGGCTTCGTGCGGTCCGGCGATGCCGGCGAGCGCGCACGCGCCACTGGTGAGGCAACGCTCGTCTATCACCGGCCGCTCGCCGACTGATTCCTTCCGGCGGACAGGTCTGGATCACCTTCGCGCGAGCGGCGTTGTGGAGGGGCTGTTTTCGTTTGACGCCCCTTGGCTCCGGCCCCAAAGCTGCCTCAGCTGACCGCGCGGAAGCCGGAATGAACCGGCACGCAAGGCGGCGTTGGGGGGATCATGCCAAGCTTGCCGGAACTGATGCCGACACAGGTGTCGGACGAAACTTTTGGTGGCGTCACCTATCATATAGCGGGCGAGCTGGTGCCCGTGCTTTCCGTCGATGTGACGCGGATGCCGGTCTATTTCGAGCACCACATCCTTTTGTGGAAGAACTCCACCATCACCATCGGGCTGAAATCGCTGAAGGGCGCGCTGAAGCGCATGATGGCCGGCATGCAGATCTTCGTCACCGAGGCGTCGGGGGCGGGCATCATCGCCTTCAGCCGCGACGGACCCGGCCACATCGTGCCGATCCATCTCAGGTACGGCGAGGAGATCCAGGTGCGCGAACACCAGTTTCTCGCCGCTACCGGCAATGTCGACTACACGTTCGAGCGAGTGCGCGGCCTGGCGACGATGCTGTTCGGACAGAGCGGTTTTTTCATCGACCGTTTTCGCGGCGATGCCGGCGACGGCATCGTCTGGCTGCACGGCTACGGCAATGTCTTCGAAAAGACGCTTGCACCAGGCGAGACCATCGACATCGAGCCGGGCGGCTGGCTGTTCAAGGACACCTCGGTCAAGATGGAAACCAAGATCGACCGCCTGTCGAGCGGCTTCTTCGGCGCCAACATGAATTTCATCGTCAACCGCTTCACCGGCCCGGGCCGGGTCGGCATCCAGTCGATGTACCTGCATATGCCGACCGAGGAATAGGCGGCGACCGGAGTTTCAGGCCCCGCAGCGTGAGCGCAAGGCGGCGACAATTCGCGGATCATGCCGCACTGGCCGTCGGTTGTTACATCAGGCGGAGGCAATTTCCACATTATCGATCAGCCTGGTTTTTCCAAGCCAGGCGGCGGCGAGAACGCGGCCTGCGCGCTCGCGCCGCCATGGCCCGAGCGTCAGGCTCTCACGAGCCTCGACATAGTCGACCGTCTGGAAGCCGGCGGCGATCAAGGTGCTGCGGGTTTCGGCGATCGTGTCTTTCTGGCCCGCGCCCGCCGCCAGCGCCGCTGCTGTCTTGCGCAGGACCACGTTGAGCTGGCGAGCGATCTGGAGTTCGGCCTCGCCGAGATAGGCGTTGCGAGACGACATGGCCAGGCCATGCGGATCGCGTATGGTCGGTGCGCCAATGATCTCGACGGGCAGGTCGAGGTCTCGGCAGAGCTGCCTGACGACGCAAAGCTGCTGATAGTCTTTTTCGCCGAAGACGGCAAAGTCGGGCGCTGCCTGCAGGAACAGCTTGGCCACCACGGTGGCGACGCCCTCGAAAAAGGTGGGGCGAAAATCCGATTCGAGCCCGGCGGACGGGCCGCCGACCGAAATCCTGGTGGCAAAGCCGGCGGGATACATCGCATCGACCGTCGGTATGAACGCAAGATCGGCCCTGGCCGTCGCCAGCATATCGAGATCGCGGGCGAGCTGGCGCGGGTACTTGTCGAGATCCTCGCTCGGCGCGAACTGCGTCGGGTTGACGAAGATCGACACCACGCAGCGCTCGGCTCTTTCGCGTGCGATCCTGATCAGGGAGAGATGCCCCTCATGCAACGCGCCCATGGTCGGCACCATGGCGACGCGAAGCCCATCGCGGCGCCAGTCCCGGATCCGCGCGCGAAGGGCGGCAACGCTGTCGACGACGTCAGGCCGGCTCATGCGTCATCTCCGCCACTTGTGTTCGTGCGGGACAAGAGTTTTGAACTCGAAAAGACATGGGCAGGACCGGGAAATGTCCGGCTTCGCACCTCTAGTGCGTAGCGCTCGGCGGCATGCGCGATCACGCTGCGCAGATCGGCATATTCCTTGACGAATTTCGGCACGCGATCGACGGTCAGCCCGACCATGTCGTCGATGACCAGGATCTGGCCGTCGCAGTCGGCGCTGGCGCCGATGCCGATGGTAGGAATGGCGATGCGGCGCGTGATGTCGGCGGCGGCCGCCTCGATGGTGCCTTCGATGACCACCGAGAACGCACCGGCCTTTTCGACGGCCAGCGCGTCCGCCACCAGCGCCGCGACATTCTCGTCAGTGCGGCCCTTGATCTTGTAGCCACCCTCCTTCTCGACCGATTGCGGCAGCAGGCCAATATGGCCCATGACCGGAATGCCGGTGGCCACGATCGCGGCGATCCGTCCGGCCATGTCGACGCCGCCTTCCAGCTTGACTGCCTGGCAGCCGGTTTCGTCGACGATGCGCCGCGCCGAGGCAACGGCCTGTGCAGCTGAATCCTCATAGGTGCCGGCCGGCATGTCGACGACCACGCAGGCCTTGGCGGAGCCGCGCATCACGGCCTGCCCATGCGCGATCATCATCTCGAGCGAGGCGCCCAGCGTCGTCTGATGGCCATGCAGGACCATGGCGACGCTGTCACCGACCAGAAGCAGGTCGACATGGGGATCAAGCAGGCGGGCGACGGGATAGGTGTAGGCCGTGAGGCAAACGAGAGGCGTACCTCCCTTGCGCTGGCGAATCAGGCTTGGACTGACGCGGCTGTCGGTGGTCGGCAATTCCGTGGCCAATCGTCACCTCCGTTGGGCTCGCGGTCAGTTTGGATATTGCCGCGCGGACCGCGCCGAGCTTTAGAAACACCGGGAAGACTTGGCAAGCGCGCATCCCGTTATGTGGAAAGATCACAAGTCGGTGTCGATCCCGGGCGCGCCATTTGTGCGCTCTGCGTGGCAAAACCCTTGCCTTCCCGAAGGCCTGACGCCATAAGCAGGAAACAGGCGCCGCCAGCGCGAGGGTTCTGAGATGAAGACTTTCCTGACGCAGTTTTTCACCTGGTGGAACAGCCAGACGCTGGGAACGCGCCTGCACACCTGGCGGTACGGCAAGAAGGTCGGCCAGGACGAGACAGGCAACGTCTATTACGAAGGCGGTGTCGATTCGGAAGGCCGCACGCGTCGCTGGGTGATCTATCGCAATTATTCGGAAGCCTCCGCTATTCCGCCAGGGTGGCACGGCTGGATTCACCACCGGGTCGATGTCGCGCCACCGAGCGACGACTACAAGCCGCGCGATTGGCAGAAGTCGCATCAGCCCAATCTGACCGGAACACCGGCAGCCTATCGCCCGAAGGGCTCGGTGCTGACCAACCAGCACCGCCCGCAGGTTACCGGCGACTACGACGCCTGGACGCCCGGGTCGTAACAGCCCGGCTTGTAACGGCGCAAAGCGCAGGCCGGTCCTTTATCGCCACAATTGGTGTTTAGCTGCTTGCTCATCAGAAAACGCCGACTAGCCTTGGCGATCAACGGAATCACCTGGGCGCGAACCACCGGTACCCTTGCATGAGCTTTTTCAACCGAATCTCGACAGGCGGTCTGACGGTAGCTGCCAGCCTCGCCGTCAGCACCGCCGCCTTTGCCGCGTCGCCCGCACCCGCGGCACCCGCGCCGGCTCCGTCCGCGGGATCGGACCGCATCACCAACGCGGTTGCCGAGTTCGCCGGCATCGACAAGATCACTGGCCGCATCATCACCTTCGATGTCTATATCGACGAGACGGTGCAATTCGGCGCTTTGCAGGTGACGCCGCGTGTCTGCTATTCCCGGCCGCAGAACGAGGAGCCGAAGACGGACTCCTTCGTCGAGGTCGACGAGATCACGCTGGACCGCAAGATTCGCCGCATCTTCACCGGCTGGATGTTTGCCGAAAGCCCGGGTCTTAACGCCGTCGAACATGCCGTCTATGACGTCTGGCTGAAGGCGTGCAAGCAGAAGTCCGATGTGCCGGCGCCGGATGCCACCAAACCGGACGCCACCAAGGCCGACGCTTCGAAGCCGGCGGTCACCAAGCCGGCTGCCGCCAAGCCGAACGCTGAGGTCAGCCCGGATGTGGAACAGCCCGATCCCACGGAGCCGGACACCACCGACACCAACTGATCCCCGGGAACCGTCGTGGTCATCATGCGTTGGGCCACGGGCGACTGCGCATCGATGCGCCCGGAGGACATTCCGATGTCGGACAGCAAGCGGATCACGGCCAGCAAGACAGAGTTGCTCGAACTCGAAAAAGGGTTCTGGACAGGCGATGCCGCTTATTATGCGGCCAATGTCGACACGGAGTGCCTGGTGGCATTTCCGCGGATGGCACGAGCGATGGACAATGCCGATCTGGCCAAGACGGCGACCAATCCCAACCGATGGCGCGACCTCGACATCGAGCTCAAGGGCATAATCGAACCGGGCAGTGATGTCATCATGCTGACCTACGAGGCGCATGCGACGCGGGAGAACGGCGAACCCTATGCCGCGCTGGTCAGCACCGGCTACGTCCACCGCGTCAACGGCTGGAAGATGATGTTCCATTCGCAGACCCCGATCGAGGCCGCGGCCGATAAGGCTTGATCCCTACGGAAAGAAGACCGCTTCGCCCTTCAGGGCCTCGGCCAGCATCTTCTCGTATTTGCCGCGCGGCACGTCGACAGCACCAAAGCGCTTGAGGTGCTCGGTGGTGAACTGCGTATCGAGTAGCGCGAACCCGCGCGCCTTCAAGCGTTCGACGAGATGGACGAGGCAGGTCTTCGACGCGTCCGTCTCCTTGGAAAACATGCTTTCGCCGAAAAACACCCGCCCCAGCGACACGCCATAGAGGCCGCCGACCAGCCGCTCCTCGCGCCAAGCCTCGACCGAATGGCAATGACCCATGCGGTGCAGTTGCACATAGGCTTCGCGGATCGGCGCGTTGATCCAGGTCGAGCGGCGCTCGTCGCGCTTTTCGGCACAGCCGTCGATCGTTGCCTCGAAGTCGAAGTCGAAGCGGATGTCGAACAGGTTTTTGCGGACTGTCTTCCTCAGGCTCTTCGGCGTGTGGAACCCGTGCAGCGGAATGATGCCGCGCGTCTCCGGCCGCACCCAGAACACCTCCGGGTCGGCAGCGCTTTCGGCCATGGGAAAGACGCCCGAGGCGTATGCCTTGAGCAGGAGGTCGGTGGGGATGCGATAGCCAGGCGCGTAAGGGCGGGTCATCGCGTCCCCGGCCTACTCTTCCTTGGCCAGGTATTTTTCCAGCCAATGGATATCATAGTCGCCATTGGCGATGTCGGCATTGCCGACGAGATCGCGAAACAGCGGCAAGGTTGTCTTGATGCCGTCGACGACGAATTCGTCGAGCGCGCGGCGCAGCCGCATCATGCACTCGACGCGATTGCGGCCGTGCACGATCAGCTTGCCGATCAGGCTGTCGTAATAGGGCGGGATCCTGTAGCCGGAATACACGCCGGAATCGACGCGGATGCCGAGGCCGCCAGGCGTGTGGAAATGCGTGATGGTGCCGGGCGAGGGCGTGAAGGTGCGCGGATCCTCGGCATTGATGCGGCACTCGATGGCGTGGCCGTTGAACTTGATGTCTTCCTGCTTGACCGAAAGTCCGCCGCCGGAGGCGACCCGGATCTGCTCGTGGACGAGATCGATGCCGGTGATCGCTTCCGTCACCGGATGCTCCACCTGCAGGCGCGTGTTCATCTCGATGAAATAGAACTCGCCGTTCTCGTACAGGAATTCGATCGTTCCGGCGCCCGAATAGCCGAGATCGGCAATGGCCGTGGCGCAGATGCTGCCGATACGGGACCGTTCCTCGGCGTTGAGAGCCGGCGAATTGGCCTCTTCCCAGACCTTCTGGTGGCGTCGTTGCAGCGAGCAGTCGCGCTCGCCGAAATGCACGCCGCGGCCAAAGCCGTCGCCGAACACCTGCACCTCGATGTGACGCGGCTTCTGCAGGTATTTCTCGATGTAGACGGCGTCGTCGCCGAAGGCGGCGCCCGCTTCCGAGCGCGCCGTCTGCAAGGCGACCTCGAGGTCGGCCTCGGTATGGGCAACTTTCATGCCGCGTCCGCCGCCGCCGGCCGATGCCTTGATGATCACCGGATAGCCGATCTCGGCGGCTATGCGCTTGGCTTCCTTTTCCTCGGTCACCGCGCCGTCGGAACCCGGCACCACCGGAATGCCGAGGCGCTTGGCGGTGCGTTTGGCCTCGATCTTGTCGCCCATGATGCGGATATGGTCGCCGGACGGGCCGATGAAGGTGATGTTGTGGGCTGCCAAAATATCGGCGAACTTGGCGTTCTCCGACAGGAAGCCGTAGCCCGGATGCACGGCGTCGGCGCCGGTGATCTCGCAGGCCGCGACAATCTGGTGGATGTTGAGATAGCTGTCGCGCGACGGCGGCGGGCCGATGCACACACTCTCGTCGGCAAGCCTGACATGCATGGCGTCGGCGTCGGCGGTCGAATGCACCACAACGGTCTGGATGCCGAGTTCCTTGCAGGCGCGCAGCACCCGAAGGGCGATTTCGCCGCGATTGGCGATGAGGATCTTTTGGAACATCCGGCCCGCTCTACTCGATCACGACAAGCGGCATGCCGTATTCGACCGGCGTCGCGTCCTCGAACAGGATCGCCGTTACCGTGCCGGCGCGCGGCGAGGGGATCTGGTTCATCGTCTTCATCGCTTCGATGATCAGCAGCGTCTGGCCTTCCTTGACCTTCTGGCCGATCTCGATGAACGGCTTGGCGTCCGGTGAGGGCGCCAGATAGGCGGTGCCGACCATCGGTGAAGCCACTGCGTTCTTCGACACATCCGCGGCCGCCGGGGCCGAGGCCACGGGCAGAGCGGCTGCCGCTGGCGCATAGGCGGGTTGGGGGGCCGCAATCGCGTGGACGGCGGGTGCCTGCCGCGACACGCGCACCTTCAGGTCGCCCAGTTCAACCTCGATCTCGGTCAGGTTGGTGTCGTTCAGTATGCCCGCCAGATCGCGGATCAGCTGCTGGTCAACACCGGTCTTCTTTATCGACATTTTCGAGCCTTCTGTTTGTGGGCCGGTCATAGGCGCGCGGCCAGCGCCTGCAGCGCCAGCGTGTAGCCGAGCGGCCCAAAGCCACAGATCATGCCGACGGCGACCGGCGCGACCATGGAGACATGGCGGAATGGTTCCCGCGCGTGGATGTTGGAAAGATGAACTTCGGCGACCGGCAGCGGCGCGACCGAGCGGATGGCGTCGTGGATCGCGATCGAGGTGTGGCTGTAGGCACCTGGATTGATGACGATGCCTGCAGCCTTGTCGCCGGCTTCCTGGATCCAGTCGACGAGGTCGCCCTCGTGGTTCGACTGGCGGAAATCGATCTCGATCCCAAGCGACGCGCCCGCCTGCTTGCAGTCGTCGGCGATCGCGGCAAGGGTCTTGCCGCCATAGATGCCCGGCTCGCGCTTGCCGAGCGCGTTGAGATTGGGACCGTTCAGGACGAAAACCGTTTTCAAAAAAGCCGACCTTTTTCGGCGCCGGCATCAAGCCGGTTCGCTGGGCCTCTATACCGGGCATAGTCGCCCGCGGAAAGAGCGCAAGTGCGTTCTTTCACTGTCCACAACAGGCCGAAATGCACCCGTGATGAAAATCGGCGGCGGATCAAAGCCCGGCTTTCGCCGCCTCGATCTTCTCCGCCAGCACATCCTGTCCGAGAGCCCCGAACACGACCTCGTTGCCGACGACATAGGACGGCGTCCCGGTGATCGACAGCTTGTTGGCGAGATCGTAGGTCTTGGAGAAGGCTTCGGGGATCGACGGATCCTTCATCTTCTCGCGCAACGTCGCCTCGTCGGCGCCGAGCGAAAGCGCGATCTTGATCGCGGCCGCCTCCGTGGCGCGTCCCTGGCCACCAAGCAGCGCATTGTGGAACTCGCCGTACTTTTCCGGCATCATCAGGTGGAACGCCATCGAGACGACGCTCGCCTTCTGCGAATCCGGGCCAAGAATCGGGAATTCCTTGAGCACGAAGCGCAGGTCCGGATCGGTCTTGGTCAGCGCCCGCATGTCTTCGATGGCGCGTTTGCAGAAGCCGCAATTGTAGTCGTAGAACTCGACGATCGTCACCTTGCCGTTCGGGTTGCCGACGACGCCGTCGAAGGCGGAGTTGAAGATTTGGTCCTTGGCGTTCTTGATGACGCCGAGATGGGCGATGCGCTGCTCTTCCTTCTGTTTGGCCTCGAGCGCATCTTGCACTTCGAGCAGCACCTCGGGGTTCTTCAAGAGGTAGTCGCGGATGATGCCTTCGACCTCGGCGCGGTCGATCTTGGTGTCGGCGCGCGCCATCTGGACAGGCTCGGCCGTCTGGACAGGCTGGGCCGTGCCGGCCTTGGCGATCTGCGGGTTGCCGGCGACGAAACCGAAAGCGAGCATCGCAAGGGCTACAGCGATTCCCGTGGTGCCCAGCAGCAGTGCCTTTTTCATTGTTCTCGTTCCTTTTGCCTGTTTCTCGGTCTGGCTATGTCGCAGCGCATGGCCGGAGGGTTCACTAGATCTTGCCTGATGATTTGTAGTTTATGATGTCCTGGGCGCGAATCCAGCGCGGCTCGCCGCGCTTCATCTGCTGCTGCGCCCGCATGGCGAATATCTTCGCATCCTTGTAGTTACCGGAATAGAAATGACCTTCGGCAGTGGCGAGCTCGGCGCCCGGTATGTCCCCCAACTCGCCATAGGCCTGCGCCAGATAGCGATATCCGATGGAATTTTCCTTGTCGCGCCCCAAACCATTGTTGATCTGCGCGACAGCTTTCTTGAGCGAATCGGGTGTGCCGATGGCCATCAGCGCCTGTCCAAGCGAGACCGGCAGCAAGCCGGAGCGTGCCGAATCGAGGCTGACCGCCTTGGCATAGGCTTCCGCCGCATCCTTGGGGTTGTTCGCCTTCATCAGTATGTCGCCACGCAACTCCTGGAAGTAGGCATTCCTGGGCTGCGCCTTGATCAGGGCGTTGGTCTTGGCGAGCGCTGCCGCGATATTGCCGTAAAGGTAAGTCGACTGGGCGTCGCCATATAGCCCGGCCAGCGTCCCTTGCATCTTTCGCATCAGCCGTGAGCCAGCCGCCTGGCCTTCCATGTAGACGGCAATCTTGACCCGCATCATGTCGTGGCGCTGCTGCAGCGCCGGCGGATCGACCTTGCCGACATTGGGACTCTGTTTGACCAACACTTCGAGATTGGCGATGCGCTCCTGCGGCATCGGGTGGCTGATACGATAGGGATCGACCTGCGTGCCGGACAAGGACAGCGCGCTCTGGAAGCGGGCGAAGGTCTTCAGCATACCCATGCCGGACTGGCCGGTGGCGTTGAGATAGGTGATCGCCGAGCGGTCGGCGGTCGTCTCTTCGGTGCGCTGATAGGCGAGGATGCTGCGCTGCGCCATCTCGCCGCCGCCA
Source organism: Mesorhizobium sp. LNHC232B00 (assembly GCF_000502435.1). Classification (NCBI taxonomy): domain Bacteria; kingdom Pseudomonadati; phylum Pseudomonadota; class Alphaproteobacteria; order Hyphomicrobiales; family Phyllobacteriaceae; genus Mesorhizobium; species Mesorhizobium sp. LNHC232B00. The sequence goes on from NZ_AYWP01000003.1 coordinate 243,353, forward strand.
GCTGCCACGCCCATGCCGGCGCCGGCAAGGCCGCGGCTGTTGGTGGTGGCGCCGGCAACCATGGCGCCGGCGCCGAGCAAAGTGGCGATGATGGCCATCGTCTTGGCGCGTTCGAGCTGGTCGCGCAGTTTCTGCTGGTGGCCGCCAGCGATGTGGCCGGCCTCGTGGGCGATGACGCCAATGATCTCGTTCGGCGTTTCAGCCATCATCAGCGCGCCGGTGTTGATGAACAGCCGGCGTCCGGTAACGAAGGCGTTGAAGCTGGAATCGTTGACCAGGACGATGTCGATGCCGTCATTCGCCAGCCCGGCCGCCCTGAAGATCGGCCGCGCATAGTCGCGGACCAAAGCCTCGATCTCGGCGTCGCGCACCACCGGCACGGACTGGGCAAAGGCGGTGACCGAACTCGCCACCGCGACGGCGAGGCCGAGCGAAAGTGTCGCGAAAACGCGCGCTACCTCTGCAATTGTCGATCTGGGTCGGCTCAACATGACGTGTCCACTGGTAGACGAGCGGGCGAAAGATGAAAAGTCGGCACCGGAAAAACTTCCTCAACTTGTGATCCTCACACCAATCGGGCATTTGTGCGGCGCATGCGTCCAGGGCATGCCGTGCTCAACCGTCGGGATAGATAAAATGGTCGTTTCGCTCTCACGCCGTGGCAATGTCGAGCCGTTCCACGCCATGGATGTACTGGCTGAAGCCAACCGGCTGAAAGCCCAGGGCGTGCCGGTGATCTCCATGGCGGTCGGCCAGCCATCCGATCCGGCGCCTGCAAAGGTTCGCGCCGCGGCGGCCAAGGCCCTGCAGGAAGGCCACATCGGCTACACCGACGCGCTGGGTCTGGCCGGTCTGCGCAAGGCGATCGCCCGGCATTACGCCGATCACTACGGGCTCGATGTCGAGCCGGGGCGGATCGCGGTAACCACCGGATCGTCGGCGGCCTTCAATCTCGCCTTCCTGGCGATGTTCGATCCGGGCGACCGCGTCGCCATCGCAGCACCCGGTTACCCCGCCTATCGCAACATCATGGCGGCGCTCGGCATCGATGTCGTCGAGATCGAGCTCGGCGAGGCGGCCTACCTGCATGCCGGCCATCTGGAGGCCGCGCATCGCCAGAAGCCGCTGAAGGGCGTCCTGTTTGCAAGTCCGGCCAATCCGACCGGCGCTGTCATTCCGGCCGACGAACTGTCGGCGCTGGTCAGCACGGCGGAAGCGCTCGGCATCGCCGTCATTTCCGACGAGATCTACCACCGTCTGGCCTACGGCGCCCCCGACACCACGGCGCTCGCCTTCGGGGACAGCGTGACGGTGATCAACTCATTCTCGAAATATTATTGCATGACCGGCTGGCGCATCGGCTGGATGGTGCTGCCCGAGGAGCTGGTACGGCCGGTCGAGCGCATCGCCCAGAGCCTCTACATCTCGCCACCGGAGCTGTCGCAGATCGCCGCGATCGAGGCCTTTGCCGCGAGGGAGGAACTGGAGGCGGTCAAGGGCCGCTATGCCTGGAATCGCGAGCTGCTGATGAAGCGTTTGCCCGAACTCGGCTTTCCGCTGGCGGCGCCCATGGATGGTGCCTTCTATGCCTTTTGCGATGTCACCCGGCACAGCAACGACAGCATGGCATTCGCGCGCAAGATGCTGGCGGAAGCCCATGTGGCGGCGACGCCTGGCCGCGACTTCGATACCCAGGCGGGGCACCGCACGATGCGGTTTTCCTATGCCGGCAGCCATGACGACATGGTCGAGGCCATGGCGCGCATCGAACGCTGGTTGAGGTAGCGCCATGCCGGAACTCGAACAGGCCCCCAAACTTGATCAGGCCCCCAAACTTGATCAGGTCCCCAAACTTGATCAGGCATTGGCCGAGGTCGCCGCCGAAATGGCCGAGCGCACCGATCGCGGCGACGTCGCGACCTACATTCCCCAGCTGGGCAAGGTCGATCCGAGGAAATTCGGCATTGCCGCCGTCACCAATGACGGCCGCGTGCTGGTGGCGGGAGATGCCGACCAGCCGTTCTCGATCCAGAGCATCTCCAAGGTCTTCACCTTGACCCTGGCGCTCGGCAATGTCGGCGATGCGCTGTGGAAGCGGGTGGGGCGCGAGCCGTCCGGCAATCCGTTCAACTCCATCGTGCAGCTCGAGCACGAGAACGGCATTCCGCGCAATCCGTTCATCAATGCCGGCGCCATCGTCATTTCCGACATCCTGCTTGCCGGCCACCAGCCGCGCGAGGCGATTGGCGAGATCCTGCGTTTCATACAGTTCCTGGCCGACGACGAGACCATCATCATCGACCGCGAGGTGGCGGCCTCCGAGCGCGCCACCGGCTACCGCAACTTTGCGCTCGCCAACTATATGAAATCCTTCGGCAACCTCCATCATGCACCGGAGCTTGCGCTAGGCGTCTATTTCCATCACTGCGCCATCGCCATGAACTGTCGGCAACTGGCGATGGCCGGCCGCTTCCTCGCCAATGGCGGCAAGAACCCGGCGACGGGGCATTCCGTGGTTTCGGCCGAGCGGGCGCGGCGCATCGGCGCCATGATGCTGACCTGCGGCCATTATGACGGCTCCGGCGATTTTGCCTTCCGCGTCGGCATTCCCGGCAAGAGCGGCGTCGGCGGTGGCATATTGGGCATCGTGCCGGGTGTCGCCTCACTTGCCGTCTGGTCCCCCGGCCTCAATGCCAACGGCAACTCCAAGCTCGGTTCGATCGCACTGGAAAAGCTGGCCAGGATGATGAACTGGTCGATCTTCGCGCCGTAGCGTTTCCCGCCCTATCGGAACGCCGGATATGAAAAATCCCGCGCCATCTTTTCGATCGCGCGGGATTTTCTTGTCAGAACATCAGCTCAACTAGCTGAAAAGCTTAGAAAAAGCCCTTCCGCTGCCACCAGCCGGCACGCTTCGGCTTTTCTTCGGTCTTGGCCTCATCGGCGACGCTCGAAGAGACCACCGGCACGACCGGAGTATCCGCAGCGACCGCCTTGCGCCGCGACGGGCGGGCCTTCGCCGGCTCCTCTTCGGCAATGGACGGCTCGGCAACGAGGGTCGCATCGGCCACAGGAGCGGGCTCGACGGCAACTTCCGGAGCTGCCTCGGTCACCGCCTCGGCGGGGACTTCGGCCGCGGCCTTCTTTGCTCTTGAAGCGCGCTTCTTCTTCGGCTTTTCGGCTGGGGCGTCGTCGTTCGCCGGTGCAGAAGCCGCAGCTTCTTCAACTGCTACGGCTTCACTCGCTACCGTCTCAGCTTCAGCGGCATCGACCACTGAGGCGTCGGCGGCTTCGCCGGCCTCGGCCTCGGCCTCGCCTTCACCGTCCTCGCGGCGATTGCGCTTGCCGCCGCGCTTGCCGCGTCGGCGCTTCTTGCCCTGGCTGTCATCGGAAGCCTGCAACGCTTCGTCGGACGCGCTGGCAGAGATCGCTGCGGCATCGTCCGTTTCGGTGTCGTCATTGTCCGCCTCATGTGCCGATTCGGCGAAATCGCCGGCCGGTGCGGAGATGGACGAGCCGTCCGTCGGGGCGCCATGTTCGCGGTCGCGATCCTTGCCGCCGCGCCGTCTGCGGCGTTTGCGGCGCTTGCGGTCGCGGCCTTCGCCGTCCTCGCCCGATCTCGGCTCACCCGACCTTGGCTCACCCGACCTTGGCTCACCCGACCTGGGCTGCTGGTGCTGCGATGGCTGGGCGTGCCTTGGCTGCTCGGCCTGGGCCGGTGCTTCCTCGTCTTCCTCGATGACGATCTCGTCCTCGGGTTCTTCCGGCTCGACATAGGCCGGCAGGCTGCGCGCCTCGACAAAGCCTTCCGGCTTTTCGGCCAGCGCGCCGCGGAAGATCGCATAGTGCTGGGCGCCAACCGCATCGTCGGCCTCGATGGTGATGGTCAGGCCGAAGCGGCTTTCGAGTTCCACCAGCGTGCCGCGCTTGTGGTTGAGCACGTAGAGTGCGGTAGCCGACGGCGTGCGCACCGTGATGTGGCTGCGCGAATCCTTGAGCAGGAATTCCTCGATCGCCCTCACCACCATCAGCGCGACCGACGAATCGGAGCGCACATGGCCGGTGCCGCCGCAATGCGGGCAGGGCTTCATGGTCGATTCCAGCACGCTGGCGCGGATGCGCTGGCGCGACATTTCCATCAGGCCGAAATGCGAGATGCGGCCGACCTGGATGCGCGCACGGTCGTTCTTGAGGTGATCCTTCAACCGCTTTTCGACGGAGCGGTTGTTGCGGTTCTCCTCCATGTCGATGAAGTCGATGACGATCAGGCCGGCAAGGTCGCGCAGCCGGAGCTGACGCGCGACTTCCTCGGCCGCTTCCAGATTGGTGTGGAGCGCGGTGTCCTCGATCGAGTGCTCCTTGGTGGAGCGGCCCGAATTGACGTCAATGGCGACCAGCGCTTCGGTCTGGTTGATGATGATGTAGCCGCCGCTCTTCAGCGTCACTTGCGGCTGCAGCATACGGTCGAGCTGCGCCTCGATGCCGTTGCGCACGAAGATCGGCGTTGTGTCGCGGAACGGCTGAACCACCTTGGCGTGGCTCGGCATCAGCATGCGCATGAAGTCCTTGGCCTCGCGGTAGCCTTCGTCGCCGGAGACGAGAATCTCGTCGATATCCTTGTTGTAGAGGTCGCGCACCGAGCGCTTGATCAGGCTGCCTTCCTCATAGACGAGGGCAGGGGCGGTGGACTGGAGCGTGAGGTTGCGCACGTTCTCCCAAAGCCGCATCAGATATTCGTAGTCGCGCTTGATTTCGGCCTTGGTGCGGCTTTCGCCGGCGGTGCGCAGGATGACGCCCATGCCTTGCGGCACTTCGAGATCGGCAACGACCTCCTTGAGGCGCTTGCGGTCGACCGCGCTGGTGATCTTGCGGGAAATGCCGCCGCCGCGCGCCGTGTTCGGCATCAGCACGGAATAGCGACCAGCAAGCGACAGATAGGTGGTGAGTGCGGCGCCCTTGTTGCCGCGCTCTTCCTTGACGACCTGCACCAAAAGGATCTGCCGGCGCTTGATCACTTCCTGGATCTTGTACTGGCGGCGCACCGGCTTGCGGCGGTTGCGCACTTCTTCCAGCGCATCCTCGGCACCGACCGATTCGATCTCATGATCGTCCGGATGCGAGGACGACACCTCTTCGAGCATGCCGCGATCATTGTCGGCGGAGGTGGCGTCGCTGCCTTGGTCCGCCTGCGAGACGGGCTCGGAAATCACATCAGCTTCGACGGAGGCGGCGATCGAGGTGGGGCCACCTTCGCGGGTTTCGCTTTCCTCCTGCTCTGCAGAAGCCTCGTCATGCGAGGATGCATCGGCATCCGCCGACGTATCCGCCGCGTGTTCGACGGTCTCGGAAACGTTGGAGGTGTCCTCGGCGACGGCATCGGCGCCATTGTCGCCATTTTCACTTGCCTCGCCAGCGGCTTCGTTTGCGTCGCCGGATTCGGCTCCGCCTGCGTCGCGCGGGTGCTCGCCGCGGTCGCGGCTCTTGCCGCCGCGCCGGCGTCCGCGCCGGCCGCGATCGCGGCTCTGGCGATCCTCGCCTTCGCTATCCTCGTTCTCCTCGTCTTCGGCTTCCTGCGCTTCCGCGCGCAGCAGTGCCTGACGGTCGGCGACCGGGATCTGGTAGTAGTCGGGATGTATTTCACTGAAGGCGAGAAAACCGTGACGGTTGCCGCCATATTCGACAAAGGCTGCTTGAAGGGAAGGTTCGACCCGCGTTACGCGGGCGAGGTAGATGTTTCCTTTGAGCTGCTTCTTGTCCTGGGATTCAAAGTCGAATTCTTCGATGCGGTTACCGCGTACGACGACAACTCGTGTTTCCTCCGGGTGGGAGGCGTCTATCAGCATTTTGTTGGGCATTATTTCGTTTCCCCCCGGCAGCCGTCAGCCGCAGCTGGCGGGGCAAAGCCCGCTGCTGTGTGTCTGGATGAATATGGGTGCCGGATAATTGAACGTCCGCCGGACGCTGCCTGCGTGTCATGGCGGTGCCGCCCGCTGCCATATTGGCGCGGTTTGATGCGGACCTTTCCATGATTGCGCTTGAAGCCATCGTCACCAGCAGAACCTTTGAACCAAAGCCCGGAAACCGGACCAGCTTGTTTGCTCGTACAGAGCCGGCGCGGGAACAAACCCGGCCGTTTTCCTCACGCAGGCGATTCCCCCGCCACGGGCGCACACCTGCGAAATTCGTCGCGATCACCTGAAGCCTTTTCGCGTGAAGCGAAAGGAGCCGCCTTTCATCTGACCCTGTAGCAGGAAGCTGCGGAGGAGGGCGGTTCCAGGATTGCAGTGATCCACTATCGCTTTTATGATTTGGCGGGGTGGAAGGCAACCCCGATTTCCGATGCCGGCAAAAAGCAGTTCCGTAGCGTAAACCTGGGCTCCAGCCCTGCATGAAAAGGCTTGGTTAACCTTCTCTGGATACCAATCGTTAATCGACTTCGCGGCCTAACCGGCACTTCGACGAAACGAGCGGGCGCCGGGCGCCAAACCGGGAGCGACTGGAAGAGAGATGGGACTGGCAGACCTCGCAGACAAGGGATGTCGTGTCGGCGGCCGGATACTCGGCGCCTTCTGTCTCGTGCTGCTGGTGGTTTGTTCCACCTTTTCCTCCCTCGGCAATGCCGCCGATGCACCGCTGGTGGCGAAAGGCTACAAGATGGCGGGCGATGCCACCAAGATGCGCATCGTCATGGAATTCGATCGCGAGCCTGACATCAAATGGTTCCTGCTGCGTGGCCCCAATCGTCTGGTCATCGACCTAGCGAACACCAAGCTGGCCATCGACGCCAAAGATCTGAAGCCGCGCGGCCTGGTCAGGGGCGTGCGCCTGGGCGAACTCGGCGACGGCGTTTCGCGGCTGATCCTCACCGGCAAGGGGCCGTTCGCCGTCGATAGGCTCGATGTACTCAAGGACGAGGACGGAACCGGCTACCGCATAGCCATCGATATGTCGGCGGCCTCCGCGCGCGAGTTCGATGCAGCCCTTGCCAACCAGGCGCTGACCACCGGCTCCACGGTTTCGACCGACAAGGGCGGGCGGGTCGGCACCGGGCCGGTCTCCAATCCCGGGCACCGCTTCACGGTCGTCATCGATCCCGGCCACGGCGGCGTCGACGGCGGTGCCGAGGGCTTGAACGGCACCATCGAGAAGGACGTCACGCTCGCCTTCGCCACGGAATTGCGCGACAAGCTCGCCGCAGCCGGCAAATACGATGTCTTCATGACCCGCGACACCGATGAATATTTGCGCCTGGACGACCGAGTCCGCATTGCGCGGCAGCATGAGGCCGATCTGCTGATTTCGATCCACGCCGACACCATCAGCGTCAAGGGCATCCGCGGCGCCACCGTCTATACGGTTTCCGACAAGGCGTCGGATCCCGAGGCGCAGGCTCTGGCCGACCGTGAAAATCTCTCCGACCAGTTCGCCGGCATGGTGATCAAGGACGATAAGAAGGAGGTGACGGACATCCTGATCGACCTGATCCGCCGCGAGACGCACACCTTTTCGATGAGTTTCGCCCACACATTGGTCGGCCAGCTTTCGACCAGCGTCGGTCTTATCAACAATCCGCAGCGTTCCGCTGGGTTCAAGGTGCTGAAGGCGCCAGACGTGCCATCGGTGCTGGTCGAACTCGGCTATCTATCGAATGCCAAGGACGAGGCGCAGCTGCTCGACGCCGATTGGCGCGACAAAGCCGCGCAAAGCATCACCAACGCCGTCGCGCTTTTTGCTTCCGCCCGTGCCGGAGCCGGAACCGGAGGCTGACATGCCTGGCCACGCCTACAAGGCGGCGTTGCTGTATGACAACACCCGGTGCGTTTATTTCCAGCACGCGGCCACGAAACAACGCCTTGCCGTATTTTGTCCACATGGCGGCGACATGGGTTTTCGATTACGGTTTGGGCCCGGCACGAAAGCTTGCGCGGAAGGCGGCTTCGTTTAGGAAATCCCCGAACCAAGGACTGGAGCGGGTATGATTCGTCTCATTGGCTATTTCTTCGGCATCGGCACGACGCTGGCCCTCCTGGTCGCGGCGGGCGTTGCGATTTACATCGGCCATGTGGCAAAGGATCTGCCTGACTACGAAGTGCTGGCTAAATATGAACCGCCGGTGACCACCCGCATCCATGCCTCGGATGGCTCTCTGATGGCGGAATATGCGCGCGAACGGCGCCTGTATTTGCCGATTCAGGCGATCCCGGATCGCGTCAAGGCTGCCTTCCTGTCCGCCGAGGATAAGAATTTCTACAACCACCCTGGCGTGGACATAACGGGATTGGGCCGGGCGGCGCTCACTTACGTTTCGGGTGGACCGATGCAGGGCGGTTCGACGATCACCCAACAGGTTGCCAAGAACTTCCTCCTCACCAACGAGCGCTCCCTGGAACGCAAGGTCAAGGAGGCCATCCTTTCGTTTCGCATCGAACAGGCCTATTCCAAGGATCGCATCCTTGAACTCTATCTCAATGAGATTTTCTTTGGCTTCAACGCCTACGGTGTCGCCGGCGCCGCGCTGACCTATTTCGACAAGTCGGTGAACGAATTGACCGTGGCCGAGGCCGCTTATCTGGCATCGCTGCCGAAAGGCCCAGCCAACTACAATCCCTTCAAACATGCCGATCGGGCGCTTGAGCGGCGAAACTGGGTCATCGGCCAGATGGTCGAGAACGGTTACGTGACTCCTGAAGAGGGTGCGAAAGCGAAGGCCGAACCGCTTGGCGTTGCCCCGCGCCGCACCGGTTCCTATCTTTTCGCCGGCGAGTATTTCACGGAAGAGGTTCGTCGGCAGATCATCGCCCGTTACGGCGAGAACGCGCTCTATGAGGGCGGGCTGTCCATTCGCACCACCCTCGACCCGAAGGTCCAGCTCATTGCCCGCAAGGCGATGCAGAACGGTTTGATGAAATACGACACGCTGCGCGGCTATCGCGGGCCGGTGAAGACAATCGACGTGTCCGGCGACTGGGGCACCTCGCTGGGCGCCGTCAAGGGGCTGGAGGACGTTCCCGAATGGTCGCTTGCCGTTGTGCTCGACAGTTCGGCGACTGGGTTGTCGATCGGCCTGCAGCCCGCACGCCAGGCGTCGGGCGAGATCGTCAAGGAGCGCGTCGAAGGCACCGTCAGCAAGGACGACATGGGTTTCGCCATGCGCCATTTGGTCGATGGCAAGACAGTCCGGGCCAAGTCACCGGCCGACGTGCTGAAGCCAGGCGACGTCATTTTCGTGCAGAAGAACGAAGGCTCCGACAACACCTACAGCCTGCGCCAGGTTCCCGAGGTGGAGGGTGGCCTGATCGCCATGGATCCGCACACCGGCCGCGTACTGGCCATGGTCGGCGGCTTCTCTTATTCGCAGTCGGAATTCAACCGCGCCACCCAGGCGATGCGTCAGCCGGGCTCCTCATTCAAGCCGATCGTCTATTCGGCCGCGCTCGACAATGGCTACACGCCGGCCTCGGTGATCATGGACGGGCCTATCACCATCCAGAGCGGCAATACGACCTGGACGCCGAAGAACTATGACGGCACCGTCGCCGGTCCGGCGACGCTGCGCTCCGGCATCGAGAAGTCGCGCAACCTGATGACCGTGCGGCTTGCCAACGACATGGGCATGAAGCTCGTCGTCGAATATGCCGAGCGCTTCGGCGTCTACGATCATCTGGCGCCGTATCTGCCGATGGCGCTTGGCTCTGGCGAGACCACCGTCATGCGCATGGTTTCGGCCTATTCGATCATGGCCAATGGCGGCAAGTCGATCAAACCGTCGCTGATCGACCGCATCCAGGATCGCTACGGCAAGACGGTGTTCAAGCAGGATGAACGTGGCTGTGAAAGCTGCAACGCGCCTGAATGGAAGAACCAGCCGGAGCCGGAACTGGTCGACAATTCCGAGCAGGTTCTCGATCCGATGACCGCCTACCAGATCACCTCGATGATGGAAGGCGTCGTCCAGCGCGGCACTGGCGCCACCATCGGTGAGCTCGGCCGCCACATCGCCGGCAAGACCGGCACCACCAACGACGAAAAGGACGCCTGGTTCATCGGCTACACGCCGAACCTCGTGGTCGGCCTCTACATGGGCTACGACACGCCGCGCGGCCTTGGCCATGGCGCCACCGGCGGCGGTCTCGCGGCCCCGATCTTCAAGGATTTCATGCGCGTGGCGCTGGACGGCACGCCGAATGTCGACTTCAAGGTTCCCGATGGCATGAACCTGGTTGCCATCAACCGCAAGACCGGCATGAGGGCGGCATCGGGTGATCCGGGCACCATCGTCGAGGCCTTCAAGCCGGGCACCGGCCCCGCCGACAGCTATTGGGTGATCGGCATGGGCGCCGACGGCTCCAATGCCTCCGGCGGCACCTTGTCGCCACAGGCCAACCAGGCCATCCAGGACGGCGGCGGCGGACTCTACTAACGGTCCGGTCGTCGGCACGGCTGGCCTTGGGGGCTGACCTTGGGGCCGGCCATTTGGCTTTGCACATGTCCGCTTTACACATGTTCGCTTTACACATGGCGGCACCGTCCCTATGTATCGCGCCGACCGAAGTGTCACTTCAGCAACAGGACAAAATACCAGGCCATGCGCGCGGAAACGCAGAATATTGTCGACGAGATCAGGCAGGCGATAACCCTGCTGAGGAGGCATCTTTGACTGGGATCAGGCCATCAAGCGGCTTGAATACCTGAACGTTCGAGCCGAGGACGCCAGCCTCTGGAACGAACCGCTGGAGGCGCAGAAGCTGATGCGCGAGCGCCAGGGCCTCGAGGAAGGCATTGCATCGGTCAAGGGCCTGACGCAGGCGCTGGAGGACAATATCGGCCTGATCGAGCTCGGCGAGGAAGAGGGCGACGAAGGCGTCATCGCCGAGGCCGAGGCCGCGCTTCGCTCCATGCAGGGCGAGGCGAAAGCCCGCCAGGTCGAGACACTGCTGTCGGGCGAAGCCGACGCCAACGACACCTATCTCGAAGTCCACGCCGGCGCCGGCGGCACCGAAAGCCAGGACTGGGCCTCGATGCTGCTGCGTATGTACACGCGCTGGGCCGAGCGCCGCCGCTTCAAGGTCGAGGTGCTGGAAGTGCATGACGGCGAAGAAGCAGGCATCAAGTCCGCGACTTTGCTGATCAAGGGCCACAATGCCTATGGCTGGCTGAAGACGGAATCGGGCGTCCATCGCCTGGTGCGCATCTCGCCCTATGACAGCAATGCGCGCCGGCACACCTCCTTCGCCAGCGTCTGGGTCTATCCGGTCATCGACGACACGATCGAGATCGACGTGTCCGAATCCGACGTTCGCATCGACACCTATCGCTCGTCGGGTTCGGGCGGCCAGCACGTCAACACCACCGATTCGGCCGTGCGCATCACCCATATCGCCACGGGTATCGCGGTTGCCTGCCAGGCCGAGCGTTCGCAGCACAAGAACAAGGCCAAGGCTTGGGAGATGCTGCGCTCGCGCCTCTACGAGGAGGAGCTGAAGAAGCGCGAAGCCGTTGCCAACGCGACCGAAGCGTCCAAGAGCGATATCGGCTGGGGCCACCAGATCCGCTCGTATGTGCTGCAGCCCTATCAGCTGGTGAAGGACCTTCGTACCGGTGTCGAAAGCACCAGCCCTTCCAGTGTGCTCGATGGCGACCTCGACGATTTCATGGAGGCTTCGCTGTCGCAACGCATCGAGGGCGGTGCGGGTGAAGTGGTGGCGGACCTGGACTAAAAGCAGCCGCTTGAACGACGGAGCTGAACCGACGATGGCACGCAGGCTCTCGGGAAAATGCCTCTGCGGAGCAGTGCGCTACGACGTCGCCGACGAATTCGTCTACGCGGCCAACTGCCACTGCTCGAATTGCCGGCGGACCACCGGTTCGGCCTTCAAACCTTTTGCCGGGATCGAGCGAGACAAGCTTGCCTTGGTCGAGGGCAAGGACAGGCTCCTGATCTTCGGCGATCAAAGCGGCGCTCATGACGCCCATTGCCGACTGTGCGGCTCATTGCTCTATTCGCTCGTACGCGAAGGAGCCTTTTTCCATGTGCCGATGGGAACCCTTGTCGACGATCCTTCCATTCGTCCGACCGCGCACATTTTCGTCGGCTCCAAGGCGGCCTGGTTCGACATCACAGACGACCTGCCGCAATATCAAGAGCACGTGATCGCCGGCTCCGACGCTCGATAGGCTGGAACCGATTCGGGCAATCGCCGTTATTTCGATGCTCGCCCGTTATTCGAAACTCGTATGCCGGGAGGGGACCTGGCCTGAATCTCGTCAGCAATGGCAGAGGGTTGGCGCCTGCGCGGCGATATCGCCGATAGCAGCAACTTCTTGCGCCTGCCAAGGAATCAGCCCAGCATCCAAAGGCTGGGAGAGAAAAAGCATTTATGGCCGGACGCGGCATATCTGCGACCTGACGATCCGGCCACTGGGAAGACACGTTCCGGGAACGGGCAAGCGAAACGCTTGATGCTCGTTTGAAAGGAACGTTTCCATGTCTGCTGCCACATTCCGATCGGCCAGAGCCGTTCAACCGGCTGGCCGACTTATGTTTTCCCTGCTCGCCATCGGTGCGCTCGCGATACTTACGCCAGCTGCCTTTGCCCATGACGCCGAGCCCACGGCGGCAAAGCCGCAAGGCTGGAGTTATCCATTCGCTTGCTGTGCCAACTATGATTGTCGTGCCACACACACCGGGGAAGTGCTGGAGAAACCCGAAGGCTATGTGATCGCCGGCACCGGCGAGGTCGTTCCCATGACAGACAAGCGCATCAAGGACAGCCCTGACGGCGAGTTTCACTGGTGCGCTCATCAAGGCGGTCTCGATGCCGGCAGGACGATCTGCCTGTTCGTCCCGCCGCGCTCTTTTTAGGTTGTGACAAATGCATCGGAAGACCGGCCATCGTTCCACCCTGGTTGTAATGGCTGGCCTGTGACGCTGTTGCCTCAGGCGGAAGCCGCGAGTGCCGAGGCGAAGTCGCGATATGGGCGTAGTGGGCGGCCCAGAAGCGCGGTCAGGCGCTCGACGTCGCCGGCTTCCGGCAGCATCCCGTCGGTGAAGAAGCGCTCGCCCATCAAACGCATGTCGTAGGCCATCCAGGCAGGCAAGAACTGCTTGAGATTTTGCTCGAAGCCCTCTGTGTTGTCGCCGCTATAGTTGACCGGACGGGCGAGCACGTCTGACCAGATTGCGGCGATATCCGTCCCGGTCAGTGTCTGCGGACCGACGAGGTTGATCCGCTCCAGCGCAAGCGGCTCCGCGGACTGTTCACGGCGCAACAGCTCAAGGGCGGCGATTTCGGCGATATCACGGGCGTCGATCATGGCAAGACCCTTCGCGCCGATCGGCATTGGGTAGGTGCCGTAGCCGGTGATGGTGTCTTCGACCATCAGATCGTTCTGGATGAAGTAGGCCGGGCGCAAGATCGTGGCCTTGAAGTCCATCTGCTCGATCATCCGCTCGACGCCGAACTTGCCGGCGAAGTGCGGCACGTTCACATAGACGTCAGCGTGGATCACCGACAGATAGACGATCCGCTCGATGCCGGCCGATCGGGCGACGTTCAGCGCGACCAAGGCTTGGGTGAACTCGTCCGGTACCACGGCGTTCAAGAGGAACAGAGTGGAAACTCCAGACATGGCTTTGCGCAGCGAATCGACATCGAGGAAGTCGCCCTGCACGACGGATACGCCTGCCGGGAAGCTGGCTTTCGACGGATCGCGGACGAGGGCACGGACATCGGCGCCGCGCTTGACGAGGTGGTCGACGACTTGGCGGCCAATGTTGCCCGTGGCGCCGGTAACGAGAATGGTCATGGAATTTCTCCTGTTGGGGTGCTTGACGCCTCCCATATGCGTGGCTCACAAAGCGTCCAACAGGCGGAAAATTTAGACGCATCGTCTCACTGGTGGAACACTCCATGGATCTTCTTGCCCTCGCGGATTTCAATCTCGTTGCCCGTCATGCTGGCTTCGGCAAGGCGGCAAGGGCCACCGGCCGGCCCAAGGCAACGCTGTCCCGGCGCGTTGGAGAGTTGGAAAGCAGTCTTGATCTGCGCCTGTTTGAACGAGGTGCGCGTGACTTGAAGCTGACCGAGGAAGGACGAGCCCTCTTCGAGCGGACGGGGACGTTGCTTGCCGAACTGGACGAGACGGCGGCGGCGATTGCCTCGGGCGCTCAGAGACCCAAGGGCAGATTACGGATCAGCGCACCTCTCCATTTTTCTCAGACCGCAATGGGCAGGATTGCCGCGGGATTTGCCGTTAAGTATCCGGAGGTTAGGCTCGAGATCACGACCGAGGATCGGTATGTGGACATGATCGAGGAAGGCTATGACCTGGCAATTCGAGTCAATCCAGATCCCGACGAAAGCCTGGTCGGACGGGCGTTTCTGCGCGACCGTCTGGTCGTGGTGGCAAGCCCCGGCCTTCCTCGCACGACAGATGGACTCGCCGCTCCTGGCGTTGCCCGCGGCCCAGGCGATCGGCAAACATGGCACGTGAAGACACAAGCTGCCCGCTCGACGATTACAGTCGAGCCTGTCCTCGCTCTGTCAACGCTCATCATGGTCCGGGATGCGGTGCGAGCCGGCGTCGGTGCGGGACGGCTTCCCATTTCTTTGGTGGCCCACGATTTGGCTGACGGCACACTGGTGAATTGGGGGGATATCGACGGCCCCGAGATCTCGCTATGGGCGCTCTACCCATCTCGGCGGCTGCTCAGTGCGCGCGTATCGGCGTTCTTGGACTTCCTGAAACAGGCTTTCCCAAATGGGACGCCGGACGAACTGGCCGCCTATATCGGCAGGTGAAGGCCGAGGCCGCTTTCAGCCTTAGACCCGCGTCATATGCCAGCTTCTGCTCTATAGCCTATCCCCTATGCACGTTGACACGGAACCCAGACGAGCGCCGCTCGGCTCGATCGGGCACAAGCGATGCTGACGGACAGTTGTCAGCATCGCTTCTTTATGGTGCCCTGTTGCAGGGGCGGCGGACAACGGAGAGGTGATGTTTCATGATCATCAAGGGAAGCTGCCACTGCAAGGCGACGATGTTCGAGGTCTCGCAGGCCCCACAAACGGTGACGCAATGCACCTGTTCGTTCTGCTCGAAGCGCGGTTCGCTGTGGGCCTACTACATCCCGTCGCAGTTCAAGCTCATCACGCCGCCGAACAAGGTTTCCTTCTATCAGTGGGGATCGAAAACCGTAAAACATGGGTTTTGCGCCATCTGCGGCTGCGGCACTTTCACCGAAACACCGGACTGGTCCACCGGCGAGCCGGATTTCGACAATCCAAAGATCAGCGTCAATTCACGGCTGTTCGATGATTTCGATCTCGACAAGGTCGAAGTGGTGGTCATTGACGGCAAGAATCTATGGTAGCCGGCCAACACGGCTCGCTCCCTGACCGGCTCCGGGGAAAAGCCGTTGCGGTCGATTTTCCCGTTCCGCTTTTCGCCGCATTTCATGGTACAAGTCGCGGCAAGGGCTGATTTGGCGCCGTCGAAAAGGCGCGACTTGGAGAGGGACCATCTATGAAGAAGACCGTGCTCGTCGTCGTGGCGACGGCTTTGCTCGTGAGCGCCTGCACCACCACAGATCCATATACGGGCGACCAGAAGATTTCCAACACGGCCGCGGGTGCCGGTCTTGGTGCCCTGGCGGGTGCCAGCCTGGGTCTCCTTGCTGGCGGCAATGACCGTCGCAATGCGCTGATCGGCGCCGGCATCGGCGCGCTGGCCGGCGGCGCCATCGGCGCCACGATGGATCAGAACGAAGCGGAGTTGCGTCGGCAACTCGAGGGCACCGGCGTCAGCGTCACCCGCAGCGGTGACCAGATCATCCTCAACATGCCGTCCGATATCACCTTCAATTCGGATCAGGATGCGGTGAAGCCGGGCTTCTACCAGGTGCTGAACTCGGTTGCGCTGGTGCTGAAGAAGTTCAAGCAGACCACGGTCGACGTTTTCGGCCACACCGATTCGACCGGTGGCGACCAGCACAATTTCGATCTGTCCCAGCGTCGTGCGCTGGCGGTCGCCAATTATCTGTCTGGCCAGGGCGTCGATCAGCGCCGCTTTGCCGTCACCGGCTTCGGCAAGACGCGTCCGGTCGCTTCCAATGCGACGTCCGAGGGCCGCGCCCAGAACCGTCGCGTCGAGATACAGCTTTCGCCGCTCACCTGATCTGTCCGGCAAGCGCCCCGACCTGTTCGGCAAGCCACTACGAAACGGCTCCCACGGGGAGCCGTTTTGCTTGAGCGGGGGTGCGCTCTATATTTTAGCAATTTCTAATAAATTTCTTTCCCGCGACCATGGAAAGGAATATTGTTATTCCTGTTCCGGAGGGGATGAGGCGGTACAATCGGCCGCGCAATCAGCATTTTCCGCCTCGGTCTTGCACGGCCAGATCAGAAGTCTGGGAGGAATGCATGACAAGAACAGCCACCCTTGGGCGCTGCGGCGTCCTTGCTTTGACAGGCATTGCGACTTTATGGCTGGGCCTCGCTGCGGCGACGGCCGAGGACGCCAACAAGGCCGACATAGATGCCTTGAAAAAATCGCTCGCCAAATATGAGGATTACACCGCCGCCGTCCGCGACCTCTATCTGTCGACGGTCGGCTGCGTCTACTACAGCGGAGAAAAGATAGCGGGCTCGATGGACTACCCGAAGGGCGCCATGGGCATCCATTTCGTCAATGTCCCGAGTGTCGGACAGAAACTCGACCCGATGAAGCCCAACGTCCTCATCTACGAGCCGACCAAGAAAGGCCTGAAGTTGGTCGGTGTGGAATGGCTGGTGCCGCTGACGCCGGACGTCAAAGCGCCGCCGAAGCTGTTTGGCCAGACCTTCATGGGCCCGATGGAGGGGCACTATCCGCTCATCCCGAGGGAATTCGTCCACTACGACCTTCACGCCTGGCTGAACGACAATCCGAACGGCATGTTCAGTCCGACGAACCCGAAGGTGAAATGCAACAAGGCCGAGTTTCCGATGCTGGAGAAACCGACCAAGATGATGCCCGGCCCGATGTAACAGGCACGCCAAGCCGAGGCTTGTCGACATCCATCTGTGCGTCTACCGAGGGCAAGCCGGATCGCTGGCTTGCCCGCCCGGGAATCAGACCTTGGCGACGATTCGCATGAAGGCCGGCATGTCGTCGCCGAAGCCGACGGTAGCGTCATTGTCTTCCTGATGGCGTTGACGGCCAGGGCGGTTGTTGTCGCCGCGCTGCGGCCTGGTATCACCGCGCTCCGGTGCGCGCTCATTGCGATCGGAGGATTTACGCTCGGTGTTTTCCGAACGGATTGCATCTTTGCGCGCGCGCCGTTCGACAACGTCGGCGGCCGGCGTCTCTGTCGCATCGGACTGCTGGGCAGCCACGGCCGGGGCGTCTTCCTCGCTGTGTCTGGCGCGACGTTCGCCGCCCTTCTTGCGCTCGCCCCTGTCCTTGCGGTCGTCATCCTTGCGGCCGGCACGGCGCGGCGCGCCTTTGCCACGGCGCGGCGCGTCGTCCTCGCCTTCGCTGGCGACCACCGTCGACAGATCGCCGTCGTGCCACTCGATCTTGGTGCCGATCAGCCGCTCGATGGCGTCGATATACTTGGTGTCGGACTTGGTCGCGATGGTGAAGGACTTGCCCGAGCGCCCGGCGCGGCCGGTACGGCCGATGCGGTGGACATAGTCCTCGGCATGGATCGGCACGTCATAGTTGAAGACGTGGCTGACATCGGGGATGTCGAGGCCGCGCGCGGCAACATCCGAAGCGACGAGGTAGCGCAGCTTGCCATCGCGGAAATTGGCCAGCATCTGCATGCGGGCACGCTGGTCCATGTCGCCATGCAGCGCACCGGCGTCGAAATCATACTTCAGCAGCGATCGGAACAGTTCCGACACCTCGACCTTGCGGTTGCAGAAGATGATGGCGTTCTTCAGCTCGGCATCTTCAGCCTTGATCAGGTTGCGAAGCGTCTCGCGCTTGTCCCAGGGTTTCGAGCCCGACTTGACCAGCCGCTGGATGATGTTGGTCGCGGCCGACGCAGCCTTGGAGACCTCGACGCGCACCGGCGCGTGCAGGAATTTTTCGGTAAGCTTGGTGATTTCCGGCGGCATCGTCGCCGAAAAGAACAGCGTCTGCCGGGTGAACGGGATCATCTCGCAGATGCGTTCGATATCGGGGATAAAGCCCATGTCGAGCATGCGGTCGGCCTCGTCGATGACGAGGATTTCGACGCCGTTGAGCAAGAGCTTGCCGCGCTCGCGGTGGTCGAGCAGGCGGCCGGGCGTCGCGATCAGCACGTCGGCGCCACGCTCCAGCTTCTTGTCCTGTTCGTCGAACGACACGCCGCCGATCAGGAGCGCGATGTTGAGCTTGTGATTCTTGCCGTACTTGATGAAGTTTTCCTCGACCTGCGCGGCAAGCTCACGCGTCGGTTCCAGGATCAGTGTGCGCGGCATGCGGGCACGCGCGCGGCCCTTTTCCAGCCGGGTCAGCATCGGCAGCACGAAGGAGGCCGTCTTGCCGGTGCCGGTCTGGGCAATGCCCAGCACGTCCTTGCCGAGCAAGGCGTGCGGAATGGCGCCGGCCTGGATCGGAGTCGGCTGCGTGTAGCCGGCATCGGTAACTGCGGAAAGCACCTTCGGCGACAGGCCGAGGTCTGAAAAAGTCAACGCTTCTTGAGCGGTCGTGGTGTCTGAGGACAAGTGTTGCTGTCTTTGGCTGGTTCGGGGAAGCGCAACGTTGTTCGTCGCGGCAAGCGCCACGCGCCTGCAAGATTGGTATTGCGATTAGGCGCAAGCCCGCGATTTGTCAACAGAAACGGGCGGGATTGGCGCGATTGTGAAGTCGTAACCTTAATCGCGATGCTTAATCCGGCTGCTTGTGTCTGTGCCGGCTCAATACCGGAACTGTTCGGCCAGGATGCGCTCGTTCCAGGAGTGGTTGGGATCAAACAGCAAGGTCGCCGTCGCCGTCGGCGACTCCCGCACCGTCACGGAGGTCACCGCCTTGACTTCCGTATGGTCGGCGGCGGCGTTCACCGGCCGCTTTTCCGGCTCCAGAATGTCGAAGCGCACGGTCGCCTTGTTGGAGAGCAATGCACCGCGCCAGCGGCGCGGACGGAACGGGCTGACCGGGGTCAGCGCCAGAAGTGGCGCATCGAGCGGCAGGATCGGGCCGTGCGCGGAGAGATTGTAGGCCGTGGATCCGGCCGGCGTCGCAATCATGACGCCATCGCAATTCAGCTCTTCAAGCCGTATTTGATCATCGATGCTGATGCGAATCTTGGCCGTCTGATAGGATTGGCGCCACAGCGCCACTTCGTTGATCGCCAGAGCCGAGACCGTTTCGCCCTCCGAGGTGACGGCCAGCATCTCCAGCGGGCGGATCGTCTCGGCGACCGCTGCCGCGATGCGCTCGGTGAGCCCACCGGAACGGTACTCGTTCATCAGGAACCCGATGGTGCCACGGTTCATGCCGTAGACCTTCTTTCCCGTCCCCATCGTGTCGCGCAAGGTCTGCAACAGGAAGCCGTCGCCGCCCAAGGCAACGACAACCCCGGCATCCGCGACTGGACATTGGCCATAGCGCGCCGACAGGCTTTCCAGCGCCGCCTTGGCGTCTGCTGTGTCGGACGAGACGAAGGCGATGCTGTTGGCGGCTGTGCTCATGGCTTCCCGATCGCGACCGATTGGCGGCAGTTCCGACCGCGCCAGCGCCGGGGGTAGCATGGGGCGGGCAGGTCTGCAAAGAGAGCCGTTGTGTCGGCGGCAAAGCGATCACGCCGCGGCCTGCCGAAGCGGGCCGGTCGCGGTTGATGTCAAGGCACCAACGAATGTGATGGTTAAGGCCGGGCGTAACCTCTCGTAAAGCTGGATCGATCATGTTAGCCGGCATGGGTGGCGTGGGGCGCCCGCAGCATTGCCGGATCCCTCGGGACATCAAAAGGACGCTGCGGCACTTTTGATCTGTGTGCATGATCCCTCGAGAATATCCTGACGTTCGGGGATGTGCGCGCTAACAGACGAGGCCGACACATTGCCGTTAGCACGCCTGATCATCGTTTTTGTCATCCTGGGAAGCTTTGCGCTGGTCTTCGCCGAGCTGGTTCGCCAGTCGGAAGAAATGAGCAACAGACCAGTGCCCACGGCATCTCGCTGTGGCGACGCCGCCGGAATGCCTTGCCCGCAACGGGCGGAGCTGTAAGCCGTACGGCCTTCATTCCGATCGTAAAGTCATTTCCGACCGTGAAGTCGTTGCGATCGTGAAATCATGCCGATCGCGGAAGTGAATCGAGCTTGCCTGTGAAATGGGGTGCAAAGACGGTTTCGAAGGCCTTGAGGGCCGCGCCGATCGCCTGGTGCATGTCGAGATACCTGTAGGTGCCCAGCCGTCCCCCCAGATGCAGGTTTTTCTCGGCCGCCGCCCTTTCGAGGTAACGACGGTAGATCGCCTGGTCCTTGCGTGTGTCGATTGGATAGTAGGGTTCGTCGGCGCGGCCGGCAAAGCGGGAATACTCGCGGCCGATGAGTGTCTTGTCGCTTCCGTGCTGGCGTTCCGGATTGAAATGCCGGAATTCGACCACGCGGGTGTAGGGCACGGCTTCGTCGGCATAGTTCATGATCGCCGTGCCCTGATGGTCCGGTGTGTTCACCACCTCGAGATCGATATCGATGGTCCGCCAGCCGAGCTCGCCCTCGCAATAGTCGAAATAGCGGTCGATCGGGCCGGTATAGACGACCGGCAGGTCTTTCGGCAGCAGGGGCTTGATGTCGAAGAAGTCGACGCCAAGCCGTGTTTCGATGAGCTCGTGCGCAAGCATCTTTTCAAAGATCGCGGTGTAGCCATCCACGGGCTGGCCCTGGAAACGGTCATTGAAATAGCCGTCGTCGAACGTATAGCGGACCGGCAGGCGCGCGATGATCTGCGCTGGCAGTTCGCGCGGGTCCGTCTGCCATTGCTTGGCGGTGTAGCCCTTGATGAAGGCCTCGTAGAGGGGACGGCCGACAAGGGAGATCGCCTTCTCCTCGAGATTGGCCGGCGGGCGGTCGCCGAGTTCCGCTGCCTGCTCGGCGATCATGCCGCGTGCCTCGTCCGGGCTCAGCCGCTTGCCGAAGAACTGGCAGATCGTGGCGAGGTTGATCGGCAGCGGATAGACCTTGTCGCGATAGGTCGAGAATGCGCGGTGGCGATAGGACGTGAAGCCCGTGAAACCCCGCAGATAGTTCCAGACCTCCTCGTTGGATGTGTGGAACAGATGCGGCCCGTAACGATGGATTTCGACGCCGGTGACGGGATCCTGCTCGGTATAGGCATTGCCGCCGATGTGCGTGCGTCGGTCGATCACCAAGACCCGCCGGCCGAGTTGGGTGGCGATACGCTCGGCGAGCGTCGCGCCGTAGAATCCCGCGCCGACGATGAGGATATCGGCTTTGCTCAGCAAGTTCTTGTCCATTCGGCCGATCCATCCAGCGTTTGAAGTCCGTGCCTTATTCGCTGCCGCCGCTCACGACACAAGCGAAAAACGACATGGGGTTGAAGTGTTTGGAACTCGAGGTGGCAGTCCGAATGGACAGAAATATTTTTGGCAAGCTACATCAGCTTTGTTGTAGCCTGAAAGAAACTTCAGTATTCGACCACCTGATTTGTCATCGTTGGTCAATCGGCCGACTACACCACCGCCATCACAGGATTGTACGTTTCATGAAGCTGATCGTTGTGACTCCGGCAGGGCGCGAGAAATATCTTCGCTTGCTCAGCCATCACGTTTTGAAAAGCCCCGACGTGCACGAATGGCACCTGTGGGACAATTGCCGCAACGAAGCCGATCGCGCCTACCTTCAACGGCTGGCCGCCTCCGACCCGCGATGCCGGATCAAGAAACTTCCACACGCCGATGGCGGGTTTAACGTCATCGGTGACTTCTATCGCTTCTGCGATGATGCCGACGCTTTCTACCTGCGCCTCGACGACGATGTGGTTTTTGTCGAGGATGGCTTCTTTCAAAAGTTCATGACGAGGGTCATGGCCGAGAGAGGATCCGCCATCTGGTACGCGCCGCTGATCATCAACAACGCCATCTGCAATTCACTGATCAAGCAGCTTTCCAGGGTCCTGGTGGACGGGCCGCTGACTTGCCAGGCGTCATGCGAATTCTCCTGGGCTCATGCCAGCTTTCCACAGGCGCTTCATCCGGTATTCATCGACGCCGTCCGCTCCAACCGGCTTGATGACTTCCGCGTGCCGGACAGGGAGATCAGGCTTTCGCGCTTTTCGATCAACGCACTCGGCTTTTTCGGATCGGATATCGTCAGCCTGGGAGAGAGTTTTCATCCGCCGTCGGGCGATGAGGAGGAGTGGCTTTCGGCGACCTTGCCCACCAGACTGGACCGGCCGGGCAAGATATTTGGTGACCTGATCGTGGCGCATTTCAGCTTCTATCCGCAGGAACGCCAATTGCTGCGTACCAACATCCTCGATGGCTACTATGAACTCGCTGGCCTTGTTCCTCCGATCTACGAGAAGCCTCCGATCCGCCTGAGAGATCGGTTGAAGCAGTGGAGGAGAGGCCGGAAGGCGTCGACCCCACCGCACTATACGATCTCGCTTCCACCCGTCACAACCTGAAGGTTGGCATCGCCGTCGGGCGTCCAGGCAAGGTCCGTCGGGTCGCGGACTTCGTGGCAGCGCCTGCCGGCGCCTTGCATGGTCTCACAAGGCAAGCCGGCCCCCGTCCTCCAGTCGCTGACGTCCCTTTGGAAATCGCTCGGGAAGGCAGCGGCCGCGCACGCCGATGAAGCCGGCCGCGTGGCAAAGCTTGTGAAAACATATTGACTGTATGGTTAGTTATAATTATTCCTGGTGTTAAGAGTTGGCCAGCCGGCATGCGCCGGTGAATGGCCGCGAAAAGGGGAATATCGTGACGGCCATCCGGCCCGCAATTGGGGCGAAGGCGTCATCAGGCTTGTTCATCAGCAGGAAATGGACCTGAGGCGATACGCTGCCGGTCCCAACAATGGGAGCACTCGCATGAACTGGAAATTGACCGCGGCAACCGTCGGGCTGTCGCTGCTCGCCGTAACCGGCATCGCCCGCGCCGATGGCGAACTCAACATCTACAACTGGGGCAACTACACCAACCCGGACCTGATCAAGAAATTCGAGGAGACCTACAAGGTCAAGGTCACCGTCACCGACTACGATTCCAACGACACCGCATTGGCCAAGGTCCGCCAGGGCGCTTCCGGCTACGACATCGTGGTGCCCTCGGCCAGCGTCGTGCCGATCTGGATCAGCGAAGGTCTGCTGCTCGAAACCGATCCCAGCAAGATGGAGAATTTCAAGAACGTCGATCCCAGATGGGTAGACGTTCCCTTCGATCCGGGTCGCAAATACACCGTTCCGTGGCAGTGGGGCACGACAGGCATTTCGGTGAACAAGTCGGTCTATGCCGGCGACCCCAACACCTCGGCGCTCTTCCTCGACCCGCCGCCCGAGCTGGTCGGCAAGATCAATGTCGTCCCCGAAATGGGGGACATCATGTTCCTCGCCATCGCCTATGAAGGCGGCCAGTACTGCACCAGCGACATGCAGGTGCTGAAGAAGGTCCACGACAAGCTGGTCGAGGCCAAGGCGAAATGGCTTTCGCTCGACTACGCGGCCGTCGACGGCCTCGGCAGGGGCGACATCGCCGCCGGGGTCAACTGGAACGGCATTTCGCTGCGGCAGAGACTGCAGAACGACAAAATCGTCTACGGCTATCCCAAGGAAGGCTTTCCGATCTGGATGGACAATGTCGCCGTGCTCAAGGACGCCAAGAATGTCGAGAATGCCAAGCTCTTCCAGAATTTCATCATGGACCCGAAGAACGCTGCCATGATCTCGGCCTTTGCGCGCTACGCGAACGGCATAAAAGGTTCGGAAGCCTTCATGCCCGACGACATGAAAAACGCGCCGGAGGTCAACGTTCCGGCCGAATTCGCCGCAAAGGGCCAGTTCATGCCGGCCTGTCCGTCGGATGTGCAGGCGCTCTACACGAAGATCTGGACCGACCTGCAGAAGTAGCGCCGCCGACCGACACGACGAACAGCCACCGGACCGCAGCGCGCGGTCCGGCCACCCTCATATCCGACCCTTGATGCCAAGTGCGGTCTCGCGATCGCGGGAGATTTCCGATGTCCGATCTCGACCTTTGCTATATGCCGGCCCATGAAGCACTGAGGCTGTTCAAGGCGAAGAAACTGTCGCCCGTCGAATTGATGCGCGCCACCATCCGCCGGGCCGAAACCACCAAATCGGCGATCAACTGCCTCACCTTCACGCATTTCGAGGAAGCGATGGGGCTGGCGGCCAAGGCCGAGGCAAAATATGCCAAGGGCGCCCGCACCGGCGCGCTCGAGGGCCTGCCGATCGGCATCAAGGACGAGAGCTACATCAAGGGCAAGCCGACATCGCACGGCTCCCTGCTGTCGAAGGACGCCATTGGCGGCCACACCTCGACGATGAACGAGCGCGTTATCAAGGCCGGCGGTATCATCCATGCCCGCACGGCGACGCCCGAGTTCAGCTGTGCCGGCTACACCTGGTCGAAGCGCTGGGGCGTCACCCGCAATCCGTGGAACCGCGACTTCACGCCGGGCGGTTCGTCCGGCGGTTCGGCGGCCACGCTTGCCTCCGGCACGTCGTCGATCGCCACCGGCTCGGACATTGCCGGATCGATCCGCATTCCGGCCTCGGCCTGCGGTCTCGTCGGCTTCAAGCCGCCTTACGGGCGCAATCCGGACGAACCGCCGTTCAATCTCGACTTCTATTGCCACACCGGTCCGCTGGCGCGAAACGTCAGGGATGCGATCCTGCTGCAGAACGTCATGGCCGGACCGAGCCCGCTCGATATCGCCACGCTGCGCCCGAAACTGCGCCTGCCGCTCGACTACAAGCCGATCAAGGGCTGGAGAATAGCCTTTTCCATGGATCTCGGCTCCTTTGAAGTCGACCCTGACGTGCGCAAGAACACTCTTGCCGCCTGCGACGTGTTCCGCTCGCTCGGCGCCACCGTCGAGGAGGTCGATCTGGGCTGGGGGGACGATGTGCTCAAGGCCGGCATGGCCTACCTGGAGCATCTTTTCGGCGCATCGCTGTCGCAACTGCTCGGGAAGCACGGCAAGGACATGACCAGCTACGCCCGGCAGTTCGCCGAGGATGGACAAAAATCCAAGGCAACGGATTTTGTCGCGACGCTCGATGTGGCGGCCAGGATGTACCAGACGCTGGGTCCACTGCTGGAAACCCATGACGTGCTGATCTGCCCGACCAACGCGCTTCCGGCGGTGCCGGCGGAGTTCGACCAGACCAGGGACAGGGTCGAGATCAATGGCAAAGAGGTGAACCCGTCGCTCGGCTGGGTGATGACGACTCCGTTCAACATGATGAGTCGCTGCCCGGTTCTGTCCATACCCTCGGGCCATGCAACCAGCGGCGTGCCGACAGGCATCCAGATCGTCGGCCGTACCTATAGCGACGCCGATGTCTTCCGAGCCGGGCTGGCCTATGAAACGGCCCGGGGGCAATGGTATGGGAACGCCGGGACACGCCCTTCGCTCTGAGTGACCTCTGGAGCGAGCGAAGTAACTAAGGGGCGGGATATTTCCGCCGTGGGTCCGAAAGGCCTGACGAAAATGGCGCAACGCAAGGCAACCGCAAAGCCAGAGAAACGCAAGGCCGCGACGGCCAAGGGCAGGGGGGCGGCAAACGATGCTCCCCCCAAGGACCGTCGGCGCGAGCGCGGCGAAGCGAGCGTGCAGCGCATCATCGACGCCACGATCGAGCTCATCGCGGAGGAGGGCCTGGCGAGCGTCACCATGCAGCGCATCGCCGAACATGTCGGCTCGTCCAACGCGCTGGTCGTCTTTCACTTTCGCAGCAAGGAAAACCTGTTCCGGGCCGTCCTGCAGTATCTCAGCGATCGATATGACGAGCTGTGGGTCACCCTGGTGCGGGCGCCCGGCCTCTCGCCGGTCGAGAGGCTGCTCGGCGCGGTCGACTGCGCGCAACGCTTTGCCCGGCAGCATCCGAAATGGGTTTCGGTCTTTGTCGTGTTCTCCAGCGACCGCAAGAGCATGCAGATCTACAATGAAATCGGCCTGCCGAGCGATCTCGCCTACACCGCCGAAGCGCGCGAACTGCTGATCGAGATTTCGCGCAGCGGTGGTTACACCGGCGTCGACATACGAACCCTGTCGGAAAGCCTGAATTATCTGGTTCATGGCGCCTGGTACTGGGACCATCTGAACCCTTCCAGCCGTGACACCGATGTGCTGCGCAAAACCATGCTGCTGCTGTTGCATCAGGCATTTCCGCGACACTTTTGAACTGATGGGTTAAGATCGTCAGGGGCTCTTGCGCAGATGGCAGCCGACCTGCCGTTTTCGCGCCAGGTATTCATCGATCAACTGACGATAGCGGGCCTTGCCGAAGCTCGGGAAATGGCCGCCATGCACGACCGAGACGTCGAGGTCGCGCAGGGCGGCGAGTGTCTCGACATAGTCCGGGATATCCGAGTGATAGACGTCGTCGATCAGCGGGCCGTCATAGACGATGTCGCCGGACAGCAGGATGCCGGTTTTCTTCTCATGCAGCGCTATGCCGCCGGGAGAATGGCCCGGCGTGTGGATTACCTCGAAGGCGCGGTCGCCGAGATCGATAACGTCGCCATGTTCGAGCAGCCGACCGGCCGGCGCGGCTGAAATGCCGTAGCGCGCGGTGTCCCAGCCTTTCGGGATGCCATCGAACATCTCGTCGGTCGCATAGCGGTCGGCCACCGTCCATTCGTTGCG
This sequence comes from Mesorhizobium sp. LNHC232B00, assembly GCF_000502435.1. Classification (NCBI taxonomy): domain Bacteria; kingdom Pseudomonadati; phylum Pseudomonadota; class Alphaproteobacteria; order Hyphomicrobiales; family Phyllobacteriaceae; genus Mesorhizobium; species Mesorhizobium sp. LNHC232B00. Next base: position 270,175 of record NZ_AYWP01000003.1, read on the forward strand.
CGGATCGGCGAGGATTTCCGCCTCGGCACGGTGCACGCAGCGGTCGGGAAATTCGTGATGGCAGCCGATATGGTCGAAATGCGTGTGGCTGGCCACGCAGGTCAGCTTGCGCTCGCTCACCAGCGGCACCTGGCGCCTGAGGCTGAAATGGCCGAGCCCGGTGTCGAAGAGAAGATCGCGGTCACGGCCGCGCACATGCCACATGTTGCAGCGGAAGAACGGCTTTATCCATGGCTCATGGATCAGCGTCACGCCGTCGGCCATGCGGATGGTCTCGTACCAGTCGGGTGCGTCGATGACCGCAAGCATGCCCATGTTCAATCCGTCAGCAGGATGATCTGGTCGGTATCGCACGAAGCCGCGACCGTGTCGCCCGGCTGGACCGTGGCCGCTGCGGGCAGCTTGGCGATGAGCTGCACCGAGGGGTCTTCGACGGACATCGCGAGCACACGCTTGAAGCTGCCCTGGAAGACGACGTCGCTCACCTTGGCCGTGCCCAGCCTTGTGGCGCCTGAGGCGGCGCCCAGGCTCAGATGCTCCGGCCGTATAGCCAGCGCAATGGCCGAGCCCACCGGCAACGCACCGCGCAGCGAAACCGCCCCGACAGGCGTCGCGACCGTGCTTGTCTTGTCCTTGGCCTCGGTGACCGTGCCGGCGAGGATCGTGCTTTCGCCCATGAAGGTGGCGGAAAAGCGCGTCGCCGGCCGGGCATAGACGCGCTCGGGTGGTCCTTCGTCCTCGATGCGGCCGTCATTCATCACCACGCAGTGGTCGGCAAGCGCCATCGCTTCTTCCTGGTCATGGGTGACATGGATGAAGGCGGTGCCGACGCGCTTCTGGATCGCCTTCAATTCGTCCTGCATCTGCCGGCGCAGTTTGAGGTCGAGCGCGCCGAGCGGCTCGTCGAGCAGCAACACCGCCGGCTCGATCACCAGCGCACGCGCCAGCGCCACGCGCTGCCGCTGGCCGCCTGAAAGCTGGTGCGGCTTCTTGTCGAAGGCGGGGGCCAGCCCGACCAGCGCCAGCGCTTCCCGCGCCCGGGCGGCACGGGTCGCACCGTCGACGCCCTGCATGCGCAGCCCAAAGCCGACATTGCCGCCGACGCTCATATGCGGAAACAGCGCATAATCCTGGAAAACGGTCGTGGTCGGGCGCCTGGCCGGCGGCACCGAGGTGCAATCCTTGCCGCTGATGAACACCTTGCCTTCGCTGGGCGTGACGAAACCGCCAAGGATGGACAACAGCGTCGTCTTGCCCGAACCCGACGGTCCGAGCAGGATCGTGTAGCTGCCGGGCTCGATCTGCAGCGAGACATTTTTCAGCACGGCCAACTGCCCGAAACGGTGAGAGACGCTGCGTATGTCGACCAGGGGCGCGGTCATGTCTTTCTCCTGCGCAGCAATGTCAGTTCGAACAGCACGACCAGCACGATGGAAACGGCGAAGACCAGCGAACCGACCGCGTTGGTCTTGGGGTTGAGGCCGGAGCGCAGCAGGTTCCAGATTTCCACCGGCAGCGTGGTGTCGAAGCGCGTCAGCAGGAAGGAGATCACGAACTCGTCCCAGGAGAAGGTCATCGACAGGAAGAAGCCGGCGAAGATCGCCGGTGCCATCACCGGCACCGTGACCAGCAGCAGCACCTTCCATTCCGGCGCGCCAAGATCGCGCGCGGCGCGCTCGATGTTGATCTGGTGGTCGCCCATCTGGCTGTAGATGATGGCAAAGCAGAGCGGCAAATTGATCACCACATGGCCGATGCCGGCGGCAAGCAGCGATTTCGGCACGCCGGCCCAGTTGAACAGCACCAGCAGCCCCATGCCGATGATCAGGTAGCTGACCGTCAGCGGCAGCGTGATCAGCCCGCGCAGCAGGCCCGAGCCGGGCAGCACGAAGCGGGCAAAACCCCAGGCCGAGAGGAAACCCAGCGTGACCGCGGCGAGCGACGAGATGGATGCGACCAGCAGCGAATTGACCAGCGCCGAGGTCAGCCGCGTGTCGGACAGAACGGCCTCGTACCAGCGCAGCGACGGGCCGGTGAACGGCGGGATCGGGAATGACGTCGCCTGCAGCGAAAACAGCACCAGCACGACCACCGGCAGGAAGATGAAGCCGTACACTGCAAGCGCGTAGAGCCAGGAAATGACGCGGACAACCCGGTGCATGGTCAGGCCCGCTCGATCTTCAGCCAGCGGGCGCAGGCGAGATAGGCAACGGTGACGACCGCCATCAGGATGATCGACAGCGCCGAGGCGAGCGGGAAGTCGCCGCGCCGGCCGATCTGCATCATCACCAGCTGCGGCATCAGAAGCTCGTTGTTGCCGCTGAGGATCTGCGGCGTGATGTAGTCGCCGATGCACAGCACGAAGGTGAGGAAGGCGCCGACCATGATACCGGGCAGCGTCAGCGGCAGGACGACATGCAGGAAGGTGCGCACCGGCCCGGCGCCGAGATCTGCCGCGGCCTTGCGGTAACTCGGGCTGAGCTGCTTCAGATTGGCGAAGATGGTCAACGTCAGCAGCATGACGAAGAAGTGCGCGAAGCCGGTGACAGTGGCCAGCCGAGTGTTGGCGAGCTGCAGCGGCTCGGTGATGAGGCCGGCGCCGGTCAGCGCGCGGTTGATGACGCCGTTCTGCGCCAGCACCAGCAGCCAGGAGTAGGAGCGCAAGACATAGGAGGTCCAGAACGGCAGCACGGCCAGCATCAGCGCCAGCCGCTGCCAGCGTTCCGGTACCTGTTCGGCGAGGATCCAGGCGAAGGGGTAGGCGAGCAGCACCGAGACCACGGTGACGATCGCCGTCACCTCGAGCGAGTTCACCATGGCCTGCCAGTAGGACGGGTCGGTGAAGAACTGGCTGTAATTGGCGAGCGTGAAGCCGCCGCCCTCATGTGCCGTGAGGCTGGAAAGCCCCATGGCGATGAAGGGCAGCACGAAGAACAGCAGCGTCCAGCCAAGCGCCGGTGTGACCAGCGCCCAGGGCAGGGCATTGCCCGCCCGGGGCAGGGCGCGCCCGTCTTTTGCAGTCGAATTCACGAGCGGTATCCGCTCACTTCGCCTGCAGCATTTCAGTCCACATATCCTGCATCTTCTTGTCGAGATCGGCGTTCGGCGCCGGATAGGCTTGGGCGCGGGCAAGGAAGCCGGGCTGCTCGTCGAAGCGCAGGATCTTCTTCTGGTCGTCGGTCAGTGCCGCCTTGGAGTTGGAGGGCATGCCCCAATAGCAGGACGAGGTGGCAAGCCGCGCCTGGCCTTCCGGGCTCATGATGTACTGGATGAACTTCAGCGCCATGTCCTTGTTCTTGGAATCCTTGAACATGGCCAGCGACTGCGACCACAGCACCGCACCTTCTTTCGGGATGGAGAAGTCGAGCGCCGGGTTTTCCTTGGCTAGCCCCGCCGTCACCCATTCGCCGCCGCCGACCAGTATGTCGACCTCGCCGGTCGCAAGCGCCGTCTGGCTGGCGGTGACTTCGCCGACCAGCTTGGCATTGGCCTTCATCTTGAGAAGCTCGGCCTTGATGGCTGGGAGGTTGGCCTCGGTCAGCTCCGCCGTTTTCTTGCCGATGGCGAGTGCCGCCATGCCGATGACCGGCAGGTAATAGTCATAGATGGCAACCTTGCCCTTGTACTTGTCGCTGGTCAGCGACGCCAATGACTGCATGTCGGCCGGGTCGACCTTGGTCTTGTTGAAGCCGATCGTGTTGTAGCCGAACTTTTCGGTGACGCCGTAGCGCTTGCCGCCGACCACGGTCGAGCCGTCCATCTTCACCTGCGGGAACAGGTCGGCCAGCGGCAGCTTGTCTTCCGGCAGTGGCTCGAACAGGCCCTTTTCGACGCCGCGCGGCACATCGATACTGTCGATCACCCTCACGTCCCAGTCACCGGGCTGCGACTGTTCGACGATGGCGAGGCCGGCGCCGGTGCCCTCGAATTCCTTGACGTTGACCTTGACGTTGTTGGCTTCCTCGAAGGGCTGCAGCAGCGCCGGATCGGAATGATCGCACCAGATCAGGGCGTTGAGATCGGCGGCCTCGGCGAGACTGCCGGCGCCAAGCAGCAGCGCGGTGGCAGCGCAGGCGGCGCGTAGATGGTTCTTCAGGACGGAAAGCGGATTCATGGCTTTTGACTGTGCGGACATCGAGTGTTCTCCCTGCCTTTGTGGCTTCTTGCAAAAAATTGAACCAGTTTTAAAATTGAGTCAATTCTATTTTTGTGGCAAGAGGCTGATATGAGCGGATTGCGGGCAAGGCAAAAGGCGGATCGGCACAGGCGCATCATCGAGGCGGCGGCCGCACTTTTCCGCGACGCCGGCTATGAGGGCGCCAAGATCGAGGCGATCGCCATGCAGGCCGAGGTGTCGGTCGGCACCATCTACAATTACTATGAGAATAAGGGCGACATCCTCGGCGCCATCGTCTCGCTCGAGGTCAACGAGGTGCTCAACGCCGGCCGCGGCGTGGTCGCAAGGCCGCCGGCCAATGTCGGCGACGCGCTGGACACGCTGGTCGGCATCTATATCGAGCACTCGCTGCATTACCTCAGCAAGGAGATGTGGCGGCAGGCGATGGCGATCTCGACGCAACTGCCCGACAGTCCGTTCGGCCAGGCCTATACGGCGCTGGACCGCTCGCTGACGGAGCAGATCCGCGCCCTGATCACCCGGCTGCAGGAGATTGGGCTGGTACGGCAGGACATCGACGGGGCAGCGCTCGGCGAACTGATCTTCAACAACATGAACATGATGTTCATCGAGTTCGTGAAGCGCGACGAGGCCAGGATACCGGAGCTGCGCGCGGCCATACGTCGGCAGAACCGCATATTGGTGGCGGCGATTGGAGTGTGAGCGAGTCAGGAGCAGGCAGGAGAAACCGTCGCTTCGTCGTTCCGCATCAGTTTCACGTCTTGAGTTGAGGTTGAAATCTGATACAACTTAGGAGGGCATAAAAAGGGGGAGTGAAATGGGGACGTTTTCCATCTGGCATTGGGCGATTGTACTGCTGTTGATCGGCGTACCTGTTTTCTTCGCTGTTCGGTCAGCTGCGAAGCCGTCACAGAATCCTGAGCCACTTGTGGGATTCGGCGGCTGGCTGATGCTGCTGGCGATCGGTCAGGCGTTGTCACCACTGCGCACACTCGCCGATTTGGCCAACTCGGCCGACGGCTACCAGCAACTCATGACCCTCTCAAATGGGCCACTAGCGGTCTATGGCGAGGTTACACTCAATCTGGCCTTTCTGGCTCTTCAGTTGGTTGTGCTCGTTTCAATGCTGCGGAAAAGCCGCCGGTTCCCGCAATTGTTTCTGCTCCAGTGGCTTGCGATCCCTGTCGTTTTTGTCCTGGACACGATCTGGATTTCTTCATTGCTGGGCGTTCCGGTGAACCAGGTGCTCGCAGGAGATGCGCTGGCGGCACCGATAGCCTCGTTTGTCGCGGCTGGCATCTGGGTCGCCTATGTCTGCAGGTCCGTCAGGGTGAGGAACACGTTCACCAGGACGAATGCATCTGAGCAAGTCGCCAGCGCCTCATAGAATATCGGCGCTGCGATCGCCCTTGGAAGGCTTTCGGTTCTCGACGATCGTACAGATTGCCCTTCCCGAGAGATGGGTGACAGTTCATTCCGGATAGATGGGTTACACTTTCGGCCCTTTGCAAGGAGAGCNAGTCTCGTCTTCGCCGGCCAGACCGTCGGCATCAAACAGGTCGAGGACCATTGCCCTTCCCGAGAGATGGGTGACAGTTCATTCCGGATAGATGGGTTACACTTTCGGCCCTTTGCAAGGAGAGCAAGGTGCCTTGGAAGGAGTGTAACGTCATGGAAGAGCGGCTGAAGTTCGTCGCCCGGTTGCTGGACGGCGAGAAGATGGCGGTGCTTTGCCGGGAGTTCGATATCTCGCGCAAGACCGGCTACAAGATCCTCACGCGCTACAATGACAGCGGCCTTGAAGGGCTGACGGATCGATCGCGCCGGCCCTATCGCCACGCCAATCAGCTTCCGTTTCAAATCGAGAAGCTGATTGTGCGCCTGAAGCAAGATAAGCCGACATGGGGGGCGCCGAAGATACGCGAGCGGCTGGCCCGGCTGTATCCCGATGTGCACCGGCCCGCGATCTCGACAGTGCATGCGGTGCTCGACCGGCACGGCATGGTCGAGCACCGCAAGCGAAGGCGCAACAGGGCGACGGGGACACCGCTTTCAAACGGCTATCGACCCAACGATCTTTGGTGTGCCGACTACAAGGGCGAGTTCATGCTCGCCGACCGACGTTATTGCTATCCCCTGACCATCACCGACTTCGCCAGCCGCTATCTCATCGCCTGCGAGGCGCTGTCGACCACCAAGGAAGCCTTTGCCTTCACCGTGTTCGAAAGCGTTTTCAAAGAGTTCGGCCTGCCCAGCGCGATCAGGACCGACAATGGCGTTCCCTTCGCCAGCCCCAACGCGCTGTTCAACCTCAGCAAGCTGTCGGTCTGGTGGCTGCGCCTGGGCATCGACATCGAGCGCATCAAGCCGGGCTGCCCGCAGCAGAACGGGCGCCATGAACGCATGCACCTCACCCTGAAGAGGGAAGCCACCAAACCGGCAGGCGCCAATTTCCTTCAGCAGCAGGCCAGGTTCGATGACTTCATCGACGAGTTCAACTCAGAACGCCCGCATCAGGCACTCGGCATGGACTGTCCGGCAGAGCGCTACACGCCCTCAACGCGCCCCTACACCGGCCTGCCGGACCTCGACTATCCGTTTCACGACAAGGCTGTCACCGTCACCACCTGCGGCCGCATCTGCTACAATCGCAAGAAGATCAATCTCAGTCTCGTCTTCGCCGGCCAGACCGTCGGCATCAAACAGGTCGAGGACCATATCTGGCTGGCTACCTTCATGGACTATGATTTGGGATATTTCGACGATGAGACATGCAGGCTCGAACCACTCCAAAACCCTTTCGGGCCAAAAGTGTTACCCATGTCTCCGGTATAAACCGTAACCTATGTGTCCGGAACGGACCCGANAAAACCCTTTCGGGCCAAAAGTGTTACCCATGTCTCCGGTATAAACCGTAACCTATGTGTCCGGAACGGACCCGAAGCAGGATGGCGGAGAGGATGGGATTCGAACCCACGAGAAGCTTTTGACCTCTACTCCCTTAGCAGGGGAGCGCCTTCGACCACTCGGCCACCTCTCCGTTGCGCCGCAGATAAAGAAAAGCGCCGCCACAATCAACAAGCCCGCACCATTATATGGAAAAATAAGATGGCGCCGGAAATCGCGGTTTCCCCAACTGCGGCGGTTCTGCGGCAAATCCCAGGCCGGCGAGTCCAGGCTTTGCCATGATTCCGTCGGCCGATTGCCGGATTCGGCTGGAAACAAGCGGTTGCGGCGGGCCTGAAGGTTAACGAGAGCTTTCTGAGTGAGGTGACGGCTGGCAGGGGCACAACAAGGGCGTTCGCTGAACTTCGCCTGGACCCAGCTCGGTGGCCTGCGCGTCGGTAAAGACGAATCTGCTTTCGATACGTTCATCGGCTATGCCGGCAACGTCATGGAGGATACGATTGTCCCCTACGGCAATATCGACACCAACGTCGTGCAGTACTACTTCGATGCCGGCAATGGCTTCTCGGCCGTGGTCTCGCTCGAAGAAGGCTCGGGCGGGTTGTGGGCCAGGACGCGCTGACACAGGTGCCTCGGCCTCAAGCAACCGGTTTGCTTGATGAAGCTCTACCGCCTGCCGAGCAACGCGTCGTCGGCCTGTGCCCGCGATAGCTGGTTCGCCTTTGGCTGTGCGATTTTCGGGTGCGGGATTTTCGAGCCGGACGGAGCTTTCAGATGTTTGGACCAGGCAGGCGGCAGTCGGTTGTTCATTTGCCTCGCTAGCAAAAACAGTCGCAGGAATCCAGCACGACAAACCGAGGCCACCACAGCTTGCGCCAATCATGCGGTCAAGCTAGCAAGAAAGCCCCTTCCATGCGAGCTTCCGTCATGCGCCAGCGCCCTCCCCTCACACCGCTCATCGCAGCGCTTCCTTCGACTGTGCCGTTTGTCGGTCCCGAAGCGCAGGAGCGCGAGCGCGGGCGGGCTTTCCGTGCCCGCATCGGCGCCAACGAGAGCAGTTTTGGGCCGTCTCCGCGTGTCATAGCCCGCATGGCCGAAATCGCCCGCGACATGTGGATGTATTGCGACCCGGACAATCACGATCTCAAGGTTGCAGTAGCCGCGCATCACGACGTGGCGGTCGAGAATGTCGTCGTCGGCGAAGGCATAGACGGCCTGCTCAGCCTGGTGGCGCGCATGTATGTGGCGCCAGGCGATGCGGTGGTCACCTCGCTCGGCGCCTATCCGACCTTCAACTTCCATGTCGCCGGCGTTGGCGGACGGCTGGTGACCGTTCCTTACGAGAACGACCACGAAAGCCTGGACGGCCTGCTTTCGGCGGTCGTCAAGGAAAAGGCGCCGCTGGTCTATCTGTCCAACCCGGACAATCCGATGGGCACCTGGTGGGAGGCGGGCGAAATCATCCGCTTCATCGAGGCGTTGCCTGAAACAACCATGCTGGTGCTCGACGAGGCCTATGGCGAATTAGGGCCAGCCTCGGCCCTGCCGCCGATCGATATTTCCCGGCCGAACGTCATCCGCATGCGCACCTTTTCAAAGGCTTACGGGCTCGCCGGGATACGTTGCGGCTATGCGGTGGCGGAGACGCAAGTGATCCGTGACTTCGAAAAGATCCGCAACCACTACGGTGTCAGCCGCATGGCGCAAATCGCCGGTGTCGAGGCGCTTGCCGACCAGGCCTATCTCGAGACAGTGGTGGCGCTGGTGGCTGCCGGGCGCCGACGCATCACGGCGGTCGCCGAACAGAACGGGCTGAAGCCGCTGGGCTCGGCGACCAATTTCGTCACCATCGACTGTGGCCATGACGGTAATTTCGCGCTGAAAGTGCTGCAGGGGTTGTTGTCGCGCGACGTGTTCATCCGCAAGCCGATGGCGCCACGGCTGGACCGCTGCATCCGCGTCAGCGTCGGGCTCGACCACGAGCTCGACATTTTCGCCGAGGAGCTGCCCGGCGCATTGGCCGCGGCACGGGGAAACTAGACCACTAGGATGCCGGCGCTCCGCCTAGCATGTGGCTGACGCGCATCAGCATATCCGACAACTCGGCGGCTTCCTTATCGCCAAGCCTCTCGGTCAAGGGGGCGAGATCGCGATCGGCGGCCGCCTGAAGTCCGGCCAGCGCGGCCATGCCCCGTGCCGTGAGCGAGAGAAGACGCGGTACGTCGGGGTCCGTGCGCATTTCGACCAGGCCGGCAGCGGAGAATTTTCGAAGGATTCTCGTGACGTAGGCAGGATCCAAATGGAGTTCCCGGGCGATTTCGGATGCTGCTGGTCCGATATCGAGTCGAAGCGCCCGCGCAAGAAAGCCTGCCTTGCCGCCAAGATTTCCGACGATGTGGCCCGGTCGCTGAGCGAGTTCAAACAGGATGCGCGCCTCGGTCAGCGTATAGGCGCTTTGCGTCAGGGTTTCGTCGAGCAGCCCGATCAAGCCGGTGTAGAACCGGTTGAAGCGACGGATGTCGCCGATCAAGGTATTCCGCCCGGCTGGCATGTCGGCGCTTCCCCCTGAGATTTCCACGTCGTCCCATCATTACATGAAAGTTGACCAAGTCAACTATTCAGAGGATCAAGTCACCCATCTTCCGCCCTTTAAATGACATCAATCCCTTCGGGCCAATTGCCTTCGTCCAATCCTGCGCCAGACTCTATGTAAGGGAGCCTCTATGCAGAGACCCTCTGCAAGGGAGCGAGCCATGGATGACCGGAACATGGATGGCCGAAACATGGATGACCGGAAAAGGGCGGTGCAAGCGCGCGTGCATGGTACAGTGCAAGGCGTCGGCTACAGGATCTGGGCGCAAGGCCAGGCGACGGCGCTTGGCCTGGCAGGCTGGGTGCGCAACGAGAGAGACGGCTCGGTAACGGCATGGCTTGGCGGTCACGATGCCGCGGTTTCAACGATGGTCGAACGGCTTTGGCAAGGCCCGGCGGGTGCATCGGTTTCACGGATCGATGTCGACGAACTCGAGACATGGACCGCGCCTGGAGACTTCAGGATCGTCGCATAGGCGGATTTTGCCCACTTGATTTAGCCCGGCCACTTGAATTAATTGAACGTTCGTTTTATTAATTCCGCTTCGATGAGGCGACTATGGCGCGCACCACAGGATCCGATGGCGAAAAGACCGAGGCGGCTGTCCGCCAGGCAGCGGTCAGCCTGATTGCGCGCTACGGCTACGAGGCGATGTCGATGCGCCAGTTGGCGGCGGAAGTCGGCGTGCAGGCCGCCGCGCTCTACCGCTATTTCCCGACCAAGGAAGACCTGCTGTTCACGCTGATGCGCGAGCACATGGAAGGGCTTCGCGGGGCCTGGGAACAGGCCAGGCCAGTCGGCGCCGATCCAGCGGAGCAGCTTGCGGCCTATGTGCGCAACCACATCGCTTTCCATATCGAGCGACGGCACGCCACGCATGTATCGAACATGGAACTGCGCAGCCTTTCGCCCGACAGGCTGACGCAGATTCTGCGCATGCGCACGGCCTATGAAAAGGAACTGCGCTCGATCCTGCGCGATGGCGCGGAGGCAGGCGCCTTCAGCATCGATGACACCGGACTGACGGCGATGGCGCTGATCCAGATGATGACCGGCGTCATCGTCTGGTTTCGCCCGGGCGAGCGGCTGTCGATCGCTGAAGTGACGGCGACATATCTTTCGATGACAATGCGGCTGGTTGGCGCGACAACTACCGGGGAGGAACGGAATGTATACGAACACGCTCAGCTTCGGGCATGACGAAGACATCGAGGCGTTGCGCGACCTGGTGCGGCGCTTCGCCCAGGACAAGATCGCGCCGATCGCCAGAGACATCGATCGCCAGAACGAATTTCCGGCGCATCTGTGGCGCGAGTTCGGCGCGCTCGGCCTGCTCGGCATAACGGCCGATCCGGATTTCGGCGGCAGCGGCATGGGTTATCTGGCCCACGTCATCGCGGTGGAGGAGATTTCTCGCGCTTCGGCGTCGGTCGGCCTCTCCTACGGCGCTCATTCCAATCTTTGCGTCAACCAGATCAACCGCTGGGCAACACAGGCGCAGAAGGAAAGATTCCTGCCGCCGCTGTGCTCGGGCGAGCGTGTCGGCGCGCTCGCCATGTCGGAATCCGGCGCAGGCTCCGACGTCGTCTCGCTCAAGCTGCGCGCCGAAAAGCGCAACGACCGCTATGTGCTCAACGGCACCAAGATGTGGATCACCAACGGGCCGGATGCCGAAACGCTGGTCGTCTATGCCAAGACCGATCCGGAGCGGAAATCGCGCGGCATCACCGCCTTCATCGTCGAGAAGGCGATGGCCGGGTTCTCCGTGGCGCAAAAGCTCGACAAGCTCGGCATGCGCGGCTCCAACACCGGCGAGCTCGTGTTCGAGGATGTCGAAGTGCCCTTCGACAATGTGCTGCATGAGGAAGGACGCGGCGTCGAGGTGCTGATGTCGGGCCTCGACTATGAGCGCACCGTGCTTGCCGGCGGTCCGATAGGCCTGATGGCCGCATGCCTCGACGTGGCGATCCCCTACGTGCACGAGCGCAAGCAGTTCGGCCAGGCGATCGGCGAATTCCAGCTGGTGCAAGGCAAGTTGGCCGACATGTACACGACGATGAATGCCGCGCGCGCCTACGTCTATGCCGTCGCCGCCGCTTGCGATCGCGGCCAGACGACGCGCAAGGATGCCGCCGGCTGCGTGCTGTTCGCCGCCGAGAAGGCGACGCTGATGGCGCTCGATGCGCTGCAGCTGCTTGGCGGCAACGGCTATATCAACGACTATCCGACCGGGCGTCTCCTGCGCGATGCCAAGCTCTACGAGATCGGCGCCGGCACCAGCGAAATCCGCCGCTGGCTGATCGGCCGCGAGATCATGGCGGAGGGGGTGTAGAATGGCCGTGCTCCAGACCCAGATTTCGCCTTCTTCCGACACTTTCCGCGCCAATGCCGAGCGCATGCGGGCGCTGGTCGCCGACATCGCGGAGAAGGCGGCAGGCGTCGAGCGCGGCGGCTCCGAGGAGGCGCGTGAACGCCACGTCTCCCGTGGCAAGCTGTTGCCACGCGAGCGCCTCGCGCAATTGCTGGATTTTGGCTCGCCCTTCCTCGAGATCGGCCAGTTCGCGGCGTGGTCGATGTATGGCGAGGAGATTTCGGCGGCCGGCTTGATCGCCGGCGTCGGCCGCGTCGAAGGCACCGAGGTCATGGTCGTCGTCAACGATGCCACCGTGAAAGGCGGCACCTACTATCCGCTGACGGTGAAGAAGCATCTGCGCGCGCAGGAGATCGCGCTGCAGAACAATCTGCCTTGCGTCTATCTGGTCGACAGCGGCGGCGCCAACCTGCCCAACCAGGACGAGGTGTTTCCCGACCGTGAGCATTTCGGCCGCATCTTCTACAACCAGGCCAACATGTCGGCGGCCGGCATTCCGCAGATCGCCTGCGTCATGGGTTCCTGCACGGCCGGCGGCGCCTATGTGCCGGCGATGTCGGACGAGACGATCATGGTGCGCAACCAGGCGACCATCTTCCTCGGCGGCCCGCCGCTGGTGAAGGCGGCCACCGGCGAGGATGTCAGCGCCGAGGATCTGGGCGGCGCGGACGTGCACACGCGGCTTTCCGGCGTCGCCGACCATTATGCGATGGACGACGAGCATGCCTTGGCCATTTGCCGGCGCATCATCAAGAACCTGAATCGAAACAAGACCGTAAGCCTGACCTCCAGGAAAGCTCATCCGCCGCTTCATCCTGCGGATGAACTCTACGGCATCGTGCCGACCGATCTGCGCCAGCCATACGATGTGCGCGAGGTGATCGCGCGCATCGTCGACGGCTCCGAATTCGATGAGTTCAAGCAGAATTACGGCACCACGCTTGTCACCGGTTTCGCCCATCTCCACGGCATGCCGGTCGGCATCATCGCCAACAACGGCGTGCTGTTTTCCGAAAGCGCGCTGAAGGGCGCGCACTTCATCGAGTTGTGCTGCCAGCGCGGGATACCGCTGGTTTTCCTGCAGAACATCACCGGCTTCATGGTCGGGCGAAAATACGAGGCAGGCGGCATCGCCAAGGACGGCGCCAAGCTGGTGATGGCGGTGGCCACCGCCAAGGTGCCGAAGGTGACCATGATCATCGGCGGCTCGTTCGGCGCCGGCAATTACGGCATGTGCGGTCGAGCCTATTCGCCACGCTTCCTGTGGATGTGGCCGAATGCCCGCATCTCGGTGATGGGCGGCGAACAGGCGGCAACGGTGCTTGCCATGGTCAAGCGCGAAGGCATCGAGCGCAAGGGCGGCGAGTGGAGCGCGGAAGAAGAGGCGAAGTTCAAGAAGCCGATCCTGATGAAATACGAGCATGAGGGGCACCCGCTCTACTCGTCCGCGCGGCTCTGGGATGACGGCATCATCGACCCGGCAAAGACGCGCGAGGTGCTGGCGCTCAGCCTGTCGGCAGCACTCAATGCGGAGATCGAGGAAACCCGCTTCGGCGTGTTCAGGATGTGAGATGAACGACATCGGCGTGGCCATCCATCCCATCACGAAATTGCGAGCCCTCACCGCAGAGCTAGTGGTGGTTGGAAATATTCGCTATTGCTTGTGCTTGCACTGCACTACGCAATGGGGATGGGCTAAAAATGAAACCGAAATACCTACAGAATGCATCCGCCTCAATACTTTCAGTAATTCTTTTGCTCGCGGCATCCAGCGTGAGTATCGCCGTGTCGCTTGCGGGAAGCGAAGGAGACAAGCGTTTTCCGCCAACTCTGCCCTACACGCAGAAGGCACCGTGCACCAAGGCTTACAAGGCCTATATTGCGGCGGGCGGCCATTCGGCCTACGCCACGACGCCTTATACACGGGTGAGATCGCTGTATATCATCTGCGGTGCAAAGCTGAACGCTCCCTCTCAGAAGGTGGCCGAAGATCTGGCGATGAAATCCTGCGAGGGTACGGTCGCCCGCCACAGGGTGACGACGGGCGGCGCCTGCGAGATCGCTGCTTCGAAATAGCCGGGCATCTGCCGAACCAGCGCCGCCCGAGGCAAAACCGGGAGGCTCCATGTTCGCCAAGATCCTGATCGCCAATCGGGGCGAGATCGCCTGCCGCGTCATCCGCACGGCGCGCAAGCTTGGCGTGCACACTGTTGCCGTCTATTCGGACGTCGACGCGAAATCGCTGCATGTCGAAATGGCCGACGAGGCGGTGCATATCGGCTCCTCGCCGGTCGGCGAGAGCTATCTGCGCGGCGACCGGATCGTCGCGGCGGCCTTGGCCGCGGGGGCGCAAGCCATCCATCCCGGCTATGGTTTCCTGTCGGAAAACCCTGATTTCGTCGATCAAGTGGTGGCGGCAGGGCTTATCTTCATCGGCCCCTCGGCCGCCTCGATCCGTGCCATGGGGCTGAAGGACGCCGCCAAGCGGCTGATGGAGAAGGCCGGCGTTCCGGTCGTTCCGGGCTATCATGGCGAGGCACAGGAGATCGTGCTGCTCGCCTCCAAGGCACGCGAAATCGGCTATCCCGTGCTGATCAAGGCGCGGGCTGGCGGTGGCGGCAAGGGCATGCGGCGGGTCGAACATCCCGACGATTTCTCCGAGGCTCTATCCAGCGCCCGGCGCGAGGCAAAGGCCGCTTTCGGCGACGACCGCGTGCTGGTCGAGAAATATGTCGACAAGCCACGGCACATCGAAGTGCAGGTGTTCGGCGACAATTTTGGCAACGCCGTGCATCTTTACGAACGCGACTGCTCGGCGCAGCGCCGCCACCAGAAAGTGATCGAGGAAGCCCCTGCCCCCGGCATGACGCCGGCATTGCGCAAGGCCATGACCGACGCCGCTGTAAAAGCCGCCAAGGCGATCAGCTATTCCGGCGCCGGCACCATCGAATTCATCGTCGACGCCTCGCAAGGCCTGCAAGCCGACCGCTTCTGGTTCATGGAAATGAACACGCGCCTGCAGGTCGAGCATCCGGTCACCGAGATGGTCACCGGCACCGATCTGGTCGAGTGGCAGCTGCGCGTCGCCAGCGGCGAAAAGCTACCGAAGACGCAGAGCGAGATCGCGCTTGCCGGCCATGCTTTCGAAGCGCGCATCTATGCGGAGGATGCGGCCAAGGGATTCCTGCCGGCAACCGGCACGCTGCATCATCTGAAATTTCCTGAAGCAGCCGCCCAAGGGACTACGATGCGCATCGAGACCGGCGTGCGGGCCGGCGATGCCATCTCGCCCTATTACGATCCGATGATCGCCAAGCTTGTCGTCGGTGCGAAGGACAGGCAGGCAGCGCTGGAGGCGCTCCGCACGGCGTTGTCGCAAACCGAAATTGCCGGTTCCACCGTCAACACCGCTTTTCTTGCAGCTCTCGCGGCCGATCCGGATTTTTGCGCCGGAGACGTCGACACCGGCTTGATCGGCAGACATCAGGTCGTGCTGACCGAGGTCGCGCCGCCAAGCGGCGAAATCATCTCCGCAGCCGCCCTCGCCGCCTCCGGCGCGGAAGCATCGCCGCGTTCGGATGACCCATGGTCGTCGCTTGCCGGCTATGCGCATTTCCACGGCGTGGCGCGGCGTACGCGGCTGAAGTTCGCCGAGGACGACATTGTGGCAAAGGTTTCGGTGCGGCCGGACGGGCGCTTCCAGGTCGCGCTCGATGCACCCTATGACGGCACCAATGTGCATGATTTCCGCGCCGTTCCGCGCCTCGCCCGCTGGCCTGGCCACGTCACGGTGTTCGAAGGCGCCGTCGGCTATACATTCGCGGTGCCGGACCCCTTGGCCAGGAGCGATGACGCCGCTGCCGCCTCCGGCAGCCTGCGCGCGCCGATGCCGGGGCTGGTCAAGCTTGTGCGCGTGGCGAAGGGCGATGCGGTGATCAAGGGCCAGCCGCTGCTGATCCTCGAAGCGATGAAGATGGAGCACACCATCGCCGCGCCGCATGACGGGCTGATCGCCGAGATCGCCACCGAAGGATCGCAGGTCACCGACGGGACCGTGCTGGTGCGGTTCGTGGAGGATGGTCGGGGCTAAGGCCCGGTTGCTGGATGACCGAAATAGCTATGTCGGGACAGAGAGGGCGCCGTAGACTGCCGACCAAACGAAAATGGCCGGGCAAGCCCGGCCATTTCCAACAGCGAAATGATAGCGATTACTGCGCGATTGGCGCGTACTTGCCGTCATGCCACTGGTTGATGTCATAGCTGGCATTCTTGAGGTCGCCCTTCTCGTCGAAGGTGACATCGCCGACAACGGTGCTGATCGGCGTGCCGTTCTTCAGGGCTTCGGCAACCTTGGCCGGATCGTCGCTGCCGGCGCGCTTGATGCCTTCGGCGAACGCCTGGACCACGGCGTATGAGAACAGCGTGAAGCCCTCGGGCACGAAACCGCCGGCCTTGATCTTCTCGACCGCCGCCTTGGCTTCCGGCTTTGCCTGCGGATCCGACGGGAACACGAACATGGTGCCCTCGCCCGCCGGGCCGGCAACCTGCCAGAATTCCGGCGAGGCAATGGAGTCCGGCATGATCAGCTGGAACTTCAGGTTCTGTTCGGCCGACTGACGCAGGATCAGGCCGGCTTCAGGATGATAGCCGCCGAAATAGACGACGTCGGCCTTCAGATCCTTGAGCTTGGTGACAAGCGCCGAATAGTCCTTCTCGCCGGGATTGATGGCGTCATAGTAGACTTCCTTCAGGCCACCGGTGTTCATGGTTGCCCTGACCGCGTCGGCCACGCCCTGGCCATAGGCACTCTTGTCGTGCAGGATGACGACGTTCTTTCCCGCGAACTTCTTGGCGATCCACGGCCCGATGAAGGCGCCCTGCGCGTCGTCACGCGTATAGAGACGCATGATCGTCGGCCAGCCGGCCTTGGCCGCGGCGTCGGTCAGTACCGGGTTCGAGGACGCCGGGCTCATCATCAGCGCACCGGCTTCGGCATAGACGGCCGAGGCCGGAATGCTCGAGCCCGAACAGGCATGGCCATCGATGAACTTGACGCCATTGGCCACGATGCGGTTGGCGACCGACACGGCCTGCTTGGGATCGCATTGGTCGTCCTCGATGTCGAGCTTGATCATCGAGCCGTTGACACCGCCCGCGGCGTTGATGGCATCGGCGGCGGCCTGTGCGCCCTGCTTGAACTGATCGCCGATGGTGGCGAGCTGACCGGTCATCGGGCCGACCACCGAAACGGTGATGTCGTCGGCGAACGCGACCGGTGCGCTCATCATCAGGCCAAAAATGGCCGCGCTCAAAATACTCATTTTTTTCATGGTGATAGAACTCCTCCACTCACGCACGGCCGCCCGGCCGCGCTTCTTCCAGAGAGGCCGGACAATTTCATCCTTCATTGGGCCTGTCTAGGCGCATTGGCGCCGCTCGATTGGGCCTGGGATCCCTCATCCGCGCAAAAAAACCACGCCAGCCTTGTTTCGGCTGGTCGTGGCTTTTCGCTCGTCGAGCTGTTCCGCAAGTGCCCCCGCACCCCGAGCCCAACGCGCCTTCCCTGTCTTTCCAAGCCCATGATCTCGGTCTGAAAACCGGATTCCCCATTTCGGGATCATGGTCGTTCGCACGGCTTGGACCTGCCCGGCCTGCCGCATTCTTGTCGTTGATGGCCTGTTGCCTGGCTGTCTGCGCAGCCTTGTCCCTGTTTGTGGCCCGACCGTCTTCGCAGTCTTGGCCGGAGCGTCCCCGTCTGATGGAACTCAGTGCATGGTCATCCATTCGCGGGCTTCGCGCAGCGCCTTGGCGATCTCGACCTTCGACATCGCCGCCGACAGTTCCGAGCGCAATTCCGCGGCGCGGGCCGAGCCCTTGATGGCGGCGATGTTGAACCATTTGTGGGCGGCGACGACGTCGGTCTCGCAATCGCGACCGGTCGCATACATCATCCCCAGTTCGAAAAGAATGTCGGCCTGGGCAGTTGCCCCCATGGCGCCGAAACCTGCTTCAAGCATTTCAAAACGTGCCATTTTAGTCCCCTGTCTGGCTCCTGAGAGCTGCCTCCGTTTGTCTCGTCCGGGCCGCTCTTTCGATGCTTTCGAGAATGCCGCGCAGGCTTGAATCCGTCGTTAAATGGCGTGCTTAATTTGAGGAAAACAAAGCTAAAACAAGAGGTAAACACGAAAATTCGTTAAGGATACGAAGCCAGCAATTCGGCTGGTTTTCGCAAAATTTGACGAAAATTTTGAGAGTGGGAATCAACACTCCGCTAACCACGGCGGACAAAGCCAATTCCGTGATCGTTTCATTTCCTCACCGAGGAAGCACATTCAGACGCCTTTAAAATCCGAAACGCTTCCGCAACGGCACCGCTTTTGTTTTGATGGGAGCTGGATTAGCTTACGTTTGCGTAAGCGGCAGACCGGCGAGGCGGAACATCCGGCCGGCTATCCTAAGGGAGGAAGAACATGTTTCGAAAAGTGAGCCTGGCCCTTGCAGCCACATTGATCATGGCGGGCGCGGCGTGGGCCGATCCGATCGAGGGCAACTGGAAGACGCAGGCCGGCGACACCGCGGCCATTGGAGGCGGCGGCTCGTTCTCCATCACGCTCAAATCCGGCAAATACGCCGGCAAGACCATTGGCTCCCTCAAGGCGGCCGGCGACAACAAGTACACCGGCAACATCACCGATCCGGCGAACGACAAGACCTATTCTGGCAAGGCGACATTGTCGGGCACCTCGCTCAAGATGAGCGGCTGCGTGCTCGGCGGACTGATCTGCAAGAGCCAGACCTGGCATAAGCTCTGATCGGCTGCAGCCTTGCGACATGACCACGGGGCCTTGACGGGCCCCGTTTTCGTTTCATCGAGACGCCGGGCTTCGGCGCTCGATGCCTTGCCGCTGTTGGCCGTCCTCAGCCCAGTCAGATCCCGTCAATCAATTTGAACCGCAGATGAACGCCGGTCTCAGAGCCGGTTCACAGGCGTCAGGGCATTCTCCGGCGTGTTGAAGGAGACACCACCGATGCTTGCTCGCCGCTTCACCATCGTCTGCCTGCTGATGAGCCTGTTTGGAATGTTCTTCGCCATTCTCGTCGCCGAAGCAGGCCGTCCGGCCCGCTCCTGGGACGAAGCCACCAGACTTTGCGGTCTCGCCTGCCCGACCAACCTTCGCCACTGAAACCAGAAAACCTCGAAAAGAAAAGCACAGACATCATGAACCGCATCGCCGCCAACGCCCTCAAAACCCTCCGGCTTCTGCCGCGGGCGGCGCTTATCCTGGTGCTCCTGGCCGCCCCGGTCCTGGCCGTGCCGATGATGCGCGCCGATGCCGGCTCGACCATCGAGGCTCCGGCGCTGAGAAAGTCAGGTGTCGGCTTCGTGCTGCTGGTCAGCCTGCAGCGTGGGTGAAGAAAAAACGGCGCTTTGGGCGCCTTCGACAGCGACACCCCTCCCAACCGCCTATCCAAGTCTCTATATTGAGCTATGGAAAAGCGAATCTACCCCCAGGCCATAGAATCAGTCGTCATGCCGGAGCCTTTTGGCCGGCAAAGCTTTGACCGGGCCGAAAAAGCCGTCGCGACGCTGCAGGCGCTTTACGACCGCAACACCAAGTTCCTGCGCGACTCCTTCACGGCTCTGGCCGCCGGCGCCGACGGCAGCAAGCGCTACCGGGCCTTCTATCCCGAGATCGGCGTCACTACCAATTCGTTTACCCAGGTCGATTCGCGGCAGGCCTACGGTCATATGCCGACACCTGGCCATTTCGCCACGACGATTACCCAGCCGCAACTGTTCGAGAATTACCTCATCGAGCAGCTTCGCCTGATCATGCGTAACCATGGCGTGTCGGTGACGGTCTCGGAATCGACCACGCCGATCCCGCTGCATTTCGCCTTCCTGGAAGGCACCTATGTCGACGGCGCCGCCGCCGAACGCATCAAGCGGCCGATCCGCGACCTGTTCGACGTTCCGGACCTGGACGGCACCGACGACCAGATCGCCAACGGCACGTTCGAGGTCGCCTTCGGCGAACCGCGGCCGCTGGCACCGTTCACGGCGCAACGCATCGATTATTCGCTGCACCGTATGACCCATTATACGGCCACCAGCCCGCAGCATTTCCAGAACTTCGTGCTGTTCACCAACTACCAGTTCTACATCGACGAGTTCGTCGCCCGTGCGCGTGGCCTAATGGAGAATGGCGGTGGTGGTTATGTGGAATTCGTCGAGCCGGGCAATGTCGTGACCCGCGCCGGCGCCAGCGCGGCAAGCGAGGGCACCCCGCCGGCCCGCCTGCCGCAAATGCCGGCCTACCACCTGAAGAAACCGAACCATGGCGGCATCACCATGGTCAATATCGGGGTTGGGCCTTCCAACGCCAAGACGATCACCGACCATATCGCGGTGCTGAGGCCGCATGCCTGGGTAATGCTTGGCCACTGCGCCGGTCTGCGCAACACGCAGGCGCTGGGCGACTATGTGCTGGCGCACGCCTATGTGCGCGAGGACCACGTCCTCGACGACGATCTTCCGGTCTGGGTACCGATCCCGCCGCTGGCCGAGATCCAGGTCGCATTGCAGGAAGCGGTTGCCGAAGTCACGGGCCTGTCGGGCTACGATCTGAAGCGCATCATGCGCACCGGCACGGTCGCCACTATCGACAACCGCAACTGGGAACTGCGCGACCAGCGCGGACCGGTGCAGCGCCTGTCGCAATCGCGCGCCATCGCGCTCGACATGGAATCGGCGACCATCGCGGCCAATGGTTTCCGCTTCCGCGTGCCGTACGGCACGCTGCTATGCGTTTCCGACAAGCCGCTGCACGGCGAGTTGAAGCTGCCCGGCATGGCGACCGAGTTCTACAAGCGCCAGGTGGCGCAGCACCTGACCATCGGCATCAGGGCAATGGAAAAGCTGGCGGAAATGCCGATGGAGCGGCTGCATTCCCGCAAGCTCAGAAGTTTTTCGGAGACCGCGTTCCAGTAGGCGGTCTCGAAGTCCTGGCGAGGCAATTCGTCGTCTTGCTCAGGCCGCAATTTGATCGATAAGCAGATCGAACGGATCGTCAGGCGACACTCGACAGACACGGCCTCAATGACAACAGGCGGCGCGCGCTCGAATATGATAGCTGGGGTGGCATTCCTGGCGATGACGGCATTGTCGCTCGCCTTGTTGGCCGGATTCCTCGGCACGCTGCATCCGGCCTTCGATTCCTTCTCGCATTTTCGCCTTCACCTGTGCCTGCTGATCGCGCTTCTGGCGTTGCCGCTGCTTGCCAGTTCGTTTCGGCTGCAAGCGGCCGTGGCACTGCTCTTTGCGATCGCCAGCGTCGCCACGACGATGAGTACGCTGCCGCGCCTGTGGCCCGTGCAAGCGGTCGCCAAGCCCGTGGACCAGATCGTCTACCACCTGCTGCAGATGAATTTGCGCTACGACAATCCGACGCCGAAAAAGGTTCTTTCGCTGATTGGCCGGACCAACCCAGACGTGATCACCCTCGACGAGGTGTCGGCGATGTGGGAAACCGAGCTCGGTTACATCACCAGCGCCTACCCATACCGGATCCTCTGCCCCTACCCCAACGGCGTGTTCGGCGTGGCGCTGCTGTCGCGGCGGCCCTTTGCCGCCGACAGCGCGCCGCATTGCGAGCCGCGAGGCGCGATGGCGATCGCGGCGGTCGATTTCGGCGGCACCGCCGTCAACGTCGCTGCCATCCATCTCAGTTGGCCATGGCCGCGCGAGCAGAACTGGCAGATCGGCGAACTCTCGAATTCGATTTCCTCGCTCGGCGAAACCGCCATCATGGCCGGCGATTGCAACGCCGTGCCGTGGAGTGCGGCGGTGCGGCGGGTCGCCTCCCTCGGCGGGCTGACCGTCATGCCGTCAGCGGGACCGACGTGGCTCTACATCAAGCTGCCCGATGTGCTGCGGCGCTTTGCTGGACTGCCGATCGACCAGGTGTTCAGCAAGGGCGGTGTGACCGTTCATTCCGCGACCCGGCTGGAAGACACCGGTTCAGACCATCTGCCGGTGCTGGTCGAGTTCTCGGTTCGCTCCGATGAGAAGCAGCCTGAGGATGGGCACGCCACGGCGCTCGCGGCGAGCGCCTTGCCAGCCAAGCCGCAAGGCTGACGCATCAGTCGAGCCAAGCACTCGCTCGTTCATGGGTTTCGGATCAAGGCCGCGATCAGATGCTCGACGTGGCCGCCGCGGCTATGCTCGCGCCGATCGAAGGCGTTTTGTCTGGCCTCATATTCGGCATAGACGGCCTGGATGCGACGCCGGGCCTCGCGGCGCGTCTTGTAGCAAGACGGGTCGTTGGCGACCCGCAGGCCGGTGATCGACCTCTCAGTGGTGCGCATCATCTGCCTGGCGATGCGCCCATGCGTTTCCTCATGGCCGCGAACGCCGGCGAAAAACCGGCTCCAGCGCCGCTTCAGCGCCGGCGTCATGGGCGAGGCAATGCGAGGGAAGGTGTAGAACAGATTAAGCGTGCCGTTGACCCGCCGCAGCCGGCAGAAGCCGTTCTCCTGACCTCCGCCGAGATCCCAGTCGACGGTATAAGCAGTCGTGGCGATGGCATGCGTCATGAAACCGTGCCTGGGGCCTTTGCTGTCCATCGCGTCGATGAAGGCCGCGCCCGAGCTTCCGGTAACGTCGTAGGTCCGCGTCTGGATAACTGCCCTTGTGCCGGCAAAGGCTTCTGAAGCGCATAGCGTCCCGATAGCAATGAGGCATGTCAGAACGGTCCGGCGCATCGGCCTTTCTCCTTATCCCTGGAGAAAGAACCATAGACCGGTGGCCGTTTCAACGTCCCTGCTGGCCTGGACACCCCTTGCGGCCAGCCCCGACCCACGTTTTTTGCTGCCGCCGCTCCAAGCGATCCGGCGGCGCGAGGTCACATACCCTGGTAGACAGGGCCTTCGCCGCCCTGGGGCGGTACCCAGTTGATGTTCTGGTTCGGGTCCTTGATATCGCAGGTCTTGCAGTGGACGCAGTTCTGCGCGTTGATGACGAAGCGCACATCCTTCGCCGATGGGTCGGCCGCGGCATTGCCATCCTTGTCGACCCATTCGTAGACGCCCGCCGGACAGTAGCGTGTCGAGGGTCCGGCAAAGACATCGTGTTCGGAACGCTTCTGCAGGTCCATGTCGCCGACCAGCAGGTGGACCGGTTCGTTTTCCTCGTGATTTGTGTTGGACAGGAACACGGAGGACAGGCGGTCGAAGGTCAGCACGCCATCGGGCTTCGGATAGGTGATCTTCTTGTGCTGGGCGGCAGGCTCTAGCGTCGCATAGTCGGCCTTGCCATGCTTCAGCGTGCCGAAGGGCGAGATACCGAACAGCGTGTTCAGCCACATATCGAGGCCGCCGAGGCCGACGCCGACGATGGTGCCGAAGCGCGACCAGAGCGGCTTGACGTTACGCACCTTCTTCAAATCCTTGCCGATGTCGGTCGCGCGCCAGGCTTCCTCGTAGGAGGCGAGCTCGTCATTGGCGCGGCCAGCGGCAATTGCTTCACTGACATGCTCGGCCGCCAGCATGCCGGAGAGCACCGCATTGTGGGAGCCCTTGATGCGCGGCACGTTGACGAAGCCCGCGGCGCAGCCCATCAGCGCACCGCCGGGGAAGGACAGTTTCGGCACCGACTGCCAGCCGCCCTCGGTGATGGCGCGCGCGCCATAGCCCAGCCGCTTGCCGCCTTCGAACGTAGCCGCGATCGCCGGATGCGTCTTGAAGCGCTGGAATTCCTCGAAGGGCGACAAATAGGGGTTCTTGTAGTTGAGGTGGAGAACGAAGCCCACCGCCACCTGGTTGTCCTCCAGATGATAGAGGAACGAGCCGCCGCCGGTCTTCATGTCGAGTGGCCAGCCGAAGGAATGCTGGACGAGACCCGGCCGGTGGTTCTCCGGCTTGACCTGCCAGAGTTCCTTGAGGCCGATGCCATATTTGCCGGGCTCGCGGCCGTCGGAAAGCTTGTATCTGGCGATCAGCTGCTTGGCGAGCGAGCCGCGCGCGCCTTCGCCGATCAGCACATACTTGCCCATCAACGCCATGCCCGGCGCAAAGCCCGGACCGTGCGTGCCGTCTTTCTCGACGCCCATGTCGCCGGTGACGACGCCGGTGACGGCGCCTTCGTCATTGTAGATGAGGCCGGTGGCGGCAAAGCCCGGATAGATCTCGACGCCAAGCGCCTCGGCCTTGCCGGCCAGCCAGCGGCAGACATTGCCGAGCGAGACGATGTAGTTGCCGTGATTGTTCATCAGCGGCGGCATCAGGATGTTGGGCAGGCGGAAGGAGCCGGCGGGCCCGAGCACCAGGAAATGGTCCGCCGTGACCGGCGTCTTGAAAGGATGGCCGTCCTCCTCGCGCCAGCCCGGCAGCAGCCGGTCGATGCCGATCGGATCGACCACGGCGCCCGAAAGGATATGGGCGCCGACCTCGCCGCCCTTTTCCAGCACGACGACGGAAAGCTCGGGATTGACCTGCTTGAGGCGGATGGCCGCGGCAAGGCCGGCCGGTCCGGCACCGACGATGACCACGTCGAATTCCATGCTTTCTCGTTCGATATCGCTCATCAACCCCTCCGCACTGGCTTGCCGCAGTTGCCTATCTTGCTGGCTCTTGCGCTGCATAGCGCATCAATTGACGACAGGAAACCGGCGCATACGTGACAATGCGGATTTGGGCGGATTTGGGCGGATTCGGCCAAAAAGTCGCGCATCTTGCGGCCTGGCCGCCGTTGCTGGCCGATGAGATCCGCCGCGCCCCGCGTTTTTTTGTTTGTTCGACGGCTTGCTTATCGGCCATACTTCCCGGCATGCGCATTCCTGGCCCAGCCGGCTTTTCTTCAACGCGCTTTCTTTTCCCGCCCCGCCGGGCCTGCCGGGCGGTTCTTCTGGTACTTCTGATGTTGGCACCTGGTTACGCCGCCGCGGACGAGGTGAAGGTCTGGGCGACAGGCGCCTACTCCTTCTCTGACGAACTTGGCGGCTTCCGCATCACCGGGGCCTCCGGCATCGGAACCAAGGACGATCCGCTGGTCATCACCGAAGAGCTGAATTCGGCGACACCGGTGACATTGACCATTCGCACCACGAAGCCGATCCAGACATTCGGCAAGGCGGGCGAGTTCGCCAATGGCATCATGTATATGCGCATCGACGTGCTCAACAACAGCGGCCAGGCCTGGATCGAATTCCAGTTCGAGCTTCAGGAGACGCTGGACCAGCCGAGCGTGTTCGGCGACGGGCTTTCCTTCGACCAACGCAACAAGACGCCTGACAATATCTGGTCGAGCAATTTCGCCGATTTCGACCGCGACTTCGAACCCTATGACCGACTGCTGTTCAAGAACGGCAAGGTCGACCCGCTGAAGACCGCCAGTTTCGAATTCCTGGTGACCGACTACACGCCGCGATGGACCTTCTATCTGGTGCAAGATCCGCGCATACCGACGGGATAAGGTGCGCTGATACACCTTGGTGCGGAAAAGGATTGTCTTGCTTGCAAATTGGCGCTCTGCGGACGAATGTGCGCGCCATGACTGCCGCCCCCAATAGCCCGACCGAAATCGCCGACATCCTGGCTTTTTATGCCAGCGCCGGCGTCGATGAGGCGCTGGAAGACGCTCCGGTGAACCGCTTCGCCGAGGCGGCGCCGAGGCCTGTCGAGCGCGCGCCGGCGCCCTTGCCGTCGCCTCGCGAAGACAACACGCCGGAGCGGCCAGCAGCATCGCCCGGGTTGGATGCAAGCAGGGTGCCGGATGCGCCGGTGCGCACCGTGTCCGCCACCGCCGCCGTCCCTGACGAGGCGCAGGCCGCCCTCGCCCGGCAAATGGCGACAAGCGCCTCTACACTCGAAGAGCTTCGCCAGCACATGGCTGCCTTTGAGGGCTGCAATCTCAAGGCCACCGCCAAGAGCCTCGTCTTCGCCGATGGAAACCCTCAAGCCGCGGTCATGCTGGTCGGCGAGGCGCCCGGCCGCGACGAGGACATAGAGGGCCTGCCCTTCGTCGGCCGCTCCGGCCGGCTGCTCGACCGCATGCTGGCCGCAATCGGGCTTGACCGTTCTTCGGTCTACATCGCCAATGTCATTCCATGGCGGCCGCCGGGCAACCGCACGCCGACGCCGCACGAGACCGAGATCTGCCGGCCGTTCATCGAGCGGCAGATCGAACTGGTCAATCCCAAGGTGCTGGTCAATCTCGGCGGGCCTTCCGCCAAGACGCTGCTCAACACGACTGAGGGTATTCTGCGCCTGCGCGGCAACTGGCGCGTGCACACGACGGCGTCGGGCACCGCCATTCCAGCGATGCCGACGCTGCACCCGGCCTATCTCTTGCGGACGCCGGCGCACAAGAAACTGGCGTGGCGAGATTTTCTCGAAGTGAAGGCGAAACTGAAGGCGCTGAAAGTTGGCTGATCTCCCCCCTCGTGGGGGAGATGTCCGGCAGGACAGAGGGGGGCGCGAAGGAACGNTGTCGGCGGGACAGCGCCCCCCTCTGCCTTGCCAGGCATCTCCCCCACACGGGGGGAGATTGGCCGTCATCTCCGCTTTCGCCAATCTCGGAATAGATACTGTACCGATAACCTCCAAAGTAATTGAAGCCCCTCTCCCACTGACCTAGTCATCTCCCATGACAACAGCCCAAACCTCCGCCGGCAGCCTGATCCGCGAGTGGCGCACGCGGCGCCGCATGAGCCAGCTCGACCTCGCCATGGAAGCCGAGATCTCGCAGCGTCATCTCTCCTTTGTCGAAAGCGGGCGTGCCGCGCCCTCGCGCGACATGGTGCTGCATCTGGCCGAGCAGCTTTCGATCCCGCTCAGGCAGCGCAACCAGCTGCTGCTGGCCGCGGGCTTTGCGCCGAGCTTCGGCGAACGGCCGCTCACCGATGCCACGCTCGCGCCGGCGCTTGCCACCGTCGAGACCGTGCTCAAGGGGCATGAGCCGTTTCCGGCGCTGGCCGTCGACCGCCACTGGAACCTGGTTTCGGCGAACGCGGCGATTAGTCCGTTCCTCGCCGATGTCAGCGAGGCTTCCTTGCTGGCGGCGCCGGTCAACGTGCTTCGCCTCAGCCTGCACCCGGGCGGCATCGCGCCGCGCATCGTCAACCTCCAGGAATGGCGCACGCACCTGCTCGATCGCCTCAAGCACCAGAATGACGCCACCGGCGACCCCGTACTGATCGACCTGGAGCGCGAGCTGCGCGGCTACCCATCCGGCTTGAAGGGCAGCCGGCCGGCGCCTGTCGAGCCGAATGCCATCGTGCATCCGCTCAGGCTTGCGCATGGCGACCAGGTTCTGTCGTTCATCAGCACCATCACCGTATTCGGCACGCCGCTCGACGTAACGCTCTCTGAACTGGCGATCGAATCGTTCTTCCCGGCGGATGAGCAGACACGGACGGTGCTGGTGCGGCTGGCGAGGGAAGGGTCCGAACGGTCCTGACTACCCCTGTGGCAGTGCCGCCTTGCGGGTGCGGGTGCGCTCCAGCCCCAGCTGCCGCTCGCGCCAGATGATGAAGATGCCGGCGGCTACCACGATCACACCGCCGACCAGCGTGCTCAGCGACGTCACGTCGCCGAAGACAAAGTAGCCGACGACCACGCCGAGGATCATCGAGGTGTATTCGAACGGCGCCACCACCGAGGCTTCTGCATGGCGATAGGCCGAGGTCATCAGGATCTGGCCGAGGCCACCGCAAAAGCCAGCCATGATGAGCAGCGCGGCTTGCACCGGCGTCAGCGATTGCCAGCCGAAAGGCAGCGTCAGCAGCGAGAGCACACTCGCTGTCGACGAGAACCATAACACGATGGTCGCCGTCCTCTCCGTCTGCACGAGGTTGCGCACAAGCAGCATGGCGACGGCCGAGATCGCCGCCGCCACCAGCGCCGCCATGACGCCGAGGACCTCCTGGTCGTCGAGCGCTTCATCCGAATTGAGCAGAGTGAGTTCCGGCCAGGAAATAATGAGCACGCCGACCAGACCGACTGCCACCGCGCTCCAGCGGTAGACGCGGATCGTCTCGCCAAGGAAAACGGAGGAGAACACCACGACCAGCAGCGGCTGTGCATAGTTCAGGGTGATTGCCTCCGGCAGCGGCAGCCTGGTGAGCGCGAAGAAGCCAAGCCCCATGGCGCCGACGCCGACAATACCGCGCGCGATGTGGTTGAAGGGACGTTTGGTGACGAATGCCGTCGGCAACTGTCCCTTAAATGCCAGAAAGGCAATGATCGGGAAGATGGCAAAAAACGAGCGGAAGAACACGATCTGCCCGGCCGGCACCTCGCCGGCCGCCTTGATGCAGGTTTGCATTCCGACGAAAACGGCGACGGACACGATCTTCAGGGCAATGCCCCTCAGCGTGTCGTGACCGCCCGCCGTTTCTGGTGCTGCCCCCGCCCTTGATGTCACCTTGGCGCCGCTTCCTGGATGGTCGCCCAGATGCGCGCTGGTGTCGCCGGCATCTCGATATGCCTGACACCATAGGCGCGCCACAGCGCATCGGTGACCGCGTTGAGTGCCGCCGGTGTCGAGCCGATCGTGCCGGCCTCGCCCGCGCCCTTGATGCCCAGCGCATTGGTGGTCGACGGCACGTTGCGGGTTTCAAAATGGAAGAACGGGAAATTGTCTGCGCGCGGCATGGCGTAGTCCATGAAGCTCGCCGTCAGCAATTGCCCATCCTCGCCATGGACGGTGTTTTCGGTCAGCGCCTGGCCGACGCCTTGCACGACGCCGCCATGAACCTGGCCGGCGAGCAGGATCGGGTTCACCGTGACACCGAAATCGTCGACGATGGTGTAGCGCACGATCTCGGTGGTGCCGGTGTCGGGATCGATCTCGACCTCGCAGATGTGGGTGCCGTTCGGATAGGTGCATTCGTCCTGGACGAACTCGCCGAACCCCTTGAGATCATCGGGGTTTTTCGCGGCCTTGGCGATGGTGGAAAAATCGATCGTGCGGTCGGTGCCGACGATGCGGGCAACACCATCGGACAGCTCGATGTCGCCGGCGGAAGCCTCCAGCTCGTCAGCGGCGATGCGCTTGATCTTGTCGGCCAGATCCTCGCCCGCACGGGAAGCGGATACACCCCCGAGCGGAATCGAGCGCGAGCCGCCGGTGCCGCCGCCGGCCTTCAATTCGTCGGTATCGCCCTGGCGGACATGGATCTTGTCGATGTCGAGATTGAGCTTTTCCGACAGGAACTGCGCATAGGCGGTGGCATGACCTTGTCCGTTGGTCTGGGTGCCGATCTTGAGCGTCACCGTGCCGTCGCCATTGAGCTCGACGAATGCCGGCTCGGAGCCCGGAAAGGCGCAAGCCTCGATGTAAGTCGCCATGCCGATGCCGCGGATCTTGCCGTCGGCCTTCGACTGTTCGAGCCGTTGCGGAAACGCCTTCCACTCAGACCGTTCGATGGCACGCTCCATATGGCCCTCGAATTCGCCATTGTCGTAGAGACGACCGGTCTGCGTGCGATAGGGAAACTGCTCCGGCCGGATGAAATTGCGGCGGCGGATCTCTTCGACGGGCAGGCCGAGATCATGGGCGCAGGCATCGACCAGCTTTTCCAGCAGGAAGGCTGCCTCCGGCCGGCCGGCGCCACGATAGGCATCGACGGGACAGGTGTTGGTGTAAAGCCCGGTCACCGTGACATCGAGCGCCCTGATGTCATAGACGCCGGTCGACATGGTGACGCCGATATAGGGAATGAACGGACCGTATTGCGAGACATAGGCGCCCATATTGGCCAGCAGATCGACCCGCATGCCGAGGAAGCGGCCATCCTTGTCCAAAGCCATCTCGGCCGTCACGGCGTTGTCGCGGCCTTGCGCGTCGGTCAAAAAATGTTCCGTGCGGTCGCCGGCCCATTTCACCGGACGGCCAAGCCGCTTCGCTGCCTCCAGCACCAGCGGATATTCGCGATAGACGAAGCTCTTCGGCCCGAAACCGCCGCCGACATCCGGCGTGATGACACGCAGCTGGTTCTTCTTGATCTTGAACACGCTGGCCAGGATGTACTGCATGGAATGCACGCCTTGCGACCCGGTGGTCAGCACGAAACGGTTCTCGCCGGCGTTCCACTCGCCGATCGCCGAGCGCGGCTCCATGTAATTGCAGACCAGCCGGTTGTTGACGAACTCGATGCGGGTGACATGAGCCGCCCTGGCGAAAGCCGCCGCCGTCTTGGCCTTGTCGCCCATGTGGTAGGTGAAGGCGCGGTTGGAGCCGAGCTCGGGCCACACCAGCGGCGTGCCTTCGGCAAGCGCGGTCGCCGTGCCGGACGCAGCATCCTCGCTGTCATAATCGACATCGATCAGTTCGGCGGCATCCTGCGCCAGGGCACGGCTGTCGGCGACAACAAAGGCAACGGCATCGCCGACATAATTGACGCGATCACGGCACAGGACCGGAATGTCGCGGGTCGGCGCCTTGGTGCCGTCGGGTTGTTCCTGCATGACGCCGGATTTGAGATCGCCGAGATGGGCAATATCCTTGGCCGTCAGCACCAGATGGACGCCTGGAGCCGCCTTGGCTGCATCGGTCGAGCCGACGGTGAAGCTGGCCTTGGCCACCGGCGAGCGCAGGACATAGCCGTGCAGCACGCCGGCCGGCTGGATGTCATCGGTATAGCGGCCCTGCCCCTGGATGAAAGCGGCATCCTCGCGCCGCAACACGGAAGCGCCCATCCCGAACTTCGGTGTGACGATGGTCATGACTGCCTCGCGATGCTGGAAAGGAAGGCCTGAAATAGGCCCTGTCGCAGTTTTGTCGAGGGGCTGTTTCGTGTAAAGAGCGCGGACTTCAAATTTCTTGGATCAGCGGAAACAATCCGCCTCCAACGCAATCGACAGGAAAAAACCCGGAATGCGCACCGACACAGGCCAGGTCTTCAAACTCGAAGACTATCGCCCCAGCGACTACCTCATTCCGGAAACGAACCTTGAATTCCGTCTCTCGCCACAGGCAACGATCGTCACCGCAACAGTGACGATCGAGCGTCGCGACGGCGTTTCGGTGTCGGCTCCGCTGGTGCTCGATGGCGATGGGCTGGTGCTCAAGCGCATCGAGATCGACGGCAAGAAAGTGAAACCCGCCGACCTGCTGGCCAGCCCTGACCAACTCACCATTCTCAAGCCGCCGGCAGCGCGCCGTTTCCAGCTGCGCATCGAAACCGAGCTGGCACCGGCGGGCAATGAAGCGCTGATGGGTCTCTATCGCTCGAGCAATGTCTATTGCACGCAGTGCGAGGCCGAGGGCTTCCGCCGCATCACCTATTTCCTCGATCGCCCCGATATCCTGTCGGTCTACACCGTGCGGATCGAGGCCTTGCGTGACGAAGCGCCGCTGCTTCTGTCCAACGGAAATCCGGTCGGCAAGGGCGACCTCGGCGATGGCCGGCACTATGCCGTCTGGCACGATCCCTTCCCCAAGCCGTCCTATCTGTTCGCGCTGGTGGCTGGCAATCTCGGCCAGCTCGCCGACAGTTTCGTCACGATGTCGGGCCGCACGGTCGAGCTCGGCATCTATGTCGAGCCCGGCAAGGAGAAGCTCGCCGGCTACGCCATGGATGCGCTGAAGCGATCGATGCAATGGGACGAGGAGGCGTTTGGCCGGGAATACGACCTCGACGTCTTCAACATCGTCGCCGTGTCCGACTTCAACATGGGCGCTATGGAGAACAAGGGCCTCAACATCTTCAACGACAAATACGTGCTGGCCGACCAGGAGATCGCGACGGATGCCGATTTCGCCAATATCGAGGCGATCATCGCGCATGAATATTTCCACAATTGGACAGGCAACAGAATCACTTGCCGCGACTGGTTCCAGCTTTGCCTGAAGGAAGGGCTGACGGTCTTCCGCGATCACGAATTCTCCGCCGACCAGCGCTCGCGCGCGGTCAAGCGCATCGCCGAGGTGCGCACGCTGCGCGCTCACCAGTTCCCCGAGGACCAGGGTCCGCTGGCGCATCCGGTGCGGCCGCGCCGCTACCGCGAGATCAACAATTTCTACACGGCGACAGTTTACGAGAAGGGCTCCGAAGTGGTGCGCATGATCCGCACCATTCTCGGCCCGGATGTCTTTCGTGCCGGCATGGACCTCTATTTCGAGCGGCATGACGGTGAAGCGGCGACGATCGAGGATTTCATCAAGGTGTTCGAGGATGCATCCGGCCGCGACCTGTCGCAGTTCGCGCTCTGGTATCATCAGGCCGGCACGCCCAATCTGACGGTCAGTTCGACGCACAATCCGGCTTTGCAGGAATTCACGCTCGAGATCGAACAGTCGGTGCCGCCGACACCCTCCGAAAGCCGCAAGCGGCTGATGCACATCCCGCTCGCCTTCGGCCTGATCGGCGCCGGCGGCAAGCCGGTGTCGTACAGCGGCGTCGAGGGAGCCAGTGTCGACGATGGCGTCATCCATGTCCGCAAGCGCCGGCACATGGTGCGTTTCTCTGGCGTGGCGGAACGCCCGGCGGTGTCGCTCAACCGCGGCTTCTCGGCACCGGTGACGCTGTCGGTCGAGCAGAAGGCTGACGACCAGTTCTTCCTTGCCCGCCATGACAGCGACGCCTTCTCGCGCTGGCAGGCATTCAACACGCTGCTCACCGATACGCTGATTTCAGCCTTCCGCGAGATCCTCGGCGGCAAGCAACCGGTCTTCGCGAAACGGCTGACCGAGCTCGCTGGCAGCATTGCCGCCGACGAGACGCTGGAGCCGGCCTACCGGGCGCTGGCACTGGCGCTGCCCGGCGATGCCGACATCGCCCGCGACATCGGCAGGAACATCGATCCCGACGCCATCCACACGGCCCGGCAGGCTCTTGCGCTCGCCATCGGCACCGCCAATGGCGCGGCGTTTTCCGGCCTCTACGACAGCCTTGCAGACATGACCGCGTTCAGCCCCGACGCAGCGAGCGCTGGACGACGCGCCCTGCGCAACACTTTGCTGGATTATCTCTCGCTGCTGCCTGGCGGCGCGGCATTGGCCGCCGGGCATTTCCAGTCGGCGACCAACATGACCGACCGCGCGGCAGCCCTTGGCGTGCTTGCGCATCGACACCATGGTTCGCCGGAGGCAAAAAAGGCGCTGGCGGCATTCGAAACGAAGTATGCGTCCGACCCGCTGATCATGGACAAATGGTTCCAGATCCAGGCCAGCGTGCCGGGGCCGCAGGCGGTGGACACGGTCCGGGCGCTAACCGCTCATCCAGCCTTCTCGATGGGCAATCCAAACCGGGTGCGCTCGCTGATCGGCACATTCTCCAGCGCCAACCAGACCGGCTTCCATCGCCCCGACGGCGAAGGCTACCGGTTTTTCGCGCAGACGGTGCTCGAGGTCGAGAAGCGCAACCCGCAAGTGGCGGCAAGGCTGGCAACGGCGCTCAGGTCATGGCGTTCGCTCGAGCCGGGCCGCCAGGCCAAGGCCCGGGAAGCGCTGCTTTCGATCGCCAATGCCGAAAACCTGTCGGCGGACTTAAGGGACATTGTCGAGCGTACGCTGGCTTAGATGAGGGCTCTGCTTCCTATCGAAAGGCTTCCGTGCCCAGAGTCTGTCAAACCGACTGATGAGGCTGTGCCTTAGCGGTCAACTCGATTCCAAGGGCCTTCATCACAGCGATCGTCGTTTTCAGGGTCGGATTGCCGTTCTCACTGAACGAACGGTAAAGCTGTTCACGCGAAAGCCCTGTCTGGCTTGCTATTTGGGCCATGCCCTTGGCGCGGGCAACAACACCCAGAGCATGCGCGATATAGCCGGAATCTTCGGAAGCAAACGCTTCCGCCATGAATGCCGCAATCGCTTCATCGGAGGTCAGGCCTTCAGCCGTATCAAAGCTTGTCAGTTTTTCAGCCATCTCATTCGCTCCATTCTTGTGCCAGACGTTTCGCCGTCTTGACGTCCTATTTCTGGGTGCCTTTGTCGCCGCCGCACAGAAGGACAATGATCGTGTTGCCCCGCTTCTGGAAATAGACGCGGTAGCCGGGACCATGGTGGATACGCAACTCACTTATCCCCTCTCCCACGGGCTCAACGTCTCCCGGATGGCCATAGGCAAGACGGTCAAGCCGGGCAAAGATCGCGCCACGAGCGCGCTCATCCTTTAGTCGCGTCCACCATTTTCGGAACGTTTCGGTCTGCTTCAGATCGATCATACGGTGATGTAGTTTATAAACTACATTTTGTCAAGAAAGCCTGGGTCGAGCCGCTTCGGCATTATTTTAGTCGATTTTTAATCTTTTTTCGCCGGAGCACTGGACAAGGCGAATCACCTTTGATTCTTTAATGGCGATTCGGAAGTGCGGCGTTGCCGGATCGTCAAGCCTGTAGAGTCGGGCATACTGAAATCGGGGAGTGCCATTTATGGCGAAGGCGGACGCGTGGGGCGCGCCCGGAGGGATGGCTTTTGCGCGTCGCGAGACGCGAAGCGATGGCCTTGCCGGGAATACGCGGCTCATCGCCGAACCAGCCTACAAGCGGCTTCTGGCTGCCGAACCGTTGCTGCGTCGGTCGATACCGGCCCTCATCGTCATCTTCCTGATCGTCATCGCGGCGCTGCGCGTGCTGTCGCTGATGAACGAACGCGACGATGTGGAGCGCGACGCCAAGGCGATCCTCACACTGGCGGCCGGCCAACTGGCCAGTTCGCTCGCCACCGTCACCGATACGCCGCCAGGCGCCATCCAGGACCTGCTGGAGACCACCAGCCGCCAGGGCGCGATGGGCCGCAGCCATGTGCTCGTCATCACCGACGGCGCCTTCAAGATCACTGCGGTAACGCCACGCTCGACGCCCTGGCAGGGCCACTCGCTCGATGGCCTCGTCGAGGGCGGCCAGCCGCTGTTCATGTTCGGTGACCGCGCCGGGGTCATGGAGGTCAGCATCGGCGGGCAAGACTGGTACGCGGCGGTAAGCGTGGCCAAGGACGGGAAAGGAGCCGCGGCGGCATTGGTGCCGCAGGAAGCCGTCTTCGACACCTGGCGCAAGACCGTCNGTGCTGACCGCCGGCGTGCTGATCATCATCCTCTATGCCTATTTCGGGCAGGCGGCGCGCGCTCAGGCAGCTGACCGCATCTACCTCGAAGCGCATCAGCGCATCGACATGGCGCTGGTGCGCGGCCGCTGCGGCCTGTGGGACTGGGACATGGTGCGCGGCAAGATGTACTGGTCGCGTTCGATGTACGACATGCTCGGCTACGAGCCTTGCGAGACGATGCTGTCCTTCGGCGAGGTCGACGAGATCATTCATCCCGAGGACGGAGACCTGTTCGAGCTCGCCAACAGAATTGTCGCGCGCGAAATCGACCACATCGACCAGGTGTTCCGGATGCGGCACGCCGACGGCCAATGGGTGTGGATGCGCGCCCGCGCACAAGTCATGGATCCGGAGGCGCCGGAGATCCAGCTGATCGGTATCGCCGTCGACGTCACCGAGCAGCGCCATCTGGCGCTGCGTTCGGAGGCGGCCGATCTTCGCCTGAGGACCGCGATCGAGAACATCAATGAGTCCTTCGTGCTGTGGGATTCCGCGCAGCGCCTGATCATGTGCAACTCCAAATACCAGCAGGACAACGGGCTCTCGGATCGCGACGTGATGCCAGGTGTGACGCGGGTGTCGCTGGAAGAGCGGATGCTGGCCTTTGCTTCAGAGCGCCGGCTCGCCAACACCAATGGTCCGCAAGGCGGCGCCACTTTCGAGCGGCAGCTGTCCGACGGCCGCTGGCTGCAGGTCAACGAGCTGAAGACCAGGGATGGCGGCATCGTCTCGGTCGGCTCGGACATCACTCAGATCAAGCTGCACCAGGAGAAGCTGGTCGACAGCGAGCGCCGGCTGATGGCGACCATCCATGATTTGAGCCTCGCCCGCCGGGCCGAAGAGGAACGGTCGCGCGAACTGGTCGACCTCAACCGCAAATACATGAAGGAAACCGAGCGCGCCGAGGCGGCGAACCGGGCCAAATCCGAGTTCCTGGCCAACATGTCGCACGAACTGCGCACGCCGCTGAACGCCATCATCGGCTTCTCCGAACTGATGGAACAAGGACTGTTCGGCCCGCTGGGTTCGTCGCGCTATGAGGAATATGCCACCGACATCAACAGCAGCGGCAAATACCTGCTCGGCGTCATCAACGACATTCTCGACATGTCCAAGATCGAGGCCGGCCAGTTCTCGCTGGACCAGGAGCAGATCGACCTTGGCCCGCTGATCAGCGAGACGGTGCGCGTCGTCTCGCTGCAAGCCGCGCAAAAGGCGATCACCGTGGAAACGCGCATCGCCGACGCGCTGACACTGTTCGCCGATCGCCGGGCGATCAAGCAGATCGTCATCAACCTCCTGTCCAACGCGGTGAAATTCACCGGCCAGGGCGGTCACATATCGGTCAGGGCCCGCAACACATCGGGCGCGCTGGTGCTGACGATCGAGGACAATGGCTGCGGCATCCCGAAGGAGGCGCTCGGCAAGCTCGGGCGGCCCTTCGAACAGGTGCAGAACCAGTTCTCCAAGAACCATGCCGGATCCGGCCTCGGCCTCGCCATCTCGCGTTCGCTGGCCGAGCTCCAGGGCGGCGCGCTGAAAATCCGTTCGACCGAAGGTGTCGGCACGATCGTGTCGGTGCGCATACCGGTGAAGAAGGCGCCTGCGGTGGTCAAGGTGGCCGCCTGAGAACCAGGCCGGCTATGGTCGCCCGGCACGAAGCAAAAGGTCAAAGTCCTGCCTGACCTTCTGCGACGTCTCCTTGAGATGTGCTTCCAGCACACCGAAATCCGGCAGGTCGGTGACCGCCAGAAGCAGATCCGAAAGCCCCGGCGGAACATCGTCGCGCTCAAAGGCTCCGGTGAGGCACAGCCGCGTCATCTGGGTCAGCGCCAGATAGAGGCCGTAGGCTTCGCAAAGCTCCTGCCTCACCCCGGAATCGGCAAAGCGAGGGGCTAGGCGGGACAGTATCTCGGCCGTCCCAGTCACACGCGGTCCGGTCTCGACCTGCCTGGCGATGACGGCCACCTGGGCGATGAATTCGAGATCGATCAGTCCTCCGGGAACAAGCTTGATGTCCCACAGGTCGCGCGGCGGCTTTTCCTTCTCGATCATGGCCCGCATGTCCGAGGCCTCGGCCCTCACCTTTGCCGCATCGCGCGGCTGGCCCAGCACCGCCGCGACTTCCGCCTCGACCTCGGCGCAGAGCCCGATATCGCCGGCGATGGCACGGGCCCGTGCCAGTGCCATGTGCTCCCAGGTCCAGGCCTCCTGGCGCTGGTACTTCTTGAAGGCGTCGATATGGGTGGCCACCGGCCCCTTGTTGCCGGACGGGCGCAAGCGCAGGTCGAGTTCGTAGAGCACGCCTTCCGCCGTCGGCGCCGATACGGCCGAAATCAGCCGCTGCGTCATGCGGGTGTAGTAATGCGAGGGCGCAAGCGGCTTTTCCCCGTCGGAGTCCTCGGCGTCCGCATCGTGGTCGTAGAGCAGGATGAGGTCGACGTCCGACCCCGCGGTCAATTCGCGGCTGCCAAGCTTGCCCATGCCAAGCAGCGAAACCACGCCGCCGGCGATCGTGCCGTGACGCGCCGCGAATTCGGCCATCACCGCTCGTAACGCTGCCTCGATGGTCAGATCGGCCAGGTCGGAAAAGGCGCGGCCGGCGCGGGCCGGATCGATCGAGCCGGCGAGCAGGCGCACACCGATCAGGAATTTCTGCTCCGAGGCGAAGATGCGCAAGCGGTCGAGCACGTCCTCGTAGGCCCTGTCGCCTTCGATAAAGGCCGACAGCCGGCCTGAGAGATAGGCACGGTCCGGCAATTCGTTGAGAAGGGCTGGATCGAGCAGGCCGTCGAAGACATGGGGCCGACGCGTGATGATCGCGGCCAGCCGGGGTGCGGCGCCCATGATCGTCGCCATCAGCTTGAGCAGCGCCGGGTTCGAATGCAACAGCGAGAACAGCTGGATGCCAGCCGGCAGTCCGGCAAGGAATTCATCGAAACGGATCAAGGCTTCGTCCGCCCGCCGCGTCTGGCCGAACGCCTTGAGCAAGGCCGGCGTCAACTCCGTCAGTCGCTCGCGCGCCTCCGCCGACTGGGTGACGCGATAGCGGCCGAAATGCCAGCCACGAATGACGCGGCAGATGTCGCTCGGCCGCTGGAAGCCGAGACTGTGCAAGGTCTGCAATGTGTCGGGATCGTCGACGTCGCCGGTGAAGACCAGATTGCCGATGCCCGCCGAAAGCTCGGGTGCTGTTTCAAAGAGCGCCGCATAGTGGCGC
The DNA here is from genome assembly GCF_000502435.1 of Mesorhizobium sp. LNHC232B00. Taxonomy (NCBI): domain Bacteria; kingdom Pseudomonadati; phylum Pseudomonadota; class Alphaproteobacteria; order Hyphomicrobiales; family Phyllobacteriaceae; genus Mesorhizobium; species Mesorhizobium sp. LNHC232B00. The sequence continues at coordinate 308,452 of NZ_AYWP01000003.1, forward strand.
TCGACCTGTTGCAGCGAGGCACGAAACGCCCCGGCGAAGATTGCCGCATCGGCAAGGCCCAGCATGCGGGCAATGCGCTCCAGCCCCTCATCGTCTTCCGGCAACGTGTGCGTCTGTTCGTCGGCCACCATCTGGATGGCATGTTCGACACGGCGCAGGAACCAATACTGGCGGGCAAGCGCGTCGCGCGCCTCGGTGGTGATCCAGCCGCGCGCCGCGAGCTGGCCGAGCATCGGCACGGTCTCGCGGCCGCGCAGCTCCGGGAAGCGGCCGCCTGCGATGAGCTGCTGTGTCTGGACGAAGAACTCGATCTCGCGGATGCCGCCGCGGCCGAGCTTGACGTTGTGGCCCTTCACGGCGATCTCGCCATGGCCCTTGTGGGCGTGGATCTGGCGCTTGATGGAATGGACATCGGCAATCGCGGCGTAGTCCATGTATTTGCGCCAGATATAGGGTTGGAGCTCCTTGAGGAAGGCGGCGCCCGCGGCCAGATCGCCGGCCACCGGACGCGCCTTGATCATGGCGGCACGCTCCCAGTTCTGGCCGCGCGCCTCGTAGTAGCGCAGTGCGGCTTCGACCGGGATCGCCAGCGGCGTCGAGCCGGGATCGGGACGCAACCTCAGATCGGTTCGGAAGACATAACCGTGCTCGGTGCGGTCCTGCAGGATGCGCACCAGCCGGCGCGTGAGACGCGAAAACAGCTCGGTGGCGTCGAGGGGATCGACGACGGCAGGGACTTCCGGATCGAAGAACACGACGAGGTCGATGTCGGAAGAGAAATTCAACTCGTGCGCGCCAAGCTTGCCCATGCCGAGCAGGATCCAGCCCGACTGCCGCGACGGGTTGTCAAGATCCGGCAACCTGAGCTTACCTTGGCCATGGGCGTCACGCAGCAGGAAGGCGACCGCCGCGCGGGTGCAGGCATCGGCAAGGTCGCTCAGCCGCCTCACCGTCAGCGACGTTTCGGCCTCGCCGGCGAGATCGGCGAGCGCGATCAGGAAATGCGCCTCGGCCTTGCATTGGCGCAACTCCATCATCAGGCCGGATTCCGAGACCGGCTCCGCCAGCGGCGCCTTGTCGATCGCTGCGGTAATCGCTTTCAGACGAGCCTCCACCGGCTGGTCGAAAAGACTGTCCAGGATCCGGGGCCGGCGCCGCGCCGTATCGCGCAGGAATGGTGAGAGGTCGAAGACGGCGGCCAGGAAATCCTGACCCCTCCCCTTGCCGGCCAGGAACTTGGCCAGCCGTGTCAGGCCTTCCTCGCGTGCCGCTGCCGCGATCTCGGCCAGTTCCTGCCGCGCCCGGCTTGCGTCAAGAGGAACAAGCGCGACCTCGGGCCTCAGCAGCCAGTCGGTCTTGCTGCGCTTGGCAACGGCCGCCATCAGTGATCCTCGCGAGTGGGGAAACTCATGACCACGGATAGTCCCGGATTGCCGGGCAACAGGTCAAGCCGACCGTAGTGGAAAGTCATGACCGCCTTGGCGAGGCTGAGGCCAAGGCCGGAACCCGGTTGTGAACGGCTCTTCTCCAGCCGCACGAAACGTTCGGTCGCCCGGGCACGATCGGCATCGTCTGGGATGCCCTGGCCGTTGTCGGCGACGGTGAGCCTGATCTCGCCATGCGTGCGCGCGAGCGTCACACGGACCGCCGGTTTGGACGTGGAATCCGTCGAATACTTGATCGCATTGTCGACGATGTTGGACAGCGCCTGGCCGATGAGCTCGCGGTTGCCGTCGACGATAAAAGCGCCGTTGACCTTGGCTTCCAGCGAGACGCCAGCCTCTTCCGCCACTGGCTCGTAGAGTTCGACCACGTCGCGCACGGCTGCCGCCAGATCGACCCGATTGGTATGCTCCGACGAATATCCGGCCTCCAGCCGCGAGATCATCAGTATGGCATTGAAGGTTTTTATGAGCTGGTCGGATTCGGCAATGGTGCCTTCGAGCGCCTGGCGGTAGTCGGCGGGCTTGTGCTTGCCGGAAAGTGTCGCCTCGGCTCGGTTGCGCAGCCGGGTCAGCGGCGTCTTCAGATCATGCGCGATGTTGTCGGAAACCTGCTTCAGGCCTTCGTTGAGCGTTGCGATCCTGGCCAGCATGGCGTTGAGGTTTTCCGAAAGCCGGTCGAACTCGTCACCGGCGCCGGTCACCGGCAGCCGGCCGGAAAGATCACCGCCCATGATGCGACGGCTCGCTTCCGAAACGCCGTCGATGCGCTTCAGTGCGGCGCGGCCGACAAAGAACCAGATCAGGATGCCGCCCAGACCCATCATGCCGAGCGCCAGCGTCAGGGCACGGCGGATGACGGCGCGAAAGCGCTCCGGCTCGCCAAGATCGCGGCCGACCAGCATGATCATCTGGTTCGGCAGCCGCAGCACCAGCGCGATGGCGTTGTGGCCCTTCTCGCCCTCGGCCTGCACCGCGTTCTCGCCGGTTGAAGGTGATGGCGTCTGGTCGGACGTTCCGCTGCGCAGGCGATCAAGCTCGCCTTCTCCGAAACGCTTGTAGGAGAACGGCTCGGTCGTCCAACCCTCGGCCTCGATCACGCCCGGCTCCAGGCTCTGCACATTGCCGGTCAGGATCTGGCCGTTGGCATCGGCGATCAAATAGAGGTTGGCGCCAGGCTGGCGCGAGCGCGCCTCGACCACACGGACCAGCACCGGCAGACCACCACGCTGATAGGCACGGGCGAGACCGAGCACTTCGTCGTTGATGGTTTCCTGCGTCTGCGCGGTCAGCATGCGTGCCGACAGCGAGGTCATGTAGAAGACGAGCGACACGGCGCAGATCGCGAACAAAAGAAGGTAGAGCGCCGAAAGCCGCGCTGCCGTCGTCTTCATGATGGCTGGCACGGATAAGGCCATGCCGTCGTCTAGATCAGCATGATGTTTGGTAGAGCCGTCATGCTGATCCAGCTCTTTGTTGGAGCATGATCTCTAGACAAACGGAAATCGTTTGTCCGAGAAAACCGGTACCCACTTTTCGGGATCATTCTCTAGCCGCTCTTCAGCATGTAGCCTGCGCCGCGAACCGTATGCAGGATGGGCTTGTCGAAGCCCTTCTCGATCTTGCCGCGCAGCCGCGAGACGTGGACGTCGATGACATTTGTCTGCGGATCGAAATGATAATCCCAGACGTTTTCGAGCAGCATGGTGCGCGTCACCACCTGGCCGGCATGGCGCATCAGATATTCGAGCAGCCGGAATTCGCGTGGCTGCAGCGTGATCTCGCGCGCCGCCCGGCGGACCGAATGCGACAGCCTGTCGAGCTCGAGGTCGCCTACCCGGTAGACGGTTTCGGCCTCCTTGGCGCTGGCCCGGCGGTTCAGCACCTCGACGCGGGCCAGAAGTTCGGAGAATGCATAGGGCTTGGTCAGATAATCGTCGCCGCCGGCGCGCAGACCGGTGACCCGGTCGTCGACCTCACCCAGCGCCGACAGGATCAGCACCGGCGTGGTGTTGCCCCTCGAGCGAAGGCCGGCAATCACCGACAGGCCGTCACGGCGCGGCATCATCCGGTCGATCACCATCACGTCATAGTCGCCGGCATCTGCAAGCGCGAAGCCGGTCTCGCCGTCACCAGCGACATGCGCGGTATGACCAGCCTCGTTGAAGGCTTTCTGCAGATAATCCGCAGCCTCGCGATCATCTTCTATGACGAGAATCTTCATAGGCCCATTATACGCGATTTCGCTGGAAGGTTGAGTAGCAGGCATCTGCATTCTAGCCTTTGCCAAAGCGCATCGCGATCAAGATGATCCCGAGCGTGCGCAATTAAATCTTGTTCTCTGGTGTCTTCATCGTGACATGCCTGTTTTAGCGCATGTCGCTATCCGCAATCGCGGCATCTCCTCGCACCAGGCCGGAGGGAGCGCTTCTGGACAGCCTATAAGATGTGCGGCAGCGGGCGATGGGAGGCCCGCTGCCGCCGGAGGAGAGCACGATGACTGACTAACGTACCCGGCTCCAAGCTTTCCCATGCGGCGGTTCGGGGGTGTTTGATACCGCCGCATCGGAAAAGTCGTTTCAGCCCTTGGCGACCGGCAAGGCGACGAAGCGGTTGTTGTCGTCATGCGTGATCTGCATCAGCACGGCCTTACGTCCGGACTTCACCGCTTCGGTCATCGCCTTGGTGACGTCCTCGGTGCCGTTGACTTCGGTCGAGTTGACCGCGGTGATGACGTCGCCCGGCTGGATGCCGCGATCGGCGGCATCGCTGTCGGGATCGACGTCGGTCACCACGAGACCCTTGCCGTTTTCGGACTTGGTGACGGTGAGGCCGAGATCGGCAAGCGTATCGGGCTTTGCCGGAGCGGCGGGCTGCTGTTGCTGGTCGTTCGAGGCCTGCTTGTCGCTGGCGGGCAGCTTGCCGAGATCGACCTTGACCGTCTGGCTCTTGCCGTCACGCCAGACGGTGACGTCGACCGGCTTGCCCGGCGAATAGGCGCCGATCAGGCGGGCAAGCTCTTTCGGCGAAGCGACGTCCTTGCCATCGACCTGGGTGATCACATCGCCAGCGGTGATGCCGGCCTTCTTGCCGGGGCCATCGTCCTGGGCGCTGGACACCAACGCGCCATTGTTGGACTTCAGGCCGAGCGATTCGGCGATGTCCGAGGTGACCGGCTGGATTTCGACACCGAGCCAGCCGCGCTGCACGGCACCGTTCTTCATCAGGTCGCCAACAACTTGCCTGGCGGTCGAGGCCGGGATGTCGAAGGCGATGCCGACGCTGCCGCCCGACGGCGAGAAGATCGCCGTGTTGATGCCGACCACCTGGCCGTTGAGGTTGAAGGTCGGGCCACCCGAGTTGCCGCGGTTGACGGAGGCATCGATCTGAAGGAAATCGTCATAGGGGCCAGCGCCGATGTCACGGCCGCGCGCCGACACGATGCCGGCGGTGACGGTGCCACCGAGACCGAACGGATTGCCGACAGCCACGACCCAGTCACCGACACGAACCTTCGAATCATCGGCGAAATCGACATAGGTGAACTTGCCGCCACCGTCGACCTTGAGCACGGCGAGATCGGTGCGCGGATCGGTGCCGACCAGCTTGGCGTCGAGCTCCTTGCCGTCATTGGTCACAACGGTGAAGGCGGTGCCCTCTTCGACGACGTGGTTGTTGGTGACGAGGTAGCCGTCCTCGGAAATGAAGAAGCCGGATCCCTGCGCCACCGGACGCGGCTGGCCGTTGTTGCGGTCGCGGTGACCGAAGCGGCGGTGACCTTCGTCGTTTTGACCGCCCTGGTCGCCAAAGCCTCGGAATTCCTTGAAGAAGCGGCGCAGCTGCGGATTGTTGGGAAGATTGTCGAGACCGTCCTGATCGTCGGAGCCGTCATCGGCGGTCGGCTGTATCTTGGCCTTGACCTTGACGCTGACCACGGCCGGGGAAACGCGCTCGACGACGTCGGCGAAGCTTGGAACCTGCGGCGCCTCGACACGCACCGCGTCGGCCAGGACGGGGCTGGTCCCGCTGGTCAGCGCGCCAACGCCGATCGCACCGGCAACCGCGACGGACGCGACGGCAGCCAGGAGACGCTTGCGGGTGCGGGAATATGAATTGGGGGCAATATTCATGGGTCTCTGATCCTCTTTTCGAAGGGACACGCCTTGATAGGCATCCTCAGGAAAGGAGAATTAGAATGGCGCACATTACAACGCCATTTCCGACGCATGAAACTTTGGTAATGTTGGCGGTCGACCCTGTCTGTCGGAAGACCTCACCCTTCACGCCATTTCGCAGTCAGTCCCGGCGCAGGATCGCGTCCAGCGCCGCCTGTTCATCGGCAGAGAGGGATTTTGTCGCCAGTTGCCGGCGAGAACGGGCGTTGAAGGCGATAAAGATGCCGCCTGCCAGAAGCAGAATGACGGGCGTGCCCCAAAGCAGCGCGTTGCGCAGGTCGAAGCGCGGCTTCAAAAGCACGAACTCGCCGTAGCGCGAAACCACATAGTCCATCACCTGCTGGTCGGTATCGCCGGCGACGAGGCGCTGGCGCACCAGGATGCGCAGGTCGCGGGCCAGATCGGCATCGGATTCGTCGATAGACTGGTTCTGGCAGACCATGCAGCGCAGGCCTTCCGACAGCGCCCGGGCTCGCGCCTCCAGCGCCGGATCGGCCAGCATCTCGTCAGGCTTCACCGCTTGCGCCGCACCGGCGAAGAGCAGCGCCAGCAGCAGGACAATCGACGTCAGCGAGAACCTTGTCTTCATGGCAGGCCCGCTGGCGCCACCGCCGTCTTGCGGCGCCGCGAGGGTGCGCCGACCCGCAAGCGCCTGTCCATCAGCGACATGGCCGCGCCCGCCATCATCATCAGGCCGCCGCCCCAGATCAGCGTCACCAGCGGCTTCCACCACAAGCGCACCACGACGGAGCCGTCCTTGCCTTCGTCACCGAGCGAAATGTAGAGCTGGGAAAGACCGAGGGTCTTGATGCCGGATTCCGTCGTCGTCGTCTGCCGCACCGGAAAGAAGCGCTTGGCCGAGCTGATTTCGCCGATGGGACTGCCGCTGACGCCGATCAGTTCGAAGCGGCCGCGATCCTCGCTGTAGTTGGGGCCCTGGGCCGGATAGAGCCCGACGAAACGCAGCGTGTTGCCGGACAATTCCACCGTCTCGCCGGCATGCATCGACAGGATCCTCTCGGTGCCGAAGCAAAGCGTGCCGACAATGCCCAGCGTGGTCAGGCCAAGGCCGAGATGGGCGAAAGCCGTGCCGAAGACCGAGCGCGGCAAGCCAAGCAGGCGCCGGACCATGTTCCCCGTCGTGACATTGCCGAACCCCGCCTTGACGGCGATGTCGGTGAACGCACCGAGGATCAGCCAGACGGCAAGTCCGACGCCAATGGCCGCCAATACGGAAGCGCCGTCGATGAACAGGGCGGTGACCAGTGCAGCCAGGAGGGCGCCGCCGAATGCCATCATCAGGCGCTGCGCGACCGCGAAGACATCGCCGCGTTTCCAGGCCAGCAGCGGCCCAAAGGGAACCATCACCAGCAGGGGCACCATCAGTGGCGCGAAGGTCAGGTTGAAGAATGGCGCTCCGACCGAAATCTTGTCCGAGGAAAGGGCCTCGACCACCAGCGGATAAAGCGTGCCGACGAGCACGGTGGCGGTCGCCGTCGTCAGGAACAGATTGTTGAGGACGAGCGCGCCTTCACGCGAAATCGGATGGAACAGGCCGCCGGCTGTCAGCTTCGAGGCGCGCAGCGCAAACAGCGACAGCGAGCCGCCGATGAACAGCGTCAATATGCACAGGATGAAAATGCCGCGTGTCGGATCGGTGGCGAAGGCATGGACGGAGGTCAGGACGCCCGAGCGCACCAGGAAGGTGCCGAGCAGCGACAGCGAGAAGGTGAGGATGGCAAGCAGCAGCGTCCAGATCTTCAAGGCCGAGCGCTTTTCCATGACGATGGCCGAATGGAGCAGCGCGGTGCCTGCCAGCCACGGCATGAAGGAGGCGTTCTCGACCGGATCCCAGAACCAGAAGCCGCCCCAGCCGAGTTCGTAATAGGCCCAGTACGATCCCATGGCGATGCCGCCGGTCAGGAACATCCAGGCGACCAGCGTCCATGGCCGCACCCAGCGCGCCCAGGAGGCATCGATGCGGCCTTCGATGAGGGCCGCGACCGAGAAGGAGAAGCAGATCGAGAAACCGACGTAGCCGAGATAGAGCAGCGGCGGGTGAATGGCGAGGCCGAGATCCTGCAGGACCGGGTTGAGATCGCGGCCCTCGATCGGCGCCGGATTGAGCCGGATGAACGGATTGGACGTCGCCAGGATGAACAGGAAGAAGGTAGCGCCGATGGCGCCCTGCACGGCCAGAACATTAGCCCGCAGCGTTGCCGGCAGGTTGGAGCCGAAAGCGGCGACAAGCGCGCCGAAAAAGGTCAGGATCAGCACCCAGAGCAGCATCGAGCCTTCGTGGTTGCCCCAGGTCCCGGTGATCTTGTAGATCAGCGGCTGCAACGAATGCGAGTTTTCCCAGACGCTCGCCACCGAGAAGTCGGAATTCGCATAAGCGCTGGCCAGCGCGACGAAAGACAGCGCCGTCAACGCAAAACCGGTCACCGCGACCGGGCCACCGACAGCCATCAGGCGCTGGTTGTTCAGGCGCGCGCCAAACAGCGGCACGATCGTCTGCACCAGCGAAAGCGCGAATGCCAGGACCAGGGCGAAATGTCCGGTTTCAACCATGACTGTACCTGTAATTCACCGTTGCTCTCCTGCCAGAGCTATTCACTCTTGCTCTCCTGCCAGACGCCCTTGGCCTTCAGGCCATCGGCCACTTCCTTGGGCATGTAGCGCTCGTCGTGCTTGGCCAGCACGCTGTCGGCGACAAAGACGCCGTCCGGGCCGAAGGTGCCCTCGGTGATGACGCCCTGTTCTTCGCGGAAAAGGTCCGGCAGGATGCCAGTGTAAGTGACCTTGACCGATTTATGTGTATCGGTGACCGAAAAGGCGACGGTCGCGCCCTGCCCGCGCTCGATGGTGCCCTTCTCGACCAGCCCTCCCAGCCTGATGCGCTGTCCCGGCTGGACGCTGGCTGTGGCGAGATCGGCCGGCATGTAGAAATAGGATGCCTTCTGGCCGAGCGCGTAGAAGGTCAGTCCGGTGGCGGCGCCCAGGAAAGCCAGTCCGCCCACGATGACCGACAATCGTTTCTGCTTGCGCGTCATGCTCTACTCCGTCGCCGCCAGGCCGAGCGAGGCGGCAAAGGTGGTGAATTTCTTCGCTTCGTCACTGTCGGCCCCAAAAACGGCAATGGCGCGATGGAGAGCATCGCGCGCCTCATCGGCCTTGCCCAGCACGACGTAGGAACGAACGAGCCGCATCCATCCTTCCGCGTCACGCGGATTTTGCCGCAGTTTGTCGTCGAGACCCGCGACCATGGTGTTGATCATGGCTTCGCGGTCCTGCGGCGACATGGAGGACGCGGCGTCGACATTGGCGGCATCGGGCCCTTTCGCGGCCGCGCCGGAAGCGACTTCGGGATTGCCGGATTTGGCCAATGCCTGCTCGATGGCGCCGCGCCACGGTGAATCCGGCGGCAGCGTGCCGAGCATCGCCTGCCAGGAGGCAACCGCTTCCTTGGTTCGCCCCTCCTGCGCCAAGGCCACCGTCAGATAGAAACTGGCTTTCGCATTGGCCGGATCGAGTTTCAGCGCCGCCTCGAAAGCATCCTGGGCATCGGCCGAAACAATGCCGCCCGCCGCACCGGCGATCGCTTCGCCAAGGCCGGCCTGACGGACAGCACTGTCGCCGTCGAGACGAATGGCGTTGCGGTAGGCGGCGGCCGCGTCGGAAAAGCGCTGCATGCGCAGATAGACCGGGGCCAGCACATCCCACCCCCGGCCGTCGGAAGGATTGGCGGCAAGGTGAGCCTCCGCCCGCGCGACCAACTCGTCGACCGAGCTGTCGGCCGGGTTCTTGGCCAACCGCTCGCTGAGCGGCTGTGACGGCAGGTCGGGCGAACCGAGCTGGCTGTAAAGACCCCAGCTGACCAACGGCACCGCCAGCACCGCGACGGTCGCGACAAGTCTTGACGTGGCCGACGCCGGCCTGGCCGATGCCTTGCCGGCTGGATCCGCATTGTCGAGGCGCAGGATGCGGCGGGCGATCTCGGCGCGTGCCTCGGCCGCTTCCGCCGACTGGATCAGGCCCCGCGCGGCGTCGCGGTCAAGCTCGGACAATTGATCGCGATAGACTTCCAGATCGTGGTCGCCGCTCGACGCGCCGCCTTTCGAGCCGGCAGCCAACGGCAACAGCACCGCCAGGCTCGCGCCCAGCGTCAGGATTGCGGCTATGACCCAAAACAGCATGGCTCTTCCAATAAAGGCAGAGACTTGCCCTGCCAACATGTCCATCCTGCGACGCTTTGACGGCGGACGCGCCTGACGTCCTTGATCGACGTCAAGCGACCAGCTCCCAACCGGGATATCAGGTCAGCGGCGTCCAGCTGCCGTCGGTGTTGCGGCAAGCGGTTCCGCGGGCGGTGACGCCGGCTCCGCCGGTGAACACCGTCTGCGTGTACTGGCGGCAGTCCTGTGAACCGACGCGATAGGGCTGGGCCGGCACCACCTCGCCATAGCGCGAGGCCTGGTCGCCTTTCCACGTCACCTTCTGGCCGCTTGTCGTATATTCGAGCGCCTTGTATTCGGCTTCGAGCGCGCTGCGCTTCTCCGTTGCGCTGAGGCTGCTGCCGATCGAACCGCCAATTAGGCCACCGCCCATCGCGGATATGATCGAAGTGGTGACCTTGCCGCCCGAAGGAGGCGTCGAGGCCGGTGTCGGGGTCAGGGTCGGGCCCTTGCCGCTCAAGGTGGTGCAGCCGGAGACGGCCAGCAATGCGGAAACAAGCGCGACGCGAATCTTCATGCCAACAACCGGTTTTCTTGAGTTGGAGCCTGCCATGGATGCGCCTGGGGCCGCGTCATCGGAGAAGTGGGCGTCGCCATAGTATTGATATTTGTCGGAAATTTGGCCATTGCCGGCCGCTCCGGGACCAATCGATATGCCGCCATAACATGTGCCGTCCATCGGTGTCGATTGGCCCTGGGAAACGTCACTGAAGGCTCCGCAACCGCACCACCGCCTTCAATCCACCCATGCCGGACCGTTCGAGCGCGAGAACGCCTCCATACTCGTTGACGAGGTCGGCGACAATGGCAAGCCCCAGACCTGTGCCCGGTTTCGTCTCGTCCAGGCGTCTTCCGCGCTTTAGCGCGTCGCGCGCTCTGTCCTCGGGAATGCCAGGGCCGTCATCGTCGATGCTGATCTCGAACAGATGGTCATCCTTGCCGACCAAGGGGACGACCGAGACCGACACCGCGCTCCTTGCCCATTTCATCGCATTTTCAAGAAGATTGCCGAGCAGTTCCTCAAGATCCTCGCGCTCGCCGGCAAAGACGATCTCGGATGCCGGCAGCGTCAGCGACAGGCTTGTCTGTGGATTGAGCTTCTGCAGGACTCGCACCATGCGCTGCACCAGCGGGGCCACCGGCGTACGGTAGACGACGCTGTCGCGCTGCGCCGCGACGCGGGCGCGCTGCAGGTAATGATCGACCTGCTTCTGCATGGAGGCGGCCTGTTCGGCGATCAACTGCCCCTTGGCGCCGCCGAGCGCGCGGCCCTCGTTGAGCAGCACCGCGAGCGGCGTCTTCAGCGAATGGGCGAGATTGCCGACCTGGGTTCGCGACCGCTCGACGATGCGTTTGTTGTTTTCGATCAATGCGTTGGTTTCGTTGGCTAACGGTTCGATCTCGGCTGGAAAGCGGCCGTCGAGCCGCTGCGCGGTGCCCTCGCGCACCATGGCGAGCGCGTTCCTGACCCGGCGCAGCGGCTGCAGACCGAGCAGGATGGCGATAGCGTTGATGGCGATCATGCCGATGCCGAACAGGCCGAGATAGGTCAGCAGGCGGCGCTGGAAGGTTCCGATTTCCTGTTCGAGTTCGCTCTGGTTGCCCATGACACGGAAACGCGCGGCACGGTTCTTGGCGTCGAGGACGAATTCGCTCTCGAACACTTCGAGTTGCTCGCCGTCGATACCCTCGGCCGAATAGCTGCGCTGGAAGCTGGCATTGAAAGGCACTTCGGCGACGCTTGGCGACGGGATGGCCCTGGTCATCGAAGAAGAATGGAGATCGCCATGCACGCCTTCCGAGGCCGGTTCCACCGACCAGTACCAGCCCGAATTGGGCTCGGAGAAGCGGAGGTCGCCGAGATCGGGGGCGCCGGTGAGCGCTCCGGTATCGGAAATGCCGATGGAGCCGATCAGATTGAACAGATGCGCCGAGAGCAGGCTGTCGAAACCGCGTTCGCTGGCCTGACGGTACAGCGTGGTGATCAGGGTGAAGATGACGACCAGGGTCAGGATCGCCCAGACCGTGGAGAAGGCGATGACGCGGAACGTCAGCGAGCGCGGCCACAAACGCAGCGAAAGCGGCGTCCTTGCGATTGGTTTGAGCGGTTCCGAGTTACGCCTCCGGCTCACGCATGCGGTAGCCCATGCCGCGCACGGTTTCGATCATGTCGATGCCCATCTTCTTGCGCAGCCGCCCGACAAAGACCTCGATGGTGTTGGAATCGCGGTCGAAATCCTGGTCGTAGAGATGCTCGACCAGTTCGGTCCGCGAGACCACATCGCCCATATGGTGCATCAGATAAGCGAGCAGGCGGAATTCGTGCGAGGTCAGCTTCAGCGGCACACCGTCGACATCGGCCTTCGACGCCTTGGTGTCGAGACGCAGCGGCCCGCAGGTGAGCTCGGACGAAGCGTGGCCGGCGGCCCGGCGGATAAGCGCCCTGACCCTGGCCAGCACTTCCTCGATATGGAACGGCTTGGTGACATAGTCGTCGGCGCCGGCATCGATGCCGGAAACCTTGTCGCTCCAGCGGTCGCGCGCCGTCAGGATCAGCACCGGCATCTTGCGGCCGCCGCGGCGCCAGCGCTCGACCACGCTGATGCCGTCCATCTGCGGCAAGCCGATGTCGAGCACGACTGCGTCGTAAGGCTCGGTGTCGCCGAGGAAATGGCCTTCCTCGCCGTCGAAGGCACGGTCGACGACATAGCCGGCATCGACCAGCGCGTCGGCTATCTGGCGGTTGAGATCCTTGTCATCCTCGACGACGAGTACGCGCATGCGGAGATCGATACCTGTTGAAGAGCTTTTTTGGACTGAAGACTTGGTCAGGTTGGGGTCGGATTGAAGATTGGGGTCAGATATAGGCCGATTCCGGCGTCCTGGGAAACGCGGCCTCTAAGGTGAAAGATCGGGTCAGTTCTGCGGCACGACGATCTCGGAACGGCGCGGACGCTGCCCGTCCTTGCCGGGCACCAGCACGACGATGACGCAGACCGGCTGGCCGCCGCGCGTCGACTGCGAGGCCTTGGCCAGCGTTCCGCCATTCTGCTGGGCAACCTGCTGGCCGATCGCATAGCAGTCGGACGCGGCCAGAACGATCGGGCTGGCCTGGTCGGGGGCAATGACCGGCATCGCCACCGCCTGCGACGCAAACAGCCCGGCAGCACATAGCGCCAGTGTCGCGGTTCGGAAATGGGAGCGGAGCGTTTTCATGACCAGCGTTGTAACGCATCGGTGCTGAACGTGAAATGAACGGTGATCGAAGCACAAAACATGTCCGCTACACCCCTGAAAACACAGATGACCAACCGTGATTTCGACGCCCCAACCCGACGAAATCCGGGAAATGGCAGTCTAGACTCTGTTTCGGTCATATTGAAAGCGCGTCAGGCATTTTCCTGCGTCAGGGCGCGAAACCGCAGCAGCCCGTGATGCACCAGGAGCTCCTCGTCGTAGCGGGCTTCGGTGAATTCGAGCGACAGCCGCGTCTGGCCGCGAGGACCGATGACCAGCACCGCGTCGTCAAGGCGTGCCTTGATGGCGTCCATGATGGTAAGCGTTTCGGCTTCGCCCTGGGCTTTCGACCAGACATGCAGCGTGATCAGCTGATCGTCGTTGTTTTCGACGCCGGTATCCCAGTCGAAGGCACTGGTCTGACCGCAGGTCACATAGGGAAAAGCGGCATTGTCGGCCGCCCGTTCCAGCAGCCCGGCACCGCCGAGCAATGCCGACAGGGACGCGTCGCCTTTCAGTCTCAGAAAAAGTGCCTGCTGCAAATCGCCGGGCGCGGTCATCGTCCTTTTCCTCAAGCCTTGCGCCACCGACATCGGCTTTCGCAAGCCTGTCCGTCTGCATGTTCCGCCAGATATAAACGTTCGCGACGCGAAGACGATGGCGATTCGTCTCAGAACCTGCCGATACCCCGTTCAGCCGATGTCGCGCAAACTAACGATGAAATCGCCAAGCGCAAACATCCACATGCCAGTTTTCAGACGGCGGGCTTGTTCCAGCCGCATTTGAAGGCCAGCATCGACCGTGCCTTCAAGGCGTCCGCTTCGGTCCCACTGTGATCGAACGCGACGCCATTTTCGTCGAGCTTGGTCTATGGCCGGAGCGTCGGCGCTTTGCTGGCCGGCCACACACTTGACCCAGTCGGCCACCGCGATCCTCGAAGGCGATGGCGGCTTTGCATGAAGTCGCAAAAGAGAGATGTGGTCCGTCTCCCGACGGATCGGCGCGAGCTTGAAGAGGAGCCAGCCCACGGGCGGGTTTTGCCAAAATCAACGTAAGACGCGAGGTCGAATGCGATGCAGTCCACCGCCCACAAAATCCCGGTATCCATCATTATCCCGAACTACAATTACGCGCGTTTCCTTGAACGCAGCATCGACAGCGCCTTGGAGCAGGACCACGACGACGTCGAAGTCATCGTCGTCGACGATGCATCGCAGGACAATTCCACGGCCATCATGGAATCCTACGGCGACAGGATCCTTGCTTGTCCGAGACGAAAGAATGGCGGGCATGCGGCTGCCTTCAATACCGGCTTTGCCGCCAGTTCGGGCAGAATCATCCTCTTCCTCGACGCCGATGATTATCTTTATCCGGGGGCCGTCTCCAGGATCGTCGACACCTGGGACGCGGCAACTGCCCAGGTGCAATCCAGACTGCACATTGTCGACGAGCGGCAACACATCAAGGACGTCTTTCCACCGCCGGAACTGCCCTTCGACAGCGGTGATGTCGTGCCGAAACTGCTGCACAAGGGGCGCTACCAGACGACCGTGACCAGCGGGCTTGCCTTCGACCGGACGACCCTGGAATCGATCATGCCGATTCCGGAACCGGATTTCCGTCAGGGCGCCGACGGCTACCTTGCGACGCTGGCTCCACTCCATGGCCACGTCCAGTCCATCGATGAATGTGTCGGGGCTTACCGTATCCACGGCGCCAACCATTCGGTTTTCGGTGAAAGGCTCGCCGAGCGGGCGCGCTGGCGGGTGGAGCACGATTTCCACCGCATGGAGGCGCTGTCGGGCCAGGCATCGCAGGTAGGCCTGACCGTCGTGCCGGCAGACGTTGTTCGCCATGATCCGGTCCACCTGGAAGAACGGCTGGCGTCGCTCTGCGCGGACAGGCACCGGCACCCCGTGGCCGATGATTCCCGGCTGGCGCTCGCCGCGGCGGGCGCTGTCGCCAGCCTCGAAATGTCGGCGTCCCTGCGCCGCCGCGCCGTGCTTGCCGGCTGGTTCCTGTCGGTCGGCATGCTGCCGCGGCAAATGGCCATGGCGGTGCTGTCGTGGAAGCTCGACGCATCGTCCCGGCCGAGATTCCTTGCCAGCCTGTCCAGCACGATCCGCCGCGCGATGGGGTAGCCGAAGCCCTTGGAGGATGATCACCGACCGTGGTCAGGGCCTGCCGCGCAACCGGACCACGAAGCTGCGCACCGCCAGCACCAGCACGGTGATGATGATCAGGATCACCGAGAGGGCGGCGATGGCTGGATCGATGTTGTCGCGCAGGCCCATCCACATCAGCCTTGGCAGGGTGATGGCGTTGACCGAGGTGATGAACAGCGTGACGCCGATCTCTTCCCAGGACAGCACGAAGGACAGCAGTGCCGCGGTGACGACGCCGAACTTGATGTTTGGCATGATGACGCGGGTGGCGCGCTCCCACACCGAGGCGCCGAGGCCGCGCGCGGCAAGATCGATGCGCCGGTCGAGCTGGCTGAGCGAGACCAGGATCAGCACCGTGGCGAAAGGCACCGTCATCACCGAATGCGCCATGGCGACGCCAAGCCAGGTGTCATATCCGAAGAAGGAGCTGACGCCGGAGATCGAGGTGAGCAGGAAATAGAGCGTCACCGCCGAGACCACCGGCGGCACCACCATCGGCAGCAGCACGAAGCCGACGAGGGCTGCGGTGAAACGCGGCTGGAACATCCACACGCCAAGGCTGAAGCAGAGCGCCAGCACGGTTGAGATGGCGCTGCTGACGATGCCGATCCTGATCGACAGCAGGATCGACTGAAGCCAGCGCGGATCCTCGATCAGCGAACGATAGTGGCGCAGCGACAGTTCGCCCGACGGCATCGCCAGCATGCGGCTCGGCGTCAGCGACACCGGGATGACGGCGAGCAGCGGCAAAAGCAGGAACAGCGCCACCAGCACGGCGAGGATCAGCGAGACGGGTCCGGGGCGATAGGTCGGCATCAGATCAGCTGCTTCGGTCTGACATAACGGAACAGAAGCGCCATCAGCGCACCGACGAACAGCACCAGTACGACGCTGATCGCCGCACCCAGCCCCCAATCCGGGCTCTGGAAGATGCGGAGATAGATCAGTTCGGCGATCATCACGCTGCGGCCGCCACCGAGGATCGCCGGCGTGACGAAGAAGCCAAGCGAGAAGACGAACACGATCATCGCCGAGCCGATGATGCCGGAGCGGGTCATCGGCACGAACACGGTCCAGAAAGTGCGCATGCGGCTGGAGCCGAGCCCGCGTGCCGCCAGCAGCACCCGGTCGTCGAGGCTGCGCATGGCCGATGCGAGCGGAAAGACGGCGAACGGAATGAGGAAATGCGTCATGCCGACGATGACGCCGAACTCGTTGCGCACCAGGGTCAGTGGTTCGGAGATGAAGCCGATCGCCTGCAGCCAGGTGTTGATCAGGCCGCGATTGGACAAAAGCGCCACCCAGCCGAAGGCGCGCGTCAAAACCGAGATCCAGAACGGCACCAGAATGCAGAATTCGGCGACAAGGCGCTGCGCCGGCGTGCCGCGCACCCAGACGACAGTTATCGCATAGGCGGCGGCAACCGAGACGACCGTGACGATGGCCGCGATGCGCAATGTGCGGATGAACACCGACTGCACCAGATCGTCGGTGAGCAGTGCCTCGTACTGGCCGAGCCCCGGCGTCGGCAGCGTGAAGCTCCACTTCACGACACCGAGGAACGGCCATGCATAGGCGAGGACAAGAAACAGGAGCAGCGGCGCCATCAACAGCGCCGCGCCCATCCTGTCGGAGAGATATGCTCTCATCTGGACCCGATGATCCCGGCCTTGGTCAGGCCGAGATGATCTTGGTGTATTCGTCGAGCGCCGGCCCGTAGTTCTTGGCGTACCAGTCCATGTCGAGCGCGATCTGCTTTTTCATATTCTCGGGATCGACCGGGTTGATGCGCTTCTTGTCGGCGGGGATCAGCGCGTCGGCGGCTGGATTGGCCGGGCCCTGCCCCAGCTTGTCGAACATGACGAGCTGCTTTTGCGGATCCTGCGCGCTGGCGATGAACTTCATCGCCGCGTCCTTGCCGCCGGGGTTGTTCTTGAGCACGGCAAGGGCACCGGGCGAGATCAGGCCCTGGTCCCAGATGAACTTGATCTTGCCGCCCGAGTCCTGCTCAATCAGCGAGGCGCGGGTCGACCAGACAATAGCCATCGACGCCTCGCCGTTAAGCAGCACGCTCTGGCTCTCGGCGCCGCCGCCCCAATAGGCGACGACGTTCTCCTTGAAGGCGGCGATCTTGTCATGCGCGCGCTTGAGGTCGAGCGGATAGAGCGAGGCCGGGGCGATGCCGTCCGCCAGCAGTGCGGCTTCCCAGCTCGAAACGCCCCATTTGTAGAGCGAGCGCTTGCCGGGGAATTTCTTCACATCGAAGAAATCGGCCATGCCGGTCGGTGCGTCCTTGCCGTATTTCTCGGAATCATAGGCGATGACGTAGGAGAAGAAATAGGTCGAGGCGGCATACTCCCAGCCGAAGCCCGGCCGCATCTTCGTCTTATCGACGATCTTGTAGTCGATCGGCTCCAGCGCGCCTTGGGCGCCGAGCGTGATGGCCGAGAATGGATCGACGTCGACGAGGTCCCAGGTCGGGGCGCCGCTCTTGGACTGCGCGGCGATCGCGCCTTCGGTCGGGCCGGAGCCGTCCATCTTGACGGTGATGCCGGTGTCCTTGGTGAAAGCCTGGCCGTAGGCGGCGTCGTAAGCCGTGATGGCGTCGCCACCCCAGTTCACCAGAACCAGTTCCTTGGCCTGTGCAAAGGCACCGGTCGAGCGCAAAAGCATCGGCGTGCCGGCGAGCACGAGTGCTGCCAGTTGCGTGAACTGGCGGCGCGAGATCTCGCCGCGACCGGCCCTGGCGGACAGCGTCTCGATGGCTTGTTTCTTGGTATCGTTTGTCATGTCAGTTCCCCTTTTTTGTCGTTGATCATTCCCGGAAGCCTGCGTGTCCCATCGGTCCACGCCGGCGGTCATTGTCCTCCTTCCGGAAGGAGGAAACCCTTTTCCGCCGGCCAGGTCAGCCAGACGGAATTGCCTTTGCTCAGCGCCGCGGCCGCGACCTCGTTGGGCACCGAGACGGTCACCCTGGCGCCCTGCCGCGTTGTAAGGTCGAGCTTGGTCGCCGCCCCCAGATAGGTCGAGGCGGTGGCGGTGGCGGCAATGCCGTTCTCGCCGGCGGCGGCCTCACCTGCGATCGACATATATTCGGGGCGGATTGCCAGGATTGCGTCGCCACGGACTTTCTCGGCCTTGCAATGCATGCTGACCGCGCGGTCCTCGCAGACGCCCGTCGAACCACTGCCGGTGGGCTTGACCCCTTTCAGCGGCAGCATGTTGATCTCGCCGAGGAACTCGGCGACGAAGCGGTTGTCGGGCCGGTCGTAGACCTCATCAGGCGCGCCGACCTGCAGCAATTTGCCGTGGTTGAAGATGGCGACGCGCGACGACAGCGCCAGCGCCTCGCTCTGGTCGTGGGTGACAAAGACGAAAGTGGTGCCGGTTTCCTGATGCAGGCGCTTCATCTCGGCCTGCATCTGTCCGCGCAGGCTCTTGTCCAGCGCCGAGAACGGCTCGTCGAGCAAAAGCACGCCCGGCTCGAACACCAGCGCGCGAGCCAGAGCCACGCGCTGCTGCTGGCCGCCGGAGAGCTGCGACGGCAATTTCTTCTCATGGCCAACCAGCCCGACGCGCTCGATCATCTCGCCGACGCGCTTCTTGATCTCGGAGGCCGATTTCTTGCGGACCTTAAGCGGGAAAGCGATGTTGGCCTCGACGCTCATATGCGGGAACAACGCATAGCCCTGGAACACCATGCCGGCGGCGCGCTGCTCGGCCGGACGGTTAGTAATGTCGGTGCCGTCGCTCAGGAGGCGGCCCTCGGTCGGCTGCACGAAGCCGGCGAGGATCATCAGGAAGGTGGTCTTGCCCGAACCGGAGGGGCCAAGCAGGGTCAGGAACTCGCCGCGGCCGATATTGAGCGTCAGATCGTCCAACGCACGGAACGAGCCGAAGCTCTTGCCGATCCCGATTGCCTTGATCTCTGCGGCCCGGCCGGGTTGCTGCATCCTGCCTTCTTCCTCAGTCCCAAGAGGAAATCGTAGGCAGGCCGGCGTCTCACCGCAACCGAATAGTTTTCGCCTGATCGGCAAATTTGATTCATCTATGGTCGGTCAATATGGCCTGACCGGGTTCTCCGAGAGCTTCGATCTCAGCCAGCCCCCGAACGCCTCCAGCACCGGATGGCTTGCTTTCGCGTGCTCGGAGACTAGGTAATAAGAACGCGGCGACTTGATCGCGATGTCGAACGGCCTGACCAGCCGGCCTTCGCTCAAGGCCCGTCGGCTGGTCAGTTCGTCGCCCATGGCAATTCCCTGGCCGGCGATCGCCGCCGAGAAGACGAGGTTCATGTCCGAAAAGAAGATGCCGCCCTCGGTGTCGGGGTTTTCCACCTTGGACAGCGCCAGCCAGCGCGCCCAATCCTCGGTGTCGTCGAGGTGAAGCAGATTGGCGCGCAGCACATCGGCCGGCCTGGAGAAGCCGCCGACCTTGTTTAGCAGCGTCGGACTGCAGAGCGGCGTGAACGAGATTTCACAGAGCGGCTCGACGGCGCGGTTCGGCCAGTTGCCGACACCGAAAGCGATGAAGGCATCGGCGTCGGCATTNCGTCGGCATTGCTGACATCGTCGAGCCGCCTGGGGGTCAGGATGCGCAGCGCCACGTCAGGGTACATCTGCCGGAACTCGCCGATATGGGTGCATAAAAACAACGAGGCGAAGCCCGGCGTGCAGGAGATGGCGAACGAGCCGCCGACGCCGGTGCCAGCATCGCGCGTCACCGCATCGCCAAGCACCGTCAGCGCCTTGCGCACGTCGCTGGCATAGCGCTGGCCGCGCGGCGTCAGTGCCACGCCCTTGCCGATGCGCTCAAGCAGGTCGAAGCCGAGGTCGCGTTCGAGCAGGCGCAGTTGATGGCTCACCGCGCTGCGGGTGAGGTGCAGCTCATCGGCGGCGCGCCAGACGCTGCCATGACGGGCGAAGCTGTCGAGGGCGCGCAGCGCCTGTGTGGAGGGAATTCTCAAGAGGTGAACCGAATTTGCACGAACCGGGAAAACATATCACTTTTTGGCGAGCCGCTTCACTGCTTTCTTTGCCGCATGGACAAACCGGTGACGACATCAGCGCAGGAGACCGCGCTTGCCTGCCTCGACGGCATCCAGCCGTCGCTGTCGCAGTGGACGCGCACCATCTTCGATTTCGGCGAGACCGCATGGCGCGAATACCAGTCGGCCGCCTGGTATGTCGCGCGGCTGAAGCATGAGGGCTTTTCCGTCGAGGAAGGCTCGGGCGGCATGCCGACCGCGTTCTGCGCCCACTGGACGAATGGCGCCGGGCCGACGATCGGCCTTTATGCCGAATATGACGCGGTGCCCGGCAACTGCCAGGACGCAGTGACCGTGAAGCAGCCGCGGCCCGGCCTTGGCTTGGAGGCCGGGGGCCACACCGATCCGCATTCAGGGCTCGGCATGGCGAGCCTCGGCGGCCTGCTTGCCGTCAAGGCTGCCATGCAGCGGCATGGCATTGCGGGCACGTTGCGCTTCACCGGCGAACCTGCAGAAAAGGTGCGCGGCTCGAAGCCGATCCACGCGGCCAAGGGCTATTATGACGGCCTTGCCGGCATGATTTCGTTCCATCCCTTCTACATGCTGCCGCTCTGCAACACGGCGCGCTGGGACACGCATTGCGGCGCGGCCTATTCGATGATCTACCGCTTCGTCTGCGACGAACCCGAAAATTGGGTTCGCACAGGCGATGGTGCACCGATCCCGCAGGCGCATTCGGCGGTGCGGGCGCCCGGCGCCAACGACGCGCTGATGACGATGTACATGACATCCAAGGCGCTGCGCGATTCCATGCTGCCGCACCAGGGCGGCTGGTCGATCAGCGAGGCGATCCTGACCGCCGGCCAGGCCACCGCCGACAATCTGCCGGCGGGGCTGGCCGAGATCCAATACATGATCCGCGCGCCGACCATTGCCATGGCCGAACAGGTCACTGCCGTGCTCGATCGCAATGCCACGGCCGCCGCCGCGATCAGCGGCTGTCGATTCGAGCGTCACTGGGTATCGAAGTCGCGGCCGGGGCTTGCCAACCATGCCATGGCCGAGATCGCCTATGCAGCGCTGTCGACGGTCGGGCCGCCGCGCTGGGACGAGGCCGCCAGGGCGGTCGGGCGCGAAATCCAGGTCAATGCCGGGGGTACCGCGACCGAGAACCCGTTCATAGACGAGCTGGAACGGCTGATTTCGCCACAGGAGGCCGAGGAAATCCTGCGCCGTGACCTGCCGCCGTCACAGTTGAATTCGACCTCCGACGACTACACCGACATGAGCTGGCATGCGCCCACGGCAAGGGTCTATGTCGCCCGTCCGGCGCTGCGTTCGGCAAGCGGCCAGCCCTACCCGGCCTGGGTGATGAACGCGCTTGGCGGCATTGCCGCGACGATTGATCCGATGGTCATCTGCGCGGCCAAGACGGTCGCGCTGGCGGCGCTGCGCCTGCTCGAGGACAAAACCGCACGCGATGCGGCGATGGACGAGTTCGTCACCCGTACCGGCGGCGGCATCGGCGGTACGAACTGGATCGCGCCGCTCTGCGACTACGAACCGCCGATCCATTTCCGCTGGCCCGAATATGTCACCACCGCGCGCGGCCGCGACTGGTGGATACCGAGCGGTCAACCCAATCAAACCGCATGATCAGAGCACGAGGAGAGCCCCATGACCGTCCATGATCGCATCGTCGCCGAACCGTTCTCGCTGCAACGCCGCAACCCGGCCGGCGGCACCAAGCCGCTGACCGTCTGGGGCTTCGCCAACGAAACCGACGTCTTGACCGACGTGCTGCTCGGCTCGCCCAATTTCCTGCGCCATCTGTCGACCAGTTCGCTGTCGCGAAAGCATCTGCGCGAGGCGCCCTGCAACGTCCAGATCGCGCAGGCGCAGCATAAGGACCTGGTCGCCGCCTATGAGCATTTCGGCGTCAACATCCATTGGCACGAGCCGACGCCGGAACTGCCGATGCAGGTTTACTCGCGCGATTCCAGCGTGATGACGCCTTATGGCGCCATCATCACCGCCATGGCCAACTGGTGGCGGCGCGGCGAGAACTACGCCGCCATCCGCACCTACGAGAAACTCGGCATCCCGATCTACGACATGGTCACGGCGGGCACCTTCGAGGGCGGCGACTTCAACGTCATCGAGGACGGCGTGGTGCTGATCGGCTGCGGTGGCGCCCGCACGCAGGAGGAAGGCGCCCGCCAGGTGCAAGCCTGGTTCGAAAAGGAAGGCTGGGAGACGCGCATCGCCTTCATCGACGAATATTACGTCCATATCGACCTGATGGTGGTGCCAATCGCCGAGAAGCTCACCGCCGTCTGCCTCGCCTGCACCGAGCCCGGCATCGTCGACTGGCTGAAGGGCAAGGGGCACGAGATCATCGACGTGCCGTTCCAGGACACGATGGCACTCGGCTGCAATTTCATGTCGCTCGGCAAGGATCGGGTCATCGCGCCGACCTCCAGCCAAACGCTGATCGGCCAGCTCAAGGCGCGCGGCTTCGAGGTCGCGGCGGTCGACATGAGCGAGATCTCCAAGACCGGCGGCGGCATCCACTGCATGGCGCAGGCGCTGAAACGCGAAGCGGCCTGAGACCGCGCGCTCGCCAGTATCGGGAAGGCGTGCGCGACGTTTGACCTGGACGGGTCCGTGATGCCGATCCGACGCGTTGTCCATGATCACAGGATGGACAACGCGTCGGATCAGTTTTACGAGTCGGCCCAACCAGCGGAGATGTTCGCCTCCCCCAATGAACAAGATCGATACCCACAACAGCAAGGGCAGTGACGAGCGCTCGACCGCCACCAGCCTCTTGCGGCTTGGCACGAGGCTGAAGCTCTCCCGGCAGACACGGGGCCTGACCCTGAAGGCGCTCGCCACCGCCGCCAACTGCTCCGAGAGCCTGCTTTCCAAGGTCGAGAACGGCAAGGTCTCGCCCTCGCTTCCCATGCTCCACCGGCTTGTCGAGGTGCTCGGCACGAACATTGGCTGGATGTTCGAGGAGTCCGATGGCGAGGAAGGCATCGTCTTTCGAGCCGGAGCGCGGCCGTTGATCGCGCTCGATCCGCTCCGGCGCGGCGAAGGCATTTCGCTCGAGCGTGTCATCCCCTATTCGCCGGGCCATCTCCTGCAGTGCAACATCCATCATATCGAGGCGGGCGGTGAAAGCGCCGGCCCGATCCAGCATGCCGGCGAGGAAGTCGGCTATCTCCTGGAAGGCGCCATCGAACTGATGGTCGGTGAGAAGACATTTCGCCTGTCCGCCGGCGATTCCTTCGTCTTCAATTCGGAACTGCCCCATTGGTACCGCAATGTCGGCGACGAACGCGCCAGCATTTTCTGGGTGAACACGCCCGCGACATTCTGACAGGCGGTCTCCCTTCGCCGACGCTAATTCAAGTCACTTGACAAGAAATCACGTATCTTGAATTATGCCCATGCGCTCAGGCGCCATGTGAGCCCGATCAAGGGCCTTTTTCGCAAAACCAAGGGGAACCGGAATGCGTCTTACAAAGATCCTTTCAGGCTGCGCCGCGGCCATCGCCATGACCTTCGCGCTTGGTTCTGGCTCCGCCATGGCCGAGACTTATGCACTCGTCACCATCAACCAGCAGGCTCTTTTCTTCAACCAGATCAATGACGGAGCAACAGCCGCTGCGAAGGCTGCCGGCGTCGACCTCGTCATCTTCAACGCCAATAACGTGCCGAGCGCGCAGAACGACGCGATCGAGAACTACATCACCCAGAAGGTCGACGGCATCATTCTCGTCGCCATCGATGTCAACGGTGTGAAACCGGCGATCACCGCGGCCAAGGCCGCCGGCATTCCGGTCATTGCCATCGACGCGCAGATCCCGAATGGCGACAATGTCGCCTTCGTCGGCGTCGACAACACCAAGGCGGGTGAGGATATCGGCAAATTCTACGCCGACTATGTCAAGACCAAGATGAATGGAACCGCGAAGATCGGCGTTGTCGGCGCGCTCAATTCCTTCATCCAGAACCAGCGCCTCGACGGTTTCAAGAAGGCCGTCGCCGACAGCGGCCAGAAGGTCACCTTCCTCGATACGGTCGACGGCCAGAACGTGCAGGACGTGGCCCTTTCCGCCTCGGAAAACCTGATGACCGCTAATGCCGACATGACGACGCTCTATGCGACCGGCGAGCCGGCGCTGCTCGGTGCGGTTTCCGCCGTCACCAGCCAGGGCCGCACCGGCGACGTCAAGGTGTTCGGATGGGATCTGACCAAATCGGCGGTGCAAGGTCTCGAGGAAGGCTGGGTGGTCGCCGTCGTCCAGCAGGATCCGGCTGGCGAAGGCAAGGCCGCCATCGAGGCCTTCGGCAAGCTCAAGAAGGGCGAGAAGATCGATCCGATCATCAATGTTCCGATCACCATCGTGACCAAGGAAAATGTCGGCCAGTTCAAGGACATGTTCAAGTAGTATCCTCCCCGGACCGCCGGGCCGCGCATCGACCTGATTGGTTGGCCGCGCGGCCCGACGACCGATTGAACATGTCGTCCTTCGAGAACTGGAACCGTGATGAGCGATGGCGAGACCTACCGCGTCAGGATGACCGGTATTTCCAAACGATACGGCCCCATCCAGACGCTGGATGATGTTTCGCTGACATTGAAGCCCGGCGAGGTGCTCGGCCTGGTCGGCGACAACGGCGCCGGCAAATCCACTCTGAGCAAAGTTTTGTCCGGCGCGGTCATTCCGGATGCCGGCAGCATCGAGATCGATGGCAAGGCCGTGTCCTTTTCCTCGCCGGCCGATGCCCGCGCCGCTCGGGTGGAGATGGTCTACCAAGACCTTTCGCTCTGCGACACGGTGGATGTGGCGGGCAATCTCTTTCTCGGCCGCGAACCGCGCCGCCACGTTCTTGGCGTCCCCTTTCTCGACAACAGGCGCATGCATGGCGAGACGCGCGAGATGCTCGACCGCCTCGGCATCGTCATCGCCGATACCAGGCTCAAGGTCGAAAACCTCTCCGGCGGCCAGCGGCAGTCGATCGCCATCGGCCGTGCCGCCTCCTTCGACCCGTCGGTGCTGATCATGGACGAACCGACGGCGGCCCTTGCAGTGGCGGAAGTCGAGGCGGTCCTGGAGCTCATCCGTGCCGTCAGCGCCCGTGGCGTCAGCGTCATCCTCATCACCCATCGGCTGCAGGATCTGTTCCTGGTCTGCGACCGCATCCAGGTCATGTACGAGGGCCGCAATGTCGCAGAACGCAAGATCGGCGACACCAGCATCGAGGAGGTCGTCAACCTGATCGTCGGCCGGAAATTCAATGCGCGGTCGGCGCGTGCCAGCCGCGATGAGGGGGTACAGCCATGAACGCCACCTCGCCGTCCGCCGAGATTGGCGTTTCGCCGCCCAAATGCGCCCACAAGGGAACGTGGAAGGATGTGGCGATAGCCAATGGCAGCGTCGTCTCCATCGCGCTGTTCTTCATCGTCGTCTGCGTGATCTTCTCGCTGGTCACCGGTTCCTTCCTGACGACGCCCAATCTGCTCAACATCGTGCGCCAGTCGGCACCGCTGCTGATCGTCGCGGCGGCGATGACCTTCGTCATAACCACCGGCGGCATCGATCTCTCGGTCGGTTCGGTGCTGGCGCTGACGGCGACGCTCTCGGCCGTTGCCCTCCAAGCTGGCCTGCCGTGGCCGCTGGTGGTCGTCGCCATGCTGGCGCTTGGAGCGGCGATCGGCGCCCTGCAGGGCTTCTTCATCGCCTATGAGCGCATACCGGCCTTCATCGTCACGCTTGCCGGGCTTTCCGTCATCCGTGGCGTTGCGCTGCTGATCACCGGTGGCTATTCGATCCCGGTCGAGCCGACCAGCTTCTTCGTCAACATCGGCAGGGCCTGGTTCCTCGGTGTGCCGGTGCCGGCACTGCTCGCTCTTCTCGTCCTGATCGTCGCCTATCTCGCCTTCAACCAGACGCCGTTCGGCCGCTATGTCACCGGCATCGGGGCCAATGCCGAAGCCGTGCGCCGCGCCGGTGTCGACACACGCTTCATGACGCTCTTCGTCTACATCCTGTCGGGCATGGCGGCGGCGGTCGCCGGTGTCATTCTGGCGGCCCGGCTCGGCTCCGGCTCATCGAATTCCGGCCAGGGTTTCGAGCTCGATGTCATCGCCGCCGTGGTGCTTGGCGGCACCAGCCTGTTCGGCGGGCGCGGCACGATCATCGGCACCATACTCGGCGCGCTGACCGTCGCGGTCATCGGCAACGGCCTGATCCTGGCACATATGTCGCCCTTCCTGACGCCGATCGTTACCGGCACAATCATTCTCGTTGCCATCTGGCTGAATTTCCGGCTGTTCAAGGGCGCAACGCGGAGCCGCTGACATGGATCATCTGTTCGACGATACGCCAAGGCAAAGGGCGCCGATCGGTGTTCGCTCCGGCACCGTGATGACGGTTGCCGGCCCGGTCGCGATCGCCGACATGGGCGTGACCCTGATGCATGAGCATATCTTGCTCGATGGTTCGACATCGTGGAAATGCCCCTGTCATCCCGACGAGAAGAAGATCGCCGAGCAGCCGGTCAGCATGGAGATCATCGGCGAGCTGCGGATGAACCCCTACATGAACCGCGACAACGTCTCGCTCGACGACAGCGACCTGGCGCTTTCGGAGCTGGCGAAGTACAGGGCGCTCGGCGGCCACACCGTCGTCGATGCGACCAATATCGGCATCGGCCGCGATCCGGTGAAGCTGGCGCGCATCGCCCGCAGTTCCGGATTGCGGATCGTCATGGGCACGGGCTTCTACCTGCAGCACACCCACCCCGACTGGCTGAAGGCGATGGACGTCGACGATGTCACCGAATTCCTCGTCAACGATGTCGGCGGCGGGGCGGTGCAGCCCGAGATCATGGCCGGCATCATCGGCGAGGTCGGTGTCAGCAAGGATTTCACCGACGAGGAACGCAAGTCGCTCCGAGCTTCGGCGCGCGCCTCCAGGATAACCGGCGTGCCGCTGACCATCCACCTGCCCGGCTGGGAACGGCTGGCGCATGACGTGCTCGACGTCGTCGAGGCGGAAGGCGCCGATCTCAGGCACACGGTGCTTTGCCATATGAACCCGAGCCACGACGATCTCGCCTACCAGAGAAGCCTTGCCGCGCGCGGCGCCTTCCTGGAATACGACATGATCGGCATGGATTTCTATTATGCGGACCAGGATGCGCAGTCGCCTTCGGATGAGCAGAATGCGCAGGCAATCCGCTCGCTGATCGACATGGGCCTGGTCGATCGGCTTCTTCTGTCGCAGGACGTGTTTTTGAAGATCATGCTGACGCGCTTTGGCGGCTTCGGCTACGGCTTCCTGCTCAAGCATTTCGTGCCGAGACTGAAACGCCATGGCGTCGAGCAGTCGGCCATCGACCGCATGCTCATCGACAATCCAAAGACCGTGTTCGCCGAAGGCCCCTGAGCCGCGGCCCAAAGCAATCAAGGAGTATATATGTCCAGGAAGAAAGTTCTTCTCGCAGGCGAGTCCTGGGTCTCGACCGCGACCCATATCAAGGGCTTCGACCAGTTTCCGACCGTGACCTATCACACCGGCGCCGATGAACTGCTGGCCGCGCTGAAGGACGGTCCGTTCGACGTCACCTTCATGCCGGCGCATGAGGCGCAGCGGAATTTCCCGCAGACCATGGACGCGCTTTCGGCCTATGACGCGGTCGTGCTTTCCGATCTCGGCGCCAACACGCTGTTGCTTCACCCCGACACCTGGATCCATTCCAAGCCGACGCCGAACCGGCTGCGCCTGCTGCGCGAGTATGTCGGCAATGGCGGCGGCCTGCTGATGTTCGGCGGCTATTACAGCTTCCAGGGCATCAACGGCGGCGCGCGCTATCACAAGACGCCGGTCGAGGATGTTCTGCCGGTGACGTGCCTGCCCATCGACGACCGTGTCGAGGTTCCGGAGGGCTATGCGCCGGCCGTCGTCGGTCCGCAGGATCATCCAATTCTCAGGGGCTTGGGCAAGGATTGGCCGATCCTGCTCGGCTTCAACGAGGTCACGGTCAAGGATGGTGCGGAGGTTCTGGCCACCGTATCTTCCGACTACCGTTCGCTGCCGCTGCTGGTAACCGGCAAATATGGCAAGGGCCGGACCGTCGCCTGGACCTCGGACGTCGGCCCGCACTGGCTGCCTCCGGGCTTCATCGCCTGGGGCGGCTACAAGACCCTGTTCGAACAGATGCTGGGCTGGGCAACGGCCAAGGACTAGCAAGGGATTAGCCATGCGCGTCCATGTCATCGGCAATGTCTGCGTCGATACGACGTTTCGGCTGGACCGGTTCCCGCGGCCCGGCGAGACGCTGAACGCATCGGAGCACGCCGACGGACTTGGCGGCAAGGGCGCGAACCAGGCGGTGGCCGCCG
Organism: Mesorhizobium sp. LNHC232B00; assembly: GCF_000502435.1. NCBI lineage: Bacteria > Pseudomonadati > Pseudomonadota > Alphaproteobacteria > Hyphomicrobiales > Phyllobacteriaceae > Mesorhizobium > Mesorhizobium sp. LNHC232B00. The sequence goes on from NZ_AYWP01000003.1 coordinate 337,112, forward strand.
CGCGCACCGGAACCGAAGTCCGGTTCTGGACGGCGATCGGCAATGATGTCGCCGGGGCATGGATAAGGGAACAACTGCGCCGCGACCTCGACACCAGCCATCTGACGATGCTGCCCAAGGAGAGCGACCGCTCGACGATCATCGTCGATGCGCGGGGCGAGAACCTCATCGTCACCGGTGCCAGTTGCGCCACTGCCTTCGATCCCCTGGCAGAGAGTGGTTTCGCGGCCTCGATCGAACGCGGCGACATCGTCGTGATGCAGGGCAATCTCCATCCGGATGCAACGACAGCCTGTCTGAGGACGGCGCATGAAGCGGGTGCCGTGACCATCTTCAATCCAAGCCCGCTTGCAACTGGTGCGACGCCGCATTTGAGCGACGTCAGCCTCGTCATCGCCAATGCGGGCGAAGCGGCGCAACTGACCGGAACAGGCGATCCTGACGCGGCAGCCCGCGAGCTGATCCGTCGAGGCGCAGGCACCGCTGTCGTGACGCTTGGGGCGCTTGGCTGCCTCGTCGCCGACGGTGAAGGACGGATCGAGCGGATCATGGCGCCCAAGGTGGCTGTGACGGACACCAGCGGCGCGGGTGACGTGTTTTGCGGTTGCCTCGCCGGCTGCCTTGCCGCCGGCATGGATCTCGCTGCAGCGGCCAGGATTGCGGTTCGCGCCGCGGCCATCTCGGTCGGACGCGCCGGAACGCTCGGCTCCTGCCCCGACAGGCAGGAGATGAAAACGCTCATGGAAACGACGGAAGCGGAAACCGCATGACAAAACCCCCCAAATCCATCGGCTCCAAGCAGGGCGAGAACGACGCTCTGCGATCGATCTTCGGCAGAAGCAAGGTGGTGATCGGCGTCGTCCATCTCGCACCCCTGCCGGGCGCGCCGCGCTATGAGGGCGAGGCGGTCGAGGCGATCTACCAGCGCGGCCTCAACGATGCCAAGGCGTATCTCGATGGCGGTTGCGACGGCGTGATCGTCGAGAACCACGGCGACGTGCCGTTCGCCAAGCCGGATGACATCGGCCCAGAAACCTCCGCCTACATGTCGGTCGTCGCCGACCGTATCCGCCGCGAGCTTGGCCGGCCGGTCGGCATCAACGTGCTCGCCAATGCCGCCATTCCCGCGCTGTCGATCGCCAGTGCCTCCGGTTCTTCCTTCGTGCGCGTCAATCAATGGGCCAACGCCTACGTCGCCAATGAGGGCTTTATCGAAGGCGAAGCGGCGCGCGCCATGCGCTTCCGTGCCAGGCTTCGGGCCAACGGCATCCGCATCTTCGCCGACGCGCATGTCAAGCATGGCGCCCATGCGATCGTCGGCGACCGGCCGGTCGAGGAACAGGTCAAGGACCTGGTGTTCTTCGATGCCGATGCGGTCATCGCCACCGGACAGCGCACCGGCCATGCCGCCGACCTCGGCTATATCAGGATGATCAAGGACGCGGCCGGATTGCCGACGCTTGTCGGCAGCGGCGTGACGCCCGACAACGCCAACGACATCCTCGACATCGTCGACGGCGTCATTGTCGCGAGTTCCCTGAAGCATGACGGGGTCTGGTGGAACCAGGTCGACCCGCAACGGGTGAGCGCCTTCATCCGTGGCCTCAAGCGATGAGGCTTGCGCCGCAGATCGACGGCGAAAGACTGCTGCGACGGCTCGACGCGTTTGCCCGGATCGGCGCGACGCCGGCCGGGGGCGTCAACCGGCAGGCGTTCAGCGTCGAGGATCGAGGCGCCCGGCGCCTGCTGGCGGAATTGGCGCTGGACCGCGGATTCACCGTTTTCCAGGACGGGATCGCGAACCTCTTCATCCGTCGCGAGGGCGCGGACGCAGCACTGCCGCCGCTCCTGATCGGCAGCCATCTCGACAGCCAGCCAACGGGCGGCCGCTTCGATGGGGCGCTCGGCACGCTTTCCGCCTTCGAGGTTCTCGAAGCCCTCGAGGACGCGAGGGCTGAGACCCATATGCCGATCGAGGTCGTCGCCTGGGCCAATGAAGAGGGCAGCCGCTTCGCCCCGGGCGTGATGGGCTCCATGGCGTTCACCGGCGCCGACACCGCCGCATGGAAATCGATCGTCGGCAGCGACGGTGCCTCCCTCGCAAAGGAACTCGACGCGACGATCGCAGCCTTGCCGGAGGCTGCCCTGCGTCCGATCGGCGTGCCGATATCAGGTTACATCGAGCTGCATATCGAACAGGGGCCTTCCCTGGAAAAGGAGCAGTTGCCGATCGGTGTCGTGACCGCCGTCCAGGGCACGCGCTGGCTGGAGGTTTCCATCGAGGGCACCGCCGGTCACGCCGGCACCACCGGCCTTGCCTACCGCAGGGATCCGATGGTCGCCGCGATTGCCGCGATACACAGGCTGCAGACGACGATCATGCCGCTCGACAGCAGCGCGCGGCTGACCGTAGGCCGGATCGCCGCCCAACCAGGATCGATCAACGCCATACCGCAGTCGGTGACCTTCACCGTTGACCTCAGGCATCCGCGGCCTGAGCGGCTTGATGCCATCGAGGCCGAGGCGCGCCAGGCCTGCACGGCCGAGGCGGAGGCACAGGGCTGCATGGCAACGATCAAACGATCCTTCGACATGCCCGGCGCTGCTTTCTCCGCCGATATGATCAAGATCGTCGAAGACGCTGTCAGGTCGCTGGGGCTGTCGCACAAGCAAATGATATCAGGCGCATTCCACGACGCGCTGTTCATCGCCCGCGTGGCGCCCGCCGCGATGATTTTCGTGCCGTGCCGCGATGGGCTCAGCCACAACGAGGCGGAGTATGTGGAGCCCGCGGACGCGATCACCGGAACGCGGGTCCTGCTGCAGGCGGCCATCGCGGCGGCTTCGTCGCTTGGATTGCGGCGATAGTCATTCGAGACCAACAAACCTTGCGGCTGTGTCCTCGCCGCCCTTGTGAGCGCCGGCAAAATGGATGAATAGTCAGGACAGGGCGCGGCCCTGAAATTGCCTGCTTGCGGCTTTCAGGTTGCGTCACAGCCGAGCCGGGTTTTTGAATGGTCGATCCTGAGCCACGCAAGAGAAGAGGTCCGCTCGCCGCCCGGCTGCTGGCGCTGGACGCTTGGCTCGATTCCTCGCTCTACGAGATCGGGTTCAAGGCGCGCCAGTTCTGGGAAGCCGCGACGATCTTCTCACGGCGTTTCCGGCTCAAGGGCTGGCGCCGCGGCATCGTCGAACTTTTGAGCGAAGGCTTTACGCTTGGCGCCGGCGGCATCGTCGTCATGCTGGCGCTGGCCATTCCGGCCTTCCAGGACACCTCGGGCGACTGGCGGGCGCAGGGCGACTTCGCCGTCACCTTCCTCGACCGTTACGGCAACGAGATCGGCCAGCGCGGCATCATCCAGCGCGATTCCGTGCCGGTCGACGAGATGCCCGATCATGTCATCAAGGCGGTGCTCGCCACCGAGGATCGCCGCTTTTTCGACCATTACGGCATCGACGTGCTCGGCCTTTCCAGGGCCATCTTCGAGAATGTGCGGGCGAATTCGGTCGTCCAGGGCGGCTCCAGCATCACCCAGCAGTTGGCCAAGAACCTGTTCCTGACCAATGAGCGGACCTTCGAGCGCAAGATCAAGGAAGCCTTCCTGTCGCTGTGGCTCGAGGCCAACCTGTCGAAGAAGGAAATCCTGCAGCTCTATCTCGACCGCGCCTATATGGGCGGCGGCACGTTCGGCATCGAGGCGGCGGCGGATTTCTATTTCGGCAAGAGCGTCAAGGACCTGAACCTTGCCGAGGCCGCCATGCTGGCCGGCCTGTTCAAGGCGCCGACCAAATATGCACCGCACATCAACCTGCCGGCGGCGCGTGCGCGCGCCAATGTGGTGCTGTCCAACCTTGTCGATTCCGGCTTCATGACCGAGGGCCAGGTGCTGCAGGCCAGGCTGCATCCCGCCGACGTCGTCGATCGCGGCGAACAGAAGAGCCCGGATTACTATCTCGACTGGGCCTTCGATGAGGTCAAGAAGATCGCCAAGCCTGGCCAGCATTCGCTGGTTGCCCACACCACCTTCGACGCCAACATCCAGAAGGCGGCGGAGGAGTCCGTCGAGTTCCACCTGCGCCAGTTCGGCAAGGAGTACAACGTCACCGAGGGTGCCGTGGTGGTCATCGAGACCAACGGCGCGGTGCGGGCGATCGTCGGCGGCCGCGACTACGGCGCCAGCCAGTTCAACCGCGCCACCAAGGCGCTGCGCCAAACCGGCTCATCGTTCAAGCCCTATGTCTACGCCACGGCGATGGAACACGGTTTTACGCCGAACTCGATCATCTCGGGCGGGCCGATCAGCTGGGGCAACTGGTCGCCGCACAATTACAGCGGCGGGTCGGCTGGCAACGTCACGTTGCTGATGGCGATGGCGAAGTCGATCAACACGGTGCCGGTGCGACTGGCCAAGGACCATCTCGGCATCGCTCCCATCAAGGCGATGGCGGAAGCGTTTGGCGTGGAATCGCCTCTCGAGGGACACAAGACGATGGTGCTCGGCACTTCGGGCATGACCGTGATGGACCAGGCGACCGGCTACAGCGTGTTTGCCCAGAACGGCTTCGTCGGCTCCAGGCATGGCATCACGCAGCTCGTCACCCGTACTGGCGACGTGGTGTATGACTGGACCAAGGACGCGCCGCCGCCGCATCGTGTGCTCTCCGAGCAGGCGTTGAAATCCATGAACACCATGCTGACGGCCGTACCGGTGATAGGCACGGCACGGCGCGCCCAGATCCCCAACATCGTCGTCGCCGGTAAGACTGGCACGACGCAATCCTACCGCGATGCCTGGTTTGTCGGCTTCACCGGCAACTACACGGCGGCCGTGTGGCTAGGCAACGATGACTTCACCCCAACCAAGAACATGACCGGCGGCTCGCTGCCGGCGATGGTGTGGCAGCGGCTGATGGTCTACGCGCATCAGAACATCGACTTGAAGCCGATCCCCGGCATCGACAAGCCGTTCGTCGACGAGGAGATCGCGGCCAAGGCCGCGGAAGCCCAGAAGAAGAGCGAGGACCAGGCGGCAGCCGAAGCCGCCGCCGAACGCCCGCCGGTGCTGTCCAGCCGAACCACGCAGACGCTGAGGGACATGACCCAACTGTTCCAGACGGCCCCCAGGCTCGACACCTCCACCACGCCCGAAACGCTTTCGGCGTTGTGATTGCGTCTTCCCTCTCCCCCTGCGGGAGAAGGTGGATCGGCGCTCAGCGCCGAGACGGTTGAGGGGTGCGCGACGGAGTCATTGCCAAGCTGGAACACCCCTCATCCGACCGAGCTTCGCTCGGCCACCTTCTCCCACAGGGGGAGAAGGAAGAGGCGCCCCCTAAACACGCCTCTTACCTCCAAATCGGAAGCCTCCGCTTGCCACGAGGCCCCGCGCCGCGATATCCCCGAGCGGCAATCCTCTGTGAACCCGGCCCTTCATGCTCAAAAATGCCTTCCTGATGCTGCTTTCGCTTGCCATAGCCATCGGCGGCGGCAGCGCCAGCGTCTGGTATGCACTGAAGATCCAGGACGGTGTCGGCGCGATCAGGATCGGCCAATGGACCGCTTTTCCCGACATTGGCACGCCGGCCGCGGACCCCTATTCCAAGGCGCGCGTGGCACGCGAGGGTGTGCTAACGCTCGGCCGTGCGGAAGGCCTGTCCTTCGTCGCGGAAAATGACGCTGCCGGCGATCAACTCAAGCGGCAATGCACCTACACGATAGAGGGAGGGTTTCCGACCGCCCGCTTCTGGACGCTTTATGCCGCCGATCAATCGCTCGGCGTCATCGAAACCGGCAAACCGCGACTTGCGGCACTTCAGTCCTACGAGGTGGTTCGCCAGCCCGACAATTCGGTGATCATTTCCGCCGGCCACCACCCAATGTCCGGCAACTGGCTTCTGACCGACGGTTCTGGGCGGATGTATTTCGTCTTGACCTTCTACGACACGCCGATCGCCAGCAGCACCGGCCTGTCGGACGTTTCGTTGCCCAAGATCGTGAAGGTGGGCTGCGATGCGTAGCGTCCATGCCGCGATGCGGAGGCTCTTTCACGCCGTCCTGCTCGGCCTCGTCGGCGCCGGCATCGTCCACATCGTCGTCTTGCTTCTGGTGCCGGAATTCTCGGAACGTGACGCCTGGTCGCGTCTTTCCATGGCCTCGGATCTCTACAGGATGAACCGGCTCGATGCCGAGGCGGGCGGCGCGCCGGTGGTGAAATCGGTCGATCCGCTGTTTTATGCCACGGCCTGCCGCTTCGACCTTGACGAGGGAATTGTCCGGATCAGGGCGCCGGGAAACGTGCCCTTCTGGTCGGTGTCGGTCTATGACCGCAGCGGCCACAACATCTATTCCTTCAACGACCATACCGCGACAGGCGGCAAACTGGATGCCGTGGTGCTGACGCCGGCGCAGATGATCGACGTGCGCAAGGACCTTCCCGAGGATATGCAGGGAGCGATCTTCGTCGAGGCGCCGATCAACGAGGGCATTTTCGTCATCCGCAGCTTCGTGCCGGACGACAGCTGGAAGCCGATCGTGTCGCGCTTTCTCGATCAGAGTTCCTGCGAGCTGCAGGACTTCTAGCGCCGCCTAGATCCGTTTAAGCACCACGCTTCAATGGTGCGGAACAGGCTTCGTCCGCGATGATCCCGGCGTGTCCGGATCGACAGGCCGCACCTCGCCGGCCTGGGACCGCTCGTAGCGGATGCCAGGAAAGATGATCACCGCCGCCGGTATTTCGGTGGCTTGCTTTACTCGATTGGTCGGTGCCGTTCGCGGCACGAAAGACAGTACCATGCCCATGATCCGCGCATTCCTCTCGGTTTCCCCGGAGCACAACGCAACGCCTCCAAATGTTATTAAGGCCGGCAGAGGGTTAACGGAGCGCTAACGGATCATCGCTAACTTGATCTTTGTTCTAAGGTCAGCTCTGACCGAGGCAATCGCGAAACCGGCACAGCCTGGTTGAGCGTGGCAAAGTGTGTATCGAGTATCGGGCGTATCCTTCGTGTCATCTTCGGACTTCAGGCAAATCGCTGTTCGGACGGAATCGGGAAGGGCCGAAAGGCTTTTCCGCGCTGCGGTATCGGCATTCTGCTCGCTGACCCGCCCCTCACGCCGCGAGATCGGCCAGCTCGAGGACCTGACGCTGCCGCTGTTCGACGATGTGTCCCTTGAATCGCGACGCTACGTGGCAGCCGCCCTTTCCGAATGCGAATATGCGCCCGCCGCGCTGGTGCGCCGCCTGTGCGAGGAACCGGTCGACGTCGCCGCGCCGCTGCTCATCCGCTCGCGCGCGGTCAGTGACATCGACCTCATCGCGCTGATCGGCCGGCATGGGCTGCCGCACGCACGCGCCATCGCGCGGCGCAAGGATCTGAACCCGACCATCGCCGACCTGATCAGGGCGCTTGAAAGACCCACCCTGGTGCGCGTGCGCGATCCAGAGGCGCAAGCTCCAACGGTGCCGACGGCGCCGATCGTGGCCGCCGTCACCACGGACGTGGCGCAAGACAGTGCGGCAGCACAACAGGCCTCCGGCATTGCCGCCGAGAATGCACGGCGCAGGCTGCGCTCCATGATGCGCACCGGCGACGAGGCCCTGGCGGCGCAGGTCGATGCGTTCCCTGGCTCGGATACCTATGTCAAACTGCGCGAGACGGCGCTGACGGGAAACGCCGCGTTCTTCCAGACGGCGCTTGCGGATGCCCTCGACATCGATTTCTCGACCGCGCAATCACTGACCGCTAACCAGAATTATGCCCCGCTGCTTGCGGCGCTGCGCTCGCTCGATTTCAGCGAGGACCGGGCGTTCCTGATCACGGTCGCCGTCTATCCCGGCCTGTTCCCGCATCCGCAGGCGATCCGCACCTACCTCGACCGGTACCGGCTGCTGCATCGCGACGTGGCTCTGGAGAGGGTGCGGGGCTGGAAGGCCGAAACGCTGCATAAAGTGGTTCGCGAGGCCGCGCCTGCAAACGGCGACAGCCGCACGGCATCGAACAGCGACGATGCCGTGACGTCCTCCGGCCTCAGGGCATCTTCACGGAAATAAGCTCCTCGACGGGGACGGCGCCGGCCTCGATTTCGACCACCCAAATGTCGGGATCGAACTTCTTTTCCCTTTCGAGGCGCGCGTCGAGCGCGGCGGCATCGTTGCTGGCGGCAAGCAGGGTGAAGAAGCGGTCGTCGGGCCTGGCCGAATCGTAACTTGTCTGCGGCGCCGGTCCATAGAGGGCCATTTCACCCATCCTGTCCCGGGCCAGCACGAAAACAGCGCCTGCCTCGGTCGCGCCGCGCTTGACCACCGCGGCAAATCCGCCGGCGCTGAAAATCCGGCGCAACAGGGCCGAAACCCACAGATCCGATGTGACGCGCATGAAAACTCCGCAAAGCGTGCGGGCTATGTATCGCTGTTTCCGCGGCGAGGCGATCCGTCATTTTGCCGTTAGTTGGTAAGGCCGATCTCGCGCATCTTGACGTAGACGATCTCATCGGGTTCGCCGGTCTGCGGCAACCCGAACAGCGACTGGAATTCCTTGATCGCCGCCTTGGTGCGGGCACCGACGACCCCGTCCAGTTGCATGTCGTCATTGCCGAACGCCTTCAGTCCGGCCTGGATCTTGACGATGCGAGGATCAGGCCCCTGCAACGCTGCATTCGTCTCCAAGTCATTCTGCCCAGAACTTGTCTGCCCAGAACCTGTCTGCAAAGACACCGGAACGGCGGCCGGCGTGTCCGGACGCGGCTGCGGTTTCGGCACGGCGGCGGTCTTCGGCGTCGCGCCCAGTTGATCCAGCAGCAGCGCGTCGATCTCGCCGGAGGCGTTGAGCCCGACCTTCTGCTGGTAGGCTTCTATGGCCTTGCGCGTATTGGGGCCCGAAATGCCATCGACCGTGCCGGAATAGAAGTCGAGGTCCTTCAATATGCCCTGCACCTGCTCGACCACCGGATCGCCCTTGATCGGAGCGGGCGCCGCATTAGGCCGCACGATGTTGATCGTGGTCTCGGGCTCGTCGGTGGCCGTATGTGGAAATCCCTGAAAGCTGCGGGTGGCGAAAAACGCCCCGGCGTGCGGGAAAGGCTGATACCACAGCGCATTCGCCGAGACATAGAACAGCGTCACCAGGAATGCCGTCGATCCGCCCACCAGGACAGGATTTCGCGAAATCATGCCGCCGACGGCAATGGCGCCGTCCTGGAAGGCATTGCTGCGGCGTTTGACCGCCTTAGGCCGTCTTGCGGAGCGAGCCATCCCTGTCCCCTTTCGCCCTCATCACCGGCATCGTCAGCACTCCGGTCTGATTGACTGGGCGCCCCTTCGGCCCGTTGACCGGCAGGCTGATGGTCACCGTGGTGCCCTCGCCCGGCATGCTTTCGATCGACATCGTGCCTTCGTGCAGCGCCACCAGGCCCTTCACCAGGGAAAGACCAAGACCGGTGCCCTCGAAACGGCGGGTGTAGTCGTTCTGGATCTGCATGAAGGGCTTGCCGAGATTTGCGAAATCCTCCTCGGCGATGCCGATGCCGGTGTCCCTGACCCAGAAATGCAGACGCGAGCCGATCCGCTTGGCGCCGACGACGACATCGCCGCCGTCAGGCGTGAACTTGACCGCGTTGGAAACGAGATTGATGAGGATCTGCTGCACGGCCCGGCGATCGGCGTTGATGTCGCCGGCGTCCGGCGCGATCTGCGTCTGCAGGTCGATGTTCTTGGCTTGCGCCTGCAGCCGCATCATCGACTGGCACATTTCCACGGCTTCCATGAACCGGAACGGCTCCGGTTCCGTTGCGTAGGCGCCCGATTCGATCCTCGATACGTCGAGTATGGATGTCACGACGGCCAGCAGATGTTGGCCGGAATCGCGCACCAGGCCGACATATTCCTTCTGGCGCGGGTCCTTGAAGGCGCCGAACATCTCGTGCAGCAGCATGTCCGAGAAGCCGATGATGGCATTCAACGGCGTGCGCAGTTCATGGCTCACCACCGCCAGGAACCGGCCCTTGGCCACTTCGGCGGCGGCCGCCGCCTCATTGGCCCGCGCCAGTTCTTCGCGCAGCCGGGCGGTCTCGTCATTCTCGCGCAGGACCAGCGTGAAGACATCGCCCTGCTCTTCGCCGCGCACCAGTTCGAGCGCGAACGGCCGATAATTGTCAGCCATCAGGCGATTGTCACCTTGGCCATTGCCGTTCTGGGGCAACCTGATGCGCAGTTCGAGGCGGCGCGACAGGGCGCCATCGCGCATGTCGGCCAAGGCGCTGAGATAGGCGACACGGTCGGACAGATGGACGCGGTCGAAGAAGCCGGTTCCCGAAAGCAACTCCGGCGGCAATTTCAAAAGCGTCCGTGCTCTGGCCGAGGCGTCCAGGACTTCGCCATGGCGAGCGACGCGCAGGACCACCGCATCGATGATATCTTCCAGCCGATCCCCCGTATCGGCTCTATCGGCCGCACCGGCGGTGTCGCGAAACGCCGATATGCGCGGCACGACCGTGAGCGCCCAGGCCAGCGGCACCAGCCAATGCCAGGCGGCGATCTGCGCGCCCGCGAATGGAAGGAAGGCCGCGGACAGCGGCTGAAGGGCAATCGCGACGACGGCCGAGGCAGCCCCCCACAGCGCCGCACGGCGCGAGGCGCCGATCCACCAGGCTTCGAACGGCAGCGCCACGACGAGCATGGCGACAGGAGAGCTCAAGCCGCCGGCGGCACTGATAAGGCCACCAAGCGCGACGGCCGCCATCGCCAGTGCGATCCGTGCCGCCACGGCCATCCTGCCGGTCGCCGCCGCCAGCAGGGCGATGAACCAGCACAGACCGAAGGCCGCGAAGATGGCGGCCATGGTCACCGCGGCGCCCATGCCCGATGTAACCAGCGTGACCGCGGCACCGGCTGCGAAGAACGGCGCCGCCAGCATGACGCCGATGAAGCGGCGCTGGCGCTCGCGGTCGCCCTGACCGAGAATGGAGGGATGGACCATACGTTCGCAACCGGCGGCAATCGCGCCAGGCAATTCAGCGTATCTGGCCTTGATCGGCATCAACTCAACGCACTCGCACTCGTCGTGAACAGCTCTGCTTCCGCAGATTGTTTTGATTGGCTCTGAAACTCTCATCCAGCGTTTAAGGAATGGATAAGGGCAGGCCCGACCAAAGCCCGGCCCGTGTCAAATATCGGGATGCTTGCCCTCGAAAACCCGGTCAAATGCCGCCATAGTAAATGGAGGGTTATCCGGGAATGCCTGCCCACAGTGGACCAGGGGTGGGCACGAAAACGCTCGAGTTTTATAAAAGCGCAATGGAAACAGCCAGATAAATGGTTATTGGTCGGTAACGAAAATCGCCCCGATATGAGACAAATCAATCGCAAAATGCTTCGTTTCGAATTTGCCTAAAATTTGAGGAAAATTGTCGGATGACCCGCAAGCCGTCCTTCGTGCCTGTGTGCCAACATCCTGCCATAAAGAGGTCATGCCATGTGATGCATGATCCGGTCACGACGAGAGGCAAGGCATGTTCTTCCTGATAAGAATGGCTTTCTGGTTTTCCCTGGTGCTGCTGGCGCTGCCCCTGACTGCCGGTTCGGACGAACCAGGGCAGGAAAGCGTCGGGCCGATCCAGGCCTTGTTCGCGGCACGCGACGCAGTCGGTGACATTGCCGGCATTTGCGAGCGCAAGCCCGATGTCTGCGAAACCGGCAAGTCCGCCATGCACACCATCACGGCACGCGCCAAGGAGACCGCCAAGATCGCAGCGGCGATGCTGGACGACAAGTCCGCCGGCCCCGACACTTCGACAATGACCGGCAGCGTGGCCGAGAACATCGTGCTGCCTGAGACAGTCAACCTGCCGGTAAAGAATTAAGCCGTCTCGACGGCGCACCGCGGGCCGTCTGCCCTCTCGACGCCCGCGGTGTCCTTGTTTTTTCCGTGACGCGGCGCCGCTGGGGTTTTTTCCGTGACGCGGCGCCGCTGGGGTTTTTTCCGTGACGCGGCGCCGCCGGATCACTATATCCGGGTCATGACGGCCTCGATCCAGACGATCCGCGATGACTTCTCCTTCCTTGACGAATGGGAGGACCGCTATCGCTATGTCATCGAACTCGGCGAAGCATTGCCTCCATTTCCCGAGGAGGAACGCAACGCCGCCAACAAGGTGCCCGGCTGCGTCAGCCAGGTTTGGCTGACCACCGAACGGGGACCGGGCCCCGATCCGGTCATTGCGTTCAGGGGCGATTCCGATGCCCATATCGTGCGCGGACTGGTCGCGATCGTGCTGGCGCTGTTTTCGGGACGGACCGCCAGCGAAATCCAGAAGACCGATGCCGAAGCGACGCTGAAGGCGCTCGGCCTGGACGAACACCTGTCGCCCCAGCGCGCCAATGGCCTCCGCTCGATGGTCAAGCGCATCAAGCGCGATGCCGAGATGGCGCTCGAACAGACCGCCTGAGTTCCCTGTCCGTCTACATCCCTGCCCGTCTACCAAGCCGCAAAATCAAACGGCGCCCGAAGGCGCCGTTGATGTCGGTTAAGCCTGACGAGGAGCGATTACCGCGCCTTGCGCTTGCGGCCGAGGCCCATCTTCTTGGCGAGCTGTGAACGAGCCGCCGCGTAGTTCGGGGCAACCATCGGATAGCTCGGGTCGAGGTTCCACTTTTCGCGATACTGCTCCGGCGTCAGGTCATAATGGGTCATCAGGTGACGCTTGAGCGACTTGAACTTCTTGCCGTCCTCGAGACAGACGATGTAGTCGTCATGGACGGAGCGCTTCGGGTTTACAGCCGGCTTCTGCTTGTCGGCAGGGGGCTGCTCGGCGGTTCCGCCCACACGCCCGAGGGCAGCGTGGACATCGGATATCAGGTTCGGCAGTTCGCCGACCGGCACCGGATTGTTGCTGACATAGGCAGCCACCACATCGGCGGTGAGCTCGATCAGCGCTTCATTGTTTCGGGAAGGTGATTCGACAATATCCATGGTCTTCAGGCCCCAACAAGAGTGACGTCGATTGTGCCCATTTTTGCAGGCAGGGCATTGCACGAATTTTGTGCAGGTAGAGCTTCTGCGATTCGTGTCGCGGGCACATCAATGCGGCCATCGATCAAGTAAGTCAATTCACTCACTGCATTATATTTACGAATGTTGATCAACTATTCGTCGTTCAGCTTCAATCTTTCGTGCATCATGTAATTTTTCGATATTTTTCGGCCAAACGGGCAAAGGCTGACGTGGCGTCAGCTCGCCGTTACATTCGAGATAACTCACGAAACGGGTTTGAATGCTCGGATTTGCTTGGCCATCGCGCTTGCAACCTTGGTTGTTCACATCTGTCCACAAAACCACAGGTTGCTGATCGTCTTTTTCGCGCAAGGCAACCAGGCGAGATGTCCGCCGGCCGGCCGCCTCGATTGGCCACTTGCCAAGCCGCGAATACGGTCGCATGAGACGGGCCGGCAAAGACCAAAGAAACGGGCACAGCGAGACGCAATGACCAAGACTTCCGCATTTCCATCCGTCAGCCCGCCGGTGCCCGAGAAGCGGCCGGTTACCGACACGCATCACGGCATCACGCGAACAGATGAGTATGCCTGGCTGCGTGCCGACAATTGGCAGGAGATGTTCCGGGATCCTTCCCTGCTCGATGCGGGGATACGCGCCGAACTCGAAGCCGAGAACGCCTACCAGTCGAAGCTGATGGCCGATACTTCAGACCTGCGGAAGCAGCTTTTCAAAGAAATGAAGGGCCGCATCAAGGAGGATGATTCTTCGGTTCCCATGAAGGACGGGCCATATGCCTATGGTTCCTCCTTCAAGCTTGGCGGCGAGCAGCCGCGCTATTTCCGCACGCCGCGCGACGGCGGCACCGAGCGGATCCTGCTCGACGGCGACGCAGAGGCGGAGGGCAAGGCCTATTTCCGGCTCGGCGGTGTCGATCATTCGTCCGACCACGCCAAGCTGCTGTGGGCCTTCGACGACAAGGGCTCCGAATTCTACACGCTGCGCGTGCGCGACCTTGCCGACGGCAAGGATCTGGCGGACCAGATACAGGCCACGGGCGGGTCGGGCGTGTGGGACGCCGGCAATGACGGATTCTTCTACACCCGTCTCGACCCCAACCACCGGCCATCAAAGGTGCTGTTCCATGCATTGGGACAGAACCCTGAGGACGACCACCTGATCTATGAGGAGACCGACCCCGGTTTCTTCATGAATGTCGACGGCACCCGCAACAGCGAATGGATCATGATCGGCATCAACGATCACGAGACCTCGGAATACCGGCTGTTGAGCGCAAGCGATCCGTTTGCCGAACCCAAGCTCGTTTCGGCGCGCGAGACTGGCCTTCAATATGAGCTGGAGGAAGGCGGCGACATCTTCTTCATCCTGACCAACGCGGACGGGGCGAAGGACTTCAAGATCATGACGGCGCCGGCAAGCGATCCGGTGCGTGCCAACTGGCAGGAGCTGGTGCCGCACGAGCCGGGCCGGCTGATCCTGTCGGTGATCGGCTTCAAGGACCATATGGTCCGACTCGAGCGCAAGGAGGGCCTGCCGCGCATCGTCGTGCGCGACCGTACGAATGGCGAAGAACACCTGATTTCTTTCGATGAGGAGGCGTTCTCGCTCGGTCTTTCGGGCTCGTATGAATACGACACCGAAACCATGCGCTTTTCCTATTCGTCGATGACGACGCCGTCGCAGGTGTTCGACTACAACATGCGCACGCGCGAGCGGGTACTGCTCAAGACCCAGGAAGTGCCGTCCGGCCACGACCCGGACCACTATGTCACGAGGCGCTTGATGGCGCCCGCCGCCGATGGCGAACTGGTGCCGATCTCGCTTCTGCACCACCGCGACACGCCGCTGGACGGATCCGCACCTTGTCTGCTCTATGGCTACGGTTCCTACGGCATCACCGTGCCGGCCGCCTTCAACACCAACTGGTTCTCGCTGGTCGACCGCGGCATTGTCTTTGCCATCGCTCATGTCCGTGGCGGCAAGGACAAGGGCTATGGCTGGTACGATGACGGCAAGCGTGAGCACAAGATGAACACGTTCACCGACTTCATCGCCTGTGCGCGTCACCTCGTTGCCGAGCGCTATACGGCGCATGACCGCATCGTCGCGCAAGGTGGCTCGGCCGGCGGCATGCTGATGGGCGCCATAGCCAACATGGCGCCGGACTGTTTCGGCGGCATCGTCGCAGAGGTTCCGTTCGTCGACGTGCTCACCACCATGCTCGACGCGACCCTGCCGCTGACCCCGCCTGAATGGCCGGAATGGGGCAATCCGATCGCGTCAGCCGACGACTACCGCACGATCGCCGCCTACTCGCCCTACGACAACGTCGCGGCGCTCGACTACCCGCCGATCCTGGCGCTCGCCGGCCTCACCGATCCGCGCGTCACCTATTGGGAGCCGGCCAAATGGGTGGCGCGGCTGCGCGACCGCAAGAGCGGCGACAATCCGGTGCTGTTCAAGATCAATATGGATTCCGGCCACGCCGGTGCTTCGGGCCGGTTTTCACGCCTGGAAGAGATAGCCTATACCTATGCCTTCACACTGAAGGTGACGGGCAAGGCCCAGCTTGCCTAGGAGACCCGTCGATGATCGATCTGTCCACATTGATCGCCTACGTCGCCGTTGTGTTCGGCTTTGTCTTTGTTCCGGGTCCGGCCACCCTGCTGACGATCGCCCGCGCAACGAGTTCGGGCACGAAGGTCGGGATCGCAACGGGTGCAGGGATCGCGGCCGGCGACATGTTTCACACAGCCATGGCGATGGTAGGCATCTCGGCCGTCATCGCCACCTCCGCGACGCTGTTCAGCGTCGTGAAGTATATCGGCGCGGCCTACCTCGTTTATCTCGGCATCCGCGCGATCATCGAAAAGACGCCCGCCGATCCGACTGCCGGCAAGCTTGCGATCTCCGCCGGCAAGGCATTCGGGCAAGCTGTCCTTACCGAAGTGCTCAATCCCAAGACCGCGCTTTTCTTTCTCGCCTTCCTGCCTCAGTTCGTGCGGCCTGAAAACGGGTTGGTGATGCTCCAGTTGATGACGCTCGGGGTGATCTTCGTTCTGCTGGGCCTTTTCAGCACGGTCGTTTTTGCGGTGAGCGCCGGGCGGCTCGGTACCTTCCTGCGCCGAAACCCGACGGTGCTGAAATGGCAGGGCAAGGTTGTCGGCGGCATCTACTGCGCCTTGGGTGTTCGCCTGGCTTTGCAACAGCGCTGACGGCGGGCGGGTCGCATCTTCCGCCAGGCACGACGATCATGATTTTTTGAATTCCGAGCTGCTGATTTCCGCTCGCAATTGCGACGGTCGCGCGCTACCCAAAGCACGATTTTCCCGGGCGATGAGCCCATACTCGCATAAGGGTCCACTATGCTGCTCGTCGACGTCTATCTCGACAAATCGCCGATCCAGGGCATCGGCGTCTTTGCCAAGAACCACATCCCCAAGGGCACGCTGGTCTGGAAGCTCGACCCCAGGTTCGACCGGATCATCGACGTGGAAACCTATGAGGGCGAGACGGGGCCGGTGAAGAACTATCTCGACCGCTATTCCTACCCCGACAGGCGCGACCCGGCCTATATCGTCTTCGAAGCGGACGATGCCCGCTACATGAACCATGACGACGAGCCGAATTGCGACGTCTCCTCGCCTGAGGAAACCTATGCCTTGCGCGACATCGCAGCGGGCGAGGAGTTGACCTGCAACTACAATCTTTTCTTCGAAACGGGTTTCGATTTCCTCGGCGACCGGCACCTGTAGTCGATAGTCAGCTCGCCGGCTTGCGCGCCGGATAGCCGTTTGGATGTGGCGGTACAGCCTTGAGGTAAGCGGCGATGGCCGCCCGATCCTGCGGCGTCAGCTCGGCCATATTGCGCTGCACGTCGACCATGGCGCCGCCGACAGAATCGAAATCCGGCGTGAAGCCGGTCTCGAGATAGTTGGCGATGTCGGATTCCGACCAGTTGCCGATGCCGCCCTCGCCCGACGTGATGTTCGGCACGACGCCCTTGCCTTCGGCGGCGACGGCGCCGGCCAGCCATTCACTTTTCCTGCTGCCTCCGGCAAGGTCACGCGGCGTATGGCATTCGCCGCAATGGCCGGGTCCCTCGACCAGATAGCGGCCAGCCATCACCGGTTCAGGCGTGCCACCGGGTAGAGGAATGACCGGCTGATCGCTGAGATAGAGGCGCTTCCACAGGCCGATGCCACGTCGGATGTTGAATGGGAATGCCAGCGAGTTGTCCGGCGCCTTGCCAGCGACCGCGGGCAGGGTCTTCAGGAAAGCATAGAGGTCGGCAATGTCGGCCGGATTCATGCGCGCGTAGGAAGCGTAGGGGAATGCCGGATAAAAATGCTGACCCGAGGGCGACACGCCCTTCAGCATGGCGTTGGCGAGATCATCGAGCGACCATGCGCCGATGCCGTCCTTGGGATCTTGCGAAATGTTGGGGGGAACGAAGGTGCCGAACGGCGTCTTGAGTTCGAGGCCGCCCACCAACTGAAGCCGGGCATCGCCTTGCGAGCCCGGTTTTGCATGGCAGGAGGTGCAGCCGCCCGCGTAGAAAATGCGCTTGCCCTTGGCTGCGTCACCTGGCCCAAGCTTGGCCAGGGCCTGCGTGTCCAGCGTCGCCGGCGCCGACAGGACCCAGCCTGCAACCGCGCCGACGCCACCCAGGATGATGAGGGCGCCGACGAGTTTTTTCAGCCGGGACATTGCCCGCTATCAGCCCTTCTTCACGCGATAGGTCTGGTGGCAGGTGCCGCAATCCGAGCCGATGGCGCCGACTTGCGCTTTCAGCGCGTCGACGTTGGCGGGAGCCGCCGCGACCGCCGCCTTGACGTCGGCAAGATACTTGTCTTCGGTGGCCTTGAAGCCGGCCATGTCTTCCCAGATTTTTGGCGCCGCCGTCGTGTCGCCGGTATCGCTGCCTTTCGGGAACAAGGCGTCGGCGTCGAACGTCTCGGCATTCGCCTGCAGCGCCTGCAGTTGCGTCAGCACGGCCGCGGCATCGAAGGGCTCCTCGCCCTTGGCCACTTTCGCCAAGCCGCCGACGATCTTTCCGCGCTCCTTCATCAGAGCCTGCCTATCGAGGATCGGATCGGCAGAGGCGGCCGAACCGGCGAAGGCGAGCATTGAGATGGCGATGACAAGCTTTCTCATTCATTTGGCTCCATGATGAAGGCATTTCGGGACGGAACGTTAACGGATGCGACGGGTGGAATATTCCCCTTCGCCTGAATGATTTCTGCCGGACCTTTGCTATTGCGTGACTTCGACGCGGAAAAGAAAAGCCCCGGAGTGCCGGGGCTTTTCTGACGATCGATCACTTCGCCTTTTCGTATAGTTCCAGGACGTGGTCCCAGTTGATGAGGCTGTCGACGAACGCCTCGAGATATTTCGGCCGGGCGTTGCGATAGTCGATGTAATAGGAATGTTCCCAGACGTCGACGCCGAGGATCGGCGATGCGCCGTGGACGAGCGGATTTTCACCGTTCGGCGTCTTCGAGATCGCCAGCTTGCCGTCCTTGACCGAGACCCAGGCCCAGCCAGAACCGAACTGCGTCGTGCCGGCGGCGATGAAGTCGGCCTTGAACTTGTCGTAACCGCCGAGGTCGCTGTCGACCGCCTTCTGCAGTGCGCCGGGGAGCTTGTTGCCGCCGCCGCCCTTCTTCATCCACTTCCAGAAATGGATGTGGTTGTAGTGCTGCGCGGCATTGTTGAAGAGACCGGCGTTCTTGCCGAACGACTGCTTGACCACCTCTTCGACCGACAGATCCCCAAGACCGGCTTCGGCGGCCAGCTTGTTGCCGTTGTCGACATAGGCCTTGTGGTGCTTGTCGTGGTGATACTCCAGCGTCTCTTTCGACATATAGGGCTGTAGGGCCTCGTAGTCGTAGGGCAGAGCGGGCAATTCGAAAGCCATGGATGGTACTCCCTCGTGGAAAAATCCGGTGTTGATACCGGATTAACATAGGTCTGGATTGAGCTGGAACAACTCCGGAAATGAAACGCCGGTCCCTTTCTAGGCGGGTTGCGGAAAACTGTCACACGGTTTTGCGGCAACAAACCGGGCAGCGACAAAACGACCGGGCCGGCGCCTCAGCCGGTTGTCGTCGAATGCGCCCAGTCCAATAGAGCTCGCGCGCCTTCTTGGCCACCGGCCCGGGTTGCAGGTCGCGGTCCTCGATGCGGGTGATCGGCACCACCTTGGAATGGTTTCCGGTGGAGAATATCTCGTCCGCCTCAAGGAACTCGCGCACGGACAACGTCTTTTCGGTGGTTTTGAAGCCATATTCGCCAAGCAAATTTATCGTGCGCGAGCGGGTTATACCGGACAGGAAGGTGCCGTTCGGCGCCGGCGTAAAGACATGACCGTCCTTGACCAGGAAGACGTTCGAGGTGCCCGTCTCGGCGACGTTGCCAAGCATGTCGAGCACCATCGCGTTGTCGAAGCCGCGCATCTTGGCCTCGAGAATGGCACGGCCGTTGTTGGGATAAAGGCAACCGGCCTTGGCGTTGGTAGGCATGGTTTCGATGGTCGGGCGCCGGAACGGCGACACCGTCACCGAAAAGCCGGACGGCGGGATCATCGGCGATTCGTAGAGGCAAAGGCAGAAACGGGTCGAGGCAGGATCGGCCGGCACGCCCATGTAGCCGCCATGCTCGGCCCAGTACATCGGCCTGATGTAGACAGCCGTCTTGCCGTCGAACTTCTTCAATCCGTCCCAGGTCAGCCCGACGATCTGCTCCGGCGTCATGTTCGGCTTGAGGCCGAGCGCGATCGCCGAGGCGTTCACTCTCTTGGCATGAAGATCGAGGTCGGGCGCCACGCCTTCGAACCAGCGGCCGCCGTCGAACACGCTGGTGCCAAGCCACATGGCGTGGCTGCGCGGCCCCAGGATGGCGACGTTGCCCTCGTACCAGTCGCCATCGACGAAAGTCCATGTCGCGGATTGCGCTGCGGCCGCCAGTGTCATCGCGTTTTTCCCGTTCCGATCAATCGTATGGCAGCATTGGATGACGCTTTGGCCGGCGCCGTCAACCGGCATAGGGGAGTTTTGTTGAGGCCAGAGGCAGGCGCGATGCAATCGGGGCTTGCACCTTGCCCCGCCTCGCCCCAAAACTGTCGCTATGCAATACGCGGCCTATGTTTTCGACGCCTACGGCACGCTGTTCGACGTGCATGCCGCAGTGCGTCGCCATGCCGACCAGATCGGGCCGGACGGCCAGTTGCTGTCCGAAATCTGGCGCGCCAAGCAGCTCGAATATTCCTGGGTGCGAACGTTGATGGGCGGCTATGCCGATTTCTGGCAGTTAACCGAGCAAGCGCTCGATTTCGCCCTGCGCAAGGTGCCCTCGGCCGATCCAGGGCTCAAGGCGAACCTGCTGGAAGCCTACTGGCGGCTGGATTGCTATCCCGAAGTACCGGCGGTGCTGAAAGCGCTCAAGGCTTCGGGCGCCCGGCTGGCGATCCTCTCCAACGGCTCGCCCGAAATGCTGCAGGCCGCGGTCAAGTCCGCCGCGCTCGAGCAGGTTCTGGACGACGTCTATTCCGTCGATGCGGTGCGGCGCTTCAAGACCGATCCAGCGGTCTACGACATGGTCGCCACCGGCTGGCGCCTCTATCCCGGCGCGGTTTCCTTCCAGTCCTCCAATCGCTGGGACATCGCAGGCGCCACCAAATTCGGCTTCCGCACGGTGTGGATCAACCGTTCCAACCAGCCAGAGGAATACCGGGACTTTCCGCCGGCCTTGATCTTGCCGAGCCTCGAAGCCCTGGTATCCGGCGGCTAGGCCACAGGCTGTGGCCGGTCACAGGCTGTGGCCATGGCGCCACAGTGGCGGGACGGTCACAGCTTCGCCTTTGTTTGTCCACGTTCGGGCCAGAATCGGAACCGCCTATCGCGCCAGGTGTTGTCAGGCACCCGCAACAGCGGTCGGTGTATTCACGCTTTGTTGGAATTTGAGTCCTAAAGAAGGCAACTATGTCCATAACCGAAATCGAATCCTTTCGCCTCAGCCGTCGCGGCTTCCTCAACGCCGCCGCGCTGGGCGCCGCCTCGATCGCGGTTTCCGCATGCGCCACCACCGGGCCAGGCCCGGTGGAACCGCCGCCGCCAACCTATGTCGAGCCGCCGCTTGCCGACTATGCCACGATGTACGCGGCCGTCAGCGATGGCGGCTTCGATCTGCCGGCCATCCCGGTCGACAGGATCGATCCGCAGTTCCTGCGCCAGATCGTTCCCGACCCGACCGGACAGAAGCCGGGAACCATCGTCGTCGATACGACAGGCCATTTCCTCTATCTGGTCCGCCCGGGCGGCCAGGCCATCCGCTATGGCGTCGGTCTCGGCCGTGCCGGCTTCGAATGGTCGGGCGACGCCGTCGTCCAGTGGAAGCAGAAATGGCCGAAATGGACACCGCCGGATGAAATGATCGCCCGGCAGCCGGAGTTGAAGCAATACAGCGCAGACAATGGCGGCATGCCCGGCGGGCTGAAAAACCCGCTCGGCGCGCGCGCGCTCTATCTCTTCCAAGGCAACGTCGACACGCTCTACCGCTTGCACGGCTCGCCGGAGTGGCGCTCGATCGGCAAATCGGTTTCGTCGGGCTGCGTGCGCCTGATGAACCAGGACATCATTGATCTCTACGACCGCGTGCCATCGAAATCACCGGTCATCGTGACCAGCGATGCCAGGCAGCCGATGGTTGCGGCGGCGACGGCAAACCACAAGGCCATTCCGATCGACGCCGGCGTGCCGGACGGATCGGTACTGCTCGGGCCGGTCAAGGCGATCACGGATTCGATTTTCTGAGCCGACAACATCTATGGACGGGCTCCGGCGCCATGTGTCCAGCGGACGCGCGGCGCTGTAGGGAGTGGGGCCTTGGCTCCCTCCCCGGCCGGAAGTTCAGCGTCCCCTCGACAGGCTCCCCAAGATCCCGCGCACGATCGCGCGTCCGACAGATGAGCCGACCGAACGCACCACCGACTTGATCGCGGCCTCGGCCACGGTCTGGCGATTGGAGGGGCGCGGCGCGGGTGCCCGCCTGCCGCCGGATTGCGGCGGATCGTCATTGCCGAAGCCCGGGATGGTCCAGCGCGAGCCGCCTGTGCCGGCCTGCTGCGCCTGCTGTTCGGCGTCCTGCGCCTCCTTGGCTTTCTTCTGCAGCATCTCGAAAGCCGATTCGCGATCGATGACCTCATCATACTGGCCGATGACCGGACTTTCAGCGATCAGCTTTTGCCGCTCGGCGGGGGTTATGGGTCCAAGCCGCGACGAGGGTGGGCGAATCAAAGTGCGTTGCACCATGGACGGCACGCCCTTGGCCTCCAGTGTCGAGACCAGCGCCTCGCCGGTGGCGAGTTGGGTGATGGTTGTGGCGCAGTCGAAATCGGGGTTCGGCCGGAACGTCTCGGCCGCCGTCCTCACCGCCTGCTGCTCACGCGGCGTATAGGCGCGCAGCGCGTGCTGGACGCGATTGCCGAGCTGGGCCAGGACCTTTTCGGGAATATCCAGGGGATTCTGCGTGACGAAATAGACGCCTACCCCTTTCGAACGGATCAGGCGGACAACCTGTTCGACGCGGTCGATCAGCACCTTCGGCGCTTCGTCGAACAGCAGATGCGCCTCGTCGAAGAAGAACACCAGCTTCGGCTTGTCGGGGTCGCCGACTTCGGGCAGCACCTCGAACAGTTCCGACATCAGCCACAACAGGAAGGTGGCGTAGAGCCGCGGGTTCATCATCAGCTTATCGGCGGCAAGCACGCTGATGGCGCCGCGCCCGTCGCGGGTGGTGCGCATGATGTCGGAGATCCGCAAGGCCGGCTCGCCGAAGAAGTTTGCCGCGCCTTGCTGCTCCAGGACCAGCAGCGTGCGCTGGATGGCCCCCACGGAAGGCTTCGTCACATTGCCATAGCGCGATCCGATCTCGTCGGCGCGCTCGGCGATGTTGGCGAGCAGCGCCTGCAGGTCCTTCATGTCGAGCAGCAGCAGGCCTTCCTCGTCGGCCAGGCGGAAAGCGATGTTCATAATGCCTTCCTGTGCCTCGGTGAGGTTCATCAGGCGCGACAGAAGCAGCGGCCCCATTTCCGAGACGGTGGCGCGGATCGGATGACCCTGCTCGCCGAACAGGTCCCAGAAAATGACCGGAAATTCCTGGAAGTCATAGGGGTCGAGCTTGACCTGTTCGGCCCGCTTGACCAGGAAATCCTGGGCCGTGCCGATCATGGCGATGCCGGACAGGTCGCCCTTGATGTCGGCGCAGAACACCGGCACGCCGGCATTGGAAAAACCTTCGGCCAATATCTGCAAGGTGACGGTCTTGCCGGTGCCGGTGGCGCCGGTGACCAGGCCATGGCGGTTTCCATATTGCAGCAGCAATTGCTCGGGACGCTGATAGCTGTCGTCCGGCTTGCGGCTGGCGCCGATGAAAATACTGGTGTCGTCAGCCATGTATCCGGTCTCCGCAAACGGGTGTGTCTAAAGCCAATGGCCAAGCCGCAGGTATAGTCAGGCTGCTGCGCAGCGACAATGCCAAATGTCCGGGCCAAATGTCCGGGCCAAACGTCCGGGCCAATCGTCCAAATCGGACCAATCGACAAAATCGGATTTTTGGAACTTGCGGATTTTGCTGGTGTTTGGCAATCGTTCATGGTCCGTCCACGCAGGCGAACCTATATCTGAAGGGATCGTATTCGGGACCTCGAAGCACATTGCATTGCGATAACCGACCGGGGACCGTAGACTGATGTGACCGGGCTGGTGCGGCCACGTAAAGCGAGGAAAATGGATGGGCGCCGGAGCCTTGACCAGGAATGCAGAACCAGCGGATGCCGAGCGCCAGCGATGGTTGACCTTGGCGGAAAAGGCGCTGGCCGGTGCGTCCTTCGAGGAAAAGCTGGTCTCGCACACCGACGACAACATCCGCATCGAGCCGCTCTACGACCGCGCGACCGGAACCGAGCCGATCGTGCGTACCAATCCCCGATCGCCCTGGATCGTCAGCCAGCGCGTCGACGACCCCGATATCGATCGCGCCAAGGCCCAGGCCCTGGAAGACATCGCACAGGGCGCGACCGGACTGTCGCTGGTCTTCGAAGGGGCTCCGAACGCGTTCGGCTATGGCCTGCCGAGGACGGCGCAGGCGCTGGAGACGGTGCTGGACGGCGTGCCCCTGAACCGCGTCCAGATCCGCATCGACACCCATCCCTGGAGCCGCCCGATGGCCGACTGGCTGGTGGCGTTCCTAAGCAAGCGCCGCTCCGATCCGGCAAAGCTCAATTTGTCGTTCGGCATCGACCCGGCGGCAATCCTTGCCGGAACCGGCCGGCTGCGCATGTCGATCGAGGCGCTGCAGGAATCGATGCCGCAATCGCTGGCGCATTTCTTCTCGATGGGTGTTCCCGGCGTGCTGCTCGAGGCGGATGGACGCGTCTTCCACAATGCCGGCGCAACGGAAGCGCAGGAGCTCGGCATCATGCTGGCTTCGGCGGTCTCGTATCTGAGAATGTTCGAGAAGGCGCGGCAGCCGCTCGTCTATGCCGCACCCCATATCGGCTTCGCGCTCAGCGTCGACCAGGACCAGTTTCTCTCGATGGCCAAGGTCCGGGCGCTGCGCAGGCTGTGGGCACGGGTGCAGGAGGCCTGCTCGATCCCCAATTCCACGGCCAACATCCATGCCGAGACATCGTTTCGCATGATGACTGCGCTGGACCCGGAAACCAACATACTGCGCACGACGATCGGCTGCTTCGCCGCGGCCGCGGGCGGCGCCGATTCGATCTCCATCCTGCCACATACGATCGCGCACGGCCTGCCGGCACCTTTTGCCCGCCGCGTCGCGCGCAACACGCAGCTGATCATGGCCAATGAAAGCCATGTCGATCATGTCGCCGATCCTGCCTTTGGTTCCGGCGCGGTCGAAGCCTTGACCACCGATCTCTGCGAGGCAGCGTGGGCGGAGTTGCAGGCAATCGAGGCTGAAGGAGGTGTGCTGTCCAGCCTTCAGGGCGGGCACATCCAGCAGCGCGTCCGTGCTGCCGCCGCACGGCGCGACGCCGCCTTCAAGACAGGCGAGCGGGCCCTGATCGGCACCACGCTCTATCCGCAGCAGGGCGAACGTCCGGTCGAGACGCTGGACGCGCAGCATCGGCCAGCCTTCACCGAAGGCATCGTCCTGTGCGAACCGCTGTTTCCCGTGCGCATCGACCAATCCATCGGGGCCGCTTCTTGATTCCGGATTTCAGTCAGATCGGCTGGACGCCGCCACGGCGGACACCCGTCGAGGTCAAGGGGCAGCGGACGACGCCGGAAGGTCTTGCCGTCAAGCATCTGTACAGTCAGGCCGATCTCAAGGGCCTGCCATTTCTCGATACCTATCCGGGCCTGCCGCCATTCGTGCGGGGCCCTTACCCGACCATGTATGTCCAGCAGCCGTGGACGATCCGGCAATATGCCGGCTTCTCGACGGCTGAGGAGTCCAACGCCTTCTACCGGCGCAATCTTGCCGCTGGCCAGAAAGGCCTGTCGGTCGCTTTCGATCTCGCCACCCATCGCGGCTATGACAGCGACCATCCGCGCGTCGCCGGCGATGTCGGCATGGCGGGCGTCGCCATCGATTCCATGCTCGACATGCGGCAACTCTTCGACGGGATTCCGCTCGGCGAGATGACGGTGTCGATGACGATGAACGGCGCGGTGCTGCCTATCATGGCGCTTTACATCGTCGCGGCGGAAGAACAGGGCGTCGCGCAGAAGGATCTGGCGGGCACCATTCAGAACGACATCCTGAAGGAGTTCATGGTCCGCAACACCTACATCTACCCGCCAAAACCATCGATGCGGATCGTTTCGGACATCTTCTCCTACACGTCGAAGAACATGCCGAAGTTCAATTCGATATCGATCTCCGGCTACCACATGCAGGAAGCGGGTGCGACGGCCGACCTGGAGCTTGCCTATACGATCGCCGACGGCATCGAATATGCCCGTGCCGGTGTCACGGCGGGCCTCGATATCGACCGCTTCGCGCCGCGCCTGTCCTTCTTCTGGGCGATCGGCATGAACTTCTTCATGGAAGTCGCCAAGCTCAGAGCCGCGCGCCTGCTGTGGGCGACCTTGATGAAGAAGAATTTTGCGCCAAAGGACGAGCGCTCGCTGTCGCTGCGCACCCATTGCCAGACGTCCGGCTGGTCGCTGACGGCGCAGGACCCCTACAACAACATCATCCGCACCATGATCGAGGCGATGGCGGCCACGCAGGGCCACACCCAGTCGCTGCACACCAACTCCTTCGACGAGGCGATGGCGCTGCCGACCGACCATTCGGCGCGCATCGCCCGCAACACGCAGTTGATCCTGCAAAAGGAATCCGGCACCACGCGCATCATAGATCCGTGGGGCGGGTCGGCCTACCTCGAACGGCTGACGCATGATCTGGCGGCACGCGCGCTGAGCCATATCGAGGAGGTCGAGGCGCTTGGCGGCATGGCCGCCGCGACCGAACAGGGCATTCCGAAGCTGCGCATCGAGGAAGCGGCGGCGCGCACGCAGGCACGCATCGATTCCGGCGAGCAGATGCTGGTCGGGGTCAATGCGCATCGGCCGGAGAACGACATCGCGGTCGACGTGCTCAAGATCGACAATGCCGAGGTCAGGGCCCGGCAATTGTCGAAGCTGCAGCGGCTGAAAGGCACGCGCGACGTCGCCGCCGTCGAAAGCGCGCTCGACGCGCTGACCCATGCCGCGCAGGGCAATGAAAACCTGCTGGAATTCGCCATCCGCGCCGCGCGCGCCAATGCCACGGTCGGCGAAATCTCGTTTGCCCTGGAGAAAGTCTTCGGCCGGCACATTGCTACGGTGCAGACCATTTCCGGCGTCTATCGCAAGGCGCTTGGCGACAGCCCGGTGGTCGACGGGCTGCAGGACAAGCTCGATGCTTTCGGGAAGAAATTTGGCGGCAAGCCGCGCATCCTGGTGGCCAAGATGGGACAGGACGGGCACGACCGCGGGCAGAAGGTGATCGCCACGGCCTTCGCCGATCTCGGCTTCGACGTCACGGTCGGCCCGATGTTCCAGACACCGGAAGAGATCGCGAAACTGGCGGTCGAGCATGACATCCATATTATCGGCGCCTCATCGCTGGCGGCGGGGCACCTGACGCTGATCCCCGAGTTGCGCGACGCGCTGAAAAAGCTCGGCCGAGGCGACATGCTAATCGTGGCAGGCGGCGTCATCCCGCCCCAGGACTATGACGCGGTGCTGCGGGCTGGCGCTGCCGAGATCTTCCCGCCGGGTACGGTTATTCCGGAAGCGGCGGATCGTCTGATGGATCGGCTGCTGGCGGGGTGAGCGAAACATTGGCCAAGTAGACAAAGCCGACTGGCGTCAGCCATCCGAGAGCTTAGCGATCTCCCATTCCTTGCCGTTGACCACGGCCAAGTCGCCGACCTTCTTGCCGAACAGAGCGACGGCCATCGGCGACACATGGGAAATTGAGCCCTTGGTCGGATCGGCTTCATCCTCGCCGACGATCTTCCAGTGCACCTTCCTGCCGTCATCGCCCTCGAGCGTGACGCCCATGCCGAAGCGAACGAGGTCGCTGCCCGGCTCGGGCACGGACAGTTCAGCGCTCTCGCGCCGGGCGGTCCAGTAGCGCAGGTCGCGCGATACCACCGCTATGCGCTCGCGGTCGCCTTTCCGTTCGGCTTTCGCCAGAATGTCGCGCAAATCGCCCAGATTGTCCTCGATCTGCGCCAAGCCACGCTGCGTCACCAGATTGCGGTGCGTGCTGATCGGTCGCTCTCCGACGCCGGCGATGGCGTTTTCGCTGTCTTCCTCGCGAGTAAAAGCTCTGCTCATCAATTGAATTTAGGCTCCGAGTGGCTGTTCGACAAGCCATTGCCGGCCCCGCGAAAGACAGCCCAGTCGTCTGGCACGATTCCTGCGATGCCGGGGTTGAACACCAGGACCCTGTGCCGATGTTGAACAGACGAACGCTGCTGATGCAGACCGCCGGCTTTGCCGTCATCGGCCTCTCGCTTGGCAAGGCGGCGGCTGCCACCCTTGCCGGCATCGAGAAAGCCTCGATGCGCGGCTCGATCAACGCCACCGAACTCGGCGTGCAGCCCGGCACTTTCGACGACCAGAGCAAAGCCTTTGCCAAGCTGCTGCGCGACGCAAACAGCCGCGATTTGCCGGTTTTCCTGCCAGCCGGCACCTATGTGGTGTCCAATCTTTCGCTGCCCAGCCGCGTGCGTCTTTCGGGCGTGCCTGGGGCAACGCGGATCGTCTACGGCGGCGACGGCCATCTGTTCATGGCCGAACAGGCCGACCACATCGAACTGAGCGGGCTGGTTTTCGATGGTTCGAACCGGTCGATGGGCGATTATGCGCAAGGACTGCTCGATCTGCGCCGGGTCGCGCATCTGGTCGTCGACAATTGCCAGGTAACCGGCAGCGGCAAGAACGGACTTGCGCTGGAACACGCCGCGGGCCGCATCGAACGCTCGGACATATCGGGCGCCGCCGATGCCGGCATCTATTCGGTCGAAGCCGCCGGCCTGTCGATAACTGATAACACCGTCTCCGACTGTGCCAATGGCGGCATCCTCGTACACCGCTGGCAGGCGGCGGAAGACGGCACCATGGTCACCGGCAACCGCGTCGAACGCATCGGCGCGCGCAGCGGCGGAACCGGCCAGAACGGCAACGGCATCAACGCCTTCCGGGCCGGAAATGTCATCATCTCGGGAAATGTCGTCTCCGACTGCGCTTTTTCGGCGATCCGCGCCAACAGTTCCAGCAACCTGCAGGTGTCAGGCAACACCTGCTCGCGCTCGGGCGAAACGGCTGTCTATTCCGAATTCTCCTTCGAGGGCGCCGACATCAGCAACAACATCGTCGACAGCGCGGCCAACGGCATCTCGATCGTCAACTTCAACGAAGGCGGCCGCATGGGTGTCTGCTCGGGCAACATCGTGCGCAATCTGTCGACCAGCGGCCCCTACCCCGCCGACGCGCCCGGGTTCGGCGTCGGCATCGGCGTCGAGGCCGACACCACCGTTTCCAACAACGTCATCGAGAACGCACCGCTCTACGGCATGCAGATCGGCTGGGGGCCGTACCTGCGCAATGTCGTTGCCACCGGCAACATCATCCGCAAGGCTGGAACTGGCATCGTCGTCAGCGTGGTCGAGGGCGCCGGTACGGCCGTCATCTCCGATAACGTCATCGACGGCGCGCTGAAGGGCGCCATCGTTGGCCAGCGTTGGGCCGATCCCGCGACAGGCGACCTGACGTCATCCGACAATACCGGCTATGCCCATCTGACGGTCGAGCGCAATCACGTCAGCTGAAGACCGTCCTCAATCGAGGGCTGCGGTCGGCCTCAGCGCTCCGACTTTGGCGCCGATCCGGCTTTCGATCGGGGCGTTTGCCATTGCGGCCAGCTTCGCCGACAGGGCCTCGTCCGCATGCAGCAGCTTGGCAAGGACGGCAGCAGCCATGGCCTCGCCGGCGCGGCCGGCGCCATCGTCGCATTTGATCGCTATGCCGAGGCCAAGCTCGGGTATCGCGCTACAGTGGACACCTTCGGCGCCGCCTTTTGCAAAAATCCGTCCGGGCGCGGCTTCCATCAAAGCGACATCGGCACGGCCGGTGCCGGCGACAAAGAACGGTTCCGCCATGCAGGCCGAGAGCAGGCGTTTCGCGGCCTTGGCTCGCTCAGGGCCAAAGCCATTCGTCGTGGCCATGCGGGCAAAGCCGAGCGCGAAACTCTTGAGCGGCACGGCATAGGTCGGGATCGAACAGCCATCGGTCGCCCGCTCGTCCGCGCCGTGCACAGCGCCGGTCACTGCCTGCATGGCGTCGCGCACCATCTCCTGCAGAGCGTGTCCCGCCTTGACGTAGCCGCCATGCTCGATGCCGGAGTGCACGCAGGTGCAGAGAAAGCCGGAGTGCTTGCCGGAGCAGTTGTTGTGCAGCGCGTTGGGCGAGCCGCCGGCCCGGGCGAGCGCAATCTCCGCGTCGTGGTTCGAGGGCCAATGCGCACCGCATTCGAGCGCTGAGCCATCCAGCCCGGCCCTGGCCAACATCGAACGTGCCAACTCGACATGAGCCGGCTCGCCCGAATGGGACGCACAGGCGAGTGCCAGCTCGCGGTCACCGAAGCCGTAGGCATCGGCAGCACCCGTTTCGACCAGCGGCAAGGCCTGGATCGCCTTGACCGCCGAGCGTGGAAACACCGGTTTCGAGGTGTCGCCCATCTCCAGCAACGGCTTGCCGTCGGCATCGAAGACCGCGACGGCCCCGCGATGCACGCTCTCGACGATGGCGCCGCGCAAGACTTCGATCAGAACCGGATTTGTCATGCCACCTCCCGTAGATGCGGGCGGTTTACCTGATCCGGTCGAGAATAGAAACGTAGTTGGCGACCGCCGCACCGCCCATGTTGAAGATGCCGCCGAGCTTTGCGCCGGGCACCTGGATGCCGCCGGCCTCACCGACAAGCTGCATGGCGGTCAGCACGTGCATGGAGACACCGGTGGCGCCGATCGGGTGGCCCTTGGCCTTCAATCCACCGGAGGGGTTGACCGGCAGGCGGCCGTCCTTGGCCGTGGTGCCGTCCAGCGCCAGCTTCGCGCCCTCGCCCGGCCTGGCGAGGCCCATCGCTTCATACTCGATCAGTTCGGCAATGGTGAAGCAGTCATGCGTCTCGACGAAAGAGAGATCGTCGAGCGTCACGCCGGCACTCTTCAGTGCCCGGGTCCAGGCCTGCTCGCAGCCCTCGAAGGTCAGGATGTCGCGCTTCGACATCGGCAGGAAATCCTGGACATGCTCATTGGCGCGGAAGACAACCGCCCGGCGCATTTTCAGAGCCGTCGCCGTGTCGGCAAGGATCAGGGCGGCGGCGCCGTCCG
The DNA here is from genome assembly GCF_000502435.1 of Mesorhizobium sp. LNHC232B00. Taxonomy (NCBI): domain Bacteria; kingdom Pseudomonadati; phylum Pseudomonadota; class Alphaproteobacteria; order Hyphomicrobiales; family Phyllobacteriaceae; genus Mesorhizobium; species Mesorhizobium sp. LNHC232B00. The sequence goes on from NZ_AYWP01000003.1 coordinate 368,037, forward strand.
AAACCAGCGAACAGTCGGTACGCTTGAGCGGACCGGCGACAAAGGGGTTCTTCTCACTTTCCTGCCGGCAGAACTCGTAACCGAAATCCTTGCGCATCTGCGCATAGGGATTGTCGACGCCGTTCTTGTGGTTCTTGGCGGCGATCATCGCCAGCGCATCCGACTGGTCACCATAGCGCTGGAAATAGGCTTGCGCGATCTTGCCGAAGACGCCGGCGAAGCCGGCCGGCGTCTCGCCGTCCTCCGGCAGATAGGAAGCCTTCAACAGCTTCTTGCCGATTTCGGGACCGGGCGTCGTCGTCATCTGTTCGGCGCCGACCACCAGCACGATACGGGCGGCATTGGCATCGATGGCGCGGATGCCTTGCCTCACCGCCGCCGACCCGGTGGCGCAGGCATTCTCGACACGTGTCGCCGGCTTGAAGCGCAGCCGGTCATCAGCCTGAAGCACCAGGCTGGCGGTGAAATCCTGCGCGGAAAAGCCGGCATTGAAGTGGCCGAGAACAATCTCGTCGACTTCGTCCGGGCCGATACCGGCATGGTCGAGTGCGTCGGTCGCCACCTTGACGATCAGGTTCTCGAGCGTCTCACCTTCGAGCTTGCCAAAGCGCGAATGCGCCCATCCGACGATGCATGCGGTCATGGCGGTCTCCATCGTTAGCGCCAGCCTGGCACTGGCTTACGGCTCATGTCGCCTTTATTGTTCAAATATAAACATTCCTGCCTCGGCAGTGAAGGCCCGGAAGCAGACAATCGCTTGGTACAGGTTGCGCAAGCGTCGATTTTTTGTTGATTGACGCGTCAATAAAAAATAATCTGCCCCGCAAAAGCCGGGAACAGCATGCCGAAAATCGGAATGGAGCCACTGCGCCGCAAGGCGCTCATCGACGCGACGATCTCTGCGATCGGCGAGCGCGGTTCGCTCGACGTGACCATGTCCGAGATCGCCGGGCGGGCTGGCGTATCCTCGGCGCTTGCCCATCACTATTTCGGCGCCAAGGACGAATTGCTGCTGGCGACGATGCGGCACATACTGGCCGAACTGACCATCGACATGCGGCGTGCGCTTCAATCCGCCGCTTCCCCGCGTCAACGCGTTTCGGCGGTGGTGGCCGTCAACTTCTCCGACATCCAGTTCCAGCCGCAAACCATCGCCGCATGGCTCGCCTTCTACGTCGAGGCACAGAAGTCGTCCGCGCTGCGCCGCCTGCTCAGGGTCTATGCGCGGCGGCTGCACTCGAACCTGATGAGCGGGCTCATCGGCATCCTGCCCAGGGCCGAGGCCGACCGCGCCGCCGAGGCGACCGCGGCGATGATCGACGGGCTCTATATCAGGCGGGCGTTGAAGGACGGCGTGCCCGACGCGGCGACCGCGATCGCGCTCGTCGAAGACTATCTCGAAACCAAACTCGGCGAGCGGCGGAAGCAGTGACGGCGAAGCGACCCAATTTCCTGATCGTCATGGTCGATCAGCTCAATGGAACCTTGTTCCCGGACGGGCCGGCGGACTTCCTGCATGTGCCGCATCTCAGGGCGCTCGCTGCCCGCTCGGCACGCTTTGCCAACAACTACACCGCCTCGCCGCTCTGCGCGCCGGGCCGTGCCTCGTTCATGAGCGGTCAGTTGCCGTCGCGCACCGGGGTCTATGACAATGCGGCCGAATTCGCCTCGTCGATCCCGACCTTCGCCCACCATCTGCGCGCCGCCGGCTATTACACTTGCCTCTCTGGCAAGATGCATTTCGTCGGGCCGGACCAGATGCATGGGTTCGAGGAGCGCTTGACCACCGACATCTATCCGGCCGACTTCGGCTGGACGCCGGACTACCGCAAACCCGGCGAACGCATCGAATGGTGGTACCACAATCTGGGTTCGGTCACCGGCGCCGGCGTCGCCGAGACCACCAACCAGATGGAATATGACGATGAGGTCGTGTTCCTGGCCACGCAGAAGCTCTATCAGCTTTCGCGCGAACAGGACGATGCGAACCATCGGCCCTGGTGCCTCACCGTTTCGCTGTCGCACCCTCACGACCCCTATGTCGCGCGCAAGCAGTATTGGGATCTCTACGAGCACTGCCAGGCGCTCGACCCGGAAACGGGTTTTATCGCGCAGGACGAACAGGACACGCATTCACAGCGGCTATACCTCGCCAGCGATTATCCGTCGTTCGAGATCACGCCCGAGCAGGTAGGTCGCTCGCGGCGCGGTTATTTCGCCAACATCTCCTATGTCGACGACAAGCTCGGAGAGGTTCTGGACGTCCTCAAGCGCACGCGTATGCTCGACGACACCATCATCCTGTTCTGCTCGGACCATGGCGACATGCTTGGCGAGCGCGGCCTGTGGTTCAAGATGAGCTTCTTCGAGGGCTCGGCGCGGGTGCCGCTGATGATCGCCGGCAAGGGCGTGCCGGCCGGGCTGATCGAGGCGCCGGTCTCCAATCTCGACGTGACGCCGACGCTCTGTGACCTCGCCGGCATCGACATCGATGCAATCGCGCCGTGGACCGACGGCCAGTCGCTGCTGCCGCTCACCAAAGGTGGGCAACGCAGCGCCCCTGTGTTGATCGAATATGCCGCCGAAGGCTCCTACGCACCGCTGGTGGCGATCCGCGACGGCAGATACAAGTTCATCCACTGCGAGCTCGACCCGCCGCAGCTGTTCGATCTCGAAGCCGATCCGCTGGAGCGGGTCAATCTGGCCAACGATCCGGCCAAGGCGGCGTTGGTGTCGGTCTTCATGGACAAGGTCCGGGCGCGCTGGGACATGGCCAAATTCGATGCCGCCGTGCGCGAGAGCCAGGCGCGGCGTTGGGTGGTCTATCCGGCGCTGCGCAACGGCGCCTATTACCCCTGGGATTTCCAGCCGCTGCAGAAGGCATCCGAGCGCTACATGCGCAACCACATGAACCTCGACAATCTCGAGGAAAGCAAAAGGTATCCGCGAGGCGAATGATGACAAGTCCTGTCCCCTCCCTCGACCATCTCAAGCAGGCCTATGCGGTCACATCCAGGGCGACGCAGATCACGCCGCTGCTGGAATCGGCAGCCCTTGCCCGCGAGACCGGTGCGGCCCGTGTCTTCATCAAACCGGAATCGCTGCAATGGGCGGGCTCGTTCAAGATACGCGGCGCTTATTGGCGGCTGAAGCGGCTTTCCGCCGAGGAGGCGAAGAAGGGCGTCGTTGCCTATTCCTCCGGCAATTTCGCGCAAGGGCTGGCGGCCGCCGGCCAGGCGCTCGGCATTCCGGTCACCATCGTCATGCCGATCGATGCGCCGGCCGCCAAGCGCGATGCTACGGCCGGCTACGGCGCACGCGTCGTGCTGACCGATCATGGCGAGCGCGCGCGTGAAGAGGTTGCCGCCGCCAAGGCGCGCGAGATCGCCGAGACGGAAGGCCTGGCACTGCTGCATCCGTTCGACGATCCGGAGATCGTCGCCGGCCAGGCGGGCGCCGGCCTCGAGGCGCTCGACCAGCTCTCGGCCAAGGACGCCAGCGCCGACCTGTTGTTCTGCTCGGTCGGCGGCGGCGGACTGATCGGCGGCGTGTCGCTCGCATTCCATTATCTGTCGCCGGCAACCGAGATCATTGGCGTCGAGCCCGAAGGTTTCAATGGCATGGGTTCATCGCTGGCGCATGGCAGCATCGAGACCATGCCGATCGCCCCGAAGTCGATCTGCGACGGATTGATGTCGCGGCGGCCGGGCGACGCGCCCTTCGCGGCGGTCAAGACCGCCGGCGTGCGAGGTATCACGGTCGACGATCAATCGGTGCGGCGCGCCATGCGAATCGCCTTCGAGCGGATGAAGCTGGTGCTCGAACCGTCGGGCGCTGCGTCGCTGGCGGCGTTGCTCGGCGGCAAGGTGGATGTGCGGGGCAAGACCGTGCTCGTGGTGGCAACTGGCGGCAACGTCTCGCTCGCCGATTTTATGGCGCATATGAACCATGCTTGAAGCGGATTTCGTCATCATCGGCTCCGGCTCGGCCGGCTCGGCCATGGCCTACAGGCTGTCGGAGGACGGCAAGCATTCTGTGATCGTCATCGAGTTCGGCGGCTCGGATATCGGCCCGCTGATCCAGATGCCGTCGGCGCTGTCGATCCCGCTCAACATGAGCCTCTACGACTGGGGCTTTGCCAGCGAGCCGGAGCCGCATCTGGGTGGCCGCGTGCTGGCGACGCCGCGCGGCAAGGTGATCGGCGGTTCATCCTCGATCAACGGCATGGTCTATGTGCGCGGCCACGCCCGTGACTTCGACCATTGGGCCGAACAGGGGGCGGCCGGCTGGGGCTTCGCCGACGTCCTTCCCTACTTCAAGCGCATGGAGGATTCGGACGGCGGCGAGGATGGCTGGCGCGGCCGCGGCGGGCCGCTGCACGTGCAGCGCGGCTCACGGCGCAATCCACTTTATGGCGCCTTCGTCGACGCGGGCCGCCAGGCCGGGTTCGAACTGACCGACGATTACAACGGATCGAAGCAGGAAGGCTTCGGACCGATGGAGCAGACCATCCAGGGCGGCCGCCGCTGGTCGGCGGCATCAGCCTATCTGAGGCCGGCGCTCAGGCGCAAAAACGTGAGTGTGGTCAAGGGCTTTGCCCGCCGGGTGATCATCGAGAATCAACGCGCCATCGGCGTCGAGATCGAAGCTCACAAACAGATTCAGGTCGTTAAGGCGCGACGCGAGGTGATCGTCGCCGCCTCGTCGATCAATTCGCCCAAGATCCTGATGCTGTCCGGCATCGGCCCGGCCGAGCATTTGCGCGAAAACGGCATTGCCGTGCTCGCCGACAGGCCCGGCGTCGGCCGCAATCTGCAGGATCACATGGAGCTCTACATCCAGCAGGAATCGACCAAGCCGATCACGCTCAATTCGGTGCTGAACCCGTTCTCGAAGGCGCTCATCGGCGCGCAATGGCTGTTCTTCAAGTCGGGCCTCGGCGCCACCAACCATTTCGAGGCAGCCGCCTTCGTACGCTCGCGCGCCGGCATCGACTATCCCGATATCCAGTACCACTTCATCCCGGCGGCGGTTCGCTATGACGGCAAGGCGGCGGCCAAGTCGCATGGTTTCCAGGCGCATGTCGGGCCGATGCGCTCGAAGTCGCGCGGCTCGGTGACGCTGCGGTCGCCGGATCCGAAATCGAAGCCGGTGATCCGCTTCAACTACATGTCGCATCCGGACGACTGGGTGGAGTTCCGCCACTGCATCCGGCTGACCCGCGAAATCTTCGGCCAGACGGCATTCGATGCCTATCGCGGCCAGGAAATCTCGCCGGGCAGCCATGTGCAGTCGGACGACGATCTCGATGTCTTCATCAGGGATCACGCCGAAAGCGCCTACCATCCCTGCGGCACCTGCAAGATGGGGCGCGCCGACGATGCGATGAGCGTCGTCGATCCGGAGTGCCGGGTGATCGGCGTCGAAGGATTGCGGGTCGCGGACTCCTCGATCTTCCCGCGCGTCACCAACGGCAATCTCAATGCACCGTCGATCATGACCGGCGAAAAGGCTTCCGACCACATACTGGGCCGCACGCCACTGGCGCCGTCCAACCAGGAACCATGGATCAATCCGCGCTGGCAGGCGTCGGACAGATAGAGCATGATCCGGCGAACGTCCGGCCCAGGCGAATAGAATTTGGAGACTTCCCATGCGCGCCCAGCCCACGGCATCGCACTATGTCAACGGACGCTACGTTGACGACGAGCAAGGCGCGCCGCTGCCGGTCATCTATCCGGCCACCGGCGAGACCATCGCCATGCTGCGCGCGGCGACGCCGAACGTGCTGGAGCTGGCCATCGAGGCCGCACGGGCAGCACAACCCGCCTGGGCGCGGCTGAAGCCGGTCGAGCGCGGCCGCATCCTGCGCCGCGCCGCCGACATTTTGCGCGCCCGCAACGCCGACCTTGCCCGCATCGAGACGCTCGATACCGGCAAGGCGATGCAGGAAACGCTGGTGGCGGACGCGCCTTCAGCAGCCGATTGCCTTGAATATTTCGGCAGCGCGGTCGCCGCCTACAATGGCGAATCCGTCGACCTCGGCGGCCCCTTCGCCTATACGCGGCGCGAGGCCCTCGGCGTCTGCGTCGGCATCGGCGCCTGGAACTATCCGATCCAGATCGCCGGCTGGAAGTCCGCGCCCGCGCTCGCCATGGGCAACGCCATGGTGTTTAAGCCATCGGAAAACACACCGCTGTCGGCGCTGGCGCTGGCCGAGATCTACAGCGAGGCCGGCCTGCCCGACGGACTATTCAATGTCGTGCAGGGCTATGGCGATGTCGGCGCCGGGCTCGTCGGCCACGATGTCGTCGCCAAGGTTTCGGTGACCGGCTCGGTGCCGACCGGCCGCAAGGTGCTGGCGCTTGCAGGCTCAAAGATGAAGCACGCGACGATGGAGCTCGGCGGCAAGTCGCCGCTGATCGTCTTCGACGATGCCGACATCGAAAACGCCATTGGCGGCGCCATGCTCGGCAATTTCTATTCGACCGGCCAGATCTGCTCCAACGGCACGCGCGTCTTCGTGCAGAGCGGCATTCACGACCGCTTTGTCGAAAGGCTGGTCGAGCGAACCAAGAAAATCCGTATCGGCGATCCGCTCGATCCCGCGACCCAGATGGGGCCGCTGGTCTCGAAAGCGCAGCATGAGAAGGTCGTCGGCTATATCGGCATCGGCAAGCAGGATGGCGCCACGCTCGCTTGCGGCGGCAACGTGCCTTCGCTGCAAGGTTTCGATGGCGGCTTCTTCGTCGAGCCGACCGTGTTCACCGGCGTCACCGACACCATGCGCATTGCCCGCGAGGAGATTTTCGGACCTGTCATGAGCGTGCTGAAGTTCGATGGCGAAGACGAGGTGATCGACCGGGCCAACGACACCGAATTCGGTCTGGCAGCGGGCGTGTTCACACGCGACCTGCCGCGCGCCCACCGCGTCATCGCCGAGCTGCAGGCGGGTACTTGCTGGATCAATGCCTACAATCTGACGCCAGTCGAAATCCCGTTCGGCGGCTTCAAGCAGTCCGGCATAGGGCGGGAAAATTCGCTGGCGGCGCTGGCACTCTACTCGCAGCTGAAATCGGTCTACGTCGAGACGGGGGACGTGGCGGCGCCATATTGAGCCGATGATTGGCGAAGCCGAGATACAGTCGATCTTCCCCCTTGCGGGGGAGATGTCCGGCAGGACAGAGGGGGGTGTGAAGGATCGCNATCTCCCCCGCAAGGGGGGAGATTGGCAGCTTCGGCGTCGCCGCGAGCGCCTCACCCCTTCTCCGCCGTCCCGTCCAGATACTGCGTCAGCGCGCAGACCAGGTGATAGAAAATACTGGCTGGAACGTCGGATGCCAAGGAGCGGCCGCGCTCGTCGATGCGGTCGATCCACAGGCCGAGCGGCGCCGGATCGATGTGCCACCGGAACAGCCGGCCGACGCGCGCCTCTATCTCCGGCTTGAGATCGGGGCCGCCTGAGCCATTCAGCGCAATTGCCGCTTTGACCGCTTCAGCCTGCGGCCAACTGCGTGACGCCAGGTCGAGCGGCAGGCCTTGCCGCGAGACCGCGCCATAGGCAAGGCCCGTGGCGCGGTTGAGACCGCTGGCGATTGCCGAGGCGTAGAGTTTCCTGGCGAAGCCGCGCAATTCGGCCTGACCGCTGCGCTCGGCAAAATCGACCAGCAGCGAAGCCCACTCGAAGTGATGGCCAGGCTCGGTCCAGAGTCCCTTGTCACCAGCGGCCGGCTTCCATTCGGCGTCGAAATATTCGCCGAGCGTCCAGCTTTCAGGATCGAAGAAATGGCTGCGGAAAAGGTCGATGATGCGTGCGGCACGGCGCAGATGGGCACGCTCTCCGGTGGCCTGATGCCAGGCCAGGAACGCCTCGAGCAGATGCATGTGCGGGTTGGAGCGCCGCTCGCCCTCCCCGTCCGATGTTTCGAGGAACCCGGTCATGCGGCTGTCCTCGAGATGGGCATCGAGAAAAGCGAAGGTTTCCTCGCCGAGCCGAAGAGCATCCGGATTGCCCGACATATGTGCATGCGCCAGCGCCAGCAGAACGCAGGAATGGTCGTAGGTATCCTCCGTGGCATCGGCAACGGAGCCGTCGACATTCAGCGTGCGCACCCAACCGCCGCGGTCGGTGCGCCCCTTCCCTGCCATGAAGTCGATGCCATGTGCGATCAGCCGGTCGGCCGGACCGTCCCAACCGCGCGCGCTGGCGACGGCGAAGGCATAGACCTGGCGAGCTTGCGTGCGCATGCGTTTGGGCTTCATCAGCGGGGAGCCGTCAAAGCCAAGCGCTTCGTGGAAGCCGCCGTGGCGCTCGTCGACACCTGATGTCGACCACAATGGCAAGGTTTCCTGAAACAGCCAGTGATGCACGCGCCGCCGCCAGGCGCCACTTTCAATGACGCGATCATGGGCAGGCGTGAACCGTGTTTCGAGCCGGCCCGACCTCTCCAACTGCTCGACGACTTTTTTGACGTGCTGGCTGTGGCTGACAGGAGCGACGAAAGTGGCGTCAGCGGTCGAAACGATGGCAACATCCTTCATGCCGATGGCGGATAACAGGCGACCGTCGCCGCGGATGTACGAATTTTCGCAATCAATGGCGACGACATCGCCGACAATGACATTGCCCCTGCTGTCGGACGGGCCGACATCGAGCAGTGATTGCCAGGAACCAAGATCGTTCCACCGGAAACCGGCCGGCACCATCGCGATGTCCTTCGCCCGCTCCATAATGGCGTAGTCGATCGAGTTGGACGGAATGGCCGCGTAGAGTTCGAGCGGCATATAGAGGCCTGACAGATCCGATGTCGCCGCCCTGTAGGCTGCTTCGGTGGCCTGCCAGATGTCCGGCTGGAAGGCGGCAAATGCATCTCGCATGGCGCTGGCGCGAAACAGGAAGATGCCGGTGTTCCAGTAGAAATTTCCGGCTTTGAGATAGCCTTGCGCAGTCGCAAGGTCCGGCTTTTCGACGAAGCGTGAGACGTCGAAGATGCCGCCACTTTCGGCCGCGACCTCGATATAGCCATAGCCGGTTTCGGGTTGCGCCGGCTTTATGCCGAACACCACAAGTCGGCCTGCGCGTGCCGCCTCGGCACCCGCCTCTATGCTCTGCCAGAATTGCCTTGCCGTCGATATTTCGTGGTCCGACGGCACCACCAGGACCAGGCTGTCGCCGAACTCGGACAAAGTGCGCAGCGTCGCCAGCGCGACGGCGGCAGCGGTGTTTCGCCCCGTGGGCTCGAACAGCGGACCGCCGCCGGCGAGATCGAGGCCGGCAAGATCGGCATGCACACGTTCGGCATGGCGCTCCGACGCGATCAGGAAGATCGGCGTTTCGCCGCCGGATCTTGCCGCCAGCCGACGCAAGGTCTTGGCCAGCATCGAGCCATCGCCCGACAGGTCATGGAACTGCTTGGGATTGTCCTCGCGTGACAGCGGCCAGAGCCGCGAGCCAACGCCGCCGCTCATGACAAAACTGACAATTCGATCGGTCATTCGGGTCTCGTATTCAAAAAAGCGGCGGTTGGCGCCCGACACAAGCCTTTAGCCCGTGTTCGTCCAGTTGGAAATGCGGCAACTCCTATCGGTTCGAGATGTCGACAGGGATCGGTTCTGCGACATTTCCACTGGTGATGGTGGCTTCGGCCTCATGCGTCGAGATCGAGGTCAGGCTGGCCGAATCACAGCTCAGAAAGTCTGATTGTAGGCGCCGACTTCGGGGCTGCGGCGCAGCACGGCGTCGACGGCCTCGAACATCTGCCGGCGGCGCTGCGCCGACACCGGGCTTTCGACGACCACGACGAGCTCAGGCTTGTTCGAAGACGCCCGCACCAGCCCCCAGGTGCCGTCCTCGGCGACGACACGCACGCCGTTGACGGTGATCAGGTCCGATATCTTCTGGCCGCCGAAAGCGGCGCCGTCGCGCATCATCGCCTGAAAGTCGGAGACCACCCGCTCGACCACGCCATACTTCACGTCGTCGGCGCAGTGCGGCGACATGGTCGGCGTGCCGAAGGTCAGCGGCAGCGCACGGTAGAGGTCGGCCATCGAGCTGTCCGGGTTGCGGTCGAGCATCTGGCAGATGGCGATGGCCGTGACCAGCCCATCGTCGTAGCCGCGCCCGATCGGCGGGTTGAAGAAGAAATGCCCTGATTTCTCGAACCCGGCGACGGCGCCGAGTTCGGCGACACGCCGCTTGATGTAGGAGTGGCCGGTCTTCCAGTAGTCGGTGACGGCGCCATTGGCCTTGAGCACGCTGTCGGTGTTGAACAGCCCGGTCGACTTGACGTCGACCACGAAGGTCGAACCCGGGTGCTGGCCGGAGATGTCGCGCGCGAGCATCACGCCGACCTTGTCGGCAAAAATCTCGTTGCCTTCATTGTCGACNGCTGGCCGGAGATGTCGCGCGCGAGCATCACGCCGACCTTGTCGGCAAAAATCTCGTTGCCTTCATTGTCGACCACGCCGCAGCGGTCGCCGTCGCCGTCAAAACCCAGCCCAACATCGGCGCCGGTCTCCAGAACCTTGTCCCTTATGGCATGCAGCATCTGCATGTCTTCGGGGTTGGGGTTGTAGCGTGGAAAGGTGTGGTCGAGTTCGGTATCGAGCGGGATCACCTCGCAGCCGATGCGCTGCAACGCTTGCGGGGCAAAGGCGCCGGCGGTGCCGTTGCCGCAGGCGGCGACCACTTTCAGCTTTCGCGCGATACGCTTGTCCCTGGTCAGGTCGTCGAGATAGGTGGCGCGAAAATCGCGGATGAAATCATAGNGTTGTAGCGTGGAAAGGTGTGGTCGAGTTCGGTATCGAGCGGGATCACCTCGCAGCCGATGCGCTGCAACGCTTCCGGGGCAAAGGCGCCGGCGGTGCCGTTGCCGCAGGCGGCGACCACTTTCAGCTTTCGCGCGATACGCTTGTCCCTGGTCAGGTCGTCGAGATAGGTGGCGCGAAAATCGCGGATGAAATCATAGCAACCACCGCCGACAAGGTCGAAATCTCCGGCCTGCACGATCGCCTTCAGCGCGCTCATCTCCTCGGGTCCGAAGGTCAGCGGCCGCGCCGCTCCCATCTTGACGCCGGTCCAGCCATTTTCGTTGTGCGAGGCGGTGACCATGGCCACCGACTGGGTTTCCAGCGCAAACTGGGCGAAATAGGCCATTGGCGACAGCGCCAGGCCGATGTCCCTCACCCGTGCGCCCGCGGCCATCAATCCGGACACCAGCGCCAGCTTGATCGACAATGAATAGGAACGGAAATCATGCCCGGTGACGATGTCGGGGCCGGCGCCGAGACGGCGGATCAGCGTGCCAAGCCCCATGCCGAGCGCCTGGACACCGATCAGGTTGAGCTCCGGCGGCACAGCCGAACCGGGGTGGCCGAACCACCAGCGGGCGTCATATTCGCGGAAGCCGGTCGGCTTTATCAGCGCCTCGGTTTCGAATTCGAAGCTGTTGGGCAAGGCCTCGCCGACGATCCTGGGGGTCAAGACTGGAAACTCCAAATGGCTGGAACACAAATTGTCGAGGGTCGTGGCTACCATAGGCTTCAAGCCGTGTTTACCCCCAAAACGCGTGGCGTTTGAGGTGAAACGTCTTGCCTTGATTCAGGTGGGTATCAGGTGGAGCGCCGAAGTCGGGATGCGCCAATGCGTTGTTTTTTCTGGTCGGAGTGGCAGGATTTGAACCTGCGACCCCCTCGTCCCGAACGAGGTGCGCTACCAGGCTGCGCTACACTCCGTGACCAGACCGCGGGCTTATAGCCGCCACACCTCGTTCCTGCAAGCGGCAATGGCAGCACTTCTGTCGCATTTCGTCTGCTTTCGCCGCAGATGGTGCGGACACCAGGGTTTCCCAACTGTCGTGGCCGAGACGCAGCCTCGTCCAGGCCATTGACGATGTGATCGCCCGTCCATCAACCCAGCCGTCCTCATCCAGCCCTGAACCGGAACCAAAGCGGACCAGCAGCGGTTATCCAAGGAAGGGCTAATCAAGGCAATGGAGAAATTACAATGAAAACAATGGCCATGTGCGCTTTGGCGCTTTGCATCGGATTGCCGGCAGTGGCTTCGGCAGCCGAGGCCGATGTCGTTATCAGGACCCACCATCGACACCACAACAACGTCAAGATCATCAACGAGTACGGCCAGCGCCTGCATCATCGCCGCCACGGTACAGTTGCATTCTACGACCATGGCCGCCGGCATCATCGTCGGGACACCGTGATTGTCACGGGCTCCGTCTCGACCTACCGTCACCATCACCGTCACCCCGTAGTGATCGACAACGGCGGATACTGATCGCCGCCCGTCTGGCCCGGCTCGCCGATCGAGCCGGGCCAGCCAGACGCCCTACAGCGGCGTCCCGCGCACAAGCTCGACTGACGGCTCTCATGCGGCGCCACGCCGCAAAAGCCGTCATTCAACTTTGAAACCTGCAGGAATCCGACTTGCTGCCCCCAAAAGGGCCGCGGGTTGCGGCGCCCACCAGAAATCGAGGGTTCGCTCGCCACATCACTCATCACATGAGAGCGGCGAGCGAACCCTATCGGCGCAGGAAGGGACGTGGCTGCGCCAATTGCAAACCTTGGGCGGTTCTCACCCTTGGCCGATTCTCCTCCTTGGCCGGTTCTCCTCCTTGGCCGGTTCTCCTGGGTGCTCAGCCGAGGGCTATTCCGATAGCCATCAAGGTGATGGCCGCGGCGAAGACCGGTGCGAGCAACCAACGCGCCTGGCCAACACTCTTTTCCATCAGCTTCCTCCCACGATCGTGCAGCGGACAACGGCGGCAAACAGCTGCTGTTCCGCGCGGCGTCCCCGGCAAGACCATTGCCCTTTGCGATCAGACCTAGGTCTGGCAGCCCATCCGACCGAAGCCCAACTTGGAACGGCTGTACACGATCCTAATTTGGTTGATTGGGCGGGAAGACAGTCGAATAAAGCGGAAATGAAGAGCATGTCGAATCGTGAGACCGCAAGATCCCATGCCTTAAGCACACGCGTGCACGACCTCAGGACCAAGATGCAGGAGGCTCGGATCACCGAGGGCGAAATGAAGACCTTCCAAAGGGTCGCGGCCGCGATGGAGGACGGCCAGGGCCAAATCGATGGCGATGATCTGATCGCCGCATCCTTCGTTGCCGACACGGTGCTGGACAAAAACGCGCCCTGAATGACCATGCCGACAATTAGCAGGCTTTTTGATTCCCATGCCGAAGCAGCCAGGGTCACAGGCGCCTTGGTGGCGGCCGGAGTTCCCCGCGTACAGATTGCCGTCATCGGGCCCTACCATGACGAAGTCGGAGTCTTGAAGACACCTTCTGTCCTGCTTGGCGCGGTCGCCGGGGCGTCGGCCTGCCTGGGCGCTGTCGCAGTCCTAGGCATCAATCCTCTGCCTGCCGGACTGCCGGCAGCGGCGCTGATCGGCGCGATCTGCGGCGGCGGCGCCGGCGCGCTGCTCGGGACATTCGTTACGACCACCATCGAGCCGGATGATCGGAGCGTCGCCGAGGGGATCGTTTTGGTGACGGCCCATGTCGATGAAAACGAGGCCGACATCGCCCAGGCAGTGCTCGGCGGTGGAGCTTCCGGGACCGGATGCGTCGCCAAGGCAGCGTGAGCACGGAGTGCGTGCTCGACAGCAGGCGCAAACTTTGACGAAATGGGCATCGAACCTAACTATGGTATGAGGGGCCGGTAGACGGCGAGCCGGATGCGGACATGGATTTGATTTCAAAGGCAAAGCCGGCACCGGTTGTTTTGGTTGCACTGCTTCTCGTGGCCGGCTTTCTCTTGGCCGGTTGCTCATCGATCGGCAGGACGGTGAACGCGGCGAAATACGACAAAATGAGCTGCCCCGAACTCAACAGCGCACTGGGCGAAAACGCCGGCGAAATCTCGCAGGTGGCGATCACGCGCGGCAAGGTCGCCAACACCAGCGTGCCGCGCTGGCTGCTGGGTGGTTCGCGGGTGAAGACGGCGGTCGCAAACCGCGAGACGGCGAGGATCGACCAATTGAAGCAACGGCACGATGCCATTGTCGCCGCACGGGCGCGCAGGTGCCAGAGGTCGGCGAGCTGAGCAAACAGACGCCGCCACGATGATTGTCTGAAGCGACGTTTCAGGCGCTCAACCGGAACCGCGTGACATCGATTGCCGCATTCATCAGCGTCTGGGTGTAGGCAGCCTTCGGATTGCTGAAGATCGCCTCGGTCGGTCCCTCCTCGACGATCTTGCCCTGCTTCATGACGATGATGTAGTCGGCCATGGCGCGCACCACGGCAAGGTCGTGGCTGATGAACAGGTAGGACAGTTCGTGGTCGGCCTGCAGCTTGCGCAGCAGCTCGACGATCTGTTTTTGAACCGAGCGGTCGAGCGCCGAGGTCGGTTCGTCAAGCACGACCATTTTGGGTTTCAGGATCATGGCACGGGCAATGGCGATGCGCTGCCTTTGTCCGCCCGAGAATTCATGCGGGTAGCGATTGCGCGCGTTTGGATCGAGGCCGACTTCGCGCAGGGCTTCGACCGCGCGCTGGTCGCGCTGCTTGCCCGAAAGATCGGGCTCATGCACCAGCAGCCCTTCGGTGATGACCTGGCCGACGGTCATGCGCGGCGACAGCGAGCCGAACGGATCCTGGAAGACCAGTTGCATCTGGCGCCGCAGCGGCCGCATCGCCTGCCGGTCGGCGGTGGAAATGTCGCGATCGCCGAAACGAATGAGCCCGTCGCTCGGCAACAGCCGCAGCAAAGCGCGGCCGAGCGTGGATTTTCCCGAGCCGGATTCGCCGACAATGCCGATCGTCTGGTTGCGCTGCAGCCGGATCGAAATGTCGTCGACGGCGCGCAGCATCAACGGTTCGCCGGCGAGGAAGCCGCCGCCGATCCTGAACGTGACTTCGACATTCCTGCCTTCGAGCACCACGGGCGCATTGGCGGGCGGTGGCGCCTTTGTTCCGGTCGGCTCGGCCGCCAGCAGCATCTTGGTATAGGCGTGCTGCGGGTCGACGAAGATCGCTTCGGCTTCGCCTTCCTCGACGACCTCGCCCTGGCGCATGACATAGACCCGGTCGGCGAAGCGCCGGACGATGCCAAGATCGTGGGTGATGAAGACGATCGCCATGCCAAGCTTGCGCTGCAATTCGGCCAGAAGCATCAGGATCTGCGCCTGGATGGTCACGTCGAGCGCCGTCGTCGGCTCGTCGGCGATCAGGATGTCGGGGTCGTTGGCGAGCGCCATGGCGATCATCACGCGCTGGCGCTGGCCGCCGGACATTTCGTGCGGATAGGATTTCATCCGCCGCTCCGGATCGGGAATATGCACCAGCCGCAGCAGCTTGAGCGCCTCCTCATGCGCCTCGGCGGCATTCAATCCGCGATGCCGGCGGATCGGTTCGATCAGCTGGTTGCCGATCGAATAAAGCGGATCGAGCGAGGTCATCGGCTCCTGGAAGATCATGCTGATCTTGCGGCCGCGGACCTTGTTCAGCTCGGACTTGCTCAGTGCCAGGAGGTTGCGGCCGCGATAGTCGACACTGCCCGATGCTTCGCCGTTGGAGGCCAGCAGGCTCATCGCCGCCATCATCGTCTGGCTCTTGCCGGAGCCGGATTCGCCGACCACGGCAACGGTCTCGCCCGCATTGACGTGGATGTTGATGCCCTTCACCGCTTCGACCGCGCCGTCGAGTGTGCGGAAGCGGACGCGCAGGTCCTTGACGCTGAGGATGGTTTCGGCAGCAGCCATGTCAACGGTCCCCATCTCTATCGATCTCTATCATCTCTATCGATCGCTATCATCTCTATCGATCTCTTGGGTCGAGCGCGTCGCGCAGGCCGTCGCCGACGAAATTCAGGGCAAACAGCGTCGAGACGAGGAAGAAGGCGGGAAACAAGAGCAGCCAGTTGGCCGTGCCGATGTTCTTGGCGCCGACCGAGATCAGGACGCCCCAGCTGGTCATCGGTTCCTGGATGCCAAGCCCCAGGAACGACAGGAAGCTCTCCAGGATGATGACCTGCGGCACCAGCAGCGTCATATAGATCACAACGGGACCAAGCAGGTTGGGGATGACATGGCGCAGCAGGATGCCGCGCTGGCCGACGCCCATGGCTTCGGCCGCCTGGACATATTCCTGGCGGCGGATCGACAGCGCCTGGCCACGCACGATGCGCGCCATGTCGAGCCATAGTACCGCGCCGACCGCCAGGAACATCAGCACGAAGTTGCGGCCGAAGAACACCACCAGCATGATGACGAAGAAGATGAACGGCAAGGAATAGAGAACGTCGACGATGCGCATCATCACTTCGTCGACCTTGCCGCCGGCGAAGCCGGCCGTGGCTCCGTAGATCACCCCGATCACCACCGCCACGACACCCGCAAGAAGGCCGATGGCCAGCGATATCCGCCCGGCCATCAGTGTGCGCGAGAGAAGATCGCGGCCGGTGTTGTCGGTGCCGAACAGGAAATACTGCTGCTTGACCGACGTGCTCATCGTCACTTCGAGGCCGTCGGGCGACTTGCTCTCGATCTTGGTGTTGTCGAAGGCGTCGGACCGGTCGAGGTAGCGGATGTTGCGATCGTCGATCGGCTTCGTCGAGGTGACGGTGACCGTGACGCGCTCGCCATCCTGCTTCCATTCCTTGATGTCGACCCGCATGCGCCTGATCGCGTCATCGAGGGCCGTCTCGATCATATCTGCCTTGGGATAGGCCGTGAAGCTCGGCGGCGTGCGCACATAGTCGGCATAGATGGTCGTGTACTGATGCGGCACGAACCAGGGGCCGAACACGCTGATGATCGCGACAAAGGCCAGGTAATAAAGACTGAACATGGCGGCGCGATTGGCCTTGAGACGTGCCCAGGCGTCGCCCCAGAGCGAGCGGCCGACGATGACGGGGGCCGTGGCTGCGATATCAGTCATAGCGCACCCTCGGATCGACGACCGCGTACATGACGTCGACGATCAGGTTGAAGACGATGGTGAAGATGGCGATCACCACCACCGTTCCCATCACCAGCGTGTAGTCGCGGTTGAGGGCGGCATCGACGAAATAGCGGCCGACGCCTGGAATGGAAAAGATCGTCTCGACGATGACCGAACCGGTCAACAGCGCCGCCGCCGCCGGGCCGGTGAACGAGACGATCGGCAAGATGGCGCCGCGCAGCGCGTGCTTGACCACCACCGACCAGTCGGAAAGGCCGAGGGCGCGGGCCGTGCGGATATGGTGGGAGCGCAGCGATTCGATCATCGAGCCGCGCATCAGGCGGGCAACGATGGCGATCTGTGGCAAGGCAAGGGTGAGCACCGGGCCAATCTTGTTGATGAAGGCGCCATCGCCCCACCCGCCGATCGGCAACAGCTTCCAGGTCAGCCCGAACAGAAGCTGGATCACCGGCGCGATGACGAAGGTCGGGATAGTGCTGCCGGCGGTCGCCAGCGCGATCACCGCGTAGTCGCCTAGCTTGTTCTGGTTGAGTGCGGCGACGGTGCCGAGCACACTGCCGAGCAGCAGCGCCAGGATCAGCGCCGAGGCGCCGAGCTGGATGGATATGGGCAGGCCCTTGGCAAACAGTTCGGTGACGGTGAAATCCGGCATGTTGTAACTCGGGCCGAAATTGCCGCGCAGGAGATTGCCGAGATAGTGGACGTATTGCAGCCAGAGCGGGTCGTTGAGGCCGAATTGGGCTTCAAGGTTGGCCTTGATCTCGGGGCTCAGCCCGCGCTCCTGGTTGAATGGGCCGCCCGGCGCGACGCGCATCAGGAAGAACGCCATCGTCACGATGACGAACAGCGTCGGGATGGCGGTCAAAAGCCGCCGGAATACGTATCGCAGCATCGGTGCCCCGCTTGATCCGGAACTCGCGCGTCCAGTCGGACGATTGCGCTCCAGCCTTCAATCTTCGCACCGGATTCCCGAAAATCGATTCCGCTTTCCGGACCGATGCGATGGCAAACCAGCACCGCCGCGCACTCGAAGCGCGCGGCGGGCCTGGCCAGGGATCAGTCCTTGCTGACGAAGCGCGACGGATGCACATCCATCACGTTGTCGACGAAGCCATGCAGCTTCGAGGAAACGATGTCGTGGTAGCTGTAGTAGAGAAGCGGAATCTGGCCGACATCGTCGACCAGGATGCGCTCGGCCTCGGAGAGCTCCTTCATGCGCTCTTCGGGCTTGCCGCCGGCGGCCGCGGCCTTGTCCATGGCCGCCTCATAGGCCGGGCTGTCGTAGTTCGAGTAGTTGTTGCCGCTCGCCTTGCGCGAGATGCCGAGGAAGGTTTCGGGATCCTTGTAGTCGGCGATCCAGGCGGCACGGGCCACGTCATAGTCGCCCTTCTGCTCGAGGAAGGAATAGTGGGTCTTGGTGTCGGTGTTGAGCAGGGTGACGTCGACGCCGAGCGGCTTCAGCTGTTCCTGGATGGCGACCGCGGTGTTCTTGTGGTTCTCCGAGGTGTTGTAGCGGATTTCCATCTTCAGCGGATGTTCCGGCGTGTAGCCGAGCTTCTCGAGGATTTTCTTGGCTGCGTCCTCGCGGTCGATCTGCGGCATGTCGGCATATTTGGCCACTGCCGGCGTATAGCCCTCGATGCCCGGAGGCACCATCGAATAGCCAGGCAGCATCGAGTTCTGCCAGACTTTTTCGGCCAGGAAGTCGCGGTCGATCGCCATCGAGATGGCGTTGCGCAGTTCGGGATTGTTCCAAGGCGCCTTGTCGGTCTTGATCGCGTAATAGTAGGTGCCGAGATATGGACCGACGTGGATCTGGTCGCCGAACTTGGTCTTGAGATCGGCGAGCTGTTCGGTCGGCAGATCGTCATAGCTGTCGAGTTCGCCGGCCTCGAAGCGCTTCATCGCCGATGAGCGGTCTTCGGTCGGGATGTAGTTGACCACGTCGAACTTGACGGTCGCGGCGTCCCAGAATTTCGGATTCTTGACCAGTTTCATGTGGTCGTTGGGAACCCATTCGGCCAGCGTATAGGCGCCGTTCGAGACCAGATGGCCGGGCTTGATCCAATCGGCGCCGAGCTTTTCGATGGAGGCCTTGCTGACCGGATAGGTCGCCTGGTGGGTCAGCATCTCCAGGAAGTAAGGCGTCGGCGCCTTCAGCGTCACCTCCAGGGTGTTGGCGTCGATCGCCTTGACGCCCATGTCATCAGGCTTGCCCTTCTTGGTGTTGACGTCCTCCGCACCCTTTACCGGATAAAGCATCGAGGCGTATTCGGCGCCCGTCGCCGGGTCTTCCAGCCGGTGGAACGCGTAGACGAAGTCGTCCGCCGTCACCGGGCTGCCGTCCGACCACATGCCGTCCTTGCGCAGCTTGAAGGTGTAGACGGTGCCGTCGTCCGATACCGTCCAGCTCTCGGCGGCGCCAGGAATGAGGTTCGCCTTCTCGTCCTGCATGACGAGACCCTGGAACAGGTCGCGCAGGACATTGGCTTCGTAAACCGTCGAGGTCTTGTGGGGGTCGACGGATTCTGATTCTGCAGCGGTGCCTCGGTTGTAGACAATTTCGGCGAAAGCCGGCGTGTAGAAAGTGCCGGCGGTCACTGCCATGGTCGTGGCGAAAACCGTCGCCCTCAGCATGTTTTTCAGCATGAAGTTCTCCCTGTCGGCGCTGCCGTCGGCGCGCCTCTAAGTGTTGACGCCCCGAAGCCGATGGCTGGCCCCTTCGAGCGCGCCGCCGGTTCCCCCCGGCAGCTGGTGGCAGGAGACTAGACAGGAGGTAAGCTCTTTTCAACCGAGTACTGATTGACCCTAAGTCAATCGGTATAGCTGAAGAAGCAACGCCTAATTTAGAGCGGCTTTTTCAATCGCATGCACCCCCTGATTGCACCCAAGGTTTTCGCTTTCTGCATGCGAACTTTGGCATGCTGGTATCATGGTTCAGATCCTCATTTCCAAGGTCCGAAGGCGTGCGTTCCGAATGGACGCTTCGGGAACTTCAGCGGTCGAGTTCGCTCTGTTGTCACCGCTGTTCATCCTTCTCTTGCTCGGAATGGTTGCATACGGCATCTATTTCGGAGCCGCCAGCTCTATTCAGCAGATTGCGGCCGACGCCGCCCGGACGGCGATCGCCGGGTTGAACCAGACCGAGCGCCAGACGCTGGTGGCCGCATTCCTCACCAACAACGCCGCCGGCTATCCCTTCGTGGACGCCAGCAAACTGTCCTACCAGGCCAATGACAGCGTGGCCGATGGCAGCCAGTTCGTGGTGTCCGTCTCGTACGATGCGCGCAACCTGCCGATCTGGAATCTCTTCCCGGGCATAGCGATGCCCGGGACCACGATCAAACGCCAGTCGACGATCAGGGTCGGGGGGATCTGAAAATGCCGATGCGGGCGGGCAAGGGCATCGGCCGGCTTGCGCGGTCGATGGTGGGAGACAGCAAGGCGAATTTCGCCGTGATGACGGCACTGATCGCTCCGGTCGCATTGGCGCTGGCGGCGGTGGCGATCGACGAGGCCTCGATCTACACCGAGCGCCGGGAAGCCCAGGCGATGGTCGACCTGGCGGCGATCACCGCGGCCTCGAACATTAACAATGTCAACACGGCAGTCGTCACCACGCTCACCGATAACGGCATGCCAGGCGTCGTCGTTCAAGCTTCCGGCCAGACCATTGCCCCGGCGGTCGGCAAGACGGTGGTGACGGTCACGCAAGGCCGATATGCCTCATCGACCGCCACTGTCACCCAGCGCTTCCAGGCGGGGGTGACCCCCTACAATGCAGTGCGTGTCACGCTGGCGAAAATCCCCGCCCGCTATTTCGCCAGTTCGCTCATCCCCACACCGGTGATCGGCACCCAAGCCACGGCCAGCACGACGCCGCAGGCGACATTCTCGGTCGGGTCGAGGCTGCTCGGCGTCAATGGCGGCATCCTCAATGCGCTTTTGAGCGGACTTCTCGGCGGCAACATCTCGCTCAGCGTCATGGACTATAACGGGCTGATCTCGGCCGATGTCAGCGTGCTTTCCTTCATCAGTGCGCTCGCCACACAATTGAACGTGACCGGCGGTACCTATTCGAACGTCCTGGCCTCGAAGGCGACGGTGGGCCAGATCGCCACCGCAATGGCCAGCGTCCCCGGCCTCGGCAACACGGCAAAGATCGCCCTGCAGAGCATTGCGTCCAAGTCGACGAGCACGGTCAAGATCCCGCTCAGCAGTCTTGTCGACCTTGGTTCCGTTGGGAGCCTGGGGCTCGGGCAACAGCCGTCCGGCCTTGGCGTGGACGCAAGCGCGATGGGAATGCTGACCGCCGCCGCAGTGCTCGCGAACGGCACCAACCAGGCCGACATCGATCTCGGCGCCACCATCCCGGGATTGCTCTCCACCAAGCTCAGCATCGCCATTGGCGAGCCGGCGCAATCCTCGCCATGGCTCGCGGTCGGCGGCATCGGCACTGTCGTTCGAACGGCCCAGACGCGCATCAAACTGACGGCGTCCGTCGGTGTCGGCACGCCAGGTCTCGGCGGCGGCATCAGCCTGCTAGCCGTCAACCTGCCGCTCAATGTCGAAGTGGCCTATGCCGAAGCCAAGCTGACCGACATCACTTGTCCGGCAGGACCGTCCAGCATCAGTGTTTCCATTGCCGCGCATCCCGGTATTGCCCGGCTCAACCTGGCCAACAGCAACAGTCCCTCCGGCTTCGCGGATTTCAGCCAGCCACAGACCTTCACCGACGCCGAGATCGCGAATGTGAGCTTCAAGCTCCTGCTGATCAACATCCCGCTGATCAAGGTGATGGGTTCGGCCGCGACCGCGATCACCAACAACAGCCCGCAAACCTTGACGTTCAACGCGACCGACATCGCCAACAAGACGATCAAGACCGTTTCGACACGAAATATCTCGCAGTCGCTGACCACGTCGCTGGTCAACAACCTGTCGCTTTCGGTCAATGCGCTTGGTCTCGGCATCGATCTGACCGCGCTGCTTGGAACGGTGAAGCCGGCGGTGGTGACCCTGCTTAACACTGTCACGGCGCCGGTCGACGACCTGCTTTACAATGTGCTGTCAGCGCTGGGTGTCGGCGTCGGCCAGGCCGACGTGCGTGTCACCGGCGCGATCTGCGGACGCGCGGTGCTCGTTCAGTAAGCATTTGCGCCAAGCGGATCGCTTGGCCCAAAGACCGCCAATCAGTCGAACCGACCGAGGAAGCGACCGAGAGCCGGCAGCGAAAGCGCTTCTCCCTCGACTGCAGCAGTGCCCTCCAAGACAACGGCGACCGCACCAATGTCCGGCGGCAGCGGCCAATTTGTCGCCTCCCCGGCGAAATTGAAGACACAGAGCAGCCTCTCCCCGCCTGCTTCGCGGATGAAGGCGAGCACGTCACCCTCGGCGTCAAGGAAGCGGATCGAACCGTTGACCAGCGCCGGATGCCGTTTGCGCAAGGCGAGTGCCGAGCGATAGGCGGACAGCACCGATTGCTCGTCGCTGTTCTGCACATCGACCGCGCGGGCGCGATGGCTCGCCGGCACCGGCAGCCAGGGCCTGCCGGTGGAGAAGCCGGCATTGTCGGCCCCAGCCTCCCAGACCATCGGCGTGCGGCAGCCATCCCGGCCCTTCACACCGGGCCAGAAGCGGATGCCGACGGGATCGCGCAAATCCTCATAGGCAAGCTCGGCCTCCTCCAGGCCGAGTTCCTCGCCCTGGTAGAGGCAGATCGAGCCGCGCAGGCAGGCGAGCAGCATGATCGAGAATCTGGCCACCGCGTCGGGGTCGCCGTCCGGCGGCGTCCAGCGGCTGACGTGGCGCACCACGTCATGGTTGGAGAACGCCCAGCAGACCCAGCCATCGGCCACCGCATTTTCAAAGGCCGCGACGCAGCCGCGCACATGCGCCGCTGAAAACTGCGGACCGAGCAAATCGAACGTGTAGCACATCTGCAGCATGTCGCCGCCGGAGGTGTAGGCGGCGAGCGTCTGCAGGGAACGGCCTTCATCGCCGATCTCGCCGACCGCGGCGCGGTCCTCATACTCGTCCAGCAGCGCCCGGAAACGCCTGAGGAAGGCAAGGTTCTCCGGTTGCGTCTTGTCGAACAGATGCTCCTGGTAAAGATAGGTGTTGGTCTCGCCGTTGGTGCCGGCGACGCTCGACGCCAAAGGCGGATTGCTGCGCAGCCAGCGGTCGTGGACATAGTAATTGACCGTGTCGAGCCGGAAACCGTCGACGCCACGCTCCAGCCAGAACCGCACCGTGTCCAGAAGCGCGTCCTGGACCTCCGGGTTATGGAAATTCAGGTCCGGCTGCGAGGCGAGGAAATTGTGCATGTAATATTGCCGGCGGGTCGAGTCCCATTCCCAGGCCGGGCCACCGAAGACGGACAGCCAGTTGTTGGGTGCATTGCCATCGGGTTTCGTATCGGCCCAGACGTACCAGTCGGCCTTGGGATTGTCGCGGCTTGAACGGCTTTCGATGAACCATTCATGCTTGTCGGACGAGTGCGACAGCACCTGGTCGATGATGATCTTCAGACCCAGCCGATGCGCCTCGGCGACCAGCCCGTCAAAATCCTCCAGTGTGCCGAACGTCGGATCGACGGCGCGATAATCCGAAACGTCGTAGCCCATATCGGCCATCGGCGACTTGAAGAAGGGCGACAGCCAGACGGCATCGACGCCAAGCGAGGCGATGTGGGCCAGCCTTGCCGTGATGCCCCTGAGATCGCCGCTGCCGTCACCTGTCGTGTCCTGGAAGGAGCGCGGATAGACTTGATAGATGACGCAGCCGCGCCACCATTCCGCGCCCTGCCCGGAATTGTCGTCAGCCATCACGAACCCTTCCTGTCGCGGCTCTTGCCGGGCCGGCGCGGACCAATTTTTTCCGCATCGGATTGCCCGAAAACCGGTTGCCACTTTTCGATCCGATGCTCTGTCATAAAACTCACACTGCGGCCCGGCAGCGGGCGTGCAAGGTCGATCGCCTGCGTTTCGATCGCCGGCTGCCATCGGAACCCTTCCCGTACTGGCAGAGTGAAGACGCATTGGCGGCGATCGCCGTTGACCATGATGGCAAGGCGGCCGCCCCCGGCATCGCCCAGCAGCATGACGAGGCGATGCCGGGCGGGATCATTCCAGTCCGCCTCGGCAAGCGGCGCGCCGGTTTCCGCCAGCCAGGCGACGTCGGGGCTGCCTGAAGACTCGGCCACCTCACCCGTCAGCAAATGCGTGTCCGACAAGGCAGGAACGGCGCGGCGAAGTGCCGCGAGCGCCGAGGTGTATCGCTCCAGCGCCTGGTCGCGGCCTGCCCAGTCGAGCCAGGTGATCGCGTTGTCCTGCGCGTAGGCGTTGTTGTTGCCCTTCTGTGTGCGGCCGAATTCGTCGCCAGCGGTCAGCATGATCGTTCCGCGCGAGGCGAAAAGCGTCGCAAGCAGCGCGCACCGATCGTCGAAGCGCGCCTTGGCGATCGCCGTGTCGTCCGTCTCGCCCTCGGCGCCATTGTTCCAGGACAAATTGTCGTTGTGACCGTCGCGGTTCTGCTCGCCATTGGCCGCGTTGTGCTTGCGCTCATAGGCAACGATGTCGGCCAGCGTCATGCCGTCATGCGCGGCGATGAAATTGACGCTGCGGCTGGCCGGCTGGCCGCCCTTGCCGAAAATATCGGACGAGCCGGCAAGCCGCGTCGCCAGCCCACCGATCATGCCGGCATCGCCGCGCCAGAAGCGTCTGGCGTCGTCGCGGTAGCGATCGTTCCATTCAAGGAAAGGCGGCCGGAAATTGCCGAGCTGATAGCCGTCGGGACCGATGTCCCACGGTTCGGCGATCAACACGCGATCGGCAAGGACGGGATCGCCGGCGATCGCCCCGAGCAACGGCGCGGCGGGATCGAACGCGCCGTCGACGCGGCCCAGCACCGGCGCCAGATCGAAGCGGAAACCGTCGACGCCGGCATGGCGGACGAAATGGCGAAGCGTGTCGAGCACCATTTTCCGCACCACCGGGTGGTCGCAGGCGACCGTGTTTCCGGTGCCGGTGTCGTTGATCAGCCTGCCATCCGGCTGGTGCCGGTAGTAGGCTTGATCGTCGAAGCCGCGCAGCGACAGGGTCGGCCCCAGCCGATCGCTTTCCCCCGTGTGGTTGAAGACCAAGTCGAGGATGGTGCCGATACCGGCCTCACGCAGTGCAGCGACCGCATCGCGCAATTCCGCCAGGCCGCCGGGCGCCAGGCGCGGGTCGAGCGCCATGAAGGTGACGGGATTGTAGCCCCAGGCGTTGCTCAACCCGAGCGGCGGCAGATGCCGTTCGTCGATCGATGCCGTCACTGGCATCAGTTCGACAGCCGAGACGCCGAGCTTTTTGAGATGCTCGATGATGACAGGATGAGCAAGTGCCGCGATCGTACCGCGCTGCTCTTCCGGAATGTCCGGATGCAGCTTGGTGAACGAGCGAACGTTCAGTTCATAGATCAGCCCACCCGGCGAAAAGACAGGCGCCCGGGCCGGCATCGGCTTGGACAGCGCGAGCGCCACGGTCTTCGGCATCAATGACGCCGTGTCGGCACCTTCGTTGCGCCGCGCGGCAAGCCGCCAGTGAAAGGCATAGGGCCGGTCGATCTCCACCGCATAGGGATCGGTCAACAGCTTGTCGGGATCGAACCACAGACCTTGCTCGGGCGCATAATCGCCGTCGGCGCGAAGGCCGTAGCGCGTACCGGCGGCGAGACCGGAGACGAAGAGTGCATGGACGCCCTGGCCTTCCGGCTGGAGTTCAAGCCGGTCGGTCTCGTGGTAGCCCGCATGATCGAAGATCGACACCCAGAGGCGCCTCGCCGACGAGGACCAGACGGCGAAGCGGATGCCGTCGCGGGTGACGGTGGCGCCGAGTTGGGTCATGCAGGCTCCCCCTTCTCCCACAGGGGAAGAAGGAAAACACGCAGCACCGCCCTCAAGTAATCACGCTCGGCTTGTTGCGGCCGGTGTGGCTCTTGATCCCGGCAATGTCGTCGGCCGCCGCGATCAGGTCGGCGAGCGCTTCCTGCGTGTCGAGATCGTGCCTCGCCTTGTCCGGCTCGTAGCGCTCGATGTAGACGCGCAAGGTCGCGCCCGAGGTGCCGGTGCCGGAGAGCCTGAAGACGACGCGCGAGCCGCCTTCGAACAGCACCCTGATGCCCTGGTGCTCGCTGGTCGAGCCGTCGACGGGATCGTGATAGGCGAAGTCGTCGGCATTGGCGATCTTCAGGCCACGCACGCTGGTGCCGGGCAGCGAACCGAGCTTGGCGCGCAATTCGTCGACCAACGCGTTGGCACGGTCGCTCTCGACTTCCTCATAGTCGTGGCGCGAATAGTAGTTGCGCCCATAGGCCGCCCAGTGCTCGGTGACCACCTGCTTGCAGCTTTCGCCGCGCGCGGCGAGTATGTTGAGCCACAACAGCACCGCCCACAGGCCGTCTTTTTCGCGGACGTGGTTGGAGCCGGTGCCGGCGCTCTCCTCGCCGCAGATCGTCGCCATGCCGGCATCCAGCAGATTGCCGAAGAACTTCCAGCCGGTCGGCGTCTCGTAGATGCCGATGCCGAGTTTTTCGGCGACGCGGTCGGCAGCACCGCTGGTCGGCATCGAGCGGGCGATGCCCTTCAGCCCGTCCTTGTAGCCCGGCGCCAGGCGGGCGTTGGCGGCGAGCATCGCCACCGAATCCGACGGGGTGACGAAAATGCCCTTGCCGATGATCAAATTGCGATCGCCGTCACCGTCGGAAGCAGCACCGAAATCGGGTGCGTCGGCGCCCATCATCTCGTCATAGAGGTGCTTGGCATGGACCAGATTGGGGTCCGGATGATGGCCGCCGAAATCCGGCAGCGGCTTGAAATTGCGGCAGGTGCCGTTCGGAGCGCCGAGCCGGTTTTCGAGGATTTCCTTGGCGTAAGGGCCGGTCACCGCGTGCATGGCGTCGAAGCGCATACGGAAACCAGACTTGAACAGCTTGCGCAGCGCATCGAAGTCGAACAGGCTTTCCATGAGTTCGGCGTAGTCGGCGACCGGATCGATGATCTCGACCGTCATGCCGGCGGCCTTGCCCGTGCCTATCGTGTCAATGTCGATCGGATCGATATCGGCGGTCTTGAAGCTCGAAATCGCCTTGGTCTTGGCGAAGATCGCATCGGTCAGCTTTTCCGGCGCCGGGCCGCCATTGCCGGCATTGTACTTGATGCCGAAATCCTCGTGCGGACCGCCGGGATTGTGGCTGGCCGACAGAATGATGCCGCCGAAAGTCTTGTATTTGCGAATGACGTGCGAGGCGGCGGGCGTCGACAGGATGCCGCCCTGCCCGACCATCACCTTGCCGAAGCCGTTGGCGGCTGCCATGGCGATGGCCTTCTGGATGACCTCGCGGTTGTAGAAGCGGCCGTCGCCGCCAATCACCAGGGTCTTGCCCTTGAACCCGTCGAGCGCATCGAAGATCGACTGGATGAAATTCTCGGCATAGTGCTCCTGCTGGAACACTGGCACCTTCTTGCGCAGGCCCGACGTGCCTGGCTTCTGGTCTAAATAGGGTTTGGTGGGGACGGTACGGATCATGCTTCAGGCAACCCTTTTCGAAAGCAGCGAGCGATAGAGTTCAATGTATTTTTCCGCGCTCTTGTCCCATGACACATCGGCCTTCATGCCCTGGCGCTGCAGCGATTTCCAGATCGCCGGATCGGCATGTGCATCGACGAGACGACGCATGGCGTGCAGCAAGGCGCCGCCATTGTTGGGAGCGAACTGGAAGCCGGTGGCGACGCCGGCCGACACGGCGGCCTCGTTGGCATCGATGACCGTATCCGCCAGGCCGCCGGTGCGGGCGACCACCGGCACGCAGCCATAGCGCAGGCCATAAAGCTGCGTCAGCCCGCAGGGTTCGAAGCGCGAGGGAATGACGATGGCGTCGCAGCCGCCCTGCATGATGTGGGACAGCGCCTCGTCATAGCCGACGACGACGCCGATACGGCCACGGTGGCGTGCGGCGGCGGCGAGCAGCGCACCTTCGAGGCCGGCATCGCCCGAGCCCAGTATGGCCAGGCGCGCCCCGGTCGCAACGATGCCGTCGACCGCCGTTGCCAGGATATCCATGCCCTTTTGCCAGGTCAGGCGGCTGACGACGCAGACAATCGGGCTGCCGTCGGGCTCCAGACTGAAACGCGCCTCAACCGCTGCCCGATTAGGCGTGCGCGCATCGAGTGTTTCGGCGGTGTAGTTCGACACCAGATGCTTGTCGGTTTCCGGATCCCAGATGCCGATGTCGATGCCGTTGACGATGCCATAGAGATCGCTGGAGCGCATGTTGATGAGCCCGTCGAGGCCCATGCCGAATTCGGGCGAGCGGATTTCCTGCGCATAGGTCGGGCTGACCGTGGTGATCGCCCAGGCGGCCTGCAGGCCGGCCTTGAGAAAGCCGACGCCGCCATAATATTCGACGCCATCGAGCGCCATAGCCGCCGCCGGCAAGCCAAGCTCGCCGAAGATGCCGGCGCCGAACTGGCCCTGGAAGGCGAGGTTGTGGACGGTCATCATCGAGGGCACGCCGACCGCCTTGCCGTAGCGCATATAGGCCAGCGTCATCGCCGACTGCCAGTCATGGGCGTGGACGATGTCGGGCTGGTAACCGGAGATGGCGCCGCCGGCGATGTCGCCGCCGACCTGGCTCAATGCCGCGAAGCGCCGCCAATTGTCCGGCCAGTCGCCACCGCTGGCATCGCCATAGGGGCCGCCGGGGCGATCGAACAAATGTGGCGCGTCGAGCACGAACAGTTCGAGGCCGGCAAGCTGGACGGAATGGACGGAGGCCTTGCCGCCTTGCAGCAAGGGGTATTGCAGGACAGCCTTTTTTTTCTTGAAGGCGGCCATCACGCTCGGAAAGCCCGGCATGAGCGTGCGCATGCTCACGCCCTTGGCCGCCAGCGCGATGGGAAGCGCACCAGTCACATCGGCAAGTCCGCCGGTCTTGATCAGCGGGAAGATCTCTGGCGTGACCGACAGAACCTGCATGCGTTTATGGTCCGATCCTGTCTATTCTTTGTTTCAAAGCAATTCCGGACGGAAACCGTCTTACACTTTTCCCGGAATTGCCCCTAAAGCTTCAGCTTGTCGATCATGTCCTGCGTGACCAGGCAGATGCCTTTTTCCGAAACGCGAAAACGCTTGGCGTCGAGAGCTGGGTCTTCGCCCACCACCAGCCCTTCCGGTATCCTAACACCATGGTCGATGACCACGCGCTTCAACTTTGCGTTCCGGCCGACATGAACGTCGGGCAGCATGACGACTTCCTCCAGCGTCGAATAGGAATTGATGCGCGCGCCGGTGAAGATCAGGCTTCTTTTCAGCGAGGCGCCGGAGACGATGCAGTCGCCCGAGACCAGCGAGGACACGGCTGAGCCACGGCGGCCGTCCTCGTCATGGACGAACTTTGCCGGCGGCTTCAACTCGGCATAGGTCCAGATCGGCCAGTCGCGATCATAGAGGTCGAGCTCCGGCGTCACGTCGGTCAGATCGATATTGGCTTCCCAATAGGCATCGACCGTGCCGACATCGCGCCAGTAGGCCTCGTTCTCGGCGGTCGAGCGCACGCAGGACTTGGCGAAGCGGTGGGCGATCGCCTTACCGTGCTGGACGATATAGGGGATGATGTCCTTGCCGAAATCGCGGCTCGAGCCGGGCTCGGCGGCATCGCGGCGCAGCTGTTCCATCAGGAACTTGGTCTTGAACACGTAGATGCCCATCGAGGCCAGGGCAAACTCGGGCTTGTCGGGAATGCCGGGCGGGTCGGCGGGCTTTTCGACGAAGGCGATGATGTTGTCCTTGGCATCGACATGCATGACGCCGAACCCGGTCGCTTCCATGCGCGGCACTTCAAGACAGCCGACGGTGACATCGGCGCCGGCATCGACATGCTGGCGCAGCATCAGCTCATAGTCCATCTTGTAGATGTGGTCGCCGGCGAGGATGACCATGTATTCGGGGCCGTAGGCCTCGATGATGTCGATGTTCTGGTAGACGGCGTCGGCCGTGCCTTCATACCACTGCGTTTCCGACACGCGCTGGCTGGCGGGCAGGATATCGAAGCTTTCGTTTCGTTCGGGCCGCAGGAAGTTCCAGCCGCGCTGCAAATGGCGGATCAGCGAATGCGCCTTGTATTGGGTGGCGACGCCAAGGCGGCGGATGCCGGAATTGAGCGCATTGGAGAGCGCGAAATCGATGATGCGCGTCTTGCCGCCGAAATAGACAGCCGGCTTGGCGCGCCGGTCGGTCAGTTCCTTGAGGCGGCTGCCGCGGCCGCCTGCCAATACGTAGGCCATGGCATCGCGCGCCAGCGGCTGGGTCCGTTTCAAGTCTGCCATTTCTACCCTCCCAAGTTACTCAGTCTCGCCCTGTTGCCCCGCCTTGACGGCCTCAGCCGGCTACGAGTTCAAGCATGATCGTCGACAGCGGCGGCAAGAGCATCGTTGCCGAGATGCTTTTGCCCTCCGCCCTTGCCTCGACCAAGCCGCCATTGCCCATGCCGGAGCCGCCATATTCGGACGCGTCGGTGTTGATGATCTCGCGCCACTTGCCGGCCTTCGGCAACGGCACGCGATAATTGTCGCGCGGCACCGGCGTGAAATTGGAGATGACGGCCACCGGGCTGCCGCCCGGCGCGTTGCGTACCCAGGCAAAAACCGAATTCTGGCTGTCGTCGACGATCAGCCAGGAAAAGCCTTCCGGCTCGCAGTCGCGGCCGTGCAGCGCCGGGCGCGAACGGTAGAGATAGTTGAGATCGCGCACCGTCTGCCAGACGCCGCGATGCGGGCGGAAATCGAGCAGGTTCCAGTCCAGCGCGCGCGCCTCGCTCCATTCACGGCGCTGCGCGAATTCCTGCCCCATGAACAAGAGCTTCTTGCCGGGATAGCCCCACATGAAGCCGTAATAGGCACGCAAGGTCGCGAATTTCTGCCAGTCGTCGCCGGCCATTTTGCCGAGCAGCGTGCCTTTGCCGTGCACGACCTCATCATGCGAGAGCGGCAGCACGAAATTCTCCGAGAAAGCATAAGTCAGGCCGAAGGTCAGGTCGTTGTGGTGGTGCTTGCGGAAGATCGGCTCCTTGGCGAAATACTCCAGCGTGTCGTGCATGAAGCCCATGTTCCACTTGAAGCCGAAGCCAAGCCCGCCTTCATGCACGGGCGCCGAGACCTTCGGCCATGAGGTCGATTCTTCGGCGATGGTCATGACGCCTGGATGGTGGCCGTAGACCTCCTTGTTCATTTTCTGCAGGAAGGAGACCGCTTCCAGGTTCTCGCGGCCGCCCTTCTCGTTGGGGATCCACTCGCCCTGCTTACGCGAATAGTCGAGGTAGAGCATCGAGGCGACAGCATCGACGCGCAGCCCGTCGACATGGTATTTTTCGGCCCAGAACAGCGCGTTGTTGACCAGGAACGACACCACCTCGCGGCGGCCGAAATTGTAGATCGCGGTGTTCCAGTCGGGGTGAAAGCCCTTGCGCGGATCGGCATGCTCATAGAGTGCGGTGCCGTCGAAATGGACCAGCCCGTGCTCGTCGACCGGGAAATGCGCCGGCACCCAGTCGAGGATGACACCGATGCCGGCACGGTGGGCGCCGTCGACAAAGCGGGCAAAGCCGTCAGGATCGCCAAAGCGGGCCGATGGCGCGTAGAGGCCAGTCGTCTGGTAGCCCCAGGACGGATCATAGGGATGTTCGGAGATCGGCAGGAACTCGATGTGGGTGAAGCCGGTCTCGACGGCATAGGGGATCAGCCGATCGGCCAGTTCGTCCCATGACAGGAACGTGCCATCGTCGCGAAGCTGCCAGGAGCCGGCGTGGACCTCGTAGATCGAGATGGCCTCGCGCCGGGGATCGGCGTTGCGCCAGAACGTGCGATGCGCCTCGTCGCCCCACTGATGGGCGGGCGGCACGACGACGACCGAAGCGGTGGCCGGGCGCAGTTCGGACTTGAAGGCGAAAGGATCGGCCTTCAGCGGCAGCCTGACGCCGTCGGGGCCGATGATCTCGTATTTGTAGGGCCGGCCGGCGCCGATATCGGGAATGAACACCTCCCAGATGCCGGTATCGCGGCGATCGCGCATCGAGTGGCGGCGGCCGTCCCAATCGTTGAAATCGCCGACCACCGAGACGCGCCGGGCATTTGGAGCCCAGACGGCAAAATGCACGCCGGTGGCGCCCTCGTGCTCGATGACATGGGCGCCGAGCTTGTCGAACAGCCTGAGATGCGAGCCTTGAGCGATATAGTAGTCGTCCATCGGGCCGAGCACCGGGCCGAACGAATAGGGGTCGGTCAGCCACCAGTCGCCGCCGGCATTGCGCGCGTGGTAGCGCAGCGGCTGGCGCTTCTTGATCGACAGCTTGCCTTCGAAGAAACCGGCATCGTCCCGCCTGGTCAGCTCGCCGGCCTCGATGCCGGTCAGCGTATAGGCGGTGACGAATTCAGCATTCGGAACGAAGCAACGGGCAAACAGGCCCTTGCCGACCTCATGGACACCGAGGACAGCGAACGGATCTCCGTGCGTGCCGGCAACAATCGCCGCAACATCGCTGGCTGGCGCCAGTCCGTCCGGCCCGCTTGTCGCAGCGGTCGCGCGCGGCTTCCTCATCAGGCAGTGTCCCTCCCAGGGCACCAGGTGTTTTGTTTCTGGTGATGCGAACTGATTTTCGACCCGCATCACCGGGACCACATTGCTCGTGGCCTCATGCAATCACATCAGGCAGGCACGTTCCAGATTTCTTTCGCGTATTGACGGATCGTGCGATCGGACGAGAACCAGCCGACGCGCGCGACGTTGCGGATCGCCTTGGCATACCAGTCCGGGCTGTTGCGCCAGACGGCGTCGACCTCACGCTGGGCGGCGGCGTAGGCGTCGAAATCGGCGGCGACCATGAACCAGTCGCTGTCATAGAGGCCGTTGATGAGGTCGCGGTAGCGGTCGGGATCATCGGGCGAGAAGACGCCCGATGAGACAGCGGCCACGGCCTGCGCCAGTTCCGGCGACGCTTCGATGACGCCGCGTGGATTGTAGCCATTGTTGCGCCGCTCGGCGACTTCGGCGGTGGTGAGGCCGAAGATGAAGATGTTGTCGTCGCCGACGCACTCCTTGATCTCGACATTGGCGCCATCGAGCGTGCCGATGGTCAATGCGCCGTTCAGCGCGAACTTCATGTTGCCGGTGCCGGACGCTTCCATGCCGGCGGTCGAGATCTGCTCGGACAGGTCGGCGGCGGGCATCATGATTTCGGCCAGGCTGACATTGTAGTTCGGCACGAACACCACTTTCAGCAGGCCGCGAACGGCCGGATCGCGGTTGATGACCCTGGCGACGTCGTTGGCGAGTTTGATGATCAGCTTGGCGTTGTGATAGCTGGGCGCCGCCTTGCCGCCGAAGAATTTCACGCGCGGCATCCAGTCCCGCTCCGGATGCGAGCGGATCTGGTCGTAAAGCGCCACCGCCTCGAGGATGTTCAGGAGCTGGCGCTTGTATTCGTGGATGCGCTTGATCTGGATGTCGAACAGCGCCGAAGGGTCGACCTTGATGCCGAGCCGGTCGGCGACGAGATTGGCCAGCCGCACCTTATTCTGCCGCTTGACGGCGGCGAACTTGTCGCGAAAGACGGCATCGTCGGCGAAGGCATCGAGCCCCTTGATGGCGTCGATGTCATCGAGAAAACGGTCACCGATCGCCTCGCGGGCAAGCGACGTCAGCCCGGGATTGCACTGGATCAGCCACCGCCGCGGCGTGATGCCGTTGGTCTTGTTGTTGATACGATCGGGATAGAGCCTGTGCAGGTCGGCGAACACCGTTTCCTTCATCAACTCGGTATGCAGCGCCGAGACGCCGTTGATCGAGTGCGAGCCGACAAAGGCAAGGTTGCCCATGCGCACGCGGCGGTCGCCATTTTCCTGGATCAGCGAGATACGGCTGATCTGCTCGTTCGAGAACTGGTCGGTCGCGCGTGCTTCGAGCAGAACCTGCGCGTTGATGGCGTAGACGATCTGCATATGGCGCGGCAACAGCCGCTCGAACAGCGGCACCGACCAGCTTTCCAGCGCCTCGGGCAGAAGCGTGTGGTTGGTGTAGCCGAAGGTGCGCTTGGTGATGTCCCAGGCGAGGTCGAAGTCCATGCCGTGGACATCCATCAACAGCCGCATCAGCTCGGGAACGGCGATCGCCGGATGGGTGTCGTTCAGGTGGATCGCCGCCTTGTCGGGAAGCGACCTGAGGTCGCCATACTGGCTGAGATGGCGCTGGACGATGTCCTGCAGCGAGGCGGTGGAGAAGAAATATTCCTGGCGCAGCCTGAGTTCCTGCCCGGCCATGTGGGAATCGGCCGGATAGAGCACGCGAGACAGCGCGTCCGCCTTGTTGCTTTCGGCCAGCGCGCCGATGTGGTCGCCGGCATTGAACTTGTTGAGCAGGATCGGGTCGATCGGCATGCCCGACCAGAGCCGCAGCGTGTTGACACGGTTTGCCCGCCAGCCGACGACCGGCGTGTCGTAGGCGACCGCCAGGACATGCTCGGTCGGCTTCCAGACATGGCGCTCGAGCCGTCCGTCCTTCGAGGTGATCGATTCCACCGCGCCGCCGAAGCCGACCTCGAAGGCGCGTTCGCGGCGCTCGAACTCCCAGGGGTTGCCGTGATCGAGCCAGGTCTCGGGCAGTTCTACCTGCCAGCCGTCGTGAATCTCCTGGCGGAACATGCCGTTGGCGTAGCGGATGCCGTAGCCATGCGCCGGAATGTCGACCGTCGCCATGCTTTCCATGAAGCAGGCGGCGAGCCGGCCAAGGCCGCCATTGCCGAGCGCGGCATCGGGTTCGAGCGCCGCGATCAGATCAAGGTCGACGCCGAGCGACGACAGCGCTTCGCGCATATTGTCCATCAGGCCGAGATTGGAAAAGGCGTCGCGCATCAGGCGGCCGATGAGGAACTCCAGCGACAGATAATAGACGCGCTTTTCCTGCTGGTCGTAGGCCTCTCTGGTTGCCTGCATCCAGCGATCGACGATGCGGTCGCGCACGACCTTGATCGAGGCGGTGAGCCAGTCGTACTGGGTCGCGACGGTGGTGTCCTTGCCGACCCTGTATTTGAGGGCCATCAAGACTTCCCTTGCGAGCGTCTTCGGATCAGGATTTTCGAGCAGTGGCGGAAGGGGTTCGGATGTCATCGCGCGCGTCATGCTGCCTCTCGTGCGGTTGCCACGATCATACCGGCTTTCACCATTCATCCCAGCCCATGTTACCGCATTGCAGCATACATTCAATCGATTTAGATGCGCCGCCGCCGGCTTACCCTGCGGCAATTTGACAGTCAGGCCGCCAGCGCGGCCTCCGGGGGTGCCTTCGCGCCGGTCATGAAGGCGACGGCATCGGACATCGTATATTGCTTGGGATCGATGACGGCGAGGCGACGGCCGAGGCGATGGATGTGGATGCGGTCCGCCACCTCGAAGACATGCGGCATGTTGTGCGAGATCAGCACGATCGGCAGGCCGCGCTTCTTGACGTCGAGGATCAGTTCGAGCACGCGGCGGCTTTCCTTGACGCCAAGAGCTGCCGTCGGTTCGTCCATGATGACCATCTTCGAGCCGAAGGCGGCGGCGCGCGCCACCGCCACGCCCTGGCGCTGGCCGCCCGACAGCGTTTCCACCGCCTGGCTGATGTTCTGGATGGTCATCAGGCCGAGCTCGGTGAGCTTGTCGCGGGCGCGCTTTTCCATTGCCGGGCGGTCGAGCATGCGCAGCCACTGGCCGAGGAAGCCGGGTTTGCGGATCTCACGGCCGAGAAACATGTTGTCGGCGATCGACAGGGCCGGTGACAGCGCCAGGTTCTGGTAGACGGTTTCGATACCGGCTTCGCGGGCCTCCATCGGCGACTTGAAGGCGACGGGTTTGCCTTCGAGCCGGATCTCGCCTTCGTCCGGCACGGCCGCGCCGGAAATCGCCTTGATCAGCGACGACTTGCCGGCGCCATTGTCGCCGATGACGGCGAGAATTTCGCCGGGGTAGAGGTCGAAATCGGCATTGTCGAGCGCGGTGACGCGCCCGTAGCGTTTGATCAGACCGCGCGCGGTAAGGATGGGTTCCTGGGTCATGACTATGCCGAAACCTTTCTGATCCATTGGTCGATCGCCACGGCGCCGATGATCAGCACACCGGTAAGCAGCACTTTCCATTGCGGATCGGCGCCGAGCATGTTGAGGCCCATGGAGACGACGCCGACGATCATCGCGCCGAACAGTGTGCCCAGGATCGAGCCGCGCCCACCGAACAGGGAAATACCGCCGATCACCGTGGCGGTGATGGCCTGCAGATTGTAGTCGGTGACCGCTGACGAAGGCGAGATCGAGCCGTTACGGCCGATGGAGACCCAGGCAGCGAAAGCGGCGATCAATCCGGCAAGGGTATAAACCGTCATCAGCACCTTCTTGGTCTGGATGCCCGAGAGTTTCGCCGCCTCCTGGTCATCGCCGACGGCGTAGACATGGCGACCCCATGCCGTGTGATTGAGCACGTACCAGAGGATCATTACGAGCACGACTGTGGCTATGACGCCAAGCGTCAGCACCGCCGTGCCGATCTTGAAGCTCATGGCGAACAGATGCAGCAGCGGTGCCTGGGTGTCGACGTCGGTGTCGCGGATCGTCTCATTGGCCGAATAGATGAAGTTCGTGGCCATGACGATGTTCCAGGTGCCAAGCGTCACGATGAAGGGCGGCAGTTTCATGTAGGCGACCAGCATTCCGTTGAGCAGCCCGCAGGCAGCGCCCGCGGCGAGCCCGATCGTTACGGCGAGAATGGCCGGCATACCGTAGCTGACCGCACAATTGCCCATGATCACGGCTGAAATCACCATGATCACGCCGATCGACAGGTCGATGCCGGCAGTCAGGATGACCAGCGTCTGCGCGGCGCCCAGGATGCCGACGATAGCAATCTGCTGCAGGATCAATGTCAGCGTGTAGGACGAGAAGAAGCGCCCGCCGATGGTGATGCCGAAGATAATGATCGATAGGACCAGCACGATCAGCGGCACAGCGGCCGGCGTCGAATGCAGGAAATGCTGGATGCGCTTGACGGCCGATTTGTGCTCGTCAAAGGCGGCGACGCTTGTGTCACTGCCCGAGAGAACCTTCTCGAATTCCTGAGCTTGAGCCATGTTTCCTCCCCGTGAGGGATCAGCCAAACGCTGACGCCCGTCCACGCCTTTCCGGTCTGCTGCCGGGATTGTTCGCGGTCACGCGACCCATCGTCCACCCGAAGCGGCCGGGGATCAAGCCCCGACCGCTCAGGTTCGGTAATTGCCGGTCAGACCGGCATCAGCCCCAG
This sequence comes from Mesorhizobium sp. LNHC232B00, assembly GCF_000502435.1. Taxonomy (NCBI): domain Bacteria; kingdom Pseudomonadati; phylum Pseudomonadota; class Alphaproteobacteria; order Hyphomicrobiales; family Phyllobacteriaceae; genus Mesorhizobium; species Mesorhizobium sp. LNHC232B00. The sequence goes on from NZ_AYWP01000003.1 coordinate 405,325, forward strand.
CACTTGGCGAGGCCTTCCTTGGTGTCAATGGACTTGACGCCAGTGGCCGGCTTGTCGGTCACCAGGTTGACGCCGGTGTCGAAGAAATTCTTGCCTTCGGTCGGCTTCGGCTTGGTTCCGTCCTTGGCGAAGGCTGCGATCGCCTCGATGCCGAGCGCCGCCATCTGCAGCGGATACTGCTGAGATGTCGCGCCGATCACGCCTTCTGTAACCGACTTCACGCCGGGACAGCCACCGTCGACCGAGACGATCAGCACCTGCTTTTCAAGGCCGACGGCTTTGAGCGCCTGGTAAGCACCGACAGCGGCCGGCTCGTTGATGGTGTGGATGACGGTGATGCCGGAGTCCTTCTGAAGCAGGTTCTCCATCGCCTTGCGGCCGCCTTCCTCATTGCCGTTGGTGACGTCGTGGCCGACAATACGCGGATCGGTTTCGTCGCCGATCTTGTTGGGGTCCTTCACGTCGATGCCGTAGCCCATCATGAAGCCCTGGTCGCGCAGCACGTCCACGGTAGGCTGCGACGGCGTCAGGTCGAGGAAGCCGATCTTGGCGTCCTTGGCCTTGTCGCCGAGCGTCGCGGCGGCCCAGGCGCCGATCAGCTTGCCGGCCTCGAGATTGTCGGTGGCGAAGGTGGCATCCGCCGCGTCGATCGGATCGAGCGGCGTGTCGAGCGCGATCACAAGCACGCCGGCGTCACGCGCCTTCTTCACCGTTGGTACGATGCCCTTGGTGTCGGATGCGGTGATCAGGATGCCCTTGGCGCCGTCGGCAATGCAGCTTTCGATCGCCGCCACCTGGCTCTCGCTGTCGCCGTCGATCTTGCCGGCGTAGGTCTTGAGGTCGACACCAAGTTCCTTGGCCTTTGCGGTCGCGCCTTCCTTCATTTTGACAAAGAAGGGGTTGGTGTCGGTTTTGGTGATCAGGCAAGCGCCGACGCCAGCTGCGGACGCAGACGAGGCAAACGCCATCAGACCGAGGGCCGTTGCGGCAAACACGGTCGATTTCAACAGTTTTGTATTGTTCACGATCTTCCTCCCAGTGGAACCATCCGGGTGCCGGCCAACCGGCACCAACAGCGCATCCAACGAATTTCTCCCAGCGTGGACGCTGTCCCAAACAGACACCAGACCGAGGCCCCTGTCAATAATTAAATCACTCTTATTTATTATTGACAGGGTTGCGCCGCTCGCTCATTCTAGCCCAAAAGCATTGTGGGGAAACGACGGGAGGAACAGGGTGGAGACCGCCACTGCGAGGCATGGTTCGCCCGATGCGAATGACAGCCTTATTCACCGCGGCACCAACCAGAGCGGCATGCGCGACCACAACGAGCGGCTGGTGCTCTCGTTGGTGCGGCAGCATGGCAGCCTGGCGAAGTCCGACATCGCCCGCATGACCGGACTTTCGGCGCAGACGGTTTCGGTCATCATGCGCGAACTCGAGGAAGAAGGCCTGCTCGTCCGCCAGGCACCGTTGCGCGGCAAGATCGGCCAGCCCTCCATCCCGATGGCGCTCAATCCCGAAGGTGCCTTCTTCATCGGCCTTAAGATCGGCCGCCGCAGCGCGGAACTCGTGCTGATCGATTTTCTTGGGCATGTGCGCTCGATGCTGCAGCACTCCTATCGCTATCCGGCACCGCGCGAGACGGTCGAGTTCGTCACATCAGGCATGAAGAAGATGCGCGGCGAATTGAAGCCCGAGCAAGACAAGCGCATTGCCGGGCTCGGCATCGCCATGCCGTTCGAGTTGTGGAACTGGGCCGACACCGCCGGCGCGCCGCGCGATGTCATGGACGAATGGCGCCATCGCGACATCAAGGCCGACATCCAGGCGCAGTGCGATTTTCCGGTCTATCTGCAGAACGACGCCACCTCGGCCTGCGGCGCCGAACTCGTTTTCGGCCAGGCGGGGGGAGCGCGTGATTTCGTCTATTTCTACATCGGCGCCTTCGCCGGCGGCGGCATCGTCCTCAACGGCCGGCTGTTCGGCGGTCCGACCGGCAACGCCGGCGCGCTCGGCTCCATGCCTGTGCCAGGCCCGGACGGAAAGCCGACCCAGTTGATCGACGTGGCCTCGATCGCCATGCTGGAAAAGGCGCTCAATGATCGTGGCGTCGAGGCCTCGCATCTGTGGACCTCGCCCGAGGACTGGGGCGAGATCGGCGGCGAGCTCGACGACTGGATCGCCAGCGCCGCGCGGGCGCTTGCCTACGCCATCGTGGCTGCATCCTCTGTCATCGATTTCGAGGCGGCGGTGATCGATGGCTGGATGCCGAAGGCGGTGCGCCGCCGGCTGGTCGATGCCGTCGTCGACGCCATTGCGGCAATCGATGGCGAAGGCCTGAAACTTCCCGCCGTTCGCGAGGGAACCGTCGGCATCCATGCCCGCGCGCTCGGCGGCGCCAGCCTGCCGCTTTCCGAACGCTTCCTGATCGGCTCGACGACGATTTCCAGGAGCGCCTGAATGCTGATCGGTATCCCGGCGCTGCTCGGTCCGGACCTTTTGTCGACATTGCGCGCCATGGGCCATGGCGACGAGATCGCCCTTGTCGACGGAAATTATCCGGCCGAGGAGCATGCGAGACGCCTCATCCGGGCCGATGGTCATCCCCTCATCCCGGTGCTCGATGCCATCCTCAGTATCCTGCCGGTCGACGACGCAGTAGCTGAGGCGCTGTTTCGCGCCTCCGTGAAGGGCGATCCGTCGCTTGCCGACCCTGTCCATCACGAGATGGAGGCGATCTGTGCCAGACGCGCGCCGGGCCGCAAGGTGGTTGCGCTGGCCGGCGCCGACTTCTATGCACGGGTCAAATCGGCGCATGCCATCGTCGCGACAAGCGAGCCGCGGCTTTACGCCAACATCATCATCCGCAAGGGCGTGATCTATCCGCCGGAGACCAGGAAGCCATGATCCTCTGCTGCGGCGAAGCCCTGATCGACATGCTGCCGCGCACCACGACGCAGGGTGAACCGGCCTTTGCGCCCTATGTCGGCGGCGCGGTGTTCAATTCGGCGATCGCGCTTGGCCGCCTTGGCGCGCCGGCAGGCTTCTTTTCGGGCCTGTCGTCGGATCTTTTCGGCGGCCAATTCCGCGACGCGCTGGGGGCGAGCAAAGTCAGTTCCACCTATGCGCACACCTCCCCTCGCCCGACCACCCTTGCCTTCGTGCGGCTGGACAACGGCCAGGCGACCTACACATTCTACGACGAGAACACCGCGGGGCGCATGCTGACCATCGACGACCTGCCGACGCTGGGCAGCGAGATCGAGGCCATGCTGTTCGGCGCCATCAGCCTGATTTCGGAGCCGGCCGGTAGCGCCTATGAGGCGTTCATGAAACGCGAGCATGAGGGCCGCGTCATGATGCTCGATCCCAACATCCGGCCGAACTTCATTCCGGACAAGGCAAAGCATCTCCGGCGCATCCGCGCCATGATGGCGATGGCCGACATCGTGAAACTCTCGGATGAGGACTTGAACTGGTTTGGCGAAGCGGGTTCGCACGAGGATGTCGTGCGCAACTGGCTCGACCGCGGCCCGAAGCTGATCGTCGTGACCCATGGCAGCGAAGGCGCCGTCGGCTACACCAAGGATCATGCCGTCACCGTGGTGCCGGAGAAGGTCGAGGTGGTCGACACGGTCGGTGCGGGCGACACGTTCAACGCCGGCCTCCTCGCCTCCCTGCAAGAACAAGGCCTGCTGACGAAGGCGGCAATCGCTGGACTGTCGCAGGACGCCATCCGCAAGGCGCTGGCGCTCGGCGCCAAGGCGGCGGCGGTGACGGTGTCGCGGGCAGGCGCCAACCCGCCCTGGCGGCATGAGATCGCCTGAGCACCCCTCGGATTGAACCGGTCGATCACTTTATGTTTCGCAGGACCGATCCATGGGGCTATAAAGGCGCCATAGCGCCCGACAAAGCCCGGATTTCCGGCATCTGGCTGACATAGACCGGGAATACAGGTAACGGACTGCGACAACTCCGCAATTTGTCGCTCCGCCTGCCCGGCTTTCTCGGCAGGCGCAACTCTGGTACCAGCGGGCCGTTATCTGGCTAAATCGCCTGGTTAAACCGTTTTTGAGGCCGACATGCAGTTCATCGATCTTGGCGCGCAGCGCGAACGAATCCGCGACCGGCTGAGGGTCGCCATCGACCGTGTCGTCGACGAGGGCCGCTATATACTGGGGCCGCAGGTCACCGAATTCGAAAACAAGCTTGCCGCCTATGTCGGCACCAAGCATGTCGTGGCCTGCGCCAACGGCACCGACGCGCTGCTGCTGCCGCTGTTTGCCGCCGGCATCGGCCCGGGTGACGCGGTGTTCGTGCCGAGCTTCACTTTCGCCGCCACCGCCGAGGTGGTGGCGCTGGCCAAGGCGGAGCCCGTCTTCGTCGATGTCGATCCGGCAACCTACAATATCGATATCGCCAGTCTCGAGGCGGCCATCGCCATGATCAAGAAGGAAGGCAGGCTGCAGCCGAAGGCGATCATCCCTGTCGACCTGTTCGGCCTTGCCGCCGATTACGATGCCATCATGGCCATCGCCAACCGCAAAGGGCTGTTGGTGATCGAGGATGCGGCGCAGTCGATGGGCGGATCGCTTGGCGACAAGATGTGCGGTGCCTTCGGCCATGTCGGCTCGACCAGCTTCTATCCGGCCAAGCCGCTCGGCTGCTACGGCGACGGCGGCGCGATGTTCACCAACGACGACGCGCTGGCCGACAAGCTGCGTTCCTTCGCCTTCCACGGCAAGGGCGAGACGCAATATGACAACATCCGCGTCGGCATCAATTCGCGGCTCGACACACTGCAGGCGGCGATCCTGATCGAAAAGCTCGCCATCCTGGAAGACGAGATGGTTGCCCGCCAGGCGGTGGCAAAGCGCTACGCCGAAGGGCTTGGCGATATCGTCACCGCCGCCCGCAACCTGGACGGCAGCCGTTCGGCTTGGGCGCAATACGCGATCGAGACGCCCAAGCGCGACGGCCTGAGGGCGCATCTGAGCGAAAAGGGGATTCCGTCGGTCATCTACTACGTCAAGCCGCTGCACGACCAGATCGCCTATCGCGACTACCCGCGCACGCCAACCGGTCTTGCCGTCTCGGAGGACCTGCCAAAGCGAATCCTGTGCCTGCCGATGCACCCCTATCTCAGCGAAGCCGACCAGGACCGGATCATTGAGACGATCCGCAACTATATCGGCTCCAACTCGGCGCAGGCCGCAGCCGAGTAAGCTGCAAGTCTCGGCTAATCGGCAGTTCTCAGGCGGGGCTCGCCCCTGCCCTGCCGCTGGCGATGAAATGCGGATTGGCGAAATCCGCGTCCTCGGCTTGATTGCGCTTGCCATAGGCCAAGGGCTTTCCGTCCAGCGTGCGCGTCGTGCCGCCGGCGGCCCGCAGCACCGCATCGCCGGCCGCGGTGTCCCATTCCATGGTGCGGCCGAAACGCGGATAGACATCCGCCTCGGCGCTGGCGAGAAGGCAGAATTTCAGGGACGATCCGACCGAGACGATCTCGGCGGCGCCGAGGTCGCGAATATAGGCCTCGGTTTCCGGCGTGTTGTGGGAGCGGCTGGCCACCACGGCCAGCGGTATCGCCGCCGTCCTCACCGAGATCGGCCGGCGTGCGACGATCTGGTAATCACCGTCGACTTCGAGGGCTTCCGCCCTGCCCGGCAAGCCGGAAAAGAAGCGGCCGGTGCAAGGCGCGAAGACGACGCCGACTTCCGGCACGCCATGGCGCACAAGCGCGATGTTGACGGTGAAATCGGTGCGGCGGTTGACGAATTCCTTGGTGCCGTCGAGCGGATCGATGAGGAAGAAGGCATCGCCAAGTTCGGCCGGCATGACGCCAGCCGCTGCTTCCTCCTCGGCCACACAGGGAATGTCGGGAAATGCGCTGCGCAGCCCGGTGAGAATGATCTTCTCGCTCTCGCGGTCCGCCTCGGTCACCGGCGAGGCGTCGGATTTCTGGTCGACTGCACAGCCGGCGTGGAACACGCGCATGACCTCGCGCCCGGCCGCCAGGGCCAGCCGTTCGAAGGTCTCGAGCATCAGCATGTCGTCAGATGCCGCCGCCGCTGTCATATTGGTCTTCGGCAATGTCACGCTCGTTCAGCCAGTGTTCCAGTGTATCTACCATCGCTTCAGCCGATTTGCCGAGCGTCTTCAGATGGATTTCCGGTTTCTCCGGCGCTTCATAAGGCGAATCGACACCGGTGAAATTCTTGATCTCGCCATTCAGCGCGCGGGCGTAGAGGCCCTTCGGATCGCGCCGGGCGCATTCCTCGAAAGGTGTATCGACAAACACTTCGATGAATTCACCGTCGGCCATCAACTCCCTGGCCATGCGCCGCTCGGCGCTGAACGGCGAAATGAAGGACACGATGACGATCAAACCGGCGTCAGCCATGAGCTTGGCCACCTCGGCGACGCGCCGGATGTTCTCGACGCGATCGGCATCGGTGAAACCGAGATCGCGGTTGAGACCGTGACGGACATTGTCGCCGTCCAGGATGTAGGTATGGCGGCCGGTGGCGAACAGCTTCTTCTCGAACAGGTTGGCGATGGTCGACTTGCCGGAGCCCGAAAGCCCGGTGAACCAGAACACGGCCGGCCGCTGGTTCTTCATGTCGGCGCGCACGCGCTTGCCGACATCGAGCGACTGCCAATGGATGTTTTCGGCCCGGCGCAGCGAGTGCACGATCATGCCTGCCCCAACCGTCGCATTGCTGATCCGGTCGATCAGGATGAAGGCGCCGGTAGTGCGGTTCTCGGCAAAAGGGTCGAAGGCGATCGGCGCCCGCGTCGAGATGTTGCAGATACCGACTTCGTTCATTTCAAGCGACTTGGCAGCCTCATGGGCGAAGTCATTGACGTTGATGCGGTATTTGAGATCGGTAACGGTGGCGCTGGTCTGGTCGGTTTCGGTGCGCAGGATATAGGAGCGGCCCGGCAGCAGGGCATGCTCGTCGAACCAGACGATGTTGGCGGCGAACTGATCGGCGACCTGCGGCCGGGTGGCCGGTGAAACCAACATGTTGCCCCTGGAGACCTCGACCTCGTCGTCGAGGACGAGCGTGACGGCCTGGCCGGCCACCGCCTGTTGGAGATCGCCGCCGTAAGCGACGATGCGTTTGACATGCGAGGACTTGCCGGATTTGGCGACGACGACTTCGTCGCCCTGCGCAATGGCGCCGGACGCGATCGTGCCGGCAAAGCCGCGAAAGTCGAGATTGGGGCGATTGACGTACTGCACCGGAAAACGGAACGGCAATTCGACGGCCGCCTCTTCGACCGAGACGGTCTCAAGATGCTCGATCAGCGTCGGACCGGAATACCATTGCATGTTCTCGGAGCGGCGGCTGACGTTGTCGCCATAGCGAGCCGACATCGGGATCGGCTCGATGGTCTGAAAGCCGAGAGCGCGCGAGAATTGCCGGTAGTCTTCGACAATCCGGTCGAAGACCGCCTGGTCGAAATCGACGAGATCGATCTTGTTGACGGCCAGCACGATGTGGCGGATGCCGAGCAGCGAGGCGATGATCGAATGGCGCCTGGTCTGGCGCAGCACACCCTGCCGGGCATCGATCAGCACGATCGCCAGGTCGGCGGTCGAGGCTCCGGTCGCCATGTTGCGGGTATATTGTTCGTGGCCGGGCGTGTCGGCGACGATGAATTTGCGCTTCGGCGTGGCAAAGAAGCGATAGGCGACATCGATGGTGATGCCTTGCTCGCGCTCGGCCTCCAGCCCATCGACCAGCAGCGCGAAATCGATGTCGTCACCGGTCGTGCCATGCTTGCGCGAATCGCGTTCGAGCGCGGCGAGCTGGTCCTCGAAGATCTGCTTGGTGTCGGACAGCAGGCGGCCGATCAGCGTCGACTTGCCGTCATCGACCGAACCGCAGGTCAGGAAGCGCAGCAGCGACTTCTTCTCCTGCGCGGCCAGATAGTCGCGGACGCCGTCGGTGGGGGCGAGGCTCTTTGCCATGATGTGGCGCATGGTCAGAAATACCCCTCGCGCTTCTTCTTTTCCATCGACCCGGCTTCATCACGGTCGATCAGGCGACCTTGCCGTTCGGAGGTGCGTGCCGTCAGCATCTCGCCGACGATGGCCTCGAGCGTGTTGGCATCCGACTCGATGGCGCCGGTCAGCGGATAGCAGCCCAGCGTGCGGAAGCGCACCAGCCGGTCCTCCACGACCTCGCCGGGGCGCAGTTTCATGCGCTCGTCGTCCTTGAGGATCAGCATGCCGTCGCGTTCCACGACCGGCCGCTGCTTGGCGAAATAGAGCGGCACGATGGGGATATTCTCCTGCAGGATGTACTGCCAGATGTCGAGCTCGGTCCAGTTCGACAACGGAAAGACGCGGATCGATTCCCCCGAAGCGATGCGGGTGTTGAATATCTTCCACATTTCGGGCCGCTGGTTCTTCGGGTCCCACACATGCTGGGCATTGCGGAACGAGAATATGCGCTCCTTGGCGCGTGACTTCTCCTCGTCGCGACGGGCGCCGCCAAAAGCGGCATCGAAGCCGTATTTGTCGAGCGCCTGGCGCAGCGCCACGGTCTTCATCACATGGGTATGGGTGTTGGACCCATGATCGAACGGATTGATGTTGTCGCGCACGCCGTCTTCGTTGACATGGACCAGGAGATCGAAGCCGAGCTTCTGCGCCATCTGATCGCGAAAGGCGATCATCTCGCGGAACTTCCAGGTGGTGTCGACATGGAGGAACGGGAATGGCGGCTTGGCCGGATAAAACGCCTTCATCGCCAGGTGCATCAGCACGGATGAATCCTTGCCGACCGAATAGAGCATGACCGGCTTGGTGAAGGCGGCCGCAACCTCGCGGAATATGTGAATGGACTCGGCTTCAAGCCGCTGCAGATGCGTAAGCGCTATTGTCATGGACTGTGAGCGTTCTCTCGTGCTTTCCGACAGAAGACCTTGCGTCAAATCATCGGGTTTCTGCGCCCGGTTCAAGCTTCGCTTCTGGACAAAGTGTTTCGTGCGGGCGTTCTAGCAGATCGGCGCGGCGCAGAACAATGCAAGACGAGCCGGGCAGCGGTCTGTTCGAGAATGAATTTTCCATGGTTCCGCCAAAACTCGGAAGTTTCTCCTTGCCGTATCTCCGGCTGAGGAAACGCAGGAAAAATATTGCCTGGAGAAAGCTGGCGGGTCGACGCTCCGAGAGCCCTCCACCGATCGTCGCGGTTGCCGACTTTCAGTGGCAATCGACCGGGGCATACTATCGAAAAAGGCGCTCAGCCGCTATACCACCACCGGAAGCGGCAAGATGCGTCTTGAAGCATGGGCAATTTCGAGGCGCGCACATTCGGTTCCACCAGACAAAATGTGCCGCATAAGCTTCTCGAAACAGCGAGCCCAAATTGAACGCGCTTTCGTCCATAAAAAGGCAATTCACGCCTTCGCAGATCAATATCTACTTCTCCATTCTTTGTTTCTTTTTTCCACCGGTCCTGGGATCGGTGGTCAGCTTCGTGTTCAATGGCGGCGGCCTGTGGTCCGTCCTGTTGATCGCCTCCAGGAGAAGACGCTTCAATATCGACCCGGCTATGATGGCGCTGACGGTTGCGTTCTATGCCTATTGCGCGGCCAATCTCGCGGCTTCCATCGTCAACAATGCGATCGTCAGGGATGCCTCGCATCTGATCCCGCTCATCACCTTCCTGTTTTTCCCCATTTCCTACTCGACCTGGAGCATCACGCAGAAAACAACGCTCGCCCGCATCATCGTGCTCTGCAGCATGGCGGCCTGTTTTACCGCGCTGCTGCTGGCGGTCTTCCAGCAATATTGGTTTGGCATGCGCGCCGAGGGCGGGGCCGGGAATGCAATCGTGTTTGCAGAGGTTCTCTGCCTCGCGGTTATGGTCTGTGTGGCCGGCGCCCTGTCGGGGGTCGAGAGGCACAGGATCGCCCTCATCTGCGCGGCGCTTGGCGGAACGATCGCCATCATCTACTCCGGCACCCGCATCATCTGGCTGGCGCTGCTGATCGCCGGCATCGCCGTTCTGCTGATCAACCAGCATAGGGTGAGAGGGCGCAATGTCGTTCGCCTGCTGCTGCCGGTGGTGGCGGTCGGCATCGTCATCGCCGCTTTCGGCTTCCAGACGATATCCGGGCGCCTCGACTTCCTCCGCTCCGACTTGAGTGCGCTTGGCAGCCACGGCGACTACAACACTTCGGTCGGAATACGCGTCGCCCTTTGGCGGATCGGCCTCAAGGCATTCCGCGAGACGCCCTTGTTCGGGCATGGGGTCGGTGCGACGCAGCTCTTGATAAGCCAGGGCTTCCAGAACCAGTTCGCGTTGTCGCTGGGCTTCAATCATTTCCACAACGGCTTCCTGACCGCCCTGGTGCAGGCAGGCATCCTGGGCGCCGTGGCGCTGGCGGCGATCTTTGTGGTTGCCGCCAGGAATGCCGCCCTGGTGCTGCGGAACAGCAGCGATCCGATCGAGCGGTTCGGCGCCACCATGATTGTCGTCGCGGTGATCACCTATCTCTGTGCCGGAATGACCGGCATCCTGATCGGCCATGACATTCTGGATTCGGTGCTGATGGTCTTCCTGGTGTCGGGAACATATCTCGCCTCAGGCCGCCAGGCTCCATTGCCGCAAGACCAGGCATTCGCGCCCTTAGTGGAGAACCAAGGGCTTCCACCCGCGGCGGAAAAAACGCTTCAGCCCCTGGCGAAAGAAGTGCTTTCGCCAGGGATGGGAGATCCGACGCTTCCATCCGCCAATCATTAATCGTCCGGGCAAAGGCAATGAAAGTCCTGGTCACAGGCGCGACAGGCTTCATCGGCCGTCAGGTGGTCCGCCAGCTTCGCGAGGCCGGCGTCGAGCTTCGCCTCGCCTCCCGCCACCCGGAGAGCCTTGATCCAGGTTCCGAAACCGTGCCGATGCCCGGTTTCGATGCGCCGGCCGCGGCTTTTCTGGCGCTGACCAGGGATGTCACGGACGTCGTTCATTGCGCGGGCCTGAACAACGATCAGGGCAACGCCAGCGAGGCCGATTTCCTGGCGGGCAATGCGGAATTGAGCGCACGGCTGGCGCAAGCCAGCGCCGAGCAGGCAAGCGGACGCTTCATCCACCTCTCCTCGATCCGGGCCGTGATCGGCGCCCGTGTCAGCGCAACGATCGACGAGGACACCATCCCCGACCCGCAATGCGCCTATGGACGTTCGAAGCGCGAAGCCGAGACCAGGGTGCGCGACGCCTATGCGTTGCACGGCCGTTCCGACGCCGCCGCGTTGCGGCTGCCTCCGGTCTACGGCCCCGGCATGAAAGGAAACCTGGCGACACTGATGCGGCAGGCCGATACCGCCCTGCCGCTGCCGACAGGCGCCCTGACAGGAAACCGCTCGCTGCTGTCATTGTCATCAGCGGCGGGAGCGGTGTGGCACCTGCTGAGCCATTCTGAACCGCTTCGCCCGATCTATGGTGCGAGCGATATGGCGCCGGTTTCGGTCGCGGCCATCGTCGGCGCCTTTCGCAGGGGGTTCGGAAGACCGGCGCGCCTGGTGGCCGTGCCGGCCGGGCCGATGCGGGCGGGCGCGATCCTGCTGGGCAAGCGCATGTTCTGGGACAGCATGACCGCGACGCAGATATGCGATCCTTCCTTGCTCGCATCCGAAGGCTGGCTGCCGGAAACCGGCACGCTGGAGCGGTTGGCCGCGATAGCGCGGCTTGGAAACACTTAATCGCCTGCGTTGCGATAGAGTGTTCCAAACAGAATCCGAAGGTCGAGCCAGAGCGACGCGGTCCTGAGATAGGCAGCGTCGGTTTCGGCCAGGAGGTGCGGGTTGGACATGTCGATGCCCCGGATCTGGGCAAGGCCGGTAATGCCTGGAAGCGCCTCCAAAACGCCCAGCCGCCTGCGGCACTCGATCAATTCGGTCTGGGTCGGCAGACAGGGACGCGGCCCGACCAGGCTCATCTCCCCCTGCAGAACGTTCCAGAACTGCGGCAGCTCATCGAGCTTGAATTTCCGCAAGACCTTGCCGACCGATGTCACGGCGCCTACGGGCGCCTCGTGCGAGGGCAAGGACGGCGTTCCCTGGTACATCGTCCTCAATTTGTGGCAGCGGAACGGGACGCCGCCGCGACCGACGCGCGTCTGCGAGAAAATCGCCGGGCCGGGCGACGATAGCCGGACGGCAAGGACAGCGAGCAACAGCACAGGAAGGCTGACAATCGACAGCAAAGCCGCACCGGCGAGATCGAGGATTTTCTTGGCTGCCTTCATGAACGGCCGATCATACTCTCTGTCAAAGCTCTCCTGGGCGTGACCAAGCGCAGCCCGTCATCCGGCCGACGTAGCATGAGGTCGCCTCTCGACCAAGCGCGCCACGCAGCCATTCGACGTTCAGATACGACCCAGGACGAACGCGAGATAGAGCCCGAGTGTCCCGGCCAAAGTCTGTCGATAGACACCGCTTTTGCGCAGAGCGCGCAGGCGATGGAAAAGGCTGCCCCGGCGACCATTTGCGAACAGGTCGAGGCACGCCGCCGCATCGGGGGTCAGGAGGTCGCGGTTGGCGGCGAGGCCGGCAAGGTTGAGATCGGTCCAGCCGGCAAACTCGCCCTTGAACAGGCGGCCAAGCCGCGAGACCCGTGCCTGCCACGATACGTTGGCGCCAACCAGGTTTGCCGCATGCTGCCGGTAGCGCACCAGGGGCCGCGGATCATAGTGGACGACACCGCCGGCGCCGGTGACAATCAGATAGGCCCACCAGTCGTGGCTGACGAAGCCGGTCCGCGCGCAAGCCCTTGCCAGCAGATCGCGCGCCGCGCGATTGAGCAGGATGGTGTTGCCGCCAGCGATGCTCTGGACGAGTGCGTTGCGGAAGGACGGCAGCCGGCTGAACAGCGGCGAACGGCCGACCAGGCTTCCCGTTTCGGTCATGGTCGCGGTTCGCGAGCAGAACATCAGTGGGCTTCCCGCGTCGAACCCCTGCATCCAGCGGACGGCGCTTTCCAGCCTGTCCGGTTCCCAGATATCGTCCTGGTCGCTGAAGGCATAGCAATCCGCGTCGATGCGCCGGTCGAGAATCATCGATCGGAAATTGGCGGCGAAGCCTTGCCGTGGCCCATCAAGCAATGTCATTCGACCCTTTGCCCAGCGGGGTTTCCAAGCCTCGATGATGGCGATCGTGCCATCGACCGAGCCGTCGTCGGATATCCACAAATCGACCAAAGGGTGCGACTGCATAGCCAAGGACTGCAATTGCTCGTCGATGAAAGCAGCGCCGTCCTTCGTGCCCATCAGGACCGCGATGCGCGGATCTGCCTTACCCACTAACTCGCCTGCCCGGCCGTCTTCGGGATCATGTCCTGAGATACGTTCGTCCTTGCCTTCGTCGCACGGTCGAGATCCGCAAGCACGGCGAGCGAGGCTGCCTTGTCCTGGCTCTTCATCGATTGCTGCAGCGCGGCAAGCGCGGCGTGGACATCCGACCATTGCACCACATCGGTGCTAAGACCAAAAATCTTCGAAATGCTGAGTTCGACCAATTCCTCGTCTTCACCGTGCAGCGTTTCGTGGAGCTTTTCCCCCGGCCTGATGCCGGTGAAGCGGATTGGAATGTCGGTGTAGGGGCTCTTTCCGGACATGCGGATCATCGTTTCGGCCACTTCGAGGATGGGCACGGGTTTGCCCATGTCGAGCATGTAGACGGCGTAATCCTGGCCGGCCGGCCGCGACGCGGCATCGGCCGCCGACATGATGACGAGATCGACGGCTTCGGCGACAGTCATGAAATAGCGCGTCATCCGCCGGTCCGTAATGGTGACCGGCCCGCCAGCCTCGATCTGCGCCTGGAATATGGTCGCCACCGAACCATTGCTGCCAAAGACGTTGCCGAACCGGACGGCTATGAACTTGGTGGCGGCGCGGCGCCCGCCCGCTTCGCCGGCCGGCATTCCATGCAAGCCGCTGACGATCTGTTCGGCGGCCCGCTTGGTCATGCCAAGCACGGAAGTCGGATCGACGGCCTTGTCGCTCGACACCAGGACAAATTGCGCGACACCGCATTTGGCGGCGACCTCGGCGCAGACAAGCGTCCCGAAGACGTTGGTCTGGATGGCCGATTCCCAGTTTTCCTCGAGCAGCGGAACGTGCTTCAGGGCCGCGGCATGGAAGATGATGTCCGGCTTGAATTCGGTAACGACGCGCGTCATCTGGCGCCGGTCCGCGACGTCGACGATGCGGACCTTGAGGCGATCATGGTCCTTCTCGTTGACGTACTGGCTCAACTGGAAGATGCCGAACTCGGAATTGTCGGCGACCAGAACCGCCTCGGCCCCCAGTTCCAGCGACCGTTTGACCAGCGTGCGGCCGATGGAGCCGGCGCCTCCGGTAACCAGGACGCGCTTGCCGCCGACGAAAGCGCCGATGCGTTCGATATCGGACGGCACCGTGGGGCGGCGCAGGATCGTTTCCATCTCGACGGCATCGAGAACGAGCTTGCCTTCCTGGCCCAGCTGCGAAAGCCCCGAGAACTGGACGACCGCTATGTCACCCTGCCGGGCGACGCGAACAAGCTCGGAATACTCCTCGATCTCGTGCTCGGCGCCGCTGCCGAAGATCAGCAGATCGAGGCTCTGGGTGCCGCTCGTGTAATCCTCCAGGACATCAATGAGGCGCGGCCGGGTCGCCACCACGGGCACACCTTGAATGCGCGTGCCCAAGGGCGCGTCACGCTCGGTCGCCATGATGCCGGCGATGGAATGGTCGGCGGGCTCGGCCGTGCGCGTGAAGCGAATGATCAGGTCGGCTTCCCCAAGCCGGCCGACGAACAACGCCTGCTTGGTCCGCGCCCTGTCGGTCTTGCGGTTCAAGATCCCCCAGCTCGCGCCATCGCGCAGGAAGCGGTAGAACAGCCGGGGCGCCGAGATGATGGTGAAGGAGACGAGGAAGAAGACGATGAATTGGCGCTCGTTGAGGCCCGCCACCGGCTCGAAGAAACGAACCACGAGCGAAACGGCATAAAGCGCGCACGTCAGAATCGCGCAGCTCTTCAGGATGTTGAAGAAGTCAGGCGTCGAGGCGAAGCGCCACACCGTGGTGTAGAGGCCGCAGGACCTGAACAGCAGGTGGCTAATGAGAACGATGCTCGCCCAGGTGACAAGGCCCTCGAGCGACAGCGCCTCGAACGAAAGATTCGACCGCGAAAGAACGAGGCTGAGCGCCACCGCGACCAGGACCATGACCACGTCCTGGACCATGATGAAGCCACGCCGCATTTCGGGCCTGAGTCCGAATACAAGGGGAGAATTCATTGGGCGGCACTAGACTCCAGGCTCTCGAACATGAGCACCGACAGAGTGCGAACACGAAATTATTCGTGACCGATCACTCCCTCAAAGTGCCATCCCCGGCCCCCGCCGTGTTGTATCGCATACTGCGGGCCGGGAGGTATAGCCAGATGTTTTTTCGGTAGAGCGTGTGAATAAGAGTAAGATTTACGCCCTGTTGCCGAATGGTTGTTGCCGAGCCTGTGGCCAGCCTTGCGATTTGCACACTGCCGCAACGTGAGCGTGTATCCAATTTTGCCGCGGTTGACTCTGCTCTCGACCTCGTTACGACGCAATGCGTTGCCATATGCTCTTCGAAATGGCTATTAGAGAGGGGCTTGGTGGTTCGCTATGGCCAGCGAAGAGTAATGCGCCGGAACGACAGATTGCGATACCCCAGACGATGATTGCGGCACTAAACGGCGCTTTTGACGACATCTCCAGGGCCATGCGGCTGCACAGGGTCTGGGTTGCGCTGGCCCAGGAGGACATCGGCGACCAGCACAGACGCACGACTCTCGGACCGCTTTGGCTGCTGGTCAACTACGTTGCGTTCGTGGGCACGTTCGTTTTCGTGTTCCAACCTGCCGGCAAGGATGCCGCGGGCTATGCTGCCTATGTCGCGATCGGCCTTCTGGTATGGTTCTACCTGATGGAGGTCATGTCCCTGAGCGTGTCGCTGTTCCAGCGCGAAGAGAGCTTCATCGAAGGCACGACGCTGCCTTTGTTTGTATATGTGATGCGGCTGGCATTGCAGTCTGCCATCCGGGCAGGCTATGCGATCGCTGGTTGCCTTGTCATTCTGCTCTTGAGCGGCTCTCCGGTCGCTACTCCATGGCTCTGGTCGTTGGCAGGATTGTTCCTGATCTTGTTCGCCACACCGGCCCTTATCACCGTCTTCGCTTTTCTTGGGGCCTTCTTTCCTGACAGTCAGTTCATTGTTGGCAATTTGTTGCGGGTTGGCATGTTCTTCACGCCCGTTTTCTGGGTGTATAATGGGCAAGATCCCATACAAAAATACGCCTACGAATGGAATCCGTTTACATATTTCCTCGAGATCGTCCGTTTGCCGATCATGACTGGAGAATTTCCAGCTCATGCTTTCACCGTAACGATCATCGTGTCATTGGCTATATGGATGATTGCATTGCTGCTGCTTGGCCGGTACCGCAAGCAAGTCATCTTCATCATCTGAGTCTTCGATGGTTTCTATCAAACTGGACAACGTTAGCCTTGTTTACAAGCTGCACGAGAAGCTGACGCTTTCCGCGCCGGACCGGCGCGTGGGTGGGCCAGGCGGCAGGATCGAGAGCTCGGGCAGAAAGCAGTTTGTGCAGGCGCTCGACGGCATAAGCTTCGAGTTGAAGGCCGGCGACCGGCTGGGCCTGGTTGGCCCGAACGGAGCCGGCAAGACCACCCTACTCAAGGTGCTCTACGGGATCTACGAACCATCGGGCGGAAGCGTCGCGATAGAAGGCAAGGTCGACGCTCTTTTCAATATCAACATAGGCTTTCGCCGCGAGGCCACCGGGCGCAGGAATATCGTGTTGCGTGGGTTGATCAGCGGATGGACGGAAGCCGAGATCGAAGAGAAGATGGAGGATATCATCGCCTTCAGCGAGCTCGGGGACTTCATCGACCTGCCATTCAAGGCCTACAGCCAGGGCATGGCCGCGCGATTGGCCTTTTCGGCGGCAACCGCGCTTGATCCCGAGATTCTGTTGATGGACGAGTGGATCGGCGCCGGCGACGCCTCTTTTCAGGACAAGGCCAAAAGGCGCATGGATGAACTGGCGGAAAAGGCCGGCATCATCGTGCTGGCCAGCCACAATGAGAGTCTTATTGAAAGCGTGTGCACAAGGAAAATGACGCTCAAGAGCGGTCGAGTGGAATCGCTGACGGCGAGGCCGATCGAATCGGCCAGTGCCTAGACATAGCGCGCCAAGTCACGTGCAACGCGATGCGCTAATCTGGTTCTGCTGTCCATTTTCTATAGCCAAGCTCCACAGCTGACAGAAGGACATCACCCAGAAGGGTGACAACCCGATGCGCAATTGCAACGGCCGTGGAAGCGGCTGCAGGCACGCCGATCGACGAAAGCCCAGCGATGAAAACGGCCTCCCTGACACCCAGACCGCCCGGAGCCCCCGGCACAACAAAACCAAGCAACCAGCCGGCGGCCGACACCCCGATTATCATCTTCCATTCAACCGTGGATCCGTACAGCACATGGACTAGCAAGATGACGATCAAGCCATTGGCAAGGAAAAAAAGGCCATAGCAGGCGACACTGAGCGCAGCCATTGAAAACGCGAGATGCTTTCGGCTTTGCTTGAAATATCGGCCAGCAACAATGGGAACAAGCATAAGTGCCGTCAGGCCAGTCGCGACATAGATTACAGAGGCGATATAGCGGTCTATTCCGTATTCCTCACAGATTTGAAGCAGAAAGGAGAAGGAGAAAAGGAGTGCCACGCTTCCGGAAGCGAGGACCATCAAAATGATCTCCATCACCTGCGCATAGGAAAGTGCATCCTTTGCGGCGCCATATCGAGCCGCCAGGACAAAGCGGCCGACAAGGTGAATTACGTTGGTTGGCAGATATTTGTAGACTTGGGTGCGCGCGAAGACGCGGAGAGCACGGACTGGAGAGATTGCCCTTTCTCCAACCGAGACCAGAAGGCTGAACCAGGCCAGCCCCACAAGCTGTAGAGCGAGTGCATAGGAAAGCGCACTAGCCACGACCAAGACAATGATTTGAGGCCGCTGCAGGATCTCGGCGAGCTGATCCGCGTATCCGTAGACGGAGCGTATGACAAAGTACATTGCCGCCACGGCAATGAGAGCACCGCCGGCACGAATGATCTTAGCGTTCGACACGAGCGTCGATCGGCTTTACGGCCAGCCCACCTTCCGAACTCGCAATCTCGGCGATAATGCCCGCGTCGCGATCATCACTGCGGGTCGCAACGATCAACTCGGCAACCATGCCGAAAAGCGTGAATTGTACACCGACGATCATCAACAGCGTCGAAACAAGCAGTAACGGACGGCCGCCAATTGCTTCACCACCAAACCAACGTGCACAGAGATATAAGAAAATTGCAAAACCAACAGCGATGACTGCCACACCCAGACCGCCAAACAGGTGGCCTGGGCGCGAATTAAACTTCGTGATGGTTACGACCGTAAGTAGGTCCAAGAACCCCTTCAGAAGGCGACCAATTCCGTATTTGGATTTTCCGAATCGGCGCGGGCGATGCTGAACGATGATCTCACTGACCTTGAAACCGGTCGCATGGGCCAAGGCTGGAATGAAGCGATGCAGTTCACCATAGAGGCTAATGTTGTTGAAGACCTCCCGGCGATACGCTTTGAAGCCGCAGTTGAAATCGTGCAGGGCGACGCCGGAGACTTTCGCCGTCGCTCGGTTGAAAAGCTTCGACGGCAGCGTCTTGCCGAGCGGATCATGACGCACCTGCTTCCATCCCGAAACGACATCCGAACCGGCGTGTATTTCGTCCAAAAAACGCGAGATTTCCTTCGGATCGTCTTGAAGGTCTCCGTCCATCGTGACGATGATATTGCCCACCGAACTTGAAATGCCCGCCTGGAGCGCGGCTGCCTTGCCAAAATTCCTTCGAAGGCGGATGCCCTTCGCGCAGGGATGGGTCAAAGTAGCGCTCAGAATCTCCTTCCAGGTGTTGTCCTGACTCCCATCGTCTACAAAGATGATCTCTTTGAGCGAAGCCTGCGCACCATCGATCTGCTGAAAGGCCGCCTCAATCTGGACAATCAGCTCCCGAACAGTGTCCTGCTCGTCCTTTACGGGGACCACTATCGATACGATCTGCACGTCAGGCCCCCAATGTCAAAATGGAGGTCTGGCTGGGGAATGGCAAGGCAGGTGCAAGGCCACGTGTCACTCGTTCTTGCAGACCACAGGAGTTGATGGCCTCGCGATACTCGGCCCGGTTACTATTGTCGAACAGAACCATACCATTTGGTGACAGGCGGCTGACCGACTTCGCCAGACAGGAAACCCTTGCCCGACCGTCGATCACGATAAGGTCGAATGTGCCCTCCACCCTATCAATCGATGACACGTACTGATCGAACGAGCTTTCCCGATACCCTTTTCGATTGGATCTGGCCTTGCTGGAAACGGAAGCGACTGTTGGCTCGACGACCCGCACGGTGATGTTTGGATAAGCCTCAAACATGTGGCTCATGGTTTGCGCAAACGGAGCGTCATGCTCGACAGAATCCACCGAGCCACTCCGTTTCGCCAGCCAGATGGTACTCGCACCAGCACCGAATTCATAAACCCTGGCCTTGTGACCGCGCGATGCCAGAAAAATGTCCACGACATCGATTGCGGAGAATGTCCACCACGGCATGTCGAGTCGAACAAGATCAGCACTGTCATATATGCCAAATAGGCTTCGGGCCCAACGGACAGATCGAACGTTAGACTTTTCTAATAATTCCAGCAGTCCAATTCGATCAGCTATCTTTCTCGCAAATCTCGCAGCACTTACGTAGGTAGTTTTCAAAACTGAGGTCCAACTTCAACTGGCTTCTGTAGCTTCGCCCATCCGGACGGAATACCCAAAACTGCATATATCGATCGCAGGGTAGGCTCGCGAGGCAGAAGCTGAAGAGCGATGTAGCCACTCCAGCCGTAGTCGTCGCGCACCTGCCCAAGAGCTTTCGCGACGTCCGGCCGATGCAATCCTCCCAGTCCCAATCCTACAACCGTTCCGTTGCCATCAACGAAGGCAACACAGCGATAGGTGGTCAGGAGGTCGTTGTCCAATAGAGGAGGGCGATTGTCCGATTTGTCTGATACCCAGCCCGACACCCGCGCCCACTGCGGATCCTGTGTGCTGGACACAACATCGATGTTACCTGTCAAATTGCCCGGCTGGTCTGAGACATTTATTCGCGCTCCGAGTGATGGACAGCCAAAATCTCTGCCATCGAATGGTACGTGGTTGAATTTCTTCAGATAGTCTTCAAGAGCATAGTATTGATCCGGCACTGGCGTAACGTACTGCATAAGGTCAGAGTCTTTGATGCCGAGGGACAACGCCAAAGTAGCGAGATCTTTTCCTTCAGCTCTGGCAAGAGCGTACGCGAGCCGCGGCGTGCCGTTCACCAGAATAGACATGGCTGCTGCAGCAAAGATTAGAATCCAGAAACGACGATAAAAATCAGCGCCCCGAAAGAGATAAAAACCCGCTCCAAACAGCCCTACCCAGAAAAGCGCTGGAATAGTCGCATATCTGCTCGCCAAGGCCGCCTGGTCTCCCCCCATGTTTGATCTACCAATTGCGGCTAACCCGCTCGTCATGACGGCATACGCCATAATCGCGATCCAAAAAGCGGTCTGAAACCTGCGCTCGTTAGAGCGAAGAAAGTGCAGCCCGACAATCAGGAAAGCCAATGCGATTCCTATCGTGCCAAGCGCAATCGCAGCAGTTTCCGAAGTTACGATGCCGCCACCGATGAACGTAAGGCAGAATAGACCAATCTGGATCGGATTGAAGTTGCGCTCGGCATGTTGGGCCGGAACGTGCTGAAGCACAGAGATCAAAATCACGTAAGCTATGCCAATCACGAAAATTGCAATACCAAGCCTCTTCGTTTTGCCTGAGCAGAACCCCTGAATGCCGATTGCGCACAGCGCGGTGAGGCCGGTGCTGTAGAACTGCGCAGCAACTGCGGCAAGAACTATCGCAACCAGATAGCCAGACGGGTTGTCACGCTCAGCCGACTGCCAAAAAATCATAGCGGATAGCACAGTGAAAAGATTTGCCCCGATCCAGGCTACCCCGCTCATACCAAGAAAGAAGTTGTGTGCGGCGAGCGGACTGAAGACAAAGATTGATCCGGCCATGCCTATAACAAATACTTCAAACCTCGAACTCGCAGAGAGCGCAAGTGCGAATGAAAAAACGAGAGCTAAGATCAGGGAGAAGGTAGCGGCGATGACCGAAAGGCCGAAATTGTCCCCGCCGAAAAGGTGGAAATTCAACAGGTAGAAGAGCTTCGCGCCAGCGACAATATGCTCGTTCGATCTTGTATAGAGATCCGACAGAGCCGGGAGCCCGTCCAGCGACCTAATCATTGGAGAGAAAATGTCCCAATAGTCGTTGTCAGGAACCCCCCTCGCCTGCGCTGTCAGGATGAGCGCGACCAGGAAAAGCGCGAGCGGTCCGAAGGATGCGGCCACGAAAGCGGGATTTAAACGGATGGTAGAGATGGCGCGAACCTCAGTCGACATCAACGAAACACCTCTGACCCAGTCGCCATTCAGATCCGAGTTTTTTACAGCTTTTCAATTGTAACGTAGAACTCTAGCGTGTTCGGCTGTGTCGGGTAGAAAGACATAATTTCAAAAATACCTTTCATTATACCCCTTATCGAATTCATGCGATCCATAAACTCAAAATCAGCAAAAACCCAGCAATGCGAATCAATATATTCATCTCTTTTTCGCATATCCTCAAGTATTTCTATTATACTGTCCCTATCCATCATATACTCTGCATTTTCCGCAGTGATATTCCCATTCCAACAATCTACCGGATTAGCTTTGCTAACATTCCAGAAATGATCACAGACCTGTTGAAAGCTTGGCTTCGTCCGCTTCTCGAGATAGGCTGCCACGAGATCAGAAATCATGCTGCTTTTTCGTTTCAGATCGAAGCAATAACGTTTATCCGGAAACGCGACGGCGATCCGGCCACCGGGCTTGAGCACATAGAGATTTGACTCTAGCCAACCCAGCAGGTCGGGCACGTGCTCCATGACATGCGACGCCACGATGTAGTCGATCGACTCCTTTGGGAGAAATTCAGAAACCAGCTTGCCGCCGGTGACGATGTCAATCTCGGGTATCAGGCTGACGTCGACGCTGGGATCGTTGGCATAATGTTGCGCCAAGGAGGCGCGGTCAGCATGGTCTACATAGGAAACGTCGTAATTCGGCTTCCGCAAAAGTGCCGCGTGCAAGGGGCCGTATTCGATACCCTTTCCAGCAAGGTTCAGTGCCGAAGTAATTCTCTTTGTGCGAAGCTCTAGCGCTGGGGGAGACTTCCGGAAGAATCGCATCTTTTTATTTCACCATCACGCACATAGACTGGCCGAGAGCGTGCCCATCGAGAACCGGCGCGTCGGCGTCGATGAATTCCTCCACATTGAAGCCGATCCTGGTCGCGAAGACCTCAATGGCCTCGCGCTCAAGGAACATGTTGAGAGTCGGGCGGGCTGCGGCCTCATATTGGATCACAGTCGCCTCGAAAATCTGCCAGTGAGGCGGCATGTGGAATTCCAGGAACGAAAACAGCAGCTTACCGCCCTTCTTCAGCACACGGTGACAATCGCGCATATAAATGAAGGTCTCTTCGTGCAGAAGGTGGGTAAAGAGGCTGAAGGCACATACATAGTCGAATGTGGCGTCCGAGGCCGGGAGTTTCACCGCTCGGTTCATGTGGAACCTATACTTTTCGGGTGTCTTGCTCCTGGCATAGTCGAGCAAAGCCTGAACGATATCGTAACCGTCATAGTCGATGCGCAAGCGTCTTGCGAGCGCAACCGCCGTGCGCCCGGAACCGCAGCCGACATCGGCAAGGCGCATCCCGTCGCGCAAGCCGTTCTTGACGAGGGCTTCGGCTTCAATGCGGCCGATAATGTCATAGGCGCCACCGACGGCGAGCGACATCGCCTCGTCGATCGGATGATCGCGCATGAGTCTCGCGACGTGCTTTTCGTAGTCTTCGACGAAATGGAATTCGGCCATTGCTATTCTTTCCGGTATCAGCCTAGCGAGAAGTCTTCGCGCGCTTTTGTCAAGTTCGGCGAATAGAAGGGATCACGCTCGATGATCTTTTTCCACCGCCTTTGCATATACGCAATTTCACTGTTGAAACGCGCCATTTTTTCCGGAGCATCCTCAACGCCGCGAGAGACGCTTTCAAGGTGGTAAAGCTCGGCATAGGGCGTCCAGACGTTTGAGTAGCCGGCTTCCTGTACTTTCAGACAAAGGTCCACATCGTTGAAGGCGACCGTCAGGTCGACCTCGTTGAGACCACCGACTTCTTTGAACAAGCTTTTGCGGATCAGGAGACAGGCTGCCGTAACAGCGGAGAGATTCTGCAGGACCTTCAGCCTGCAAAAATACCCTGGATGATGGCGTGGGAAATGCTTGTGCGAATGATTTGCGACACCGCCCAAGCCAATAATCACGCCGCCATGCTGAATCGTATCATTACCATAATAGAGCTTTGCGCCGACGCAGCCCACATCCGGCTGAACGGCCCAGGAGACCATTTCTGTAAGCCAGTCCGGCGAGATCACCTCGATGTCGTTGTTGACAAGACCGATGATCGATCCCTTCGCTTTCCCCACGGCGAAGTTGTTGATCGCAGAATAGTTGAACGGTTTGTCGTAACGGAGCACACGAACATTCTTCGCTTCCTTCAACTCGCTGAAATAGGCAAGGGTTTCCTCTTCCACCGAGCCGTTGTCGACCACCAAAATCTCGTAGTTCCTGTAAGTTGTCTTTTCGCGGATGGACTCCACGCAGCGGCGCAGGAGTTCGACCTTGTCACGCGTTGGGACGATAAGGCTCACAAGCGGCTGTGGCTCGGGCACGAAAAATCGAAGACGGTAACAGGGTATGCCTGGAGCTTCCTCGGCTCTCGCCGGAATGCCCATGCGCTCGACGTATTCGTCCAGCGCCCGCAACCCCGCCATGTAGGCGTAGTTCTTTTGAGAACCGTCAAGCGCCGTCGAGCCTTCCACCGCCCGCCAATGGTAGAGCACTTTCGGAATGTGCCGAATTCTCTCAGGGGCAATGCGCTCGATGACGCGCAGATTGAGGTCATAATCCTGGCTGCCCTCGAAGCCGGGTCGCCAGCCGCCGACGGCGCGGATATTTTCCGCCCGGTGTACGGTGAGATGGTTCAGATAGTTCTGGGATCGGAAAAGCTCCCGCGAGAAATCCGGCTTGAAGCATGGATCATAACGCCTGCCCTCCAAATCGATCTTGTCTTCATCGCTATAGATCAGTTCGGCGTCAGGATGGCGATCGACTTCCAGAACGATCTCGGCCAGCGCGTGCGGGCGGAGAATATCGTCGTGGTCGAGCATCGCAACCCACTCGCCGGTGACGATCTCCAGGGCGGAATTGGATGCCCGCGAGATATGGCCGTTCTTGTCACGCAAGACGACCTTGATACGAGGATCGCGTTTCGCATATTCGTTCAAAACGCGCCGCACATGCGGCTCCGTCGAGCAATCGTCCGCAATGCACAGTTCCCAGTTCTCGTAGATTTGGGCGCGGACGCTCTCGATCGCTTCCCGCAGGAGTCTCTCCGGCGTATTGTAGACTGGCATGAGTACCGAAATGAGCGGCTTCTTCTCAAGCTGAGCCAACCGCTGGCTCAAATCCGCAACGTCTTGTTCAGTCGGCGTGTCATTGAGTGCAATCCACCCTTCATAAGTAACGCTGCCCAGAGCGCCTCGTGCCTCCGCTGATCGCAGGGTGGCCGCAAACCCCCGGAGGCCGCTTTGCTTCAAGAGTTTTACGGCACGCGCGGCAGACCGCCCTAGGGAACCAGGGCTTTTCACGTGGCGGGCGAGGATTCTCGCGATGAGGCAAGCATAATATTCAACCCGTGCCAGCCGACGCAAACGGACGCGGCCGATCGTGATCTGGGTGGAACGGTCGCTTGGATCGAAACGCAGTTTCGAGGCTGCTACGCTAAGCGGGAAGGTCGACGCGGCCAGACCTTTGCCGTTCGAACGAAACCGCAGATCGATCCGTTCGATTTCGTTGTACCCCCTACCGCTGTCGACATAAAGGCGCGCGTCAGTCAACGCCTCCGCTTCGGCCGGCACATACGCGCTGAGCCGGTAGTGCCCGGGAACCAAGGGCCCGAAGCCCGGCCAAAGGAGTTCGAACTGCGGATCGTCGCCGGTTACCTTCCACTCCGTGGCCCGCTTGCTCGATGGCACGCCTTCCAAATGGTGGAGCGCGCGCAACGCGACGTTCCGCCCGGCATAAAAAGTTGCCTTATTCGGAAATGACACAAGTCTCCGCAGGAACGATCCATAACGCCAAGTCCGGCTAGTCCGAACAAGTTCGATTTCGCGTTTTAACAGTGCCATCTGCTGATCGCGCTCCTGCACCTTATGTTCAAGTGCCGCTATGTCCTCGTCCCTTGCAACGAGATTTGTGTTGGCCTTCTCCAGCGCTTGCATACCGGTTCGGATTTGCTTGCGAGCCGCCGCTAATTCCGCGTTAAGTGCGCTGACATCGGTCGGCAGTGTGCGAGAGAGACGTTGAATTTCCAACGTCTTCGCCGCTTCGACGCGCCAGCGATCGCCGAAGAGCTCCATTCGGCGCTGGACAATCGCCGCGTCGGCACTGTCGAGCTGGCACAATTGGGCAATGGCTTCCGCTGGGTTCTTTCCCACCAGCAGGACGCCGAGGCCGTGACTGTGGGGAAACTCGAACGAGGGGTATTTGCCCCGCAATTCTTCCCATAACTTCCAGACCCCAAAGTCTGCCTGTCGTTCATTTGTGTCGTGGAACAGGACGATCGCCCGGTCCGAGAGCTTTGAGAACCACTGTTCGAAATCGTGCCGAACGGCCTCGTAGGTGTGGAGGCCGTCGATATGCAGCAGATCTATGCTGGAGTCCGCAAACTGGGTCGACGCCTCGTCGAACGTGCATCGTAGCAGCTCCGAAAATTCAGCATAGCGCTCGTCATGAAAGCGCTTGAAGTCCTCAAATATCGCCTCGGAGTAGATCCCTGCCTGCTTATCGCCCCTCCACGTGTCCACCGCAAAGCAGCGCGTCCCGGTCTTTCCCTTCAGGACAGCGGAGCAGAAAGCAGAGTAGGAGACGCCTGCATGAGTGCCTAACTCGACAAGAACGCGTGGATGTTGGGCGCCGATCAACCAGTGGGCGAACGGGGTGTGACCGAGCCATGCAATTGTTGGCTGATCCATCCGCTCCGGTCGCCAGAACAGCGGCGCCAGATCGTCGTTCAGCAGAGCCTCGGGAAGGTCCAAGACTGTACGCTCACCTGGCGCGCTAGAGTCCATTGGTTCGGCGTACAACCCGGACTGTGTTTTACGAGCCTGGTTCTTCCGCCCCTTCGTAGCTGCGGTCATACCGCGCCCTCCGCGCCACCGCCGGCAAGATACTTCACCACCGCTTCCGTCGATTGCCGCCAGTCCGGCGCGTTCCAGCCGAAGGCGGAAGCGAACTTCGCGCTCGATAGCCTGGAATTGGCGGGGCGGCGCGCCTTGGTCGGATAGTCCATCGTGGCAATGTCCCGTACCCGCGCCCAAGGACCACCAAACGCCAGGCTTGTGTCCAGTATATGACGGGCAAAGCCGCTCCAGTTGGTCTCGCCCGTGCCGGCCAGATGATAGGTGCCGAACGCGACGAGATCCTTGTCGCGGTGCAGCATGGCCGCCGCATGCAGGATCGCGTCGGCGATATCAAGTGCCGAGGTCGGGTTTCCCCATTGATCGGCCACCACCGAGACCTCGTCGCGGTCGGCAGCCAGCCGCAGCATGGTCTTCACGAAATTCCGGCCGAACGGGCTGTAGACCCAGGCGGTGCGCAAGATCAGGTGGCGTGGGTTGGCGGCGGCCACCGCCTGTTCGCCGGCGAGCTTGGACGCGCCGTAGACGCCGAGCGGCGCCGTGGCATCGGTCTCGACATAGGCGCCGGGAGCGCTGCCGTCGAAGACATAGTCGGTCGAAAGATGGATGACGGGAATGCCTAGCCGTGCCGCCGCTTCGGCCACCTTGCCGGCGCCGGTCGCGTTGACGGCAAAGGCCAGATCGGGCTCGTCCTCGGCCTGATCCACGGCGGTGTAGGCGGCGGCCGATACGACGATATCCGGCTTGGCCGCCGAGATGGCGTCAAAGACGATATCGGGTCTTGCCAGGTCGAACTCCGGCCGGCCGATGGCGACGACTTCCACATCGGCGCGGCTCTGGCCAACCTCCAGCAGGCTTGCCGCGACCTGGCCGTCGCGTCCGGTGACAACGAGCCTCACACGACCTCCTTGCGCGCCTCGCCCAGCCTTTCGCCGGCATAGCGCTGCTCGCGGATCGGCCCCCACCACCATTTGTTGTCCAGGAACCAGTCCACCGTCCGCGCCAGGCCGCTGTCGAAATTCTCGCTTGGCGCCCAGCCGAGCTCGCGGCCGATCTTGGAGGCGTCGATGGCATAGCGGCGGTCGTGCCCGGGCCGGTCGGTGACGAAGGCGATCAGGTCGCGATATCGCTTGCCATCGGCGCGGGGACGCCTGATGTCGAGCAGGTCGCAGATCGTCTCGACGACGGCGAGGTTCGTGCGTTCCGAATTGCCGCCGACATTGTAGCTCTCGCCCGGCGTGCCCTTGGTGGCAATGAGCTCCAGGGCCCGGGCGTGATCCTCGACGAACAGCCAGTCGCGCACATTGGCGCCGGCGCCGTAGACAGGCAGCGGCTTTTCATCGAGCGCGTTGAGGATGACGAGCGGGATCAGCTTCTCGGGGAAATGATAGGGGCCGTAATTGTTCGAACAGTTGGAAAGCACCACCGGCAGGCCATAGGTCTCGTGCCAGGCACGCACGAGATGGTCCGAGGCCGCCTTCGAGGCCGAATAGGGCGACGACGGCGCGTAAGGGGTCTCCTCGACGAACATGCCGCCGTCGAAAGGCAAGTCGCCGAACACCTCGTCGGTCGAGACGTGATGGAAGCGGAAGCGGCTTTTCCTCTCGTCGGAAAGGCCACGCCAGTATTCCAGCGCGGCATTGAGCATTTTGTAGGTGCCGACGATGTTGGTCTCGATGAAGGCGCCAGGTCCGTCGATCGAGCGGTCGACATGGCTCTCGGCGGCGAGGTTCATGACGATGTCGATATCGTTGCGGCGCAATATGTCCAGTACCGCCCGCTCGTCGCAGATGTCGGCATGGGCGAAGCTGTAATTGTGGGCATTCTCGATCGGCCGCAGCGAGGCCAGGTTGCCCGCGTAGGTCAGCTTGTCGAGATTGGTCACCCGGTAGGCCGGATTAGCGCACAGGTGCCGGCACACCGCCGAACCGATGAAGCCGGCTCCGCCCGTCACCAGAAAATTCATGCTGCTGTCCTCACGCACCTTTGGCAACATCAGGCAAACACCTCGGCGGCGGCGAGCAGCGGCGCCTTGAGATCCTTGTCCGAAAGCTGGAACCCGCTCGCCAGCGACGGCCATTCTATGCCGATGACCGGATCATCGAAACGGATCGAGCGGTCATGCTCGGGCGAATAAGTGTCGGTCACCTTATACAGGACCTCGGTGTCGGGCACGAGCGTCACGAAGCCATGCGCAAAGCCCTTCGGCACCAGGATCTGGTTGCCCTTTTCAGCCGATACTTCGAGAGCGAGCCATTTTCCAAAGGTTTTCGAGCCCCGGCGAATATCGACCGCTACGTCTAGGACGCTGCCACGGATGACGCGCAGCAGCTTGTCCTGGGCGCGCGGCGCAAGCTGGTAGTGCAACCCGCGCAGCACGCCCGCCGCGGCGGAATAGGAATGGTTGTCCTGCACGAAAACGAGGTCGATGCCGGCCTGCGCAAAGCGCTCGGCATTGTAGGTTTCCATGAAGAAGCCGCGCGCATCGCCATGCCGCTTCGGAACGATTTCCAGCACCCCGTCGATGCCAAGCGATCTCACCTCCAGCATCTACCCCTCCGAAAGATCGGCGACACGCCGGCGCAGATAGGCCGCGTATTCGTTCTTTCCCAGGCGGCTCGCGCGCTCCAGCACCTTGTCCGCCGTCAGCCAGCCCTGTTCGAAGGCGATTTCCTCCGGACAGGCGACCTTGATGCCCTGGCGGTGCTCGATGGTGCGCACGAAGGAAGAGGCTTCATGCAGGCTGTCATGCGTGCCGGTGTCGAGCCACGCGTAGCCACGCCCCAACCGGTGAACATGGAGCAGGCCACGCTCGAGATAGACGTTGTTGACCGCCGTGATCTCGAGTTCGCCGCGTGCCGAGGGCCGGATGTTCGGGGCGATGTCGACGACCTGATTGTCGTAGAAATAGAGACCCGTGACGGCCCAGTTGGACTTCGGCTTCTGTGGCTTTTCCTCGATCGTCAGCGCGGTTCCGGTGGCCTTGTCGAAGGACACCACGCCATAGCGTTCGGGATCCTCGACATGGTAGGCGAACACCGAAGCACCCATCTCACGCGATGCCGCGGTGCGGCAAAGCTGCGACAGCCCGTCGCCAAAATAGATGTTGTCGCCCAGGATCATCGAGACGCTGTCCTTGCCGATGAAATCCCGGCCAATGATGAAGGCTTCCGCGAGGCCATTGGGCTGAGGCTGCTCGGCGTAGGACAGCGCCAGACCGAACTCCGATCCGTCGCCCAGCAACTCACGGAAAGCCGGCAGATCACGCGGCGTCGAAATAATCAAAATTTCGCGGATCCCCGCGAGCATCAGCACGCTCAGCGGATAATAGATCATCGGCTTGTCGTAGATCGGGAGGATCTGCTTAGAGACTGCTAACGTTAGTGGATAAAGACGCGTTCCACTGCCTCCAGCAAGGATAATTCCTTTCAAGAAGCTCTCCTCGACATGCCAAAGCCCCCCGGCCTTGAGTGCCTGTGCTTAGGTTTCATGCAATGGCTTGTCAATGCGGCGTCCCGCAAACGGGCGGACTATTTCGTGCAAAGAGCGACCCCGCTATTCCCGTCCAAAATACGCCAGATACCATTCCACGAACCGCCCTACCCCCTCGGAAACGGACGTGCCGGGGCGGTAGCCGACGGCCTGTTGAAGTGCGGAGGTGTCGGCGAAGGTGTCGGGCACGTCGCCTGCCTGCAGCGGCAAGAGTTCGACGACGGCCTTGCGGCCAAGCGCGTTTTCCAGCGCCTCGACATAGGCGGCCAGCTTCACCGGGTTGTTGTTGCCGATGTTGAAGATGCGCCAGGGCGCGCTGCTCGTCGCCGGGTCCGGATGGCCGGAATCCCAGGCAAGGTTGGGCGCGGCGGGGCTGTCGCTGGCGCGGACCACGCCTTCGGCAATGTCCTCGACATAGGTGAAGTCGCGCGTGTGATTGCCGTTGTTGAACAGCTTGACCGGCTCGCCGGCCAAGATGCTCCTGGTGAACAGGAACAGCGCCATGTCGGGACGGCCCCAGGGACCGTATACGGTGAAAAAGCGCAGACCAGTGGTCGGCAGCCCGAACAGGTGGCTGTAGCTGTGCGCCATCAGCTCGTTGGCGCGCTTGGTCGCGGCGTAGAACTGCAGCGGGTGGTCGGCCGGGCGATGTTCGGAAAACGGCATGTCGGTGTTGGCGCCGTAAACGCTCGAGGTGCTGGCATAGGTCAGGTGCCCGACACGGCTGTGGCGGCAGGCCTCGAGCATGTTGGTGAAAGCGACGATGTTGCTTTCGACATAGGCGCGCGGATTTTCCAGGCTGTAGCGCACCCCGGCCTGGGCGGCGAGATGGATTACCCGGTCGAAGGTGTGGTCGGCAAAGCAGCCGTCAACCACGGTCCTGTCGGCGAGATTGCCTTGGATGAAATGATAGCCGGCATTGGTGCTTCGGCTCGCCTCGGCCAGAAGCCGCAGCCGCGCCCGCTTGAGGCGCGGATCATAATAGTCGTTGATGCTGTCGACGCCGACGACCTCGTCGCCGCGCTCCAGGAGCCGCCTGGCGACATGATAGCCTATGAAGCCGGCGACGCCGGTGACCAGAACCTTCATCAGAAACGACCGTCTCCGGGAGTGGACCCCTGACGTCTACGGTATACCGGCTTGCTGAGGGAACTCAGGAGCGCTTCAGCAGCGACCAGACGGCCGGCACCAGACTCGCCGCGAGCGCAACCTTGATCAGGTCGCCGACGATGAACGGCACGACGCCGAACTGCCAGGACTTCTCCGGACCGATGAGCACGGCCAGCCAGGCGAAGCCCATTGCCATCATCACGACTTCGGCAACCAGCATCGCATTGACAAGCTTGATCGGATGGCGATCCCAGCCGCGATCGGCGGCCCAGCCGACAATAGCGGCCATGACGACGAAGCCAGCGAGATAGCCGCCGGTCGGCCCGACCATATAGGCAATGCCGATACCCTTCTCCGGCGTGCCCTGGAAGACCGGGAAGCCCATCGCGCCCTCCGCCATATAAAGCAGCAGGGTGGCAACGCCGAGACGCATGCCGAAGGCGGCGGCGATCAGGAATACGGCGAGCGTCTGCATCGAGATATCGACCGGACCCAGCACCACCCTGGTCTTGGCGGACAGCGTCAGCAGCAGCGTTCCGGCAATCGCCAGGAGAAACTGCGTTGCCAGTCGCGCCGCGCCTTCTTGCGGCAGAGCCAGAGAAACAAGCGGGCGCATCGTCGTTGCAGTTGCCATGGTCTTCCCCAATCCGATTTGTCGCGATCCAACAATCGCGGTCTCAGCGTTTTCCTATATTGGCTTGCGTGCTATGCGGCAATCGGTTTTGCCGTTCCTGGAACAAAGTGCCTACATTGTTCCAGGGAATAATGTGCCCGACATGGTTCGAAAGACGTCGTTCGAAAAGACATGGCTCTCAAATTCGATACCAGTTTCGATCCCGGCTATGGTTACGGGATAGACGTGGCAGCCGACGTGCGGCGCGTCACGGCCCGAAATCCGAGCCCGTTTACCTTTCACGGCACAAACTCCTACATCATCGGGCGCGACACGCTTGCGGTCATCGACCCCGGGCCGGATGACGAGGCGCATCTGCGGACCTTGCTCGACGTGATCGCCGGCAGGCCGGTCAGCCATATCTTCGTCAGCCATACGCATCGTGACCATTCGCCGCTGGCGACGCGGCTGAAAGAGCGCACCGGCGCCGCCGTGCTGGCGGAGGGCCCGCATCGGCCGGCAAGGCCGCTGCACACCGGCGAAACCAATGCGCTAGATGCCAGCGCCGACACCGCTTTCGTTCCGGATATCGCGCTGCCGGACGGGGCGTTGGTCGCCGGCGACGGCTGGGCGATCCGGACGGTTCTGACCCCCGGCCACACCGCCAATCACGCGGCATTCGCGCTCGAAGGAACCGGCATCCTGTTCTCGGCCGATCATGTCATGGCATGGGCGACGTCCATCGTCGCGCCGCCGGACGGGGCAATGGCCGATTACATGGCGTCGCTGGACCGGCTGATCGAGCGCGGCGATCGCCTGCTGCTGCCTGGCCATGGCGGACCAGTGACGGAGCCGCGCAACTTCATGCGCGGGCTGAAGACGCATCGCAAGATGCGCGAACGAGCCATACTGGAGCGGGTCAGGACCGGTGACCGGACGATCCCCGACATGGTCAAGGCGATCTACAGTGATACCGATCCGCGGCTGCACGGCGCTGCCGGGCTATCGGTGCTTGCCCATCTCGAGGACCTGGTGGCGCGCGGCATGGTGTCGACAGACGCCGCCCCCGCCATCGACGGCATTTTCGCGCCTGCCTGATCGGCTTCCCCGGACGCAAACGCATATCCGGAGGAAACCGACTATTCGGCTGGAGCCGCACCGACCTGGCCGGCGACTTCCTGATCGAGTTCCGCCAGGAAATCGGTGACACGCGCGGCATTGTCGCCAAGGTCGTAGCGGCCGTAACGCGACGCCGACCGCATGTCGACGATGATCGTGTCCCCGTCATCCGTCACGCGGATCGCCACGTCGGCCGGAAGGCCGAGCACGAAGCTCGAGGCAACTGCGGTGATGGTCACGTCGCTCTGCCCGGCGAGGTCGGGGTATGGCTGGGAAAGGTCCCAGCCGCGCCGGTCGAGCACGGTTTCAACGGCGTTGACGATGGTCTCGAAGGGCAGGTCGTAGCTGCGCGCGGTGACAAGCGGATAGCTGTCGGTCTGCAGCCGCTGTTCGCCCGGCGTCGGCGGGGAGAGCACGTTCATGTCCTTCGTCCGGTCGCTGATGTCGAGCGCCGGCGGTTCCTCGAGGTCGGTCGAGATGTCCCTGAGCGGCGGATAGATCGTCGCCCAGTAGGCGGCAACGCCGAAGGGGATCAGCACCAACAGGGCCAGCACGACG
Organism: Mesorhizobium sp. LNHC232B00; assembly: GCF_000502435.1. Lineage (NCBI taxonomy): Bacteria > Pseudomonadati > Pseudomonadota > Alphaproteobacteria > Hyphomicrobiales > Phyllobacteriaceae > Mesorhizobium > Mesorhizobium sp. LNHC232B00. The sequence continues at coordinate 438,721 of NZ_AYWP01000003.1, forward strand.
CCGACGGTCAGGTCGCGGCCGCCGCGATCACCGAAATTCCACAGCCTCGAAAAGGCAAAGGCGGCGAACAACAGCGCCAGCGCCGCCAGCAGCGCGACAATGCCCAGCACCCACAGGAACACTGGCGTTTCGACAAGACCGAAGCGATGGCCGACATAGTCGGTCAGCAACAGCACCGCCGAAAATGCGGCCGTGCGCCGCGACCAGCCGGCCGCCTTCGACGTTTGCCGTTCGGGAATGCTAACCATTGTCTTCTGCGATGCCCCAACCCGGACCGAGGTCTAGTGCCTTTTCGCGGCGGCTTGAAGCCGAAACATGCAACATCCCCGTCAATCCGTCGGCAAGCGGTAGTCCTTGAACTGCTGGCGCAAGGTGATCTTCTGGATCTTGCCGGTGGCGGTATGCGGTATCTCGCCGACGAAAGCGACATCGTCGGGCATCCACCACTTGGCCACCTTGCCGTCCATGAAGTCGAGAATACCAGCCTTGGTCGGCTCCTTGCCGGGCTTGGCGACGACGACCAGCAACGGCCGCTCGCCCCATTTCGAATGGTGGACGCCGATGGCCGCCGCTTCCGCCACATCCGGGTGACCGACAGCCAGATTCTCGAGGTCGATGGTCGAAATCCACTCGCCGCCGGACTTGATGACGTCCTTGGCGCGATCGGTGATCTGCATGTAGCCACCGGCATCGATGTGGGCGACGTCTCCGGTATCGAACCAGCCGTCCTCGTCGAACTGCTCGGCGCCCACACCGCCATAGTAAGCGCGGGCAACCGCCGGGCCGCGCACCTTCAGCCGGCCAAATGTCCTGCCGTCCCACGGTTGCTCCTTGTTGTCGTCATCGGTCACCTTCATCTCGACGCCGAAGGGCGGGTAGCCCTGTTTGCCCTGGACGTCGAGCCGGGCCTCCCCCTCGAGGCCGGCATATTCGGGCTTCAGGGTGCATAGCGTTCCTAGCGGCGACATTTCGGTCATGCCCCAGGCATGGATGACCTGGACCCCATAATTGTCCTGGAATTTCGTCATGATCGCACGCGGGCAGGACGAGCCGCCGATGACGACCTTGTTCAGATGGGGAAGCGTCTTGCCGGTCTCCTCCAGATATTGCAGCAGCATCATCCAGACGGTCGGCACTGCGGCGCTGAAGGTCACCTTCTCGGTGTCGAGCAACTCGTAGATCGAGGCGCCGTCCATCTTGCAGCCGGGCATGACCAGCTTGGCGCCGATCATCGGTGCGCTCTGGCCAAGGCCCCAGGCATTGGCGTGAAACATCGGCACCACCGGCAGGATCGTGTCGCGCGCCGATAGGCCCATCGCGTCGGGCATGGCGGCAATCATGGCGTGCAGCACGTTCGAGCGGTGGCTGTAGACGACGCCTTTGGGATCGCCTGTCGTGCCCGATGTATAGCACATACCGGCGGCAGTGCCTTCGTCGAAGGTCTTCCAGGCGAAATCGCCATCGACCCCGTCAAGCCAGTCCTCGTAGGCGACGGCATTGGGCAAGGTGGTTTGCGGCATGTGCGCCTTGTCGGTCAGCACGATCACCTGTTTCAACGATTTGACGGCACTGGCGATCTTTTCGAGCAACGGCACGAAGGTGAGATCGACGAAGACGGCCTTGTCCTCGGCGTGGTTCATGATCCAGACGATCTGCTCGGGAAACAGGCGCGGATTGAGCGTATGATAGATCGCGCCAATGCCCATGATGCCGTACCAGGCCTCGATGTGGCGCGCGGTGTTCCAGGCCAGCGTGGCGATGCGGTCGCCCATCCCGTACCCGTCGCGTTCCAGCCGCTGGGCAACCTTGAGGGAACGACGGTGGATGTCGGCATAGGTGGTGCGCACGATCGGTCCCTCGATCGAGCGCGACACGATCTCGCGCACCCCATGTTGCCGTTCGGCGTTGTCGATCAGCTTGTGGCACAGCAGCGGCCATTCCTGCATCAGCCCCAGCATCCCGTTCCTCCTCCCTCGCGCATTTTGCGTCGTAGCTTTGGCGCATTGTGAAGCGAACCGGCGGATTGTCCAGTCACCCGCTTGCGCGGCCAACGAATTTCGGAGTCCGTGCCGTAACGGCAAACGGTTGAATTCCGACATGTTTTGGATTTCGACCTGCTGATCCCTCGTGCCACGGGGATGGCAGGAGGGTCCAAATCACCGCCGTGACGGCAGTCTCCTCCCCCCAAATCACCGGGAAATCCGCCACAATCCGGCCATCGTCGGCGTTAAGTTTCGTTAACGGGCAAAGGGGTGCGATTGGCGACTGAAAGAGGTTCGCATGGACGCGCAACTCGAGGACAAGGCTCTGGAGAGCACACTTGCCGAAAGCCTGGCCGATTTGGTGCCGGACGAAAAGACTGTTTCCGAGGACGAATTTGTTGAAGTTGTCGGCGGCGCGCTCGAAGCGGTCGGCGGCACGCTGCTGTTCAAGATGTGTGTCGAGAGCGGAGGCGAAGGCCAGCATGTCGCGGCGGCATCCGTCGGCGACGGCGGCAATCGCCAGTTCCTGCTGCTCACCCTGCCGACCGGCGGCGGCTCGCTGAAGGTCGAGACCGTTTCGAGAAGCAGCAACCCGGTGGCGGGCATTGCAGCCGCCTATGCCGGACTGATGGACGCATTCAGAACCGCCGCCTGAAGCCTCGGCTGACACTCGAAAGCGCTATAGCGCCACGCCTCGGCGATTGGCGCCGGTTTTCGTGATGCGAACGGACCTTGCGCAATGGCTGTGCCCGCCACATTTTAGGGAGCCAGGTAAGGAGAACCAGCATGGACAAGATCGCCAACCCTGCCCCCGGCTTCCAGCGCAATCCCGACAAGATCATCACCATCGAGCCCTATGCAGGCACCGTTACCGTCCGCGCCGGCGATACGGTCATCGCATCGTCCACGAGGGCCAAGGTGCTGACCGAGGCCCCCTACCCCGCAGCCTTCTATATTCCGTTCGCCGACATCGATTTCGACAAGCTCACCGGCACGGAGCACTCCACCCATTGTCCCTATAAGGGCGATGCCAGTTATTGGAGCGTGCTGCCGGCCGGCGAGGCGGGCAAGGACGCGATGTGGGCCTATCGGCATCCGTTCGACGAAATGACCGATATCCGCGATCACGGGGCGTTCTACGCCAGCAAGGTCGCCATCGAAACCAGGCCTGGCTGAGTTCTTCGACTTGAAGGCACTCAGAGTGCGTTGAGATTTGAGGGCGGGCCGATCACCACCCCAATATCGACGCACCCTCAGTCGGTGGTGCCGTTGTTGCCCATGCCATCGGCATCGTCGAGACGCACGAAGGTCATGCCCTTGTCCTTGAGCGCCAACAGGCCCTGCACCACGCCTTCGCCGGCGGCATGGGTCGGCTGATTGATGTGCGAGATAATGACGTCGCCGTCCTTGGCCGCGGCGATGCGCCGGGCGGTTTCCTTGGCACCCAGCAATGAGCCGCCATCGCCATTGATCGAGAAGCCGGCGATCTTGAAGCCAAGCTTGCGGATCATCGCGATGGCCGAGGGACTGTACTCGGCCGTTGCGCCCCGAAACCATTTCGGAGCCGGCTCACCCGTCTTGGCCAATGCGGCGGCACCCGATTCGACTTCGGCCAGCACCGCTTCGGGACTGCCGGCGCTGCGGATGCCATAAATCTTCTGCGGCGTGTCGACCGCCGGAATATGGTGGCCGCCGTGATTCTCGAGTTCGAACAGGTCGGGATGCGCGCGCATGATCGCGACGGCCGCGGCATTGCGCTTCAGCCAGATGCCGGTGACGAAAATGGTGGCGGGGATCTTGTTTTCCACCAGCGCCGAAAGGATCCGTGTATCGGTTTGTCCGCCGCAGGCATCGAGCGTCAGCGCGACCCGGCCGGCCCCGCTTTCGGCAGGCTTTATATGCAGCGTGGGCTCGACCAGCGGCACGGCATGAGCGCTGGACACAACCGCCAGCGACATTGCGATCATGCAGAGATGTTTTTGCGGCAGATGCATCAAACCAATTCCTGATAGGCGATTTCAAGCCGCTATCCCAAGGCCCGCATCAAGGCGGAAATCAGGACGATGAAAGATGCCTGACGCGGCAATTTGACCGACGGTTGGTGAACGAACCCTTCGACGGCGGCCTTGCCGCCGTTAAAGCGCGTCTGCCCGAAACGGATCGGGCAACGCGCTGTAAGCTTTCTTTTCATGCATGCCGTTCTCCCCAAAAAACCGGAGCCATTTTGGACGACATGCATCAGACGGCGCGCTCGCGCTTCATCTCGGTGCGCGCGAGCACCTCGCGCACCGCATCGACGACCGGCTTCACCTCCAGACGCCAAACGCAGCAAACCCTGCTGGGATCGGGCCAGCGGCACAGATCCTTGGCCACGCAGTCACATGGCGTCGACGGCCGAAGCGCGATGCTGGGCACGCCGACCGGTCCCCAGCGCGACGGATTCGTCAGACCAAAAAGCCCGACGACCGGCGTGCCCACGGCGGCAGCCATATGCATAGGGCCGCTCTCGTTGCCAAGAAACAGCCGCGCTTGTTTCAGAACGGCCAACAGGCTCTCGAGCGACAGCGTCCCGACAAGGTCGACCATCGGCGTCGCCGTCCTGGCGAGGATCCGTCCGGCGATCTCGCTTTCGTCCGGCCCTCCCACCAGGACGACACCCAGCCCGGTACCGGCTGCAATTTCGTTGATCGCCTCGGCAAATCGCTCCGGCTGCCATTGCCGGCCCTTGAAGCTCGCGCCGGCATGCACGGCGACAAAGGCATTCGGCCGCAGATGATGCATGCCCAGAAGCGCCAATGCTTTCGCCGTCTCTAACGGCGATGGCTGAAGGCTTGGCACGGTGACGCGCAGATCGACGCCAAGCGCTTCAAGCGGCGAGAGATAGCGAAAGACGAAATGATGGCCGCCAAACCCATACGGCTTGGCAAACAGATTGGCGGGCTGACGCTCCAGCAGCTTCAGAGGCCTCTCGGGAGGATTATAGCCGACGCGGGTCTTTGCGTTGACCAGCCCACTGACAATGCGCGAGGTCTTTGAATCGGTCACGTCGATCGTCAGGTCGAAACGGAAGCGGCGCAGCGCCCGCACCACGGCATAGAGTTCTTTTGCGCGCTCCAGCGGGGTGCCGCGGATCCGGGAGCGCCGGAACGTAACCACCTCGGAAGCCATGCCATGCGCGATCACGAAGCTTTTGAAGTGCGCTTCGCAGAGAAACACGATCCTGGCATCGGGGAATTCGAGTTGCAGGTTCCTGGCGAGCGTCGAGGCGAGAACGATATCGCCGATGAACTTCGTCTGAATGATCAGGATCGAGCGGAATGGCGCGGGAGATATCTGCAACGTGTGATTCCGGAAACAATTGACGGTCCATGCGCAGATTAGGCAGTGACGATGTCGAGATTACGCAACGCCTTCGGCACGTTCGCGTGAGTTTTCATACAAAACCGTAAGTTTCGATCCGGGCTCGCTTCCTATCCGCGCCCGGTCTTTGCCACCTGCACCGCTGCCTGCGCGGCCGCCAGCCTGGCAATCGGCACACGATAGGGCGAGCACGATACATAGTCGAGTCCGACCTCCTCGCAAAAACGGATCGATGCCGGGTCGCCGCCATGTTCGCCGCAGATGCCGAGCTTGATGTCGGGCCGCGTCGCCCTGCCCTTTTGCGCAGCCATGCGCACCAGTTCGCCGACGCCGTCGATGTCGAGCGAGACGAAGGGATCCTGCTCGATGATGCCTTTCTGGCGGTAAGTCTCCAGGAAAGAGGCAGCATCGTCGCGCGAAATGCCGAATGTGGTCTGGGTAAGGTCGTTGGTGCCGAAGGAGAAGAACTCGGCTGTAGCTGCGATGACATGAGCCCGGATCGCCGCACGTGGCAATTCGATCATGGTTCCAGTCAGGTAGTCGATCTTGACGCCGCTCTCGTCCATCACGCTCTTGGCGACCGCATCGATGCGCGCCTTCACGTAGTCGAGTTCCTTCACCAGGCCGACCAGCGGCACCATGATCTCGGGAACCACCAGCGCGCCGGCCTTCTTGCCGGCCTCGACGGCGGCCTCGAAGATGGCCCGCGCCTGCATCTCGGCGATCTCGGGATAGGAGACGGCCAGCCGGCAGCCGCGATGGCCGAGCATCGGGTTGAATTCGTGCAGGGCGTCGGTGCGTTGCCGGAGCTTGTCCGGCGACACGTTCATGGCGGCGGCGACTTCGGCCACCTCCTCCTCGGTCTTGGGCAGAAATTCGTGCAGCGGCGGATCGAGCAGGCGGATCGTCACCGGCAGGCCGGCCATGATCTCGAAGAGTTCCAGGAAATCCGAGCGCTGCATGGGCAGAAGCTTGGCAAGGGCGGTGCGGCGGTCCTTCTCGGTGTCGGCCAGGATCATCTCGCGCATGGCTACGATGCGGGCGCCGTCGAAGAACATGTGCTCGGTGCGGCAAAGCCCAATGCCCTCGGCGCCGAAGGAGCGCGCCATGCGGGCGTCGAGCGGCGTTTCGGCATTGGTGCGCACCTTCATGCGGCGCACCGCGTCCGCCCATTCCATGATGGCGGCGAAATCGCCCGAGAGTTCGGGCTGCAGCATGGCCACGGCGCCCTTCAGCACCTGCCCGTTGCCGCCATCGATGGTGATGATGTCGCCCTTGCGGAAGGTCTGCCCCATCGAGAGCAGCGTGCCGGCCTTGTAGTCGACGCGCAGCGAGCCGGCGCCGGAGACGCAGGGCTTGCCCATGCCGCGCGCGACGACGGCGGCATGGCTGGTCATGCCGCCGCGCGTGGTCAGGATGCCTTCCGCCGCATGCATGCCATGGATGTCCTCCGGGCTGGTCTCGATGCGCACCAGGATCGCCTTGCGGCCTTGCGCCTTCATATCCTCGGCATCGCCGGAGGAAAAGACGATCTCGCCGGTGGCCGCGCCCGGAGATGCCGGCAGGCCGACGCCGATGACGTCTCGCGCGGCTTTCGGGTCGATGGTCGGGTGCAGCAACTGGTCGAGCGAGGCCGGATCGATGCGGGCGACGGCTTCCTCTTTCGTAATCAGGCCGTCCCTGGCCATTTCGACCGCGATCTTCAGCGCCGCCTTGGCGGTGCGCTTGCCGGACCGGGTCTGCAGCATCCACAACTTGCCGCGCTCGATGGTGAATTCGAGATCCTGCATGTCGCGATAGTGCTTTTCCAGGCTGTCGGAGATCGTCACGAAGGACTGGAAGGCGTCGGGCATCAGCTTCTGCAAGGACGGCTTGTCGGAGCCGGCGGCGATGCGCGCCGCCTCGGTGATGTTCTGCGGCGTGCGGATGCCGGCGACGACATCCTCGCCCTGCGCGTTGACTAGGAACTCGCCATAGAGCTGCTTTTCGCCGGTCGACGGATTGCGGGTGAAGGCGACGCCGGTGGCCGAGGTCTCGCCCATGTTGCCGAACACCATGGCCTGGACATTGACCGCCGTGCCCCAGCTTTCGGGGATGTCGTGCAGGCGCCGGTAGGTGATGGCGCGGTTGTTCATCCAACTCGAAAACACGGCGCCGATGGCCCCCCAGAGCTGCTCATGCGGATCCTGCGGGAAGGGTCTGCCGAGTTCCTCCTCGACCTTGGCCTTGTAGAGTGCGATCACGCCTTGCCATTCGATGGCCGTCAGCTCGGTGTCGAGTTCGTGGCCGAGGCTGGCCTTCTGGTCTTCAAGGATTTCCTCGAACACTTCGTGATCGAGACCCATGACCACATCGGAATACATCTGGATGAAGCGGCGATAGCTGTCATAGGCAAAGCGCGCATCGCCGGAATCGCTGGCCAGCGCCTCGACGGTCTCGTCGTTCAAGCCGAGATTGAGCACGGTATCCATCATGCCAGGCATCGAGGCGCGAGCCCCGGAACGCACCGACACCAGCAGCAGCTTCGACGGATCGCCGAACCGGCGGCCGGTCAGCTGGCCAATGTGGTCGAGCGCGACCGCGACATCGGCTTCCAATCCCGCCGGATAGGCGCGGGCGTTCGCATAGTAGGCATTGCAGACCTCGGTGGTGATGGTGAAGCCCGGCGGCACCGGCAAGCCAAGGCTGCACATCTCGGCCAGATTGGCGCCCTTGCCACCCAGCAGATTCCTGTCGCTGGCACGGCCTTCCGCCGCCCCATCGCCAAAGGTGAAAACCCATTTGGTCATGCTTGCTCTCCGGTTGCGGGAGATTGGAAAGATTGACGAAACCAATGGTTCCGCCGCGTCCGACCCTGGAGCGATATGATGGTGCAGTGCGAAAGGCAAGGTGCCGGCAAAGTCGTCCGGCCCCTACAATCGATTAAGAAAAAGCGATGTCCAAGGGTGCAGCAAAAAAGACTTGCCACCTCACTATACCCTCACTAGAACATAAAGGGAACAAAGAGGTATCCCATGAAACAAGATGGAAAACTCGACTATCTGGAAATGCCGGCAACCGGCGGCACGCTGGACCGGTTGAAGGCTTTCTACAGTTCAGCCTTCGCCTGGTCGTTCACCGACTACGGGCCGACCTATTCGGCCTTTGCGGAAGGTTTGGACGGAGGTTTTCAGGCCGAGGCCGAGGAGGCACCGGCCAAGCCCCTGCCCGTGCTCTACAGCAGGGATTTGGAGAAAACCCTGCGCGCAGTGGAAAGTGCGGGCGGCGCGATCGTCAAGCCGATCTTCTCATTCCCCGGCGGCCGGCGCTTCCACTTTGTCGATCCGGCCGGCAACGAGCTGGCCGTGTGGAGCGAATAGCGCTTCACATGGTCGGCAGCTCCGTGCCGTTCAGGGCGTTCTCGCTCTCGCTCATAAGCATTGTGCTTTTCGGCTGCTCTGCTAATAACGCGCCGCACAAGCGACTCTGACGGCTATTGGGGCGTCGCCAAGTGGTAAGGCATCGGTTTTTGGTACCGACATTCCCAGGTTCGAATCCTGGCGCCCCAGCCAACTGCCTTTTCTGCAATGAAAACAATCGCTTAGATAAAATTAGAGATTGCTAAGTGTTACAGCTTTGTGGATGGTCCACATGGGTCATTTCGGATAGCGGGGCGTCTTAAGCCATTCGTAGATTATCATGATCGCGAATCCGGCAAGGAAAGCGATGCCCGCCACTGCCCAAAGTTCATACTGCTTGCCCGCTATCGGAACTTTGATGGTCCCGAGTGCGGGAACAAAGACGCCCCAAAAGAACAATAGTCCGCACCCGCACCACGAAAAGACGAAGGTTGTCTCAACGGGCGATTTAGCGAATTCGGCGAGGAGACTTTGCCTAAAATCCCGCTTCGTAAAGAACTTATGGGCACCGACAATAGCGAGGCCCGTGAGCATAATGGCAGCGATCGCACCCATCTCTTTATCCCCCCCCCCGATGGTTTCAGAGTTCGTAACGCTCAATTGCTTTTGAAGCACCCTTCAATTCTCGCCGCGACACATTGATCAGTTCTTCCCATAACTCCACGAGCTTCGACGCCTTGTGATCCAACATTGCAATTTCATGCTGTATCTCCTTGTATACTTCGTCGCTGACGTATCGATCACCTGATGGACGCCAAGTCGATCTCCCGTGTCCGTCGTATGTGTATAGACTATAAAATCTCATGTAAAATTCGAGCACCTCCTTTGAAAATTTCTCGTATATCGTCTGAATTTTGACGCTGTGGAAATGAAATATGTCGTTCTCCCGGTAATATATTAGACTCTGCAACCCCCTATAATCATCTTCATCCATATAGGTTTGTATGGCCTTTTGCTTCAACGTGTAGAATTGCCTTCTGTCAATGATCTTTATAATCGAATTCAATTTGTCGACATCGTCCGACATCACATTATCATTGAATCGTTCACTCTCCCGATAGTCGGCCAGTTCGGTGCTTATCCACGTGATGAATGCCGCAATAAGTAGGATGACCGCCGCAATGTTGAAGCTTGAGAAATTGATCGGCCATTGAACCCAAACCAGCGAACCCACCAGCGCAAGGACCGAACCGATGCGGGCGATTCTGTTCGGGTGTTCAGGCACCATTTTAAGGTTCATGGCTGTTGCGCCCGGCGGCTACAGGAAAGATCGACGCAAGGTCTTCTTCAACGTCGATCTCGAATTCGGCCGCGAGTGCGGAAAGCTGCAATCCGAAGGTCGCGCGCAACTCGCCGAGCGCCACGAAATATCCGGGTGTTAGTGCGCGCTCACTGTATCGTGCCAGCGGGCGGGCGGTCCACGGTCGAAGTCGTCGCGAAGGCGGTAGGCGATGTTCCGATAGTCGGGCGGCGCGTCTTCAAGAAAGTGCCGGCAGGCGGTGCGCAGATGCCGGACGCGGCGAGCCGCCCGCGAGTTCTCCGGTAAGTCGTTCAATATCTGCGTAAGCTCATGGCGGATTTCGATGATGGACCTATCCACATCGCCGGGGACTTCGAAGTTCGTCGGCACATAGAGCACGCGCCGGTTCTCCAAGAAATTGAACAGCCGCAAGATCACTGTCCGTTGTGCGACTGGCGGATTCCAGCTTGCGCTTATGCTCAAGAACCCGATGCCGGTGAGCCTGCTTCGAATGGCGTCGAAGCCGCGTCGAACAATTGCCATCTGTTGTTCCCCTCTGCCCACACTCGCATCATTGGCGCGGCAGGTCGCAAAAGGAAAGCCCGGCGCTAGGCTGGGGTTTAAGTCGCCACAACCATCTCATGGGATTGGTTACTTCATCGGCGAGGTCGCGGCATCGGCATGACCGGCGGTCTCGTGGTCGCGATGTGTGCAAACTGGGTGCTGCACCGCAAGGGCTGACCGCCAATCCAGCCTGTGGTGCGAGCTGTCCGGAGCGCTATTGGCCCGGTCGCGTCAGCTCGCCTCGCGCATCGCCTCGGCGGCCTGCAGATCGACCGACACCAGTTGGCTGACACCCTGCTCGGCCATGGTCACGCCGAACAGCCGGTCCATGCGCGCCATGGTGATCGGGTTGTGGGTGATGATGACGAAGCGCGTCTCGGTGGTCTTGGCCATCTCGTCCATGAGATTGCAGAAGCGTTCGACATTGTGATCGTCGAGCGGAGCGTCGACTTCGTCGAGCACGCAGATCGGCGCGGGGTTGGTCAGGAACACGGCGAAGATCAGCGACATCGCCGTCAGCGCCTGCTCGCCGCCCGACAAAAGCGTCATGGTCTGCGGCTTCTTGCCGGGCGGGCGCGCCAGGATTTCGAGCCCCGCCTCGAGCGGATCCTCGGATTCGATCAGCTGCAATTCCGCCGTGCCGCCACCGAACAGATGCGAGAACAGCCGCTGGAAGTGGCTGTTGACCACATCGAAAGCGGCCAGCAGCCGCTCGCGGCCTTCGCGGTTGAGGCTCTGGATCGCTTGCCTGAGCTTGCGGATCGCCTCGATGATGTCCTCGCGCTCGGACACGATTGCCTCCAGCCGGTCGGACAGCTCCTTCTGCTCTTCCTCGGCGCGCAAATTGACGGCGCCGAGCCGTTCGCGTTCGATCTTCAGCCGGTCGAGCTGACGTTCGATCTCGCCCATTTCAGGCATCGGATCGTCGGCTTCCAGGCCGGTATGGCGGATCACCAGATGCGGCGGCGTGTTCAGCGTTTCCTGAATGCGCGCCTCGACCTCCAGCCGGCGCTCGTCGGCCGCGGTCAGCCGTTCCTCGGCGCGGACGCGGGTCTCGCGGGCCTCGGCCAGCGACTGGATGGCGCCGGTGGCCGCCTTGTCCAATTCGGCCTGCCTGTTTTCCGCTTCCTGCAGGCGGTCGGCGGCGGCCTTGCGCAAGGTTTCGGCCTCGGTGAGCTGCGACAGCAGCGCGCGCCGTTTGGCATCGATTTCGTCGGGGGCGTCGGCCAGCCGCTCGCGCTCCGCCTCGGCCTCGGCCTTGCGTTCGCTGAGCGACGCGATCTGCGTCGAGGCATTTTCTGCGCGCACCAGCCAATTGCTGCGTTCGGCGCCGATGGCATCGAGCCGGCGTGCGCGCGCCTCGGCTTCGCGCCGCAACCCCTCATGGACGGCGCGGGCGTCGGCAAGGGTGGCGCGGTCGCGGGCGACATTGGCCGAGGACTGTTCTACCTGCAATTGCAGGTCGCCGAGATCAGGCGCGTCCTGCAGCAGCATCTCGGCCTCGACGAAGGCAGCCGAGGTTTCCTCATGGCTGTCGACGATGCGGGCGCGCGCCTCGTCGAGCGCGGCGCGCCGGCTCGACAATTCGCCACCGGCCTTCTCGGCTTCGGCCAGCGCATTGCGGGCGGCATCCAGGCGATGCTGGGCGTCGCGTCCGGCCTGGCGCGTGTTGCGCTCGGCCTCGCTGGCCAGGCGAAGCGCCTGTTCGGCCTCAGCCAACTTCTCCTCGGCGTGACGCAGGACAAGTGTCGCCTGCACCGCCTCGGCNAAGTGTCGCCTGCACCGCCTCGGCATCAAGTTCGGCAAGCCGGTTCTTCTGCGCCAGGCGTTGCGCCGCGGCGGTCGGCGCGTCGGCGCTGGCGGCAAGTCCGTCCCACCGCCAGAGCGCGCCCTCGCGGCTGACCAGCCTCTGGCCGGGCGCAAGCAGCGCCTGCAGCCGGCGGCCGTCCGCCGCTTCGACAATGCCGATCTGCGCCAGACGGCGGGCAAGCTGCGCCGGAGCGCGAACCACGCTGGCAAGGCTCTTGATGCCTTCGGGCAGGGGCGCGTCGCCGGGCTGGATCGCGCTTTCACCCCAGTGCACCGGCGCGCTGCGGTCGAGCGGGACGTCGAGGTCTTCGCCAAGGGCGGCCCCCAGCGCCGTCTCGAAGCCGCGTTCGACGCTGATCTGTTCCAGCACGGAAGGGAAAAGATCGCCGCTGGCGGCGTTCAGGATCTTGGCCAGCGTGCGCGCTTCGGTCTCGATCCGCGCCAGTTCGGCCCTGGCGTCCTGAAGCGGCGGCCGGGCAGTGCTTTCCGCGGCGCGGGCATCGATGACCGACTGCTCGGCTTGCGCCACGGCGGCTTCGGCCTCCTCCAGCAGCGCCATGGCCTGTTCGACCAGCACGCGCTTTTCGGCCGGATCCGGCAGGCCGGCCACCTTGGAGAGGATGTCCGACAATTCGCGGTCGACTTCGGCGAGCTGGCGGGCAAAGCGGTCGCGGCGCTCGGCGGTCTCGCGCAAAGTCCGTTCGATCTGGTGGCGCGAGGCGGCGGCCTCCGCCCGTTCGGCGGTCAGCGTGGCCAATTTGGCTTCGCTGGCGGCAAGCATCGATGCAGCCTGCTCGAATGCCGCGCGGGTGGTGGCCTCGCGCTCGGCGGCGCCGGCATTCTCGGAATTCAGCGTCGCTTCCTCGGTGCGCAGGCGCTCGAGAACATCGGCATTGTCGCGCACCATTCGCTCCTCGCGGGCGATGTCGCCGTCGAGCTGCTGCAAACGCCGCTCGAGTTCGGCCTGGCGGGCACGGATGCGGCCCGCCTCCTCCTCGATCTGCGACCTGGCGATCGACAAGCGCTGGAAAGCAGCAGCGGCGGCGGCTTCCGCGTCGCGCAGGTCGGGCAAGCGGTGGGCGGCGATGCCCTGCTCCTTGGCCGCGTTCATCTGCGCGGCGGCGCGGTCGCCGACCAGTGCGGTGGCGACAGCCAGCGCCGAGCGTGCCTCGCCTTCCTGCGTCTTGGCCAGCGACCAGCGCAGGTGCAGCAAAGTCGCCTCGGCCTTGCGGATGTCGGCCGACAGGTTCTTGAAACGGGATGCCTGGCGCGCCTGGCGTTTCAGGCTTTCGATCTGGCTTTCGAGCTCGCCGACGACATCGTCCAGGCGTTCGAGGTTTTGTTCGGCCGCCTTCAGCCGCAGTTCGGCTTCGTGGCGGCGGGTGTGCAGCCCGGAAATGCCGGCTGCCTCTTCGAGCAGCGCGCGGCGCGCCTGCGGCTTGGCCTGGATCAGTTCGCCGATGCGGCCTTGGCCTACCATCGACGGCGAGCGCGCGCCGGTCGACTGGTCGGCGAACAGAAGCTGCACGTCCTTGGCGCGCGCTTCCTTGCCGTTGATGCGGTAGAGCGAACCGGCCTCGCGCTCGATGCGGCGCGATACCTGCAATTCGTCGGCATCGTTGAAGGCGGCGGGCGCGGAACGGTCGCTGTTGTCGAGGAAAAGCGTGACCTCGGCGGTGTTGCGCGCGGGCCGGGTGCCCGAACCGGAAAAGATCACGTCGTCCATGCCGGACGCGCGCATGTTCTTGTAGGAGCTTTCGCCCATCACCCAGCGCAGCGCCTCGACCAGATTCGACTTGCCGCAGCCGTTCGGCCCGACAATGCCCGTCAGGCCGCGTTCGATGACGAACTCGCCGGGCTCGACGAACGACTTGAAACCGAGGAGGCGGAGGCGCGAAAACTTCATTCACGCGCCTCAAAGGCGGGTTCCGCGAAAGTGTTCCGCGGTTTTGCGGCAAGAAACCGCGTCAAAACGCAAAAGCGGGCAGCGCCGGAACGCTGCCGCTTCAGCGCTGAGCCGATGTCAGAGCAGAGGGTCGATGATGGCCGATATTTCCTCAATCGACATCGCCCCTTTGTAGGTCTTACCGTTGATGAAGAAGGTCGGTGTCGAGTCGACCTTGAATTCATTGGCGCCGCGCTTCTGGACCGATCTCACATCGTCCAGAAGTTTCTGGTCCGTCAAGCAGGCCTCGAAGGACTCCTGTGTAAAACCGGCGAGCTTCGAGATTTGCAGCAGCGCATCCTTGGTGTTCTGGACGCCAACCCAGTTCGCCTGCTGCCTGAACAGCACATCGACCATCGGGAAATAGTTATCCTTGGAGCAGCGCGCCAGCATGAAACCGGCTTCCGCGCTCGGATCGAACGGAAATTCGCGCAGGATGTAGCGAGCCTTGCCGGTGTCGATGTACTTCGTCTTCAGTTCCGGGAAGGTGGTCTCGGCGAAATGCGCGCAATGCGGGCAGGTCATCGAGGCGTATTCGACGATGGTGACCTTGGCGTCGTCCTTGCCGAGCTGCTTGTCGGGCAGTGCGCCCGGCTTCAGCAGTTCCGCCATGTCGACGGTTCCCTGCGCTTCCGGCACCTGGGCCGCCGCCGGCGTGGCCGGCTTTGCGGGAGTGGCCGGGTCAGCAGGCTTCACATTCGCAGCCTTGGCCTGTTCGCCGGAGTCACTGCAGCCGGCGAGCAGGGCGACCGCGGGAATGGCGGCCAGCGAAGACAGGACGTTTCTGCGAGACAGACTTTTGCCGAACGAGGGACGGTTCATACGAATCACCTGACAAGGGTTGAATTTTGCAATGCAAAGGCACGAAAAGGCGAGAGTTGGCGCGAATTAAGGCATCTCCGTCCCCAATCCAATCGCGAAACCTGACAAGGGCGATCACGAATGCGAGATGTTGACGACAAATCCATGACTGTCTTCAAGGGGTTTTCGACTTTTTTTCACCAAGAATCGTCGCACCCAGCCTTTCCAGAGAGGCGCGCAGCCCTTCATCCTCGATCAATTCGACTGTGCCGGACAATTTCGTCTTCTCCGCCGCCGTCAAGGGCCTGAAGGTCGGCTTGGGCCGTCCTTTATCCGTTGTCACCGGCTTTTGCACGATCCTGATGCGGCCAATGGCGTTGAAGCCGAGGAAGGCGTTCACCCTGTTGATGATCTCGCCGGTCTCGTGCTGCAGATGAAGCGCGGCCATGCCTTCGCAGGCGATGACCAGCACCGCCGGCTCGAATGGATCGTCCTCATGCAAGCGGCGCGGCCACTGGATCTTTTCAGGCCGCGAGCGGCTGGCGAGGCGCGGGCCCGCGATCTCTTCCCAGGACTGGACGAGGCCAATCGAGATGCCGGCCCGCTTGCGCAGCACCGGATCGAGGATTTTGGTCGCAAGATCGCTCACCGGGACGGGATTGCCGTAGGGCGTTCTCCCTGCCATGTACGTTCTCCAGCCATCACCCCAGCAGATACCGGCCAGGCCCATACAGATCAATGGCACCAGCAGACCAGACCCGCAAGTCCATCTCAGGCGATACCGCGTCGCGCCTGCTCGCCTGGTACGACGTGCACCACCGCGAATTGCCATGGCGCGTGACCCCGCGCGAACATGCACGCGGCGCGCGGCCCGACCCCTACCGCATCTGGTTGTCCGAAGTCATGCTGCAGCAGACAACCGTTGAGTCGGTGAAATCCTATTTCCGCGCCTTTGTCGAGAAATGGCCCGATGTCGAGGCGCTGGCCGCTGCGCCGACCGAGGACGTGATGAAGGCCTGGGCGGGGCTCGGCTACTATTCCCGCGCCCGCAATCTCAAGGCCTGCGCCGATCTGGTCGCCGCCCGCGGCGGCCGGTTTCCAGACACGGAGGTTGCCTTGCGAGACCTGCCCGGCATCGGCGCCTATACGTCGGCGGCCATAACGGCGATCGCCTTCGATAGCCCCGCCGCCGTTGTCGACGGCAATGTCGAACGCGTCATCTCCCGGCTGTTTTCGATCACGACGCCAATGAGCGAAGCCAAGGCCGAAATCCGTGCCCATGTCGAACGCATGGTGCCGTCGACGAGGCCGGGCGACTTCGCCCAGGCGATGATGGATCTCGGCGCCACGATCTGCACCCCGCGCCGGCCGCGCTGCATGCTGTGTCCGCTGCGCGAAGACTGCAGCGCCCTCGTTTCAGGCGACCCCGAGCATTTCCCGGTGCGCCTGCCGAAGGCCGACAAGCCGCAGCGGCGCGGCGCCGCCTTCGTGGCTGTGCGCGGTGACGGCGCCATTCTTTTGCGCAAGCGGCCGGACAAAGGCCTGCTCGGCGGCATGACCGAGGTGCCGACGACCGCCTGGACCGCGCGGATCGACGGCGCAACCACCGAGGCGGCGGCGCCTTTCCCCGCCAACTGGCGGCGTGAGGGCCAGATCGCGCATGTCTTCACCCATTTCGCGCTCGAACTCGACGTCTTTCGTGCCGAGGTGGACAGCGCCGCGCCAGCGGGGCATTTCTGGTCGCTGGCCCATGAAATTTCCGGGGAGGCGCTGCCCACTGTCATGAAAAAGGCAATCGAAGCGGCGATACCCGGCGCGACGAAAAAGCCACGCCCGCATTGAAAGAGGCTCCATGACTGAAATCCGCCACATCGTTTTCGACATCGGCAAGGTGCTGATCCACTACGACCCAAATATCCCGTTCAGCCGCCTCATTCCCGATACCGAAGAGAGAAAGTGGTTCTTCGACAATATCTGCACGCATGACTGGAACCTCGAGCAGGACCGCGGCCGGAGCTGGGAAGAGGCCGAGGCGCTGCTGATCGCGGATCATCCCGAGCACGCGGAAAACATCCGCGGCTTCCGCCGCCACTGGCACGAGATGGTGCCGCACGCCTATGACGACAGCGTCGCCATCATGCTCGGGCTGATCGAGAGCGGCCACGATGTGACCATGCTGACCAACTTCGCCGCCGACACGCTTGCCGAGGCCCGCAAACGCTTCGATTTCCTCGAGCGGCCGCGCGGCGTCACCATTTCCGGCGAGATCGGCAAGATCAAGCCGGACCGCGACATCTACGACCATCACGTGGCCGCGTTCGGCCTCGAGCCATCGGAGACGCTGTTCATCGACGACAGCCAGAAGAATGTCGATGGCGCCAGGGCGGCAGGCTGGCAATCGGTGCTGTTCACCGACGCCAGGACGCTTCAAGCAGACCTTGAGCGCTTCGGAATCAAGGCGTGATCTGAATCGCTTCCGGCAATCCGCTGAGATTTTGAATCTACGAGGAATTGCGCCGGTGGCAGGGGTTCAGCCCCCTGCCCGTTCCATGCCGAGGCGGGCGATGCGGCGAAGTTCGTCGATCGGGGTCAAGCCGCCGCTGCGTTCATAATGCCAGAAGGTCCAGCCGTTGCAGGCGTCCAGTCCCTGCACTTCGGCGCCGATCTTGTGGATCGAGCCGGCACTGTCGCCGATCGCCACCGTGCCGTCGGCACGCACCTTGGCCGCCCAACGCTTCTTGGCGTCGTAGAGCGTGGCGCCCGGAACCATCAGCCCGGTGTCGATCAGGCTGACGAAGGCGACGCGCGGCTCGGCACGCTTGCCGGTCAACACCGTCAGGTCGGCATCTTCCAGCGGCCGCACGGCGTCGATGCGCTCGTTGGCGGCATCGATATAGGCCTGCTCGCGCTCGATGCCGACGAAGTGCCGGCCGAGACGTTTGGCCACGGCGCCGGTCGTGCCGGAGCCGAAGAAGGGGTCGAGCACGATGTCGCCCGGCTTGGTCGAGGCCATCATGATGCGGGCCAGCAGCGCCTCCGGCTTCTGCGTCGGATGCAATTTGTCGCCATTGTCGTTCTTCAGCCGCTCGCCACCGGTGCAGATCGGGAACAGCCAGTCGGAACGCATCTGGATGTCGTCATTCGACGCCTTGAGCGCCTCGTAATTGAAGGTGTAGCCCTTGCCCTTCTGGTCGCGAGAGGCCCAGATCATGGTCTCATGCGCGTTCTGGAAGCGGCGCCCGCGAAAATTCGGCATCGGATTGGTCTTGCGCCAGACGACGTCGTTGAGAATCCAGAAGCCCAAATCCTGCATCTTGGCGCCGACCCGGAAGATGTTGTGATAGGAGCCGATGACCCAGATCGTGCCATTCGGCTTCAGCACGCGGCGCGCCGCCAGCAGCCAGGCGCGGGTGAAGGCGTCGTAGGCCTCGAAGCTCTCGAACTGGTCCCAGTCGTCGTCGACCGCGTCGACCTTGGACTGGTCGGGGCGGTGCAGGTCGCCGTCGAGCTGCAGATTGTAAGGCGGATCGGCGAAGATGACGTCGATCGACTTCTCGGGCAGGCGGTCGAGGGCCGCGACGCAGTCGCCCTTGAGGATCGTGTCCAGCCATTCGGATTGCTGGGGAGCAAGGGAAAGCTCGTCGAGAAGACGCACTGCAGACATTTTTACACCCCAGGCACGCGTTACTGTTTTTACCGTCTGTTATGGTTACCGATCAGCGTAAATATTCGGTGAAGGCCGGCGCAACGACCTGCCGGGTTTGCGAAGGCGGTGCCATTGGTGTATGCCGCGCCGCCTGAGCCCGTAGCGGCCACTCCATCCTCCTTGTCCCGGATCGTCATGCCCCAGCCAGATCTTGTCATCTTCGATTGCGACGGCGTGCTCGTCGATTCCGAAATCATCGCCGCGCGGGTCGAGGCCGAGCTGATAACCCTGGCCGGATACGAGGTCTCGGCCGAGGAAATCGCCGAGACCTATGCCGGCCTGACCTTCAAGGACATTTTGATGCGGATCGAGGAGAAGTCCAAAATCCCGTTCCAGGTGTCGCTGATCGATCGCGCCGAAGAACTGGTCGACCGGAAGCTGCGCAGCGACGTGCGTGCCATCGAAGGCGTGCGCGAGGCGGTTGCATCGGTCACGACACAACGCTGCATCTGCTCCAATTCACGCTCGGAGCGGATAGAATTCATGCTGGAGAAGGTGCACCTGCTGCCGTTTTTCGCCGGCCGCATCTTCTCGGCGCTGGAAACGCCCACCGGCAAAACGAAGCCGGCTCCGGACGTTTTCCTGTTGGCGGCGGAGAAACTCAACGCCAACCCGGCGAACACTTTCGTCATCGAGGATTCCGTGCACGGCGTCCATGGCGCCAGGGCCGCCGGCATGCGCGTGATCGGCTTTACCGGCGCCAGCCACAGCTACCCCGGCCATGCCGATGCGCTGACGGAAGCCGGCGCCGAGACGGTGATCCGCCGCTGGGCTGAACTGAAAAGCGTGATCGCCGCACTGTCGGAGTGGTCGGCGGACGCCTGACAAGCGTCCAGCCCGATGCACGCGGGTCTTGAGCAATTCCAGGAAAAGTGTGACACGGTTTTCCCGGGAAAAGCGCGTAGCGCTTTCCCTTGGGAATTGCGTAAAAACAAAGAGATGGAGCGGTTCGCCCTTTCCGTGAAACGGTGAAATGCTCTGAGGCCGCTCAGTTTGTCGCGGCCGCCCGCTTCCTGTGGGTCTTCTTCGGCTTGTCGGTCGTCGTCTTGGGCGCGGTTTCGTCATAACCGGCGTAGGCCTGATAGTCCGGCGCCGTCGGAGCCGGGACGACGACATTGGAATCGGTGAACACGAACTGTGTGGCGACCGAAGGATCGGTGACCTGGACCTGATACTGGTGAATCTGCGAATAGAGCACGTCGGTGCCGTGCATCACCGCGGTGCGGATCGGCATGGTGATGGTTCCGGGCGAGAACTTCGGCCCCGGCACGATCTTGCCGGCGACCGCGATCTTCATCGTCAGCTGCCCGTCGGCACGGCTGCAATCGCGCGTCACGTCGGCGATCGACGCCTGATAGATGATCCTCGCCGAATCGTCCGGCGGCGTGGCCGCGGCGGCGTCGGCCGCAGCCTGGGCGGCAGCGTCGGCCTCGGCGTCGCCGGTCTTCTTGAGCTTGGGCTTGGGCTTCCGGGCTTCGTTGGCATAGGTGTTGAAGAAGGCGGTGCCATCGCGCACCGTCACTCTCGGACAATAGGCGTTCAACTGGCTGGCCAGAATCTTGGGATCCTGCGGCGGTGGCGGGGCGGTCGGATCTTTCTTGCCTAAACCGAGGTTGAGGATGCCATTGTCGCCCGATTGGCAACCGGCGGCGGCGAGCATAAAGCCGGTAAGCGCCAGACCCGCCACAAAGCGACCGCTAAATGTATGAAACGCCATGAAACTCCCACTTCCCTCTCGCAGAGCTGGTGACCTATATCAACGGCGCGGCAAAAATGCGACTGAGCCAGCGCAGAAATTAACCACCTTGTGGTGAACGGAAAGCCACACGGCAAACGGATCTGTGACATGCAATATGTGAGTACCCGTGGGGAGGCGCCCGCGCTTGGATTTTCCGACGCCGTGCTGGCGGGCCTGGCGCGTGATGGCGGGCTCTATGTGCCGCGCGAGTGGCCGCAGTTTTCGCCGTCCGAGATCCGCGCCATGCGCGGCCTTGCCTATCCCGACCTTGCGATCCGCGTGCTGTCGCCCTTCCTTGGCGGCGAAATCCCGGCGCCGCTCTTCGAGCGCCTGGTGCGTGAAGCCTATGCCACCTTCCGCCACGAAGCCGTCTGCCCGCTGGTGCAGATCGCTCCCAACACCTTCGTCCTCGAACTTTTCCATGGCCCGACGCTGGCTTTCAAGGACGTGGCGATGCAGTTGCTCGCCCGGCTGATGGACCATGTGCTCGCCGAGCGCGACCAGCATGCCACCATCGTCGGCGCCACGTCGGGCGATACCGGCGGGGCGGCCATCGACGCTTTTGCCGGGCGCAGCCGCACCGACATCTTCATCCTCTTCCCGCATGGCCGCGTCTCGCCCGTGCAGCAGCGGCAGATGACGACATCGACCGCGCAGAACGTTCACGCGCTGGCGATCGAAGGCAATTTCGACGATTGCCAGGGCCTGCTCAAGGACATGTTCAACGATCACGGCTTTCGCGACCGGGTGGCGCTTTCAGGGGTCAACTCGATCAACTGGGCCCGCATCATGGCTCAGATCGTCTATTATTTCTCCTCGGCCTTGTCGCTCGGCGCACCGGACAGGCCCGTATCCTTCACCGTGCCGACCGGCAATTTCGGCGATATCTTCGCCGGCTACGCGGCCAAGAAGATGGGCCTGCCGATCGAAAGGCTGGTCATCGCCACCAACGACAACGACATCTTGGCGCGCACCTTCGAGACCGGCGAATACCGCACAAAGGGCGTCTTCGCGACCACCTCGCCGTCGATGGACATCCAGGTGTCGTCGAATTTCGAGCGCCTGCTGTTCGAGGCCTCCGGCCGCAATGCCTCGACCGTGCGGCGTTACATGGCGGGGCTCAAGCAGTCGGGTGCTTTCAGCATAGAAACCCAGGAAATCACTGGGATGCGGACCGAATTCGACGCCGGCCGTGCCGATATGGACCAGGTCGCTGCCACCATCCGCTCGACGCTTGCGGCCAGCAATTACCTGCTCGATCCGCATACGGCGGCAGCGGTCCACGTCGCCGCAGGCAGGCCCGCCGGTGCCGTGCCGATGGTGGTGCTGGGCACGGCTCATCCGGCAAAGTTTCCAGCCGCGGTCGAAGCCGCCAGCGGTATCCACCCCGCCCTGCCCGCATGGCTAGGCGGGTTGATGAAAGCGGAGGAAAAATACACGGTACTTCCATCCGACCTGAAAATGGTGGAAGATTACGTCAGCCGCCGCGCGCGAGCGGCGCGTTAGGGAGTAAGAGCCATATGGGTGTTGAGGTAAGCCGTCTGTCGAACGGCCTGACAGTCGCCACCGAAACCCTTCCAAGTATCGAATCGGTTGCCCTTGGTGCCTGGGTCAAGTCCGGTGCGCGCAACGAGCGTGACGACGAGCATGGCATGGCCCATCTGCTCGAGCACATGGCGTTCAAGGGTACAAAGCGGCGAAGCGCTTTCGAAATAGCCTCGGAAATCGAGGATGTCGGCGGCGAGATCAACGCCGCCACCAGTGTCGAGACGACGTCCTACTATGCGAGGGTGCTGTCCGACGACGTGCCGCTGGCCGTCGATATCCTGTCCGACATCCTGCAGGAGTCCGAATTCGACCCGCAGGAACTCGAGCGCGAGCAGCACGTCATCCTGCAGGAGATCGGCGCCGCGCACGACACGCCCGACGATATCGTCTTCGACCGTTTCACCGAGACGGCCTTTCGCCACCAGACCATCGGCCGCTCGATCCTGGGCACGCCGGAGACCGTCAAATCCTTCACGTCCAAGCAGTTGCACGATTTCATCGAGCGCCAGTATGGCGCCGAGCGGATGGTGATCGTGGCTGCCGGCGACATCAAGCATGACAATTTCGTGCGCGAGGTCGAAAAGCAGCTCGGCGGCTTCCGCAGCAAGGCCGACAGCACCATTCCACAATACGCGCAATATGTCGGTGGCGATTTCCGCGAGGATCGCGACCTGATGGACGCGCAGATCGTGTTGGGTTTCGAAGGCCGTGCCTACCATGTGCGCGACTTCTACGCCTCGCAGGTGCTGTCGATGATCCTTGGCGGCGGCATGTCATCGCGCCTGTTCCAGGAAGTCCGCGAGAAGCGCGGCCTGTGCTATTCGGTCTATGCCTTCCACTGGGGCTTTTCCGACACAGGCATATTCGGCGTCCATGCCGCGACCGGGCAGAGCGACATCGCGGAGCTCGTGCCGGTCATCATCGACGAGCTGCAGAAGGCCGGCGAGAGCATCCTGCAGGAAGAACTCGACCGGGCGCGCGCCCAGTATCGGGCCGGGCTGATCATGTCCGCCGAAAGCCCGGCCAGCCGTGCCTCGCAGATCGCGCGGCAACTGCTTCTGTTCGGCCGCCCGATCGCCAAGGAAGAGCTGATGGAGCGCCTGTCGGCGCTGACCATCGAACGGCTGACCGACCTGTCGTCGCGGATGTTCTCGACCAAGCCGACGCTTACCGCTGTCGGGCCTGTGGGTACGCTGGCACCATATGAGGCGATCCTCGATTCGCTTCCGGGTACGCAGACCACGGCCCGCAGGCTCGCCGTCTAAGCCCCCAAAGCGTCGTGTTCGCGCTCCCTTTCTTTCGCCGTGACCTGCCGGCACTGAAGGGCGAACGCGTGACGTTGCGCGTGCCGCTGACCAACGACTATCGCGAGTGGTCGGCGGTGCGCGGCGAAAGCCGCGCCTTCCTGGAACCGTGGGAACCGCGCTGGACGCCCGATGAGCTCGATCGCACGGCATGGCGGCTGCGCATCAGCCGTTACCGCGAGGACTATGCACAAGGAACAGCGATCGCCTTCTTCATCTTCGAGAAGTCGAGTGGCAAGCTGGCGGGCGGAATCACGCTCGGCAACATTCGCCACGGTGTCTCGCAAAGCGGCCATATCGGCTACTGGATCGGCGAGCGCTTCGGCGGCCGTGGCCTGATGACCGACGCGGTCAAGCTGGTGGCCCGCTTCGCCTTCGATACGCTGAGGTTGCACCGGATCGAAGCGGCTTGTATCCCCGACAATATCCGGTCGATCCGCGTGCTTGAAAAAGCCGGATTCCAGCGCGAAGGACTTCTTCGATCCTATCTCAGGATCAATGGCATCTGGCAGGACCACTACCTCTACGCCCGGATCGCGGACGATCCGCCGGGCGCTGGAACGAAGGACTGATTTTGACGAATTTCCTGCGAAACGGGCCGCTGTTCGCCTTTATCATTGCGACGATCCTGACGCTGTGCGCGGCTTCGTCGGCCTTCGCCGTCGAGCCGATCAAGATTGCCCGCGACGACGTCGCGCTCGACCTTTCGGGCGCCGTCGAGATCTACCGCAACCAGGGCGAGAATTTCCAGGTGTCGACCGCACCCGGGCCGGACGGCATCGTGCGGCGCATCGAGGTCGAGGCCAACGATGCACGCTCGACCGGCGACTGGGCGGTGTTCGCGCTCGCCAACACCACCGACCAGCAGCTCGACCGGCTGATCGTCGCGCCGCATTTCAGGCTGGTGAATTCCGGCATCTTCTGGCCCGACCTCGGCTCGACCCGCATCGCCGCAATCACGCCCAGCGAAGGCTTCGCGCTCGACCGCCAGACCAGCCCGGATGCCGACGTGTTCCGGGTGACGCTTAACCCCGGCACGGTGATCACCTTCATCGCCGAGCTCGCCTCGCCGAAGCTGCCGCAGGTCTATCTGTGGGATCCCGAATCCTACAAGGACTCGGTCAATTCCTACACGCTGTTTCGCGGCATCGTCATCGGCATTGCCGGCCTTCTGGCGCTGTTCCTGACCATCCTTTTCGTGGTCAAAGGAACCTCGATGTTCCCGGCGACCGCGGCACTCGCCTGGGCGGTGCTCGCCTATATCTGCGTCGATTTCGGTTTCCTCAACAAGATCATCGAGATATCGCCCGGCAACGAGCAGATGTGGCGAGCGGGAACGGAGGTGGCGCTCGCGGCGACCTTCGTGGTCTTCCTGTTCGCCTATCTCAACCTCAACCGATGGCACGGCCATTTCAGCTATGGCGCGCTGGTCTGGATCCTCGGGCTTGTGCTGATCGCCGGTGTCGCCATCGTCGATCCGGCGGTTGCCGCCGGCATCGCCAGGATATCCTTCGCCGCCACGGCGCTGACCGGGCTCGGCCTGATCATCTTCCTCGGGATTCGCGGCTATGACCGCGCCATCATGCTGGTGCCCAGTTGGGTCATGGTGCTGCTGTGGCTCTGTGGATCGTGGATGGCGATCACTGGCATGCTCGACAACGACATCGCCCAGCCGGCGCTCGGCGGCGGCTTGATCCTGATCATCCTGTTGATCGGCTTCACCGTCATGCAGCACGCCTTTGCCGGCGGTGCGTTGCACCAGGGGCTGTTCTCCGACCTCGAGCGCCAGGCGCTGGCAGTGGCCGGATCGGGCGATACGGTGTGGGACTGGGACGTGCTGCGCGACCGCGTGGTGACCAAGCCCGATGTCAGCATCCAGCTCGGCCTGGCCCCCAACAGCCTGGGGGGTGCGGCGCGCAACTGGCTGCCAGTGCTGCATGCCGACGACCGCGACACGTTCCGCACGACGCTCGACGTGGTGCTTGAGCACCGCCGCGGACGGGTGTCGCAGAACTTCCGCCTGCGCGGCGCCGACGGGCATTATCACTGGTTCGCCTTGCGCGCCCGCCCGGTCATCGGATCGGACGGCGAGGTCATCCGGTGCGTCGGCACCATGGTCGATGTCACCGAGCAAAAAAAATCCGAGGAACGGCTGCTGCACGATGCCGTGCACGACAACTTGACCGGCCTGCCGAACCGCGAACTGTTCATGAACCGGCTGGAGGCGATCATCTCGATCGCCCGCACCGAGGAAAAGGTGCGGCCGACCGTATTCGTCATCGACATCGACCGCTTCAAGCAGGTCAATGACGGGCTTGGCATCTCGGCCGGCGACACCATCCTGCTCACCATCGCGCGCCGGCTGCATCGGCTCTTGAAGCCGAAGGATTCGCTGTCACGCTTCGCCGGCGATCAATTCGCCCTGATGCTGCTTTCCGAACAAGACCCTGCCCGCATCGCCGGCGTGGCCGATGCCATCAAGCATGCGATCAACAATCCGATCACCTTCGCCAAGCGCGAGATCGTGCTGACCGCCTCGATCGGCCTGATCACCTGGACCTCGGCCCAGACCTCGGCCGAGGACATGGTCAAGGACGCCGAGCTTGCCATGCATCAGGCCAAGCGTTTCGGCGGCGACAGGATCGAGCCGTTCCGCCCGGCTTTCCGCACCGTCGGCACCGACCGGCTGCAGTTCGAATCCGACCTGCGGCGCGCCATCGAGCGGCGCGAATTCACGCTTGCCTACCAGCCGATCGTGCGGTTGGAGGACGGCAGCGTCGCCGGCTTCGAGGCTCTGCTGCGCTGGGACCATCCGCGCCGCGGCATGATCCCGCCTGCCGATTTCATCCCGGTCGCCGAAAGCTGCGGGCTGATCGTCCAGCTTGGGCTGTTCGCCATGCAGCAGGCCGCCGAGGATCTCGCCGGGTGGCAAAAGCAGATCGGCGACGCGCCGCTGTCGGTCTCGGTCAACCTGTCCAGCCGCCAGCTCATCCGCCGCGACCTGGTCAGCGACGTCCGCTCCGTCATCGCACGAGCCAACCTGAAGCCGCGCTGCTTCCGGCTCGAACTCACCGAATCCCTGGTGATGGACAATCCGGAACAGACCGCCCACGTGCTGACGAAGCTGAAGCAGCTCGGCATCGGCCTGTCGCTGGACGATTTCGGCACCGGCTATTCCTCGCTCGCCTATCTGACGCGTTTCCCCTTCGACACCATCAAGATCGACAAGAGTTTTGTCGACGACAGCACACCCAAGCGCGCCGTGCTGCTCAAATCCATGGTCAACATGGCCCATGAGCTTGGGCTTTCTGTAGTGGCCGAAGGCATTTCGGACGAACGCGATGCGCTGGAACTGCGCCAGATGGGCTGCGAATATGTGCAGAGCTTCATGTTCGGCGCGCCTATGCCAGGCGACCAGGTGCTAAAGACGCTGAAGGAGCAATATCCGCTGACGCAGGCGTGATGGGGTTCAGACGCGTCGCGGCCGTCCCTTCGTCGCGCAGGATGACGAAGGTGGAGCGCGTCGGTCGGCCTGATGGGTCAGGCGTGTCCGGCGGCGAGGCTGAGATGCGCCAGATCGATGCCGATCGAGGCGAGGATACGATCGTATTTGCGCTCGATGTCGGCGTCGAACAGAAGTTCGGGGCTGGCCGGGCAGGTCAGCCAGCCATTCTCGGCGATCTCGGTTTCCAGTTGGCCGGCGCCCCAGCCGGAATAACCCAGCGCCATCAGCGCGCGGCGAGGCCCGCGACCCGACGAAATGGCGCGCAATATGTCGACGGTCGCGGTCAGGCAGATGTCATCGGAAACGGACAGCGACGATTCCACGCGGTAGTCGCCCGAATGCAGGACGAAACCCCGGCTGCGATCGACAGGCCCGCCATTGCGCACGACGAAATCGCGCGCCTGCGCGGGCAAGCGGATCGCCTCCTGCTCGTTCATGATGCCGAGCTGCACCAACAGGTCCGGAAACAGCATCTGCTGGGTCTGGTTGATGATCAGGCCCATCGCGCCTTCATCGCTGTGCGCGCAGACATAGATGACCGAGCGCGTGAAACGGTCGTCCTTCATGCCGGGCATGGCAATCAGGAACTGATCGTCGAGAAAGCCGCGTCCAGCGGCTGTCTTCTTGTGGCGCAACAAATCCATGGCAGCGAGGGTAACGCGTTTCCCCGGCGCCGAAAAGATGCGCAGCGGTGGATTCGACCAAAGCCCTGCCGCCAGGCCCGCATAGTTTGTCCGCAAGGGTCACGCAAATATGATATCGGCAAGGCCATGAAATCATTGCACCGCCACGAACGGACGATCAAATCACCGCCATGCAAAGCTTGAAAATCCTGTTGCTCTGCGCCGTCATCGCTTCGGCAAGCATCGTTCCCGCCATAGCGTCCTCGTCGGCATGGTACAGCAGCGAAGGCGGCAAGGTGCGGCTGGTGACGTCAGGCAAGCCGGACAATGCCGGCCGCATCCAGGGCGTTCTCGACATTGCGCTCAAGCCGGGCTGGAAGACCTACTGGCGTGATCCGGGCGATGCCGGCGTGCCGCCGCAACTCGATGTTTCCGCCAGCACCAACATCACGGATGCCAAGCTGTCCTTTCCGGCGCCGCAGCGTCATGACGACGGTTATGGCAAATGGGCAGGTTACGATTATCCGGTGTCGCTGCCGGTGGTGTTCACGCTGTCGGCGGCCAAGGATCAGGCCGTCATCGACGCCAACGTCTTTCTCGGCATCTGCGAAACGATCTGCATCCCCGTGCAGACGCGGCTGACCGTCGACCCCGCTTCCGACCCGGACAATGCCGAGGATGCGGCACTGGTGAAGGCGAGCTTCGCGGCGTTGCCCGCACCGGCAAGGTCCGATTTCGGCATCAATGTCCTGCCCGGCGATCATGAGACGCTGGTTGTCGAGGCGAGTTTTCCAGGCGATCCCGAGGCGGCCGATTTCTTCGTCGCCGGCGAGCGGGACTACATGTTCGGCCCGCCTTCGCGCAGCGAAAAGGACGGCAAGCTGATCTTCACCGTGCCGATCCTCGACCGCCCTTCGACGACACCAACCGATGGCGGGCTTCACTATACGCTGACGAGTTCGGCGGGCGCGGTCGAAGGGCTTCTGCCTTTCCCGTGATCCTACCTCGAGAGTTGCAGGACGCCGCCGAGTTCGCTACGCAGGCACGCATCCTTCCCATTCCCCAAGCGAGGAACTCATGACCATTTCCGTTGGCGACAAGCTGCCTGAAGCGACCTTCAAGACGATGACCGCCGACGGCGCCAAGGCGATCACGTCAGCCGAGATTTTCTCCGGCAAGAAGGTCGTGCTGTTCGGCGTTCCCGGCGCCTTCACGCCGACCTGCAGCAACAACCACCTGCCCGGCTATATCGAGAACCACGACGCGATCCTGGCGCGCGGCGTCGACACCATCGCCGTCGTCTCGGTCAACGACGTCCACGTCATGGGAGCCTGGGCGCGCTTCACCGGCGGCGAGGGCAAGATCCTGTTCCTTGCCGATGGCAATGGCGATTTCGCCAAGGCGGCAGGCCTCGATAACGACCTTTCCGCGGGCGGCATGGGCCTGCGCTCGAAGCGGTTTTCGATGATCCTCGACGACGGCAAGGTCACCGCGGTCAATGTCGAGACCAAGCCCGGTGTCGACGAGTCCGGTGCGGCTCATATTCTCGGACAGCTCTGAGCTCAACGACGGCGTCGGGCGGGCGAGGCCACCGCGGCCGCTCTCGCCCGACGATCGAGGTTGTAGTCCAGAAGTGACAATTTGGGGGGATTCCAAAGATGTTTGACGTCTTCTGGCGCGCGGTCGCGATCGGCATCGGCGCCACGGTGCTGATGGATATCTGGGCCTTCTTCCTCCACTACGCATTCGGCCAGCCGCGGCCGAATTGGGGGCCTGTCGGCCGCTGGGTCTGGCACTTGCGCGACAAGGTCTTCCACGACGATATCGGCGTGGCCGCGCCCTACGCGAATGAGGTGGCGCTGGGCTGGGCGTTTCATTATTTCGTCGGCATCGTCTACGGCATCATCCTGGTCGTGGTGGCAGGAGCCGCCTGGCTTGCGGCGCCGACTTTCCTGCCAGCTTTCATCCTGGGCATCGTCACCGTCGGCGCCGGCTGGTTCCTGCTGGCGCCTGGGATGGGTGCCGGATGGGCGGCGTCGAAGCGGCCCAACCCGATGCAGATCCGGGCACTCAACCTGGTCTCGCACACCGTGTTCGCGATTGGGCTTTGGGGCACTGCGCTGCTGATCCGTTAAGGGTTAAGGCTGCTCCAGCCTGTCGATTGGCCGCCATCCATGAATAATGCGGCGCGCGCCGATATCGAAAGCGAAATAGTTGCCACCGCCCGGTGGCTGATCCGCTTCGCGGCTGATCTCCCGTCCGCTGAGAGACAGCAGCAGGAGCGTGCCGACGCCGCCGTGGCCGACGACGGCAATATCGCCGGCCTGCCTGGTGGCCAGCACGGTGTCGACCTCGCTCACGATGCGGTTCTGGGCATCGATCGCCCGCTCCCATCCGCGAATGCTGCTGTATGGGTTGGCGAAGAACTGGTCCGCGACCGCTTCGAACTCCGGCGGCGGCAGAAAGCCTGTCGCCGACCGGTCGTTCTCATGCATCCGCTGCCTCACCTCGACTGCAAGGCGCAGATGCCTTGCCAGGATCTCGGCGGTTTCCACCGCCTTGCGCTCAGCCGACGAGACGATACGCCGGATCGGCCCGACCCAGGGCTGATCGAGCATGGCAATGGCTCGGGCCCGCCCGATGTCGGACAGGCTCCATTCCGGCACCGGAACACTGGCATCGACCTGAACCTGGGGATGCGTGATGTAGACCAAGGTCGACACGGTAAAGGCTCCTGCCCGCGAGCGGATCGCCCGGCGTTCAGTAACTTTGGGTGGAGCGCCGCGCCTTGGTTGCCGCCGGCTGCTTTGCCTGTGCTGCGGGCTTCGGCTGCGCTGCAGGTTTGAACGGGCCTTTCTTGAACGGCGCCATGCCTTGCCGCGCCAATTCGTCGGCGCGTTCGTTCTCGACATGACCGTCATGGCCCTTGACCCAGTTCCAGGTGACCTTATGGCGACGGTTGGCCTCGTCGAGCGCCTGCCAGAGTTCACCGTTCTTGACCGGCTTCTTGTCGGCGGTCTTCCAGCCGTTCTTCTTCCAGCCGTGGATCCACTTGGAAATGCCGTCCATGACATATTTGCTGTCGGTATGAAGCTCGACCGTGCAGGGTTCCTTCAGCGCATTCAGCGCCGAGATGGCCGCCAGCAACTCCATGCGGTTGTTGGTCGTCTCCGCCTCGCCGCCGGAAAGCTCCTTGGTGGCGCCGTTGAAGCGCAGGATCGCGCCCCAGCCGCCGGGACCAGGATTGCCCGAACAGGCGCCGTCGGTGAAGATTTCAACTTTCTTGCTCATGCCAGCCCATATTCCGAAGCAGATTTGATCGCCCGATGGAACCGCATCCGTCTGATGTATTCGGTCGGGTCGCGTTTCATGACCAGGCCGCCATCGGGAACGGTGAGCCAGTCGTAGAGCCGGGTCAACATGAACCGCAGCGCAGAACCGCGCGCCAGCATCGGCAGCGCCGTCTTTTCCCCGTCGCTCAGGGGGCGCACGCTCTGATAGCCCTCGAGCAGTGCCTTGCCCTTGGTGAGGTTGAAGGAAAAGTCCTTTTCGAAGCACCAGGCGTTGAGGCAGGTGGCAACGTCGTAGGCGTAGAGGTCGTCGCAAGCGAAATAGAAGTCGATCAGGCCGGAGAGCTTCTCGCCGAGGAAGAAGACATTGTCCGGGAACAGATCGGCGTGGATGATGCCTTGGGGTAGGTCCTTCGGCCAGTTGCGCTCGAAATCGGCGAAGTCGGCGTCGACCTCGGCCGCTAGGCCCGGCTCGACCTCGTCGGCGCGGGCGCGGGACGCGTCCCACAGCTTGCGCCAACCGTCGATGGCGAGCGCGTTGGGGCGGGTCATCGAAAAATCGGCACCGGCCAAATGGAGGGCCGCCAGCGCCCTGCCGACCTCGGCGCAATGCGCTGCCGCCGGACGCCGCAGCGAAAGCCCTTCGAGGAAGGTGATGATGACCGCCGGCCGACCGGCCAGCGTACCGATGACGCTGCCGTCATGCGCGGTCACCGGCAGCGGGCAGGACACGCCCTTGTTGGCGAGATGCCTCATCAGGCCGAGGAAAAACGGCAGATCCGCCTTCTCGACGCGCTTTTCGTAAAGCGTCAGGATGTAGGAGCCGCTGGAGGTGTGCAGCAGGAAGTTCGAATTCTCGGTGCCTTCCGCGATGCCCTTGTAGGATAGGAGATCGCCGACCGGGTAGTGCTTCAGGAAAGCGCCGAGTTCGCCTTCCGCAACATCGGTATAGACAGCCATGGATCTTACGCAGCCCCGTTGACGAAGGCCATGTCGGCCGGCGTCAGTTCGACATCGCGCAATACCCGCATGACCGGGAAATCCTCCGTTTCGGTGGCCGTGATGGCCAGGTCGATGGTCACATCGAAGCGCTGGCGGAACGCGTCGATGATTTCGTCGACGATGATCTCCGGTGCCGACGCCCCCGCGGACAGGCCAAGCGTCGAGATGTTGCCGATGTCATTCCACGGAATCTCGGCGGCGCGCTGCACGAGAAGCGACATCGTGGCGCCGGCTCGCTCCGCCACTTCGACAAGGCGGCGCGAATTGGAGGAATTGGGGGCGCCGACGATCAAATAGAGGTCAGCACCCGGCGCGGTATCCTTGACGGCTTCCTGGCGGTTGGTGGTGGCATAGCAGATCGATTCCGCGGCCGGCGCCTGCAGGTCGGGAAAGCGCTCCTGCAGCGCCCGGATGATACCGGCGGTGTCCTCGACCGACAGCGTGGTCTGGGTGACGAAGCCGAGCGCCTTCGGGTCGGCGGGCACAAGCTTCGCGGCATCGGCCTCGGTTTCGACCAGCGTCACGGCACCTTCCGGCAGTTGCCCCATTGTGCCGATCACCTCGGGATGGCCGGCATGGCCGATCAAGAGGACATGGCGGCCGAGCCGCTGATGGCGCATCGCCTGCTTGTGGACCTTGGAGACCAGCGGGCATGTGGCGTCGAGATAGAACAGGTTGCGCGCCTGGGCATCCGCCGGCACCGACTTCGGCACGCCATGCGCGGAGAAGACGACCGGCGACTGCCGGTGTTCGGCCGGAATCTCGGAAAGCTCTTCGATAAAGACGGCGCCAAGGCTTTGCAGTCCCTCGACGACATAACGGTTGTGCACGATCTCGTGGCGGACATATACCGGCGCGCCATATTTCTTCAGCGCCAGCACGACGATCTGGATGGCACGGTCGACGCCGGCGCAAAAGCCGCGCGGCTGGCAGAGCCGGATCGTCAGCGGAGGCTTGGTGGTTGTCTGAAGCATTGAATCCTGGCCGGTTCGTCAGCGCCGAAATGAGGTGCCTACCCCTGCCCTGTCAAGGGTAATGGTAGCAAGGGGGTAATAGTAGAAAGGGGGTAATGGTAGAAAGGGGTTTGGTCACCTTCAATCCTCTTTCGCGGGACGGCGAAGCCGCAGGACGAGCACGGCGGCCAGTGCCGCGGCAAGCCCATACCAGGTGACAGCATATTGCAGATGGCTGTTCGGAAGGTCGATGATGGTGACGCCTCCGACCGGCAGACCGCCCGGATTCGGCGTCTTGTCGGCATCGATGAAGATCGGCACCAGGGTGTACCCCGCGGGCAGGCCCGCGCTCGCCGCCATCACGTCGCGATCCTTCCAGTAGAAGATGTTCTTCGCCACATCGTTGTCGGGAAGCATCATCGACGGCTTTGCCGGCAGCGGATTGCGGGCAAGCCCGGTGACCGTGACCTTGCCCGTCACCTGTCCCTCGGCGCGCTTGGCGGCATCCTTGAGGTCATAGGGGACGAAGCCGCGATTGACCAGGACAAAGCGGCCATCATCCAGCGCCAGCGGCGTGTAGACGTTGAAGCCGGCCTCGCCTTCCCAGGTTGCATAGAAATGCCGCTCGCCCGAGTGCAGGAAGGTCCCACTGACGGTGACCGGCGTGTAGTCGACATCCCCGGTCGAGGCGAATTCCTTTTCCACCTCGGCCAGCGGCCGTGGCGCCGCGTGGGTGCGCTGGTCGATGGTCTGCAGAAGGCCTTGCTTCCAGTGCAGGCGCTGGACCTGCCAGGTGCCGAGCGCCAGCAGGATCAACAGCAGCACAAGGCCAAGGCCGAGCAGCAATACCGATCGTGGCCGCGAGCGGCCGCTGCCCTTGACGGAGGCCTCGTTCATTCGCCGCGATCCAGCCGGCCCTCGGACGCCTTGTTGGCGTATTGCAGCGTCAGCAGCACGCCCTTGATCAGCCGCAGCGCGGTCAGGCAGAGGACCAGGGCCATCGGAATCCAGACCAGCAGGTGCAGCCAGAGCGGCGGGCTCAGCGTCACTTCGACCCAGAGCGCCAGGCCGACAATAATGAAGCCGATGATCAGGATGACGAAGACCGCCGGCCCGTCGCCGGCATCGGCGAAGGAATAATCGAGGCCGCAATTGACGCAGCGTTTGCCGACGGTGAGGAAGCCGGAAAACAGCCGCCCCTCGCCGCAGCGCGGGCAGCGGCCATGCAGGCCGGCCGAAATCGGCTCGATGGGAGGCCAGATCGCCTTGTCTTCAGTCATGGATGGCCCGTCACTCATGCTTATTGCCCGATCTCGATGGGTGTCCCATCGGCCACCACTGCCCAGATTTCGTCCATGTCCGAGTCCGTAACGGCAATGCAACCGTCGGTCCAGTCGACCAATTGAAGCAGCCAGCCCCACCAGCCGAAACCGTTTGGCTGGCCGTGGATCATGATCATGCCACCGGCGACGACATTGCGCGCCTTCGCCGCCGCCAGATCGTCGGCATCGGGATAGGAGACGTGGATCGACTTGTAGGCGATGCTGTTCGGGTTGCGCCAGTCGAGGATATAGCGCCCCTCGGGCGTGCGCTGATCGCCCTCCTGGTGCTTGTGGCCGACCGGATCGCCGCCGAGCGCGATGCCGTAGTTGCGCACCACCTTGCCGTCGCCGATCAGTTCAAGGCGCCGTTCCGCCTTGTGGACACGCACCAGATCGACCTTCTCGGCGGCAAAGGCCGGGAATGCCAGGAGGATGAATGCGCAAATCGCCCGGGAAACCGTCCGCCGCATCGGCAATCGATCGGCGATCATTGCGCCGAAAAGAAGAAGGCGCCGAAAAGAAAAAGGCGACCGCGTCGCCGCGGCCGCCTTCCCGAAATCGAAATGCTAAAGACTGGGTCAGTGCCCTTCGATGACCGCGCCGACCGATCCCCAGACATAGATCGAGGCGAACAGGAACAGCCAGACCACGTCGACGAAGTGCCAATACCAGGCGGCTGCCTCGAAGCCGAAATGCTGCTTGGGGGTGAAGTCGCCCTTCATCGCACGGATCACGCAGACCAGCAGGAAGATGGTGCCGATGATGACATGGAAGCCATGGAAGCCGGTCGCCATGAAGAAGGTGGCGCCGTAGATGGAATCCTTGAAGCCGAACGGAGCGTGCATGTACTCGTAGGCCTGGACCATGGTGAAGAGCATGCCGAGGCCGACGGTCAGCACCAGGCCGTTGATCAGCCCCTTGCGATCGCCATGGATGAGCGAATGGTGCGCCCAGGTGACCGTGGTGCCCGACAGAAGCAGGATGACGGTGTTGTAGAGCGGCAGGTGGAAGGGATCGAGAACCTCCATGCCCTTCGGCGGCCAAACGCCACCGGTAAATGCATGGCGCGCGTAGTTCTGTGCCTCGCCGGCAAAAAGGCTGGCGTCGAAATAAGCCCAGAACCAGGCAACGAAGAACATCACCTCCGAGGCGATGAACATGATCATGCCGTAGCGCAGGTGCAGCGACACGACCCGCGTGTGGTGGCCCTCATGCGCTTCCTTGATGGTGTCCGACCACCAGGCAAACATGGTGTAGAGGACGATCGCGATGCCGATGAAGAACAGCCACGGATTGGCGATGTTGAAGCCGAAGATCGGGAAGGAACCGCCCTTCAAATATTCCATGAGGCAAACACCGCCGAAAGCGGTGACGAGCGCCCCCACCGATCCCAAGAAGGGCCACGGGCTCGGATCGACGAGATGATAGTCGTGATGTTGTGCGTGCGCGTCTGCCATATCAACCCCCGAGATTTTCGGTATTTGAAATTGTCTTGCTACTGCCCTTTGCCGGCTCCGAGGAGGCGACCGGCTTGTTCTTCTCGACCGGGAACATCGTATAGGACAGAGTGATCGTCTTCATGTCCTTCAGTTCCGGTACGTTCACAATGTCGGGGTCCACATAGAAGACGACCGGCATGTCCAGCGTCTCGCCGGGCTTCAGCGTCGTATCGGTGAAGCAGAAACACTCGACCTTGTTGAAGTACGGGCCAGCCAGTTCCGGCTGCACGTTGAAGGTGGCGCGGCCGGTAACGGGGCGGTCGAACTTGTTGGTCGCCTGGTAATGCGCCTGCACCGTCTCGCCGATCTTCATCGTCATCGAGCGCTGGACCGGCTGGAACTCCCATGGCACGCCCGCGATGTTGGCGTCGAAGCGGACGGTAATTTCACGGTCGAGCACGCGGCCGGCATACTGTTTTTCGACCCGTTGCGTCGTGCCGCCATAGCCAGTCGCCTGGCAGAACATCTTGTAGAGCGGAACGGCGGCGTAGGCCATGCCGATCATGCCGGTGAAGAAGGCGAGGCAGACAGCCGCGACGATGCGGTTGCTGTTCCTGCCGGCCGGCTTCCTGGATGTCCCGGCACTCATTACATGGTGCCCAAATTGTGGCCGAACTTGATGATCGTCGCGATATAGAAGATGACGACCAGCACCGCCAGCGCCAGGCCAATGGCGACGGAACGGCTGCGCCGCGCCTTCTTCTGGCGCTCGGTCAAGGTGACCGTCTCGAGCTTTTCCTCGATCATGGTCATGCCCCACCCATGGCAAGCGCGCGTTCGACCACGCTATCGGCCAGATAGGCGGCGAAGATGGCGAAGAGATAGAGAAGCGAATAGGCGAACAAAGCCTTGGCCGGCTTCATGGCGCGGTCGTCGTCGGCCATGCCGAGCACCTTCCACGCATACCAGACAAAGCCAACCCCGAGCAGCACAGCGGCAACGCCATAGATCGGCGTGGTGTAGCCGAGCAGCCACGGCAGCACACCGACCGGCGCCAGCACCAGCGCGTAGGCGAAGATCTGACGGCGGGTCGAGGCGTGGCCGGCGACATTCGGCATCATCGGGATGCCGGCGCGTTCGTAGTCCTCGGACTTGAACAGCGCCAAGGCCCAGAAATGCGGTGGCGTCCACAGGAAGATGATCAGGAACAGGACGATGCTTTCGACGCTGACCGACCCGGTCACCGCGGCCCAGCCGATGACCGGCGGGATCGCACCGGCCGCGCCGCCGATGACGATGTTCTGCGGTGTCCAGCGCTTCAGCCACATCGTGTAGACGACGGCATAGAAGAAGATGGTGAAAGCCAGCAGCGTCGCCGCCAGCCAGTTGGCGAGCACGCCGAGCGTCATCACCGACAGCGCCGACAGCACCAGGCCGAAGGTCAGCGCCTCGTTAGGCTGGATGCGGCCGGACGGCACCGGACGGCTGGCCGTCCTGGTCATCACCGCATCGATGTCGGCGTCGTACCACATGTTGAGCGCGCCCGAGGCACCGGCGCCGATGGCAATAGCCAGGATGGCGATCACCGCCAGCAACGGGTTGATGGTCACAGGTGCCGCGACCAGGCCGACAAAGGCCGTGAACACCACCAGGGACATGACGCGCGGCTTCAGCAGGGCGAAGAAATCGCCCGCCGTCGCTTCCGACATGCGGAAGCCGGCTTCGTCAATGCTGGTTTCGTCGACTAGGGCCATGCGTACTCAGGTCCATTATTCCGTTGGCCGAAACCGCCGGCGGGCCGGCGGTTTCGTATTCGAGCGGGCAGCCGCCTTACTTGATCTTCGGCAGCTGTTCCCACTGATGGAAAGGCGGCGGCGAAGGCAGCTGCCATTCAAGCGTCGTTGCACCCTCGCCCCACGGATTGGCGCCGGCGATCCGCTTCTTCTGGAAGGCTTCGAACACGCCGTAGAGGAAGATCACCACGCCCACGGCCGAGATATAGGACCCGATCGAAGACACATAGTTCCAGCCGGCAAACGCATCGGGATAGTCGATGGTGCGGCGCGGCATACCGGCGAGGCCGAGGAAGTGCTGCGGGAAGAAGATCAGGTTGACGCCGACGAAAGTGACCCAGAAGTGGGTATTGGCGATCACCGGCGAGTACATGTAGCCGGTCATCTTCGGGAACCAGTAGTACCAGCCGGCGAAGATGGCGAACACCGCGCCTAACGACAGGACGTAGTGGAAGTGGGCGATCACGAAATAGGTGTCATGCAGCGAGCGGTCGAGGCCGGCATTGGCCAGCTGGACGCCGGTGACGCCACCGATGGTGAACAGGAAGATGAAGCCCAGCGCCCACAGCATCGGAGTCTTGAACGAGATCGAACCGCCCCACATCGTGGCGATCCAGGAGAAGATCTTCACGCCGGTTGGCACCGCGATGACCATGGTGGCGAAGACGAAATAGCGCTGCGTGTCGAGCGACAGGCCGGTCGTATACATATGGTGCGCCCAGACGATGAAGCCGACGGCGCCGATCGCCACCATGGCATAAGCCATGCCGAGATAGCCGAACACCGGCTTCTTCGAGAAGGTCGAGACGATATGGCTGATGATGCCGAAGCCCGGCAGGATCAGAATGTAGACTTCCGGGTGACCGAAGAACCAGAACAGGTGCTGGAACAGCAGCGGATCGCCGCCGCTGTCCGGCGCGAAGAAGGCCGTGCCGAAATTGCGGTCGGTGAGCAGCATGGTGATGCCGCCGGCCAGGACCGGCAGGGACAACAGCAGCAGGAATGCGGTGACAAGCACCGACCACGCAAACAGCGGCATCTTGTGCAACGTCATGCCGGGAGCGCGCATGTTGAAGATGGTGGTGATGAAGTTGATGGCACCGAGGATCGACGAGGCACCGGCGATGTGGATCGACAGGATCGCCAGATCCATGGCCGGCCCCGGCTGGCCCGAGGTCGACAGCGGCGGATAAAGCGTCCAGCCGCCGCCGACGCCATAGGCACCCGGTGCGCTCGGCACGAACATCGAGGTGAGCAGCAGGATGAAGGCCGGCGGCAGCAGCCAGAAGGAGATGTTGTTCATGCGCGGGAACGCCATGTCGGGAGCGCCGATCATGATCGGCACCATCCAGTTGGCGAAACCACCGATGAGGGCGGGCATGACCATGAAGAAGATCATGATCAGGGCGTGCGCGGTGGCAAAGGCGTTGTACATGCTCTTGCCGCCGTCGACCGCGGCGTCACCGTTCATGCCGTAGACCATCTGCGCCAGACCGCTGAATATCTGGATGCCAGGCTCCTGCAGCTCCATGCGGATCGCAACCGACAGCGCGCCGCCGATGATGCCGGCCATGATCGCGAAGATCAGGTAGAGCGTACCGATATCCTTGTGGTTGGTCGAATAAACCCAGCGCACCCAGCCGTGATAAGGCTTGTGGTCGTGCCCGTCGTGAGCTGCAGCGTCTGCCATGTTCGGCTCCGTTCCCTAAATCTTGCTAACCCGCGGCATCAATTGCCGGCGGCCGCTACCTTGTTCTGGCCGTCGACCTCGGCCATCAGCGTCTTGTTGGCGCCGGGCAGATCGGTCTTGGCTGAAGCCAGCCAGGTCTTGAACTGCGCGTCCGAGACGACACGGATGGCGATCGGCATGAAGGCATGGTCCTTGCCGCAAAGCTGCGAGCACTGGCCATAATAAAGGCCTTCCTTCTCCGCCTTGAACCAGGTCTCGTTGGTGCGTCCCGGAATGGCGTCGATCTTGATGCCGAACGACGGCATGGCGAAGGAGTGGATCACGTCGGTCGCGGTGACAAGCACGCGGGTCATCGTGTTGACCGGCACCACCAGTTCGTTGTCGACGGCGAGCAGACGCGGATAGACCTTGCGATCCTCCTTGCCCGCCTTGGCGCGATCGCCATCCTGGAGGATGGCCGAATTGAAGGAGAGCGTGTTGTCGGTCTGGTACTCGTAATCCCAGTTCCACTGGTTGCCAGTGGCCTTGACGGTCAGCTTGGCGTCTTCCGGCGGCGTGTACTGCGCGGTCAGGAGCTGGAACGAGGGAATGGCGAGGCAAAGCAGGACCACGACGGGGCCGACGGTCCAGACCACCTCGATCAGCGTGTTGTGGCTGGTCTTGGAGGGAACCGGGTTCACACTCGCGCGGAATTTCACGATGCAATAGGCGAGGAGGAGCAGCACCAGAATGGTGATCGGGGCGATGAACCACATCGTGTAGTTTCCGAACCATTCGATCTGCCGCATCATGTCGGTCGCCGGCGCCTGGAAGGTCGTCTCCCATTCCACCGGCTGATCGGCCCGGGCGGATGTGCCGGCAAAAATCGTGGCAGCGGCACAAGTGCTCAGAAACCTGGCACTCAGAAACCTGGCACTTGCTGGAAACCTGGCGCTAGCTAGAAAATTTCTCATCGCCCTCTTCGTCTCCCAGTTCCTCGCGGCGATGCCAACGAGAATAACGAACAATGCCGGGACGGGAATCCCGACAGTCTCAAGCTGGTTCAAACCATACTCTTTTTCCCTCCGCAAGAAAGGAGCGGCCGAAACCGTGCGGCATTTTTGCGCGCAGGCTGGCATGGCCCCTCCGGGGCAGCGGCCGCGACGACGAAACGCGTATGTTCGGCAGGCCACCCGCTTCATGTCGGCAGGACGCGGGGAGCGTCGTAATTCAGGCGAAATTGGCAGGGAAAAGCGCTGCATCGCCTGTTTCGGGACAGTTCGCGTGCGGTCTCGTCCTTTACTTGGCATTGGCGCGGCTTAAAGTGCC
Organism: Mesorhizobium sp. LNHC232B00; assembly: GCF_000502435.1. Lineage (NCBI taxonomy): Bacteria > Pseudomonadati > Pseudomonadota > Alphaproteobacteria > Hyphomicrobiales > Phyllobacteriaceae > Mesorhizobium > Mesorhizobium sp. LNHC232B00. The sequence goes on from NZ_AYWP01000003.1 coordinate 479,041, forward strand.
GTGATTCGCAATGGAGCCGTCATGAACTATTGGCTTTCAGGACTGGGGCATACGAGACCGGGGCTTTCGAGCACATTGGTCAAGGCCATGCTTGTCGCTGCCCTGTCGACGGCCGGTCTGTTCGTCACCGGTCAGGCCAACGCCGCCCAGCCGAGCGGCACGGTGCGCTCGACGCATGGCGCCTGGTCGATCATCTGCGACACGCCGGCCGGCGCCACCTCGGAACAATGCGTGATGATGCAGAACGTCGTCGCCGAGGACCGTCCGGAAATGGGCCTGTCGGTCGTCGTGCTGCGCACCGCTGACAACAAGGCCGAGATCCTGCGCGTGCTGGCGCCGCTTGGCGTGCTTTTGCCGAACGGGCTCGGCCTCAATGTCGACGGCAAGGATATCGGCCGCGCCTATTTCGTGCGCTGTTTCCAGGACGGATGCTATGCCGAGGTCATCCTCGAAAAGCCGCTGCTCGACACGCTGAAGACCGGCACATCGGCGACGTTCATCGTCTTCCAGACACCTGAGGAAGGCATCGGCATCCCGGTAGACCTCAAGGGTTTCGCCGATGGTTTTGCCGCGCTGCCCTGATCCCGGCCCCTTGCACAGAACCGCGAGTATGACGCGTTTTTCATGACCAGAAAGCGGCGCCCGCATCGAGCGGACGCTGTCATTCGGCGACATGGATCTCCATTGCCGATTGTCTCGGCGCGGCTTCACGCCTACATCGGGGGAAAGCAGCAATCTTCCCACGAATGGACGCGCCATGAACAGCCTGATCGGCCAATTCGACATTTCAGACGATCGCATCAAGCAGATCGTCGCCGAGACCATCAACGGCGCCGATGACGGCGAACTGTTCCTCGAATACAGCGAGAGCGAAGCGCTGATGTTCGACAATGGCCGGCTCAAAACCGCCAATTTCAACACCGACCAGGGCTTTGGCCTGCGCGCGGTCGCGGGTGAAGCCAGCGGCTATGCCCATTCGAGCGACTTGTCCGAGGCCTCGCTGCTGCGTGCGGCGGATGCCGTCTCGACCGTCAAGGGCGGCTATTCCGGCACGCTTGCCGCCGCACCCGCCCGCACCAACCGCCATCTTTATGGCGAGGAGAACCCGATCCCCTCGCCTTCCTTCGAGGCCAAGGCAAAGCTGCTGCAGGAAATCGACGCCTGGCTGCGGGCCGAGGATCCGCGCGTGCGCCAGGTAACCGCCTCGCTCGCCGCCTCCTGGCAGCATGTCGAGATCGTGCGCGCCGACGGCCAGATGGTGCGCGACATCCGGCCGCTGGTCCGCATCAACGTCTCGGTCGTGGTCGGCGATGGCGACCGCCAGGAGAGCGGCTCCTACGGCATGGGCGGGCGCAAGGCGTTCGGCGAATTCCTGATCGAGGACAGCTGGAAACACGCCGCAAAAGAGGCGCTCAGGCAGGCGCTGGTCAACCTCGAGGCGATCCCCGCCCCGGCCGGCACCTTCGACATCGTGCTCTCCAGCGGCTGGCCGGGCGTCATGCTGCACGAAGCCGTCGGCCACGGCCTGGAAGGCGACTTCAACCGCAAGAAGACATCGGCCTTCGCCGGCCTGTTGGGCCAGCAGGTCGCCGCCAAGGGCGTCACCGTCGTCGATGACGGCACGATCCCCGAGCGGCGCGGCTCGCTCACCGTCGACGACGAAGGCACGCCTTCGGCCCGCAACGTGCTGATCGAGGACGGCAGACTGGTCGGCTACATGCAGGATCGCCAGAACGCCCGGCTGATGGGCATGAAGGCAACCGGCAACGGCCGGCGCGAAGGCTACGCGCACCAGCCGATGCCGCGCATGACCAACACCTACATGACCGCGGGCGACATGGAGCCCGACGAGATCATCGCCTCCGTCAAGAACGGCATCTACGCCGTCTCCTTCGGCGGCGGCCAGGTCGATATCACGTCCGGGAAATTCGTGTTCGGCTGCACCGAGGCCTACCTGATCGAGAACGGCAAGGTAACGCAGCCGATCAAGGGGGCGATGCTGATCGGCAACGGGCCCGACGCCATGCACCGCGTCTCGATGGTGGGCAACGACATGAAGCTCGACAATGGCATCGGCATGTGCGGCAAGGCCGGACAAGGCGTGCCGGTCGGCGTCGGCCAACCACATCTCAGGATGAACCAGATGACGGTCGGCGGCACCCGGGTTTGAGGGCGGGCGCCGTTTCACGATCCCGATCGGCTTTCAGGGCTTGAATTCGGTTCGGCTGCGACGTATCTTACCTTCGTCTTACGAGGTAAGCCACAATGGCCGCTTCCGAAAAACTCACAACGACTGTCTCGACCAAGGGACAAGTCATCCTGCCCAGTGCAATCCGGAAGCGGAGGGATTGGGGTGCCGGAACGCGCCTGCAGGTCGAGGACACACCGGAGGGCGTCCTTTTGAAGCCTGCGCCGGCTTTTGCCGAGACGCGCCCGGAAGAGGTGTTTGGTTCCCTGCCCCACAGCGGCAAACCGAAGACGCTGGAAGAAATGGACGAGGGCGTGCTTGCCGAGGCGCGGCGACGCCATGCTCGCGATTGATACCAATGTCATCGTTCGTTACCTGACGAGCGACCATCCGCAGCAATCGCCGCGCGCCCGAGAGCTGATCGACGGTCGGTCGGTCTTTGTCACCATCACGGTGATCCTGGAAGTCGAATGGGTGCTGCGCAGTGCCTATGGTTACGGACAGGCCGAAGTAGCGCGGGCTCTGCGGGCGTTCGGCGGGCTCCCAACTGTCGAGATGGAGGATGCCACCACCGTCTCATCCGCCCTCGATCTGGCCGAGACGGGGATGGATTTCGCGGATGCACTGCATCTCGGCAAGTCCGCGCATTGCTCGGGATTTGCCACCTTCGACCGCAAACTCGTCAAGTCTGCTCGGGCTGCAGGGCATGGCGGCGTGCAAGAGGCCTAGCAGGCTCCGAACACGATCGTGTTAGCAAATTATTAATTGTTCAATTGCCTTGGCCGACGTTTCCGCATTAACTCGTCGCCAGTCTTCTCGTTGCGGTGGTGTTTGCAGTGCTGCGTTCCCCTGGCGTCCTGACCTCTTCCTTCCTTCTGGGCCTTGTTTCGTTGATCGGTGCGACATCGCTATCTGTCGACCCCTCCGCAGCGCAGTCGACATTGTTCAAGCGACCGTCGGTTCCGGCCACGAAGGCGCAGCCGATCGCGATCGACCTGCGCTCCGCCGCCGTTGGAGGACGCACCAGCGTTCCCTATGGCTGGGTCGATTTCTGCCGTCGCAGGCCGAAAGAGTGCAAGGTGTCCGCCCTGCCGGCCACGAGCGTCAAGCTGACCGCGCAGAACCTGCGGACCCTTAAGCGGATAAACCAAAAGGCGAACCGCGCCATCAAGCCGGTCAGCAACTACGAACACTGGGGCACGATGATGGACCACTGGGATTATCCGGTGGACGGCAAGGGCGACTGCAAGATCTACGCGCTCTACAAGCGCAAGCTTCTCATGGAAGCGGGATTTCCCCGGCAAGCGCTGCTGATGACGGTGGTGCGCGACCTGCACAATGAAGGCCACACCATCCTGACGGTGAAGACCGACAGGGGCGATCTCGTCCTGGACAACCTGGCCGATGAAATCCGGCCCTGGAACGCGACCGGCTATTATTTCCTGAAACGCCAGTCGCAGCAGAACCCGAACATCTGGATGTCGATCAACCAGCGCGGCGGCACTCCGAAAACCTGACGTGTCGCCAGGCTCTCAGACCGAGCAGCCGAACTATGAGCCTTTTCCTGGAAATGCTTCCGCTGCGACCAGCCTAGTGGTTGCAGGACGGCTGGCCCTCTTGCCCGCAAGATGGCTTCTTCCTGGACTCCTGCGGCTGCGGCAAGCGCCGTTCCTGCATCTGAGGTTTCGGCTGCTCTCGGAATTCCGGCTTCGGTTCCTGTCTTTGCGGCCGCAGCACCTGCTCGTTCGGCCTTTCCTGGCTGAACCGGCGCTGCGCGTTCTCGTCCGGCCTGTTGACCTTGAAGTTGCGCGGGACGTCGACCTCGCCACCGGCGGACCCTTCTTCGTTCTGCAGCCTGCGGAACTTCCTGCCCCTGTCGCTCGTGTTGTCGAACCCTTGATCGCCCGGTTCGACGATGGACTGGCCGGGAGACAAATCCCTGCGCATCAGCTTCCTCGGCCTGCCGTTGTTCCGCTCGGAAAACACGTCCGGATTGTTGTTCCTGAACCGCTCCTCAACGCGCGGCCGGTTCTCGGCCGGCATACCGTTGACGGTCGGCAGCTTGCGGAATTTCCTGCCCTTTTTGGCTGCGGTCGAGCCCTGATCACCCGATTCGAAAACAGAGCGGCCGGCGGACAGGTCCTTGCGCCTCAGCTTCTTCGGCCTGCCGCTGCTCTCATCGGTGAAGGCGTTCGGATTGTTCTTCCGGAACCTCTCCCGCGCGCTCGGCTGGTTCTCGTCCGGCATGCCATTGGCGGCCGGCAGCTTGCGGAGCTTGCGATTCTTGCCCTGGGCATTGCCGGCTCTGGTCTGCTCATTGCTTTTGCCGGTAGCGGCGGCGCCGGCGTTTCCAGTGGCCTGCTGGTTGTTGCCACCCGCCGCGCCCCGCTCGCTCAAACGCTTCCTTGACTTGTCGCCAGGCAGGTTCTGGTCGCCAGGCAGGTTCTGGTCGCTAGGTAAGTTCCGACCTTTGAGCGCCGGCTTGCCGTTGACGAGCGGCAGCCTCTTGCCGTTCGCTCCAGGCAGGGCATGGTCGCGCGAAAGCTTGCCCGTCGCGGACCGGGTCTCGGACTGCGGAATAGCAGTGCCGGACTGCTGGCCCTCGATGACGCGCTGTTTCTCGCCGCCCTGTTTCTGGCCGCCCTGTTTCCGGTCGCCCTGTTGCTGATTGGTGATCTGACGGGACATGGCCGCCTTCTTCTGCAGCGGCGGCGGCAGCGCGACCCTGGCCGCCAGCGCATCCGCGCGGGCGCCAACGGCGCCTCCGGTCGTCTGCCGGCCCGTGGTGCGGCCACCCTGAACACCGGCACTTGGCTGCGCGGCCTGATCCGTCTCGTTTTTGATCGTCGTGTTGATGTTGTTGATGACGGTCGTGTTGTGGATGTTGTTGAAGATGATGTCGTTCGGCGGCGGCACGATGTGGCGCGGGGGGTTGAAGAACACGGGTATCGGCACGAATACGGGCGTCGGCAGGACGAAGACATCGACCGGCGGCGGCGGCGGCTCAAGCACGACGAAATCCGGCGGCGGCGGCGGCAGGAAGATCACAGTGATCGGCGGTGGCGGCGCGAAATCGAAATCGTCGAAAAAGATTACTGGACGGTCGACATAGATAATTTCCTCGGGCGGCGGTGGCGCCACGTCGTAGACGATGACGGTGAAGCTCTCCGGTGGCTCCAGTTCGGCGTCGAAATGCTCCAGCCGGCGGCGCGCGTCCCAGGCATGCGGGCCGTGCGAGTAGCGCTCCAGATAGGACCAGTAGGCTTCAGGCGTGTCCGTCATCCAGGTCTCGCGCCAGGTGATCGCCTCACGCCGGGCCGCAATGATGGCGCGTACGCGCTTGGCCATCGGATCGTGCGGATAGGCATCGAGGAAATCGTCGTAACCGCGCATCGTGTCGCGCTCGAGGGCGGCAACATAGGCGTCACGCGGGTCGAAATCGCGGATCGGCCTGGTTCGCGCCGCCCGGGTCTCCGCGTCCGAAACCTTGGGCGGAGGAGCATCCGCGCTGCGTTCGAAGAAAACGAAAGGCGCCGTGATCTTCGAAGCGCTCCATGGCAGTTCCCTGCCTTGCGTGACCTCGCTGACGCGCAGGCGCGTGCGGTCGAACACGTCCCGTAGCGACAGGCCGCCTTCGCGCATCATCTCGGCAAGCGCCTTGGCATAGGCTCCATAGGGTCCTTTGCCCTCCGGCGCGACGGTTCCCGGAGCGGCGTTGAAGGCGATCAGGATGTTCGGATCGGGATCGACCAAGGCAAGGCCACCGGCCAGCGGCTCCTTCCACTTTGGGAAGGGATTTGGCCGCGCCGCATCGAGCACGACGATATTGACCTTGGTCGGCAACCCGGACAGCGGCCTGGTGATATCGGAAACCCGCATCGCCTGAAGCGGGATATCGTTTGGATTGGCGATCTGAGCATCGATCGGCAGGAAGTAGTTCTCGCCCTCGAACTGCACGCCATGGCCTGCGAGATAAACGAAAACGACGGCGTCCGGACCGGCGGCCGACACTTTGCCCATGAAATCGCGGAACGCGCCGCGCAGCGAGTCCTGGTCCACGTCACGCGCGCCGACCACGTCGAACCCGGAGGCCTGCAATGTCTGCGCGATCAGGCCGGCGTCATTGGCGGCCGTCGCGAGTTCTCCGGTCTTGTAGGCGCCATTGCCGATGACGAAAGCCAGACGCTTTTCACCTTGCGCCAGCGCCCCGGTCGCAGCGGTGACCGCGAAAAAGATGAGAAAGACGACGAGACCAACGAATTTATGAAGCGTCCGCATTGCAATCCGCCATCCGCCGTCCCTTCAGCCTGACAACGCCGGAGGGGCCGCAATGTTTCCCGAACCGGGCAAAAATAAAGAGACGCAACGCGGCGGCTTTGGGGCGCAATTTCGTCGAAAGAGCACAGGCTTCACAAATTTCCGCGAGCCAGCGGCATCGGACTACCGGCGTCGCCTCGGTTTCTCCAGCAAAGCGACGGCCTCGACATGGGGCGACCACAGGAACTGGTCGATCGGCGTCACGCTTTTCAAGGCGTAGCCCCCGTCGATCAGGATGCGCAGGTCGCGCGCCAGCGTCCCCGGGTTGCAGGACACCGCGGCGATGTACGGGACATCCGAGCGGGCGATCTGCTTCGACTGGTCCTCGGCGCCCGCGCGAGGCGGGTCGAAGACGAGGCCGTCGAAGGCGTTCAACTCCTTGAATGTCAGCGGCCGCCGGAACAGGTCGCGGCGCTCGCCCGTCACCCGCTTCAGGCCGGTCGCGAAACGCGATCCGCGGTCGAGCGCAGAAAGGGCCGCCGCATCGCCTTCCACCGCGTGCACTTCCGACTTTGCGGCCAATCGCAAGGCAAAACTGCCGCAGCCGGCGAAAAGATCGGCGACTTTCTTGGCATGCTTCAGATGGGCGCCGACAATATCGGCCATGGTCTGTTCGGCTGCCTCGGTAGCCTGCAGGAAGGCGCCGGGCGGCACGGCAACCGCGACGCTGCCGAACATGACCACGGGCTTCCGCGGTTCGATGATGATCTCGTCATCGATGGACAGTCTGGCAAAGCCCTGCGCCATGACGAAATTGGAGGCGATGCGGCGCTGGTTCTCGCCGAGCTTGCCGGATTCATGCGCGGCGACGTCGATGCCGGAACCGGTCACGGTCACCGCCATCCGGAACGATTTCGTGGTGGCGCAGATCAAGTCCGCGAGCGCCTTAAGCCGGTCGAGCGCGGCGACGATCTCGGGCAGCGAGATCGGACATTCGGATATGGAAATGATTTCCGGCGACAGGTGGCGATTGAAGCCGAGCAGCATGCCTGTCTCGGTGCGCCGGGCGGCAAGCACCACACGGCGGCGCGTGTGCGGCGCGCAGGCGACCAGTTCGCCAACGTCGCAATCGATGCCCTTCAGGGCGTGGACCACCTTGTCGCGTTTCCATTGGCGATAGGCTTCGGCCTCGAAATGCTGAAGGGCGCAGCCGCCGCATTCGGTAAAATGGCGGCAGGCGGGATCGATGCGCAGCGGCGAGGCCTCCAGCACCGCCATCAGCATGGCGCGATCCCTTTCGCGCGCGGCGGTGACGGTTTCGCCGGGCAGCGTGAAGGGAATGAACAGATCGCCGCTTTCGGTTTCGGCGATGCCGTCGCCCTGGGCGCCAAGCTTTTTGATGGTGAAGCGTGCGCTCATCGATCCTTGACCCCGCCGAGCAGGAATTCGCGGTTGCCGTCGCCACCTTCGATCGGCGACAGATGCAGGCCGAGCGAACGCCAGCCTGGAACGGCGTCGAGCCAATCCTGCAGCAGGCCGGCGACACGGGCAGCGTCGAAGGGATCTTTCAACAGACCGCCCTTGCCGATCGCCTCGCGACCCGCCTCGAATTGCGGCTTGACCAGAAAGATCGCCCTGGCACCGGGTTTTGCAATGGCAAGTGCCGGCGGCAGCGCCAGCTTCAGCGAGATGAAACTGACATCGGAAACGATGAAATCCGGGATGCGTCCGTGAAGATCGGCAGCGGTGAGATCGCGGGCGTTCAGCCCCTCGACGACCGTGACGCGCGAATCCCCGGCAATATCGGGATGCATCTGGCCGTGACCGACGTCGATCGCCGTGACATGGGATGCGCCGCGTTCGAGCAGCACCTGGGTGAAGCCGCCGGTCGAGGCGCCGACGTCCAGCGCCTCGCTTCCAGCGGGGTCGAGGCCGAAATGGTCGAGCCCGCCGAGCAACTTCAGCGCCGCGCGCGACACATAGCCTTGCGCCGGATCATCGATGGTCACAAGACATTGCGGCGAGACGTTCTGACCGGGCTTGCGTGCGATAGCACCGTCAACCGTCACCGTGCCGCGCTCGACCGCATCGCGGGCCCGCGAACGGCTGGCAAACAGCCCGCGCTGGACGAGCAGGTCGTCGAGCCGCTGGCGGGCGCTGGCTGGCAGAGGCGAATTCATTGGCCTTCATGGCGAAAGCCGGCAGCGAAGGCAAGGACATTGGACGAGACAGGGAAGTGCAGCGAACGCATCGAGCCGCGTCGCGGCTTGCATGCATCGCATCAGGTCCGGCAAAATGGTGGTCGAGGAGAGCTGTCGTCGAAACATCCCGGGGGAGAACGAATGCTGACAGGAACTTGCCACTGTGGCGCAACTCACTGGACCCTGGAAGGCGATCCCGGGCCGATCACGGCCTGCAACTGCACGCTTTGCCGTCGCTACGGCGTGCTTTGGGCCTATGACTATGTCGACGAACGTATCCGCGTATCGGGACCGGCGGGCAGCTATACGCGCGCCGGAAAGAACACGCCATCGCTCGAAATCCTGTTCTGCCCGACCTGCGCCTGCGTGCTGGCCTGGCGCGGATTGCGCGACGATGCCCCCCGGGCGAACACGCATCGCGGTCAATGTGCGGCTGGCGCCTCCCGAGGCCGTCGCCGACTTGCCGATCGACCATTTCGACGGCTTCGACACTTTTGAGGATCTGCCGCGAGACGGCCGCTGCGCACGCGATATGTGGTTCTAGAATATGGTGCGGGGCACTTGCCGGTCGACGGCTGGAGACAGCCCGTCACCCCGCCCACCTGAGGCCTGTTCACGTGGATGCTCAGCCGGGGGCGCAGCTCCGGGGTCCGGCACAACCACCAATTGCGGCACCTGCTTGTAGGAAAAGCCGCCCCTGATGTCGCCCATCTTGCCGGCGACAATGCCCACCGCCGCCTTTTCGAGGTTGCGGTCATAGCTGGTCTCGGCCGCCGCGGGTGCCGCGATGACGGCCAGAAACGCCGCGCCACACAAAAGCGTCTTCATTCCCATTGTCTCCCTGCCTGGCTCCGACCTAGCAGGGCGCCGTTGAAAAACGGCCAAGAGATACGGTAAGCAAAACGCCAAACGACAGTGTTAACAATGGGTTATGAAATCAGGCCGGCAAACTGATTCAAGCGCTTGAGGTTTTGATTCAGGCGCGCTGGGCGTGGGCCGTATGGCCGAGCGCAGTGAACACGGTGCGCACGATGCCGTCGGCGTCGAGACCGGCGTCGGCATACATCTTTTCCGGCTTGGCGTGGTCGGTGAATATGTCGGGCAACACCAACGGGCGCACTTTGAGGCCGCTTTCCAGCAGTCCTTCATGGGCGAGGAACTGCAGCACGTGGCTGGCGAAGCCGCCCACTGCTCCCTCCTCCACCGTCACCAGAACCTCGTGCGAGCGGGCGAGCCGCCGGATCAGATCCTGGTCGAGCGGCTTGGCGAAACGGGCATCGGCAACGGTGGTGGAAAGCCCCGCCGCCCCGAGTTCCTCGGCGGCGATCAGGCAATCCTGCAAACGCGTGCCGAAGGACAGCAGGGCGACCTTGGTGCCTTCCCTGATAATGCGGCCCTTGCCAAGTTCGAGAACCGAGCCACGCTCCGGCATGTCGACGCCGACGCCGTTGCCGCGCGGATAGCGGAAGGCGATCGGGCCGTCATCATAGCTCGCCGCGGTGCGCACCATGTGGCGCAGCTCCGCCTCGTCGGCAGCCGCCATCACGACAAAGCCCGGCAGGCTTGCCAGGAAGGTGGTGTCGAACGCACCGCAATGGGTGGCGCCGTCGGCGCCGACGAAGCCGGCGCGGTCGATCGGGAAGCGCACCGGCAGTTTCTGGATGGCGACGTCGTGGACGACCTGGTCGTAGGCGCGCTGCAGGAAGGTCGAATAGATCGCCACGAACGGCTTGTAGCCTTCGGTCGCGAGACCAGCGGCAAAGGTGACCGCGTGCTGCTCTGCAATGCCGACATCGAAGGTCCTGGCCGGGAACACCTCGCCGAACTGGTCGAGGCCGGTGCCGCTCGGCATGGCGGCGGTGACGGCGACGATGCGCTCATCCTCGCGAGCCTCCTGGATCAGGCTTTCGGCGAACACTTTGGTATAGGCCGGCGCGTTGGCCGGCGCCTTGGCCTGAGTGCCGGTAATGACATCGAACTTGTTGACGCCATGATATTTGTCGGCTGCGGCTTCGGCCGGCGCATAGCCCTTGCCCTTCTGGGTGACGACATGGATCAGCACCGGGCCTTCGCCATTGTCGCGGACGTTCTTCAGGACCGGGATCAGATGCTCTAGATTGTGACCGTCGATCGGGCCGATATGGTAGAACCCGAGTTCCTCGAACAATGTGCCGCCGGTGACGTAGCCGCGTGCATGCTCGACCGCCCTTGTGATCGCGCGATCGGCGCGCTTGCCAAGGTAGGAGGTCAGCTTCTTGCCGAAGTCGCGCAGGCCGGCATAGGCCTTGCCGGAGGCAAGCCGCGCCAGATACGCGCTCATCGCGCCCGTCGGCGGGGCGATCGACATGTCGTTGTCGTTGAGGATGACGATGAGACGGGCATCGAGCGCGCCGGCATTGTTCATCGCCTCGTAGGCCATGCCGGCCGACATGGCGCCATCGCCGATGACGGCGATGACGTTGTTGCGGCCACCGGAGAGGTCGCGCGCGGCGGCCATGCCGAGGCCAGCCGATATCGATGTCGAGGAATGGGCGGCGCCAAAGGGATCGTATTCGCTCTCGGCGCGGCGGGTGAAGCCGGACAGACCGCCTTCCTGGCGCAGCGTGCGGATGCGGTCGCGGCGGCCGGTCAGGATCTTGTGCGGATAGGCCTGGTGGCCGACATCCCAGATCAGCCGGTCATCCGGCGTGTCGAAGACATAATGCAGCGCCACCGTCAGTTCGACCACGCCGAGGCCGGCACCCAGGTGACCGCCGGTGCGAGACACGGCATCGATCAGTTCGAGGCGAAGTTCGGACGCCAGTTGCGGCAGCTCGCTTTCGGCAAGCGCGCGCAGATCCGCCGGAATACGGACCTTGTCGAGAAGCGGCGTATGCGGCGTTGCGTTCACGGGTGCTCGGGCTTTCTGTTCAACGGCGGGATAGGCCGCCGGCCGGCGAAAGTAAATGCTTGTCAGTGACGCGGATCGATCAGGTTCCCTCGCCGACCTTCTTCAGCTTTCGGGCAGCGGAATAAACTCTTCCTCATCTCCTGGAACGATATCGAAGCGGCCCGTCTTCCACTCCTGCTTGGCCTGTTCGATGCGCTCCTTGGACGACGAGACGAAATTCCACCAGATATACCGCTTCGAACCGAGCGAAGCGCCGCCGAACAGCATGAAATGCGCACCGGTTTGCGACGATACGATGATGTCGTCACCGGGCCGGAACACCAGCAGTCGTTCGGCCGGGAAGACATCGCCCGAAATCGCGACCTCGCCTTCCAGCGTATAGATGGCGCGTTCTTCCGCATCGGCCGGGATTTTCACGCTGGCGCCCGGCGCTAGCCTGAGATCGGCGTAGAGCGTCTCGGAGTCGGTACGCACCGGGGAGCGCAGACCCTGGAAATCGCCGATGACGACACGACCGCTGACGCCTTCGGCGTCGATGTCGGGAAGCCGCAGGACAGCGGTGTTCTCGAACACCGGCGCCACCTCTTCCTTGTCGTCCGGCAGCGCCAGCCATGTCTGCAGGCCGGAGATCGACATCGGCGCGCCGCGCAGTTCTTCCGGCGTGCGCTCGGAGTGCACGATGCCGCGGCCGGCGGTCATCAGGTTCACGTCGCCGGGCTGGATCACCATTTCGGTGCCGAGGGAATCACGATGGCGGATCTTGCCGTCGAACAGATAGGTCACCGTCGACAGGCCGATATGCGGATGCGGGCGGACATCGAGCGCCTGGCCGGCGCGCAGGATGGCCGGGCCCATCCGATCGAAGAAGATGAACGGACCGACCAGCCGTCTCTTGGCGGTCGGCAAGGCGCGGCGGACTTCAAAGCCGCCAATGTCCTTGGCATTCGGGATGACCATCAGCTCGATCTGGTCGCTTGCGAAGGCGTCGCCGGCTTCGGGATCCTCCCCGGGGAAGAAGCTCATGAACTCTCCTTGTCAGCGGCCAAGGACCGCCCTGGCCACATCAGGCAAAGCGGATTGCCGCCTTTGCCCGCAGTTTGGCCGCAACCTCTTCGCGATTGCGCGGATGCTGGTTGGTTTCAAGCGAATCGAGAAGCTCGCGCGCCGATGCCGCGATGACTTCGACCGCATGGTCGAACGCGTGCTGGTTCTGCTTCGAGGGCCGCGTCGTTCCGCTCAGCTTGCGGACGAACTGAAGTGCAGCGTCGCGGACTTCGTCGTTGGTTGCCGGCGGATCAAAATTGAACAGGGTCTTGATGTTTCTGCACATCGCTTCCGTATCTCCTCTTGTCCTGGAGCCATTTCAATCGAGACGAACTCTATACTCAATCACGATCGTGTCCAAAAACCGGTGAGACGGCTGCGCGCCTCAGTCCGGGTCGAGCGGCTCCGTCCCGACCGGCTTGCCGTCGCGCGACAGCCTGATCTTCTCGACCTTGTCCTCGGCAGCCTTCAGCAGCCGGTCGCAATGCACCTTCAATGCCTCGCCGCGCTCATAGATCTTGATCGACTGGTCGAGCGGCACGTCGCCACGTTCCAGATCATCGACGATCTTCTCCAGCGCGTCGAGTGCCTGTTCGAAGCTCATCGCCTTGACGTCTTCGTTGGTCTCACCAGCCATCATTCATCCTTTCATCAGTCGCCCGACATGGGCGGCGACCGAAAATGCCAATCCCTGCAGATCGTAGCCGCCCTCGAGCAGGCTGACGAGCCGGTTGCTGCTGTGGCGCGCGGCACGCTGCATCAGCTGGCCGGTCGCCCAGTCGAAATCGTCTTCGGTCAGGTTGATCTCGGCCAACGGGTCGCGGTGGTGCGCATCGAAGCCTGCGGAAATGATGATCAAATCCGGCGCGAAATTGTCGAGCGCCGGCAGCACGCGCGATAGGAAGGCATCGCGAAACACCTCGCTGCCGGTCTGCGGCGCCAGCGGCGCGTTGACGATGTTGCCGGCGCCGGTCTCGTCCTTCGCGCCAGTGCCGGGATAGAGCGGCATCTGATGCGTCGAGCAGTAGAGCACCGAGGGATCATCCCAGAAAATGTCCTGCGTGCCGTTGCCATGATGCACGTCCCAATCGACGACCGCGACGCGCTCGACGCCATGCTTCTTCTGCGCATAACGCGCGGCGATGGCCGCCGTGTTGAAGAGGCAGAAGCCCATGGCCGTGGTTTTTTCGGCATGGTGTCCGGGGGGCCGCGCTGCGACGAACACATTGTCGGCGCGGCCCTCAAAGACATCGTCGACGGCGGCATTGGCGGCGCCGATCGCCGCGATCGCCGCTTGCCAGCTCTTCGGGCTGGCGGTGGTGTCGGCATCGATGCGGGCGATGCCTTGGTCAGGGATGGCGGCGCGCACGCGGGCGACGAAATCGGCGGGATGCGCATAGAGGATGGTGGCCTCGTCACCTTCCGGCGCCGTGACACGATCGAGCGCGGCAAAGGCCTCGTCGTCGAGCACGCGCTCGATGGCGCGCAAACGGTCCGGCCGCTCGGGGTGGCCAGGCGGCGTGATGTGTTCGAGGAAGATCGGATGCGTGTAGAGACGAGTGGCCATGCTCCCTATCTAGTGCCCCGGCGCCGCGATGGCCATGCATCGCGGCTCGATCGCTGGGGAAAATCACGCCTGCGTCCATTGGCGTCGCTGCGGGGATTGGCGCCCCGGGCGGTTCGGCGTAAGGTCGCCGGCACTGCCTGGTGCCCGCCGCAAGCGGGAGAATCGGGAACACGGTTGAATTCCGTGGCGTGCCCAACGCTGTGAGGGGAACCGCGCCGGTAAATGCCACTGTCGATGACGGGAAGGCACCGCACGCGGGTTGATCCCAAGCCAGAAGACCGGCCTGGCAGACATCGTCATCCGCATGGTCAGGCGGCTGGCATCGATAGCAATCGCAAGGGGACAAGCGATGCCGGAACACATGACCGCTCCTGGTAGCGACGGATTTGACCAGATGGCACGCGACGCGGTCTACCGCGCCATGTTCACGCGGCGTGACGTGCGCAGCCATTTCCTGCCCGACGCGCTCGACGACGAGGTGCTGGCGCGGCTGCTGCTTGCGGCCCACCACGCTCCGTCGGTCGGCTTCATGCAGCCGTGGAACTTCATCGTCATCCGCGATGCCGCACGGCGCGCGGAGGTGCGCGACCTGTTCCTCGCTGCGCGCGAGCAGGAATTGCCGGCCATCGAACAGGAAAGGCAGGCGCTCTACCGCAAGCTCAAGCTGGAAGGCATCTGCGAGAGCGCGCTCAACATCTGCATCACCTGCGACCGGCAACGCTCGCAGGGTTCGCCGCTGGGACGCTGGCACAATCCGGAGATGGACCTCTACAGCACGGTCTGCGCGGTGCAGAATTTCTGGCTGGCCGCGCGCGCCGAGGGCGTCGGCGTCGGCTGGGTCAGCATCATCGAGGCCGGGGCGCTGAAAAGCCTGCTGTCCATTCCCGATCACGTGACGCCGGTCGCCTATCTCTGCGTCGGCCGGGTCTCCGAATTCGCGCCCAAACCGGACCTCGAAACGCATGGCTGGGGCCGACGCCTGCCGCTGCCCGAATTGATCATGAGCGAGACTTTTTGCGGTCAGGGCGAGGTGCGGCTCAAATCGGCGGTGGCACGCCTCAACGCCGTCGATGCCGCGCCGGCAAGCCTGGCCAATCAGCGTGTCGCGCCCGCCGTGTCCCAGCGCGAGCCGCCGAAGGAGGCCAGCGCCTTGTCCTTGAGTTCCCTGAACTTCGACGAGGCCTCGGCGAGCCGGGCGTCCCAGGCGGGATCGGGCACCTGGCCGGCGATGGTCTTGAAATAGACCTGCATCAGGCAGGCGATGGCGAAAGGCTCGATGAAAGCCGCCTTGAACGCCCAGGCAAAGACGATGGCGAGCACGAAGGCCCAACCAGCCAGTTGCCCCGGCATGATGAAGAGAATTGCGGCGGCAGGAGCCAGCATCAACAGGAAGATGACGAAGGACATGCCCCACATGATCACCGCCAGCCAGACGGCGTTCTTGACCATGGTCTTGCCGTTCTGGGCATAGAGCACCACGCCCTGGCGCGCGGTCTCGAAGGGCGAGGACGAATTGATGCGGATATTGTAGCCGAGGATGATCTCGTCGACATAGGTCAGCGACAGGCGGATCACCGTGTTGATGAAGGAGACAAGACCGCTCAAGCCCGGAATCGGCAGGAAGGCGGCGATGCCGCCGAGCAGGCCGGTGACAGCTCGAATGGCGCCCTTGACCAGTTGGTCGACGACGAAAAGGATGTTGGCCTCGGCGAAACGCTCGGTCACGACTTGCCTGGCATAGGCGATCTG
This sequence comes from Mesorhizobium sp. LNHC232B00, assembly GCF_000502435.1. Taxonomy (NCBI): domain Bacteria; kingdom Pseudomonadati; phylum Pseudomonadota; class Alphaproteobacteria; order Hyphomicrobiales; family Phyllobacteriaceae; genus Mesorhizobium; species Mesorhizobium sp. LNHC232B00. The sequence continues at coordinate 494,937 of NZ_AYWP01000003.1, forward strand.
GTCCTGGCCGCCGGGGACGTCCTGGCCGTCGATCAGATGGACCATGACGGCGATATGGCCGGCCTTTACGACGTAGAGGATGTATTCGCGGATCCAGTAGACGGCGATCGAGACGACGCCGAAGCCGACCACGCCGCCCCATAGGGCAAAGGACATTGGCCCGTCGGGATCGGTGGAGATATGGCCGACGCCATAGCCGACCGAGGCACCGGTTCCGGTCGCCATGATGTAGGCCAGCGTGATGCCGAAATAGACGATCATGCGAAAGACAATGAAGGGCCAGGTCCGCATCATGATGGACACCGACCTGCCGATATCGAAATCCCACATGCCCCGAATCCCCCTCAGAGATGGCTGGGGAGGATGCGCTCAACCCGAAGATTGTCAATCGTGGGTGGGTGGGCCGGACCGCAGACGGGATTTCAGACCGGCTGCGAACCCGGCTTCCTGAGCAGGCCTTCGAGCAGTTGCTTGAACGCCGCCACCACCTTCCTCGATGTCGCTTCGGGATCGTTCGAATTGGCGATCCGCTGCGCCGCCTGGCTGCTGGCGCCGTTGATAAGCCGTGCGGCAGTCTCGGGGTCGACGCTCGGGACGACCACTCCCTCCCCCTGCAGCGCGGTAAGATGATCGGTCATTGAGCCGACGCAGGCATTGGCATTCGACCATTGTGCCGGATCACCCAGCACGGCCGGACCGTCGCGGAACATGATACGCTGGATCTCCGGCTCCAGCGCCATTTCGATATAGGTCGTGCACTCGTCGACGAAGTGTTGCCAGCGGTTCGGCGCTCTCGATGCGACCTCATTCACCCGTGCCGCCATCTCGGCGTCGATTTCGGCGATAACCGCCTCCAGCAGTCCCTTCTTGTCGCCGAAGTGGTGATAGAGGGCGCCGCGCGTCAGCCCGGCCGACGCGGTGAAATCATCCATGGAGGCCTCGGCGTAACCAATGGTGCCGAAAGCCTGGCGGGCCGCGGCGATCAGCTTGGCGCGCGTTTGCGCGATCATCTCCTTGCGTGGTTTGTGCATTCCGTCTGGCCCTATTCACATACGTCTCGTATGCCAATTGACATACGCGGCGTATGGTCTACCTAACACTCATACGCTTCGTATGTAATTGTCGAATTGTCCTTTGTCGAGGAACAGGATCATGCAGAATCCCTATTCGGAAATCTTTCGCGCCCCTGGCGCCAAGGGCTTTGCAACTGCCGGCTTCATGGCGCGCCTGCCGATTGCCATGGCTCCGATCGGCATCGTGGCAATGCTGTCGCAGACACGCGGCGAGTACTGGCTGGCGGGCGCCGTCTCGGCGACATTCGCGCTGGCCAACGCTTTCCTGGCGCCGCAAATATCAAGGCTGGTGGACCGTCTTGGCCAGACCCCAATTGTCGTGCCCACCACCATCATCTCCGTGCTCGCTTTCATCATACTGATTGCGTCCGCCAATCAGGACTGGCCGATATGGACGCTGTTCGTGTCGGCGTTGCTGGCGGCAGCCATGCCCAGCATGCCGGCAATGGTACGGGCGCGCTGGACCGAGATTTTCCGGGGCCGGCCTCAGATGAACACCGCGTTCGCCTTCGAATCGGCGGCGGACGAACTGGTCTATATCGCCGGAGCATCGCTGTCGGTGGGTCTCAGTGCCGGCCTGTTCCCGGAGGCGGGCATGCTGGCGAGCACCTTGTTCCTCGCCGTCGGATCGATGGCCTTCATCCTGCAGCGCTCGACCGAGCCGAAAGTGCGACCGGTAGCCAATGGCTCCAGCGGTTCGGCGATCCGCCTGCGGCCGGTGCAGATCATCACCTTCGCCCTGATCTTCATCGGCGCGACGTTCGCCACGACAGAAGTGAGCACCGTGGCGATCACAAAGGAACTCGGCCAGCCGGGTGCCGCGAGCCTGGTCATCGGCGTCTATGCGCTGGGATCGTTCGCGCTGGGCATCGTCGTCGGCGCGTTCAACCTCAAGGCGCCGCTGCAACGCCAACTTGCCATTGCGGTCGCCCTGGTCGCGCTCGGCACGCTGCTGCCGCTCACCGCCGACAGCGTGCCGCTGCTGGCGCTGACCGTCTTCATCAGCGGCGTCGCGATCTCGCCGACCTTCATCACCGCCTTCGGCCTGATCGAACGGCATGTGCCGGAAGCGATGCTGACCGAGGGGATCACCTGGGTGATGACAGGCATCGGCATCGGCATGGCGCTGGGGTCGTTCGCCGCCGGCGCGGTGGTGGATGCGTTCGGCGCCCAGAACGGGTTCTGGGTTTCGGTGGCATCAGGCGCCATTGCACTGGTCACGGTGCTGCTCGGCCAGCGCAGCTTGGCCACCCACAATTGCGAACTGGATGGATGCGAAGCGGCGGTCGTTCCTGCTGAATGATCCACGAAGCGCCCGGTTTGAACGGACCGGGCGCTATCATCACCGGCAGTTCAGATGATTTCGGTCTTGGCGATATGGATGCCAAAACCTTCGAGGCCGACATAGTGGCGCTCGCGCGAAGCGATCAAATTGATCGAGGAAATGCCGAGATCCTTGAGGATCTGTGCGCCAAGGCCAATTTCGCGCCATTCATTCTCGCGGCGGCGGGCCTCCTCATGGTCCTCGCGCTCGCCGCTCGCCGGGCGCTTGCGCTCCTGGTGCGCGACACCGACAGAGCCCTCACGCAGATAGACGATCACGCCGCGCTTGCGCTCGCCCATCGTCTTCATGATGGCGTCCAGCCGGTGGCTGGTGCCGAAGACGTCGGTCACCACATCCTCGGAATGCAGCCGCACCGGCACCTCTTCCCCATCGCGAATGTCGCCGAAGACCACGGCGACATGATGCATGGAATCCCAGGGCAGTGTGTAGGTGAAGACCTGCGCCTTGCCGCCGAGTGTGTCGATCTCCGAGCAGGCCACGCGTTCGACCAGCGTTTCCTTGCGTTGCCGATATGCGATGAGATCGGCGACCGACACCTGCTTGAGACCATGCTCCTCGGCAAAGGCCGCGACCTGCGGGCCGCGCTTGACGGTGCCGTCGTCATTGACCAGTTCCGAGATCACACCGATCGGCGGCAGGCCGGCGAGTTTGCAAAGATCGACAGCGGCTTCGGTATGGCCGGAGCGCATCAGCACGCCGCCTTCGCGCGCGATGAGCGGAAAGATATGGCCGGGGCGGACGAAATCGGAAGCGCCGACATTGCCGTTAGCAAGGTTGCGCACGGTCAGCGTGCGGTCGTCGGCCGAAATGCCTGTCGTGGTGCCGTGCTTGAAATCGACGCTGACGGTGAAGGCGGTGGTATGGGCCGAATCATTGTCGGCGACCATCGGCTGCAGGTTGAGCCGCTTGGCTTCCTCGCGCGGCATCGGCGTGCAGACGATGCCGGAGGTGTTGCGCACGATGAAGGCCATCTTCTCCGGCGTGCAATGAACGGCGGCGACGATCAGGTCGCCCTCGTTCTCGCGCCCGTCATCGTCCATGACGACGACGATCTCGCCGCGTTCGAAGGCACGCAGGGCTTCGACGATCTTCTTCTGGTCGTAAGGCATGGAGTGCTCGCTTCGCTCGCGGGAATAGGGAGTAGGCAATAGGGCAGTAGGGGAAAGAAAAAAAGGCCTACTGCCTATTCCCTACTGCCTACTCCCTGCCCCGTCTGTCCCCGATGGCGCAGATAATGGTCGGCGATNTCGCCGATCGGCACGGCGCGGATGCCGACGCAGGGGTCGTGGCGGCCCTTGGTCATCACCTCGACATCGTTGCCGTCCTTGTCGATCGACTTTCGCGGCGTCAGGATCGACGAAGTCGGCTTGACGGCGAAGCGGGCAATGATCGCCTGGCCCGTCGAGATGCCGCCAAGGATACCGCCGGCATTGTTGGACAGGAACACCGGCTTGCCGTCATTGCCCATGCGCATCTCGTCGGCATTCTTTTCGCCGGTGATGCGGGCGGCCTCGAAGCCGTTGCCGATCTCGACGCCCTTGACGGCGTTGATCGACATCAGGCCCGACGCGATGTCCTGGTCGAGCTTGGCATAGATCGGCGCCCCGAGCCCTGGCGGAACGCCGTCCGCAACGATCTCGATCACCGCGCCGACCGAGGAACCGGCCTTGCGGATGCCGTCGAGATACTGAGTGAAGACGGGAACGGAAGCCGGATCGGGCGTGAAGAACGGATTTTCCGCGTCGCCGATGAAGTTCCAGTTCCAGTTGGCGCGATCAATGGACTTTTCACCCATCGACACCAGCGCGCCGCGCACCACCATGCCGGGCACCACCTTGCGGGCGAGCGCACCGGCCGCCACGCGCGCGGCCGTCTCGCGGGCCGAGGAGCGGCCGCCGCCACGGTAATCGCGTATGCCGTATTTGACGTCATAAGTGTAGTCGGCATGACCCGGCCGGTACTGGCGGGCGATTTCGCCATAGTCCTTCGAACGCTGGTCGACATTTTCGATCAACATCGAGACCGGCGTGCCGGTGGTGATCATGGTCTGGCCGTCCTCGTCGAGGACGAAGCCCGACAGCACCTTCACCTCGTCGGGTTCGCGGCGCTGGGTGACGAAGCGCGACTGGCCCGGCCGGCGCTTGTCGAGTTCGGCCTGGATCTCCAGCCGGGTGAAGCGGATGCCGGGCGGACAGCCGTCCACCACACAGCCTAGTGCGGCGCCATGGCTTTCACCCCAGGTGGTGACACGGAAAAGATGGCCGAACGTGTTGTGAGACATGGAAAAGTGCCCTGATCGGCAGCCGAGCCGGTTGAAGCCTGCGTTCTATTGGCGTTTTCCACAGGGGTCAAACTGTGATCCGGCGGATTTAGTTTTGACACATTCGGTTGGTTTCTGCTCTGCTCCATTCGCCGTTGAGGATCCGCCGCCACCGTGCCGGCGCAATGACCAAAGAGGACGATGATGCGTACCCTGATTGGCGCTGTTGCCGCCACGCTGCTGCTTTCCACCGCCGCTTTCGCCGGCCAGACCGAAGGCCTGATCAAGAAGATCGACAAGGATGCGCTGACGCTGACGCTGGACGACGGCAAATCCTACAAGCTGAACGCCGAGACCGATCTCGACGCGCTGAAGCCGGGCATGGACATCGTCATCGCCTACGACGTGACCAATGGCGAAAACGTCGTAACCGATATGCAGCTGCCGGACAGCGACACGAACTAAGCGCGTCGCGTTTGAACGGGTTCAGGTGACCTAAAGCCACTCCAGGCTCTTGCCTTCGAGCTTGAGCACGCGATCCTGCGGTATCTCCAGGTTCGCTGCCTCGTCCTCCGCCATATCAAGCACGAAACGGAACAAGGTGCGCATGACGCCGCCATGCGTCACGCAGACAGTTTGCCGGTTCAGCGCATCGAACCAGGGTTTGACCCGCTCGAGCAGCATCCGGTAACTCTCGGCGCCTTCGCCCGGCGGCTGAAAGTTCCATTTGTCCAAAGCGCGCGTCCTGCTCGCGCCGGGATATCGGGTCTCGAGTTCGGCGAAGGTGGATCCTTGCCAATCGCCGAAATTGACTTCGACGAGGCGGGGATCGGTCCGATAGGCATCCGGATCGAGTTGCATCGCGGCGCGGATACGCTCCATCGTTTCGCGCGTCCGCTTCATCGGACTGGCGACGAAATCGAAATTCTCCGAATCATGGACAAGTTCGGCCAGCCGACGGCCGTTTCCGGTCGCCTGTTCGCGGCCAAGGGCATTGAGGTCGGTGTCGGCCTGCCCTTGCAGCCGGAACTCGGCGTTCCACGCGGTCTGGCCGTGGCGCACGATATAAACCAGCGGGTACATCAGGTCTTCCGGTGGTCGGGCCTGGGCCTGGGCGGAGGGGATTAGTCCTTGACCGTCGAAATATCAGGCGCGTCGACCGCCTTCATGCCGACAACGTGATAGCCGGAATCGACGTGGTGCACTTCGCCGGTGACGCCACGCGACAGGTCTGACAGGAAATAGACGCCGGAATCGCCGACCTCTTCCTGCGTGACCGTCTGCTTCAGCGGCGAATTGTATTCGTTCCACTTCAGGATGTAGCGGAAGTCGCCGATGCCGGAAGCGGCCAGCGTCTTGATCGGGCCGGCGGAGATCGCGTTGACGCGGATCTTCTTGGAGCCGAGATCGACCGCCAGGTAGCGCACGCTGGCTTCGAGCGCGGCCTTGGCTACGCCCATGACGTTGTAGTGCGGCATCACCTTCTCGGCGCCGTAATAGGTCAGCGTCAGCAGCGATCCACCATCGGTCATCAGCGCCTCGGCGCGCTTGGCGATGGTGGTGAAGGAATAGACCGAAATGTCCATGGTGCGCAGGAAATTGTCGCGCGTCGTCTCGACATAGCGCCCGGTCAGCTCGTCCTTGTCGGAAAAAGCGATGGCATGGACGAGGAAATCGAGCTTGCCCCCCCAATGCTTGGCGACATTGGCGAAAACCTCGTCGAGGCTCGCCGGATCGGTGACGTCGCAATGGCCGGCGACAAAAGCGCCCAGTTCCGTGGCCAAAGGCTCGACACGCTTCTTGAAGGCCTCGCCCTGATAGGTCAGCGCGATTTCCGCGCCGTGATCGACGCACGCCTTGGCGATGCCATAGGCGATCGACCTGTTGTTCGCGACGCCGAGAATAAGGCCGCGTTTGCCGGCCATCAGGCCCTGTCCACCCGCCATGTGCGTGCTCTCCGCAAGATCTTCTGCTTTGTGGAGTGCCTATCGCACAGGCACAAAGCCCCTTCAAGCGTTCAAACCGGACAGTTCGGGGGACAAAAGCCGTCGATCAGCCTTTTTGGCCGCGCAGCAGCGCTTCGAGCGCGCTGTCGCCGCTCTCCGGCAGCATGATACGCACATGGACATAGAGATCGCCATGGCCGCCGGCCTTTTCCGGCAGGCCCCTGCCCTTGAGGCGCAGAACCTTGTCCGAGCTCGACCAGGCAGGAACGTTGACCGCGAGCCTGCCGGTCGGCGTCTCGACCGGCACCTTGGCGCCCAGTGCCGCGTCCGCCAGCGACACCGGCAGGTCGGCGTGCAGGTCGCGGCCCTCGATACGGTAACGCGGATGCCGGCGGATGTGGATCTTGACCAGCGCGTCACCGGGCTGACCCGGTCCCTGCTCGCCCTGCCCCTTCAGCCGGATGGTCTGGCCGTCCTCGACATAGGCCGGCAGCTTGACCGCCACCTTGCGGCCATCCGGGAACATCGCCGTCACTTTTTCGGCATTCGCGGCTTCCTCGATGGTGATGTCGAGCGTCACGTTCAGATCGGCAGCGGTCGCGGGCTGGCGGCGGTCGCCCATGCCGGGACCGCGCGCGCCCGAAAAGGCGTCGCCGAAAATCTGGCTGAAAATATCGCTGTTGCCGTCGAACGGATCGCCGCCCGGACGACCCGAGCGGAATTCGAATCGCGAACCACCCGCCCCTTGCTGTCGACGAAATCCGCCGAAGGGATCGCCACCGGCGGCGCCCTCGAAACCTTGGAAACGTGGCTTGCCGTCGGCGTCAATCTCGCCGCGATCGAAGGCGGCACGGTTTTTCTCGTCGCCGACGATCTCATAGGCTTGGTTGGCCGCGGCAAAACGATCCTTCGCCTTGGGATCATTCGGATTCTGGTCCGGATGATGTTTCTTGGCGAGCTTCCGGTATGCCGATTTTATGTCCTTGGCCGATGCGTTCTTTGCAACGCCCAGCACCTCATACGGGTCGCGCATGCGTCCTGCCCTGGAAATGAGTTGAGTCCATACTTGCCTCCTATATGCGCTCGCATAGGAAGAAATTCCAGTGCCGGACCGTCATATCAAGGGCGGAAATCGAGGGCGGAAGTTAGAGTGGCTTGAAGCCCTGCATGCGCCAGCCACCGGCGCTGGCGAGGCACAGCTCACCCTCGAACATTGCAACGCCATCAAAGCTTTCGCGCGACGCCTTGAAGCGGCGGCAGGTCTGGCCGCTGTCCTTCAATTCAGCGAGCTCGGTGATGGAGCCGCGCGACCCGGTCCCGGCATTCGCCCATGGCACGGCCTGCCCGCCGAGCTGCTCGATGTCGGCGGAAGATACCGCATTGCCGATCGTCGTCTGGTCGGAGTTTCGATCCGAATCGGCCGGCGCCGCGGAAGCAGACGTGCTGCTGGTCAGGATCGAACGGTCGACCTCCGCCTTTTCCAGGCTGAAGCCACCCGCTCCACAGGCAGCCAGTGGCAGGCTGACGACCACGATCGCGGCTTTCGCGCTGGCCGAAGCGATAACGCTCCATTGCCTGCTGTCAAAAGCTTGCGCGATACGCGACAATCGGCAACCTCCCCCTGATCCGTGGCAATTTGAGAAAAACTATGAGTGACACTGAGTTAACAAGCGGTGACTTTACCGAGGCCGGCGAGCCGTTTCGCCTCTTTGCCGCATGGCTGGATGACGCCACGAAGAGCGAAATCAACGATGCCAACGGCGTGGCGCTGGCGACCGTCGATGCCGAAGGCATGCCGGATGTGCGGATGGTGCTGCTGAAGGGGTTCGATGAGGGCGGCTTTGTGTTCTACACGAATTTCGAGAGCGCCAAGGGCCAGGAGATTCTGGGCAGCATGAAGGCGGCGATGTGCTTTCACTGGAAATCGCTGCGCCGCCAGGTACGCATTCGCGGTCCGGTGGAGATCGTGAGCGATGCCGAAGCCGACGCCTATTATGCGACGCGGCCGCGCGGCAGCCGCATCGGCGCCTGGGCCTCGAAACAGTCGCGGCCGCTCGAAAGCCGGTTCGCGCTGGAGAAAGCTGTCGCCGAATACACGGCCCGTTACGCAATCGGCGAGATTCCGCGACCCAAACACTGGTCGGGGTTCCGCATCGTGCCGAATACGATCGAGTTCTGGCACGACCGGCCGTTCCGGCTGCATGATCGTGTGGTCTTTTCCCGCAACGCCATGGGCGGTTGGGACAAGACCCGGCTTTATCCCTGAACGCGGTAAGTCGGCGCTTCACCCCAGCCGGCCCCGCGGGCCTACCTCCCCATCGAGGGGAGGTAGAAGGTCGAGCTATTTCTTCCTGGTCATGAACGCCGTCAGCGCGGCGCGCGCCTCGTCCGACTTCAGCCGCTCGCGGAAGTGCTCGCTTTCCTCGCCGATGCGAGCAATGAGGTCTTCGCGCGAGCCGCGCATCAGGTCGCGCGCGATCTTCAGCGCCTGCGGCGGCTTGGCGGCGATCTGGCCCGCCGCCGCCAGCACCGAGGCCTCCAGCGCTCCTTCCTCGACCATTTCGTAGATCAGGCCGGTGGCTTTGGCGCGCTCGGCCGAAAAGCCCTCGCCAAGGGCAAGCAACGCGAAAGCGGCCTGCTGCCCCAGCACGCGCGGCGCCAAGAGGCTCGATCCCGCCTCCGGCACCAGGCCGAGGTCGACGAAGGGCGTCCGGAACACGGTGCGCGGGGTTGCGAAGGTCAGGTCGCAATGCAGGTTGAGCGTGGTGCCGATGCCGACGGCGATGCCGTCGACGCCGGAGACCATGGGTTTTTCGACCCTGGCCAGCGCCATCAGGAAATCCCAGACTTCAGTGCCGCCGTCGCCGCCGGTGGCCACCACCATGAAATCGGCAAGGTCGTTGCCGGAGGAGAAGGCGCCGGGCACCCCCAGGAACACATGGACGCGGATGGCCGGATCGGCATCGCCTTCGGCCAATGTTTGCGACATCTTGGCATACATGGCGCGCGTCAGTGCGTTCTTCTTGTCCGGGCGGTTCATGCGGATGATCTGGATGGCGCCCTGGCGCTCGACGAGGATGTGGTCTGTCACGGTTCTTCCTTGTTAGGCCCTGTGAACGTCAGGCAGAAATCAGCGCTTTGCCGGCTATGGCGAGACTTTCGGCACCGTCGATAACGCGCTCTTTCAGCGTGCGCGCCTCGCCAAGCAGATTTTCGGCGAAGAAGCGGCAAAGCGCGATGCGCCCGTGATCGGCCAGAGCGCCCCGCGCCAGACAGGCGCCGCCGGCTGCCAACGAGATCAGCCGCAGATAAGGTGTGGCACCCGCCAGCGCCTCTTCCGACCGGCCCTCCGCCGACATTTTTTGCAGGAAGCGGGTCGCTTGCGTCAGGTCGTCGAGTGCCGCGTCGAGAGCATCGGCGGTGCGACCGAACCCCTGCAGGTTGGAGGTGCGCACGGCACTGGCGACCGCGGCCAGTTCGCCGATGAAGCCATGGACATGCTCGCCGCCACCGAGCGGCAGCTTACGGGTGACCAGATCGATCGCTTGGATGCCGTTGGTGCCCTCATAAATCGGCGCGATGCGGGCATCGCGATAAAGGGGAGCCGCGCCGGTCTCCTCGATGAAACCCATGCCGCCGTGGACCTGGAGGCCAAGCGAGGCCACTTCCACCCCGACATCGGTCGAAAACGCCTTGGCCAGCGGTGTCAAAAGATTGGCGCGGTCGCGCCAATGCGCCGCCTCGTCGCCGGACGATACACGCGCCATGTCGATGGCGTGCGCGCAGGAATAGCTGATGGCGCGAGCGATCTGCGTCAGCGCCTTCATGGTCAGGAGATTGCGCTGCACATCGGGATGATGAACGATCGGCGCCATGCCGGTGCCGGCATAATCCGCCGCCTTGCCCTGGCGGCGCTCATTGGCATAGGCGATCGCCTTCTGGGTCGCGGCTTCGGCGACCGCCACGCCCTGCATCCCGACGCAAAGCCGCGCATTGTTCATCATGGTGAACATGCAGGCGAGGCCCTTGTTCTCCTCACCGACCAGCCAGCCGATGGCGCCCGGCTTGGCGCCCTGGAAACCGTCGCCATAGATCATGGTGCAGGTCGGCGAGGCATGGATNATGGATGCCGAGCTTGTGTTCGAGGCCGGAACAGAAGACGTCGTTGCGCGCGCCGAGCGAGCCGTCGTCGCCGACCAGGAATTTCGGCACCAGGAACAGCGAGATGCCGCGCGTTCCGGCAGGCGCATCCGGCAGGCGGGCCAGCACCAGATGAACGATGTTGTCGGTGAAATCGTGCTCACCATAGGTGATGAAGATCTTCTGGCCGAAGATGCGGTATGTGCCGTCACCGGCCGGCTCGGCGCGGGCGCGCAAGGCGGCGAGGTCCGAGCCGGCCTGCGGCTCGGTCAGGTTCATCGTACCCGTCCATTCGCCGGAGACGAGTTTTTCCAGATATTTCGCCTTGAGGTCTTCGGAGGCGTGCTTGTCGAGCGCTTCGACCGCGCCCATGGTCAGCGTCGGGCCGATGCCGAAAGCCATGGCGGCGGAGTTCCACATTTCGAGCGCGGCGACGCCGAGCATGGTCGGTAGGGCCTGGCCGCCATACGCTTCCGGACCGGAAAGCGCATTCCAGCCGCCATCGATCCAGCGGCGATAAAGTTCCTTCCAGCCGGGCGGGGTGGTGACGGCGGCATCCTTGAGCACGGCACCGTGTTGGTCACCGATCTTGTAAAGCGGAGCGACTTCCTCGGTGGCGAAACGGCCTGCCTCGCCGAGAACGGCGTCGACCAGATCCTCGCCGAGATCGCCGAACGAGCCGGCTTCGAGAGCGGATTTCATGCCGGCCACGTGCTTCAGCGTGAACGCGATATCCTCGACGGGTGCCCGATACATGCCGCTTTCCTCCTCACCTTCCGCCAACGGACCCTATGGCTCGCGAAGCCGCAAAACCATCCGCCTTTGGGCGATCTTCCGCTTTCCTTTTTACGTAAACGTCAAATTTTGTCACGCGGATTTTGCAATCGTCCCGACACGTATTAGATTCGATCGATGCCGGATCAATTCGACCGGCGACAGACCAGAACCAGCCGACTGGAACCAATCCCATGCTCGCCAGACCCGACGCCTACCGTTGTATCGAATGCGGCCTGCCCTACCGGGCGGCGGGGTTCTCTTACTATCATGGCGACTTGGAAAACGGCGCCGCCTATTGGTCGGATCGCGGCATTTTGTGCTCGCCGAAATGCTCGCTCGCCCACCACCGCAAACGCGCAGCCGAAGGCACGCTGCAGCAGGCGCCGGCGCCGGATCCGTTTGAATTCCAGCCGTTTGGCCGGCGTTGAACGCAGGACCAAAGATGACCATGGCGCCAAACGAACCAACTGACATTGCCCGCGCCGAAACAGCGGAGGAGACAGCATGGCCCTCTTTTGAAGAGGGCGATGTCATCCGCCTTTCTATCGAAGATCAAATAGCGTTGGCGGAAGCGATCCTAAACCCTTCGGAGCCGAATGAGGCGCTACGCAAAGCCGCCCAGGCCTATAAACGGCTTGTCGTTGTATCACGCTAGATCTCGCGCTGACGTTGATCCTCTGAACGCCGGCTTCCCGGTAGAAGCACTTCCTTAACCATGGCGGTTCAGCATCTGCCTTTGATCAACGGGGATTCCCTGTTTTGAAAAGGACGATGCGCCTCCTTCGCCGTACAGCGCTTCTCGCTCTTGCGGCGACGATGACGCTGTCGGCGGCGGCAAGGGCCTCGGATTTTTCCGAGCCGTGGAAGAATGCCGACCGCGCTTTGGTGGTCGATGCCTATGAATACAATTCCATCGACTGGGCGCAGCTTGCCACCGACAAACGCGTCGTCGCCTTCATCAACAAGGCGTCGGACGGCATGCCGCCGCCCTATTTCTGCTTTGGCAGCGACACCGAGGTGAAGCTCTGCAAGGCGTTGTGGAAGCGCCATGCGGTGACACGCGAGCTGTTCCAGACGCGCAGGATCGTGGCCAAGGCGCTCGGCATGAAATGGGGCGCCTATCATCTCGCCCGCCCCGGCAATCCGGTCGAGCAGGCCAACAATTTCCTCGACTTCGCCGAACCGGCACCCGACGATCTCATGGCTCTCGACATCGAGGGCAACGATCCCTCGCAATGGATGTCGCTCGACGATGCCGAGGAGTTCGTGCGCCAGGTGCACAGGCGCGTCGGCCGTTTCCCGGTGCTCTACACCAATGGCAAGACCGCACAGTTCATCGCCGACAACCGCTACAAATACCGGCTCTTGTCGCGGCTGCCGCTCTGGTACGCGCGCTACAAGCCTGACATCGACGTGCATTTTCCAATGGGCAACTGGCAGGGCTATGCACTCTGGCAATTCTCGGCGCAGGCCAATTGCGGCCATTTCCGTTGCCCCTACAGGGTCGCCGGCACGCCTGACGATATCGATGTCAACGTCGCGCCAACAGACGCCGCCACGCTGCACCAGCAATGGCCTTTTGGCGGGCTGATCGACGTGCCGTCAGACTATCTCGCCAGCGTACCGGTACCGCTGTCGCGCGAAGCAGCGTTGGCCGGCAAGACCACCCTCATCTATGCCGATGTCGCGACGCCGCCGACGTTCGAGGAACTGGTCGCGGTGCTCGGTACGCGCTGGTCAAGATTCCGCAGTGGTTTTCGCATGCCTGTCGTGAAGACCGTGCCGCGACGGCCGAGCTTCGGCATCGTCGAATATGTTGCCTGGAAGCAGACCGAGCAGCGTTCACCCGCGCAACTCGATGCCGCCTTCGCCGCGGCCGACCCGGTCAGCACCGCTTCGACCAAAAGCGATCGCGGCCAGCGGTAGCTGCCGTCACAATCGAGCTTCAGTGCGCCTGCTCGCGCGCCACGGCCTGCCAACCGATGTCGCGGCGGCAGAATCCGTCGGGCCAGTCGATGCGGTCGAGCGCGGCATAGGCCCGCGCCTGCGCCTCGCCGACGGTCGCGCCCGTCGCCGTGACATTGAGCACGCGGCCGCCATTGGCGACCAGTGCGCCGCCGTTGATGGCGGTGCCGGCATGAAATATCTGGACGCCGTCAGCCGCCGCGTCTTCGACGCCGCGGATGACCGAACCTTTTTCCGGCGTGCCGGGATAGCCCCGTGCCGCCATCACCACGGTGAGCGCCGCCTCGTCGCGCCAGCGCACGGAGGTGTGTGCGAGCTGGCCGTCGGTTGCGGCGTTGAGCAGCACCAGGAGATCGTCCTTCAGCCGCATCATCAGCACCTGGCATTCCGGGTCGCCGAAGCGGGTGTTGTATTCGATCAGCTTCGGCCCCTTGTCCGTGATCATCAGCCCGGCGAAGAGGATGCCGGCGAAGGGCGCGCCGAGATCGGCCATGCCGCGCATGGTCGGCTGGATGATCTCGCGCATGGTGCGCTCGACCATTTCCGGCGTCATCACCGGGGCCGGCGAATAGGCCCCCATGCCGCCCGTATTTGGGCCGACGTCGCCGTCACCGACGCGCTTGTGGTCCTGCGCGGTGCCGAAGGGCAGTGCCGTGGTGCCATCGCAGAGGCAGAAGAAGCTCGCCTCCTCGCCGGTCATGAATTCCTCGATCACCACTTCCGCGCCGGCGGCGCCGAAAGAACCGTCGAAGCAGGAATCGAGTGCCGCCCGTGCCTCGTCCAGCGTCATCGCAACGGTGACGCCCTTGCCGGCGGCAAGCCCATCGGCCTTGATGACAATCGGCGCGCCCGTTTTCTCGACATAGGCTTTCGCGGAGGCCAGATCGCCGAAGCGGCCGTAGGCTGCGGTTGGGATGTTGTACCTGGCGCAGAGATCCTTGGTGAAACCCTTGGAGCCTTCCAGCCGCGCGGCAGCCTTGGAAGGCCCGAAGACGCGGATGCTTTCGGCGCGCAGATCGTCCGCGATGCCGGCGACGAGCGGTCCTTCCGGGCCAACCACGACGAGGTCGATTTTTTTCTCCCGACAGAAGACGGCGATGGCGGCATGATCGGTGATATCGAGCTTCACCAACTCGGCCTCGCTGCCGATGCCCGGATTGCCGGGAGCCGCGTAGAGCTTGGTCAGTAGCGGCGAAGCGGCAATCTTCCAGGCAAGCGCATGTTCGCGGCCGCCGGAGCCCAGAAGAAGAACGTTCATGGCCACCTCTTGATGCCGAAATTCTGCTCTGGCGGCCATCTGGAGGCGTTTTCTGCGCTTCCGTTGCTCACGGACCAAATGTCCGCTCCGCTACGGTTCTCGAAACCACCACCATATATGACTCGCCAGAGCGAATTTCGAAATAGTCTCTTGGAGCACCCGCTATTGCTCTCTGGGCGACGGGTCAAGGCATCAAGATGTTTTGACCGGAATTGCGCACGGGAACGTTATCCCCTGCCGAAAATCGGTGGCGGGTGTCGCCGCCGATTTTCTGGCACCCGCTCAGCCCGGGAAAACGACCGGAAACCAGTCTTCGCGCAATTTCTGGCCTGGCTGCATGCCATGGCCGTGATAGGGCGGCGAGGTGCGGCCCGGCCGCTCGACATAATGGGCATCGTCACCGACCCAGCGCAGGGAGAGCGCCCGGCGCCGTGCCGCGGTCAGGTTGCCGCGCGCGCCATGCGCGGTCCGGAAGTCGAACAGGATGGCATCGCCCGGCTCCATCTCCCATTCGAGCACCTTCATCGACGGATCCTTGTCGGGATCGGGCACCGGCAGGTAGTCGCCCTCGCCGGCGTAGAAATTGCTGTCGTCGAGCCAGCGCACCGGCAGGATCATCTTGTCCCATTTGTGCGAGCCGGCGATCAGGCGCAGCGTCGCCTCCTTCACCGGGTCGATGGGGATCCAGAAGCTGACCGTCTGCTGGCCATCGACGAAGTAGTAGGGGATGTCCTGATGCCAGGGCGTCGGCTTCTGCGTGCCGGGTTCCTTGACCAGAACATGGTCATGGAAGAATTGCGCGGTGCGCGATTGCATGACCGCCGCCGCCAGTTGGGCGGCCGGCGATTCCCGCACCACCTCGACGAATTCGGGGATGCGTTCCCAGTTGCAATAATCGTCGAAGAAACTGCCGCGACCATTGGCGATATCAGACGCGGTGGCGCTGCGGTTCCGCATGTTGCGCTCGATGCCGGCGGCGATCGTATCGACCCAGCCCTTGAAGGCGCCGCGGATGCAAACCGCGCCATCGCGCTGATAATCGGCAATCGTCTCCGCATCGATCAGATCGGTGTCGATTGGGCGGGCGGCAGTCTGGGAAGCCATGGGTCCTCCTTTCAGGATCGAGACGACTATCGCAGCCCTCCTTCATTCAGTAAAATAATAACTTCTCATTTGACACATAGGCCTGAACTATGAGCCTTACCCTGACGCAATTGCGCTATCTGGTCGCCGTCGCCCGCCACGGCAGTGTCACCGCCGCAGCCAAAGCGCTGAACATTTCGCAGCCGTCGATTTCGGTGGCGATCGACGCCGTCGAAAAGGATTTCGGGCAGAAACTGTTCGTGCGCCAGCGCGGAAGCGGCGTTTCGCTGACTTCCTTCGGCCGCACCGTGGCGGTGAAGGCAAAACAGGTCCTTGCCGAGACGGACGAACTTATGAGCCTGGGTGCCGACAACTCGGCCGTCGGCGGAGAGTTGGTGCTTGGATGTTTCGAGGATCTGGCGCCGTTCTTCGCACCTGCGCTGATCCGTGCTTTTTCCGAACGCCATCCGGCGGTGAAAATCGTCGTTCGCGACGAGACCTTCGAGACGCTGGGGCGGCGGCTCGGCGACGCTGCCATCGATCTCGGTCTCACCTATGATCTGAGCCTGCCGACCCATTTCGCCCGCATCCTGCTGCACGAACTTCGCCCGCACGCGCTGTTGCCGTCGGGCCATGCCCTGGCGGACCAACCATCGGTCAGCCTGGCGGACCTCGCCGCCTACCCGCTGATCACGACGGATCAGCCGCACAGCTGGCAGCACATGCTCGATCTGTTCCGCGGCCGGAGTCTCTCGCCGGTGGCCGACAGGGCGACAAGTTCGTTCGAACTCCAGCGCAGCATGGTGGCGAACGGCTTCGGGGTCGCGGTCAGCTACACCCGCCCGCATGGCGACCGCAGCTATGACGGGCTGCCTCTCGTCTGCAGGCCATTGTCGGATCCGCTGCCCATGCAGCGCATCATTCTCACCTATGACACGCAGCAGCGGGTATCGAACGCAGCGCTGGCATTCGTCGATGTGGCGAAGGCATGGTTCTCCACGCGCGACATCTTCGCCGCCTGACGGATTGGCGGTCGCCGACCGACTGCTTGCCGCTTGACGGTTTCCGCGGCTGCTGCCACTCCATGCGCATGGAACCTATCCAGTCGAAAGTGGCCCAGGGCCGTGTCGCGGATGCGCCGAACGGCCATTGGGTCTACCGCGTGCTGCCGCGCTCGATTTGGCCCTATGCGCAGCTTGCGAGATGGGACAGGCCGATCGGCTGGCAATTGCTTTTATGGCCATGCTGGTGGTCGGCGGCGCTTGCGGCGAGCGCCTATCCGCGCCCCGGCGACCCGCTGCTCTCGCTGCTGCCGGCACCCTTGTATCTCATGTTGTTCCTCATCGGCGCCGTCGCCATGCGCGGCGCGGGCTGCACCTACAACGACCTTGTCGACGAGGGCATCGACAACCAGGTCGAACGCACGCGCTCGCGTCCGCTGCCCTCGGGCCAGACGACGCGTCGGCGCGCCTGGCTGTTTCTCGTCCTGCAAGCCCTGGCCGGCCTCGCGGTGCTCGTACAGTTCAACAGCTTCGCCATTCTGCTCGGCGTCTGTTCGCTGGCGATCGTTGCCGTCTATCCATTCATGAAGCGGATAACCAATTGGCCGCAACTGTTTCTCGGCCTTGCCTTTTCCTGGGGCGCGCTGATGGGATGGGCGGTCGAGTTCGGCGATCTCGATGGCCCCGCCATCATGCTTTATATCGGCTCGATCCTGTGGGTGATCGGCTACGACACGATCTATGCGCATCAGGACAAGGAAGACGACGCCATTGTCGGCGTGCGCTCGACGGCACGGCTGTTCGGCGACAACACCAAGGCGTGGTTGGCAGGACTTTATGGCGGCACGCTGATCTGCTTCGCCATCGCCTTCGCGTCGGCGCAGGCTCCGGTGGTGGCGTTGGCCGGATTGATCGCCGCCGGCGCGCACATGGCCCGGCAGATCACGGTTCTGGACATCGACAATCCCGACCAATGCCTGCGGCTGTTCCGCTCGAACAACCAGGTCGGCTGGCTGATCTTCCTCGGCTTGATCGGCGGCGCGCTATGGGTGGCGCTGAAGCCGCTGGTGTAGTCTTCCTTCTCCCCGTCACTATACGGGGAGAAGGTGGCGGCAGCCGGATGAGGGGCAGCGCCAACCTTGAAGGCGAGGCGAGAGGTTCAGCGCGACACAACGCACACTCAACCAAGTCTTGAGGTGGTAGCCAAACACTTTGGTCAGCGCTGCCCCTCATCGCCCTGCCGGGCACTTCTCCCCGTATAGTGACGGGGAGAAGAAGCTAATCCCTTGAAATGATCTCCTGGCCGTCGATGACCAGCCTGAGACCGAGGTCGCCGGCCCGGCGGCGGGCGAGGAAGCGCGGACGGCGCATGGTCGAAACGCGGCCCTTGCGGCGATCCTGCGGCGGCAGCGTCTTGATGGCGGCGCCGAGCGATTCTTCCAAGGTGCGGGCGATGCCGTCCGATTCGATCAACAGCATCGGCAGGCGGTAGGCGTCGGCCCAGGCGCGCCAGTCGGCGGCGACATCTTCAAGATCGTCGGCCACCAGCAGCGGCACCGAGAGCATCGGATCGTTGTGCAGGAGTTCCAGGGTCACCGTGACATTGCCGTCCGGATCCTCCATTGCGCGGGCGGCAACGCCGCGGAACGCATTGGCGGGGAGAGCGATGATCGCCGGCACGCCGCTCATCTCGAGCAGGCGGCGGATCACGGCGCCGCGATGGTCGATGGTGAACGTCACGTCGCCATAATCGTCGCGCGTGGCGTAGCTAACCATCTGGGGCAGTCGGAATGGGTCGAGGCGCATGTTGCGTCCCGCCCAGACTGGCTTAAGTCCGGTGTTCATAGAGTGCCTTCCTGTCTGTCTCCTGAGAGCCGGTGTCCGGTTCTCTCCGGGCCAGTTTTCCCGGCCTCGTTATGGGGAAACATTAGCGCTGGCTCCTTACCGCCGCGCTTAAGAAAGTCGGTTAAATTTTGCTGATCTCAGGGATGGTTATCGGAATGCCACCAGCCGGAAGATGTAGAAAGGATCAGATAACCTTACCCGGATTCATGATGCCGGCCGGATCGAAGGCAGCCTTCACCCGGCGCATCAGATCGATCGCCATCGGCGGCGCGGTGGCGATCAGTTCGTCGCGCTTCAACTGGCCGATGCCGTGCTCGGCCGAGATCGAGCCATGGAAGGAGCGGACGACATCGTGCACGGCCTTGTTCATGGCGTGGTAGAGGCCGAGGAAGGCCTCGTCGTCGGCGCTCTCCGGCCGCGAGATGTTGTAGTGCAAATTGCCGTCGCCCATGTGGCCGAAACAGACCACCCGCGCGGCGGGGCTGACTGAAGCGACAGCACCGGCGGCTTTGCCGATGAATTCGGGGATCGAAGATATCGGCACGGAAATGTCGTGCTTGATCGAGGCTCCTTCGGGCTTCTGGCTCTCGGGCAGTACCTCGCGGAAATTCCAGAAGGCATCGGCCTGGGCGAGGCTTGCCGCGATCACCGCGTCGCCGACGATGCCCTGTTCCAGAGCGGCCGACAGCACCTCCTCGACAAGCTCCTTGCCGTCCTCTTCCGAACGGCCCGAGGACACCTGCATCAGCACATACCAGGGCCAGTCCTCGGCCAGCGGCCGGGTCACGCCTTGTGCATGCTTCAAAGTGAAGTCGTACGGCCGTTTGCCGATCAGTTCGAAGGCGGTGAGCGAAGCGCCGGCGCGGTCCATGGCCAAGCCGAACAGGGAGAGCGCGGCCTCTGGCGACGACAGGCCGGCAAAGGCCACTTCGCGCCCCTTCGGCTTCGGGAACAGCTTGAGCACGGCGGCGGTAATGACACCGAGCGTGCCTTCGGCGCCGACGAACAGGTCCTTCAAATCGTAGCCGGTGTTGTCCTTCTTCAGCTTGCGCAGATCGTCGAACACCTCGCCGGTCGGCAGCACCACTTCGACGCCGAGACAGAGTTCGCGCGCATTGCCGTAGGCAAGCACCCCGGTGCCGCCGGCATTGGACGAGAGATTGCCGCCGAGCTGGCAGGAGCCTTGCGCGGCCAGCGACAGCGGAAACAGCCGGCCGGCGGCATCGGCCGCTTCCTGCAGCGTCTGAAGGATGACGCCGGCCTCGACCGTCACCGTATTGGACAGGAGGTCGATCTCGCGAATGCGGTTCAGCCGCGACAGCGACAGGATGATCTCGCGGCCGGACCTGTCCGGGACCTGGGCGCCGACAAGCCCGGTGTTGCCGCTCTGCGGCACGACCGGCGTTCCCGTCTCTGTCGCCAGCCGCATGATCCGGCAGACTTCGTCGACGCTGCCCGGCCGCAGCACCAGTGACGTCGCGCCATGCCAGAGCCCGCGCCGTTCGACGAGGAAAGGCGCGATGTCCTGCGGGTCGCGCAGCGCATATTTATCGCCGACGATCGCCACGAAGCGATCGATGAGAGCGGGATCGAGTGTCTGTGAAATTTCGGTCATGTGGGAAAACTATGTCGTGGGCTGAGTGTTGTCACGAGGGGCGGCGGCGCGTGAAAGCCGATCGTTGATGGCTTCGCCCAGCCCATCGAAGGGTATCGGCTCGACGGCGATGGTCCGCGCGCCGCTGCGGTCGAGATCCTGCATGTAGGCGAAGAGATTGCTCGCCGCTTCGCGCAGGTCGCCCGTTTCGGACAAATTGAGGAAGGCGGTGGCGCGTTGCCAGCCTTGGGCCCGCCGGTTGGCGAAGGCGAGCAGGGCTTCGCCCTCGGCGACGGTGCCGGCATTGAGCCGCACCGCGGCCCCTGGCGCATAGTGCGAGGCTAGCATGCCGGGCGCTTCGACGCCGGCGCCGCCACCGCGCAACAGTTCCATGCCGACGGCCGCCTCGATGTCCTCGGCGGCAATGCCGCCGGGCCGGAGCAGCCGCAATCGTCCCGCCTCGGCCTTGACGATGGTCGATTCCAGCCCGACCGGCGTCGCGCCGCCGTCGACCACCAGCCTGATGCGTGCGCCGAGATCGGCCGCCACCGCTTGCGCCGTCGTCGCGCTGATCTTGCCGGACGAGTTGGCGCTGGGTGCGGCAAGCGGCCGGCCGAGACGGGCGATGAGATCTCCGCCAAAGCCCCTAGGCATGCGCAGGGCGATCGTATCGAGCCCGGCCGTCACCAGCGGATGAATGCCGTTGCCGGGCCGCTGCGGCAACACCAGGGTCAGCGGGCCCGGCCAGAACGCAATCGCCAGTTTCTTCGACAGCGGATCGAACAGGGCGGTGCGTTCGGCCATCGCCATGTCGGCGACATGGGCGATCAGCGGATTGAAACGCGGCCGCCCCTTGGCCTCGAAGATGCGCGCCACGCCGATGCCGTTGGTGGCATCGCCGGCAAGCCCGTAGACCGTTTCCGTGGGGATGGCGACGACATCGCCGCCCTGGAGCAGTGCCAGCGCCCGCTCCAACGCCTCGCCGGCGCCAATTATCTCAGCCACTCTCGTCACCTCGCAGATGCCGGCTGCGTAGTACGATGGCGGCTGTTGAGCAAGCCGGGCCGAGAACGGCCTTGGCAATTTATCAATCCCTAAAATGCTATGTTTCCGCGAAAGCCGGTATCAATTCCGGTCCGCTATCATCGCGGCGAGGGCAAAAGGGGAGCGATATCAGTGTCTGTGCGTATCGTACTGGGGATCACCCTGGCGGCTTTGACATGCGGGGCTCAGGCCTCTTCGCTGGTTTTTCCCGGCGCGCCGGCCTCGACGCCCTCCGTCATCATGATGGCAGCCGATGCCAAGGCGAGCGACATGGTGTCCGTGGTTGCGCTCGGCGAGCCAGACGTCACCTATGAAAAGGTGGCCGCGATCCCGAACGCGCCTGAAGCCCGGCATGGTTTCATGCGGAACCCGATGATCATTCGTGGCGGCGTCGTCGGCGACGCCTTCTCGGCACCGGTGCAAGCAACGACGCCGGCCGCGGCCACCGCACCTGCTGCTGCGCCTGCAAGCGCGACCGCCTCTGCCGCGCCCGCGCCGGACACGCAAAAGAAACCCGCCGCGCCTGCAGCCGCATCGATGCCCGCCCCCGGGGTAGGCAAGGTCAAGTAGCGGCCGCCCGCCAGTCAACCGGCAGCTTGACGGCGCGCCGGCGCCCTGCGCACCATCGCCGCGCGAATTCGTCCTGGCATATTTCGCCGGTCGACGCTGCCGCATGAATTTAGTCAAGCGGCGCGGGATTCATTCAAAGGGGGTTGATCATGAGAAAATCCAAAACCGTCACCATGGCCGGGCTTCTGCTGGCGTCGCTGCTCGGCGCCAATGCAGCGCAAGCCGATGACATGCTGGGGTCCTATGTCGCGCGTATCTCCGACCGCGACCACCAGGCGAGCGATGGCTATGCGCTGGACGGCGCGGCACAGATGGTGCGGCAGGATCGCGCCAACTGGCACAAGTTCCATCGCCGCGACCGCGACGACGAGGCTGATGGCTGGTTCAGGACCAACGACCAGCGCGCCGATCTGCAGCGCATGCTGGAGCGCCCCGGCGCAATGAGTTCCTCGACCAGGCGGGCCATCGTCAATGGCGAGCCGCTGATCCAGGTCGACGTCTACGAAAACAGCGTACGCGTCAGCATCCTGGAAGACTGACTGCATCAGCATCCCGGAAAAAGAAAGGGCGACGCTAATGCGCCGCCCTTTCTTCTCGATAGGACCGGATTGAAATCTCAGGCCGCTTCTTCCTTGCCGTCGTCTTCTTCGGACTCGCCGTCTTCGGATTCTGATTCGTCCTCGGCGTCGTCGCCTTTGGCCTTCACGCTGTCATCGGCGTCGTCTTCGTCCTCATCTTCCTCTTCGTCTTCATCGTCGCCCGAGAGCTTGGCGGCTTCAGCGTCATCAGCCGCTTCGCCTTCGTCGTCGCCGTCCTCATCGTCAGAGTGATCGGCGGCTTCGACCGTGGCGGCGGCGGCATGGTCGAGGGCGGTTTCGAAAGCGGAATCAATCGCCTCGGCGGCGGCCGGGGTTTCTTCTGCCACTTCGATTTCGTGATCGGAATTCATGGAAGCCTCCGTGGGGTTGGGGAACACGTCCCGTTTGCCACGGAGAGATCATCGCCATATGACTATAAGCCGGCTCGAACGGCGGGTTGGAAGATATTTTTCGGAGCCGATCAACCAGCGATTTTCGCGAAATCCGCGACCTGACCGGTGGCCGCACGGATGCGAGCCAGCAGCGCCAGGCGATTGGCGCGCACGGCCAGATCCTCATCATTCACGAGAACATGCTCGAAGAATGAATCAACCGGTTCACGCAACGCGCTAAGCGCCAGCATGGCGGCGGAAAAGTCTTCGTTTTGAATCGCTTCGCCGGCTTGCTTCTCGGCCTGATTCACCGCCGCAAACAGCGATTTCTCGGCATCCTGCCGGAACAAGGCCGGCTCAACGGTTTGCGCGATCGCGGTTTTCTTCTTCTCCTCGGCAGCCAGGATGTTGGCCGCACGCTTGGTGCCGGCGAGCAGATTTCTGCCGTCCTCGGTATCGAGGAAGGAGCCCAGCGCCTCGACCCTGCGTACGATCTGCAGGAGGTCGTCGGACCGCCGCGTGATGACGGCGTCGATCAGATCGTGGCGTGCACCCTGGTCGCGGAGGTAGACCTTGAGGCGGTCGTGGAAGAAGGACAAAAGATCGGCGATCAATGGCGACAGCGAGGCTTCAAGCTCCATCAGACGCTGGCCGTCAAAGAACTCCCGCTCCTGATCGGCGGAGCCAAAAGTTTCCGAACTTGCCTTGGCCAGTCCACCTTTCAACAGGTTGGAAATCAAGCCTGCTTCCGACAACAGCTGGCTTGCGCCCTTGTAGTCGCGAATGCTGGAATCGAGCATCGCGACGACGCCACGGCTCTCCGTTCCCTCGCCTTTTTGTTCATATACGGCGAGGGCCGAAGAGACTGCGGCCGCGATGGCGATGCCCAGCGAAAGCTTGAGCTTGTTTTCCAGTATGACCCTCACCATGCCCAGCGCCGCTCGACGCAGCGCATACGGATCCTTCGATCCTGTCGGCTTTTCGTCGATGGCCCAGAAGCCGACGAGCGTATCCAGCTTGTCGGCAAGTGCCACAGCGACCGACACCGGATCGCTCGGCACATAATCGGACGGGCCCTGCGGCTTGTAATGTTCCTCGATGGCCGCTGCCACGGACGGATGTTCGCCCTGGAGCAGCGCATATTTGCGGCCCATGGCGCCCTGGAGTTCGGGGAACTCGCCGACGACTTCGGTGGTCAGATCTGCCTTTGCGAGAATGGCGGCGCGGCTCGCCAGCGCGGGGTCAGCGCCGACGATCGGCGCCAATTCCCTGGCCAATCCCTTGATCCGCTCCACGCGCTCGCCCTGCGTGCCGAGCTTGGCGTGGAACGTCACATCGAGATGGTCGAGGCGGGCCATGCGCTGGTCAAGCGGCTTTTTCAGATCGAGCCCGAATTTTTCCGCCGATGTCTCGAGCTGGCCAAGATCAGGCAGATCGCCCTGGTCGGTCGTCCAGAAATAGAGGGCGTCGGAGAGGCGCGCGCGCACCACCTTGCCGTTGCCGTGGGCGATCTCCTTGCCGCCGTCCGTGGCCTCGATGTTGGAGGTGAGGATGAAGCGGTTGGAAAGTGTTTCGCCCTCGCCTTGCGGGCGCGTGACGAAGCACTTCTGGTTGGCGCGGATGGTCAGCCGGATGACTTCGGCCGGGATGGCGAGGAACGCCTCTTCGAACTCGCCCATCAGCACGACCGGCCATTCGACCAGCCCCGACACCTCCTCCAGCAAGCCCTCGTCTTCGACCAGGTCGAGCCCGTTGGCGAAAGCGAGGTTGCGGGCATCGGCGAGAATGATCTCCTTGCGGCGATCGGCGTCGAGCACGACCTTCGCCGCCTCCAGCTTGCTCACATAGTCGTCGAAGCGACGCACGGTGATTTCGCCGGGTGCGAGAAAACGGTGACCGTAGGTGCCGTTGCCGGAGCGGATGCCGTCGATCTCGAAATCGACCACCACCGGCTCCTCGGTTTCCGGTCCGAAGGTGCACAGGATCGATTGCAGCGGCCGCACCCAACGCAATGAGCCCGGTTTCGCGGAGGCCGGCCCCCAGCGCATCGATTTCGGCCAGGGAAAATTGCGGATGATACCGGGCACCAGGTCGGCGATGATCTGTTCGGCCGCCCTGCCTGGCTTTGAGATATGGGCGACATAGAAGTCGCCCTTCTTCGGGTCGGAATGGACATGCGCCTCGGCGATCGAAGACAGCCCGGCCTTGCGCAGGAAACCCTGGACCGCCTGCTCCGGCGCCGTCGTGGACGGACCCTTGATCTCTTCGCTTATATCCTTCGAACGCGCCGTCAGCCCTCTGATATCGAGCGTCAGCCGCCGCGGCGTCCAGTACTCGCGCGCCGCCTCGTAGGTCAGACCCGCTTCGACCAGACCGTCGGTCAGCATTTTCCTCAGATCACCCGCCGCCTTGCGCTGCATGCGCGCGGGGATTTCCTCGGAGCGAAGTTCGAGCAAAAGATCCG
Source organism: Mesorhizobium sp. LNHC232B00 (assembly GCF_000502435.1). Taxonomy (NCBI): domain Bacteria; kingdom Pseudomonadati; phylum Pseudomonadota; class Alphaproteobacteria; order Hyphomicrobiales; family Phyllobacteriaceae; genus Mesorhizobium; species Mesorhizobium sp. LNHC232B00. The sequence goes on from NZ_AYWP01000003.1 coordinate 520,272, forward strand.
GCATCAGAGTTTCTCCGCCCGCATGCCATTTTCCTGTTTGCGCGTCCTCGCGCCTCCGGCGCTGCGGGCGCGCGGCTGGGCGGGGATTTCCTCGGAACGAAGTTCGAGCAAAAGATCCGGCATCAGAGTTTCTCCGCCCGCATGCCATTTTCTTCTTTGCGCGTCCTCGCGCCTCCGGCGCTGCGGGCGCACGGCTGGGCGGGGATTTCCTCGGAGCGAAGTTCTAGAAGCGGGTCGGGCATTGGTGGCTCCTCACCCTCCCCTCGATGGGGAGGGTCGGCGCGTCAGCGCCGGGGTGGGGTGGCGGCATCTCAGGATCGAGCGCCTTCGGCGTCTCGCGGGCCAAGGTGATTTTCGTTCTTCCACCGCCGCATAGATCGTATCGAGCACGGAATCCAGTTCGTTTTTGATTTCATGGTTCCAGAAGCGGACGACGCGATAACCCTGGCTCTCGAACCATTTTGTTCGACGTTCGTCGTGGCGCTGTTGGCCGTCGAAACTGTGGTGAGCACCATCCACCTCGATGATCAGTTTCAGCCGGTGTGAGATGAAGTCGGGGAAGTAAATCCCGACCGACGCCTGCCTGCGGAAATGAGTGCCTTCAACTGGAATGCGCCAGAGATGCCGCCACAAGATGCGCTCCTCGTCGGTCATTGCCGCGCGAAGCCGTTGAGCGGACTGCAGCTTGAACCGATCGAGCTTCGGCATGAGAAATCGCGCTATCNCCCGCCGCTTCGCGGCGACCTCCCCCATCAAGGGGAGGTGGAAGGGCATAGCAACTCGGCTGCCTGCTGTCACCCTTTCAACACGGCTATCGCTGACTTCGGCTGATTTCCGGAAATTTTAGCAGTCCTGTCGGGACGAGGCGGCCCCACTCGTCCTTGGGTCAAAGATTTCCATGAACCGAACGCAGCGCTGAAGCGACCTACGCTCAGGCAGGAAACTATTGGCTGAACGACCATGAAAACGGCATCCAGACTTCTGCAGATCCTCGCGCTCAGCGCCTGCTTCACCGCGCAGGCCCACGGCGCCTTCTCGATGCCAGGTGTGCGGCAGGCGCTGCGGACTATGGCTGGCGCCAGCAGCCAGATCCTGTCGCCGATCGAAATGATGACAGGCGTCTGAAACCAGAGCGGTTCCCGGAATTTTCTTTAAGCCGCCAATCCACCCGCCTGCGTCTTCAAAAACGCCTCGCCGCAGGCCTTGGCCAGATTGCGCACGCGCAGGATATAGCTCTGCCGCTCGGTGACGGAGATTACGCCGCGCGCGTCGAGCAGGTTGAAGACATGGCTGGCCTTGATGCACTGGTCGTAGGCGGGGAAGACCATCCTGTGCATCGGCAAATTGTCGTTCGATGCCGGCGCACCGGCGTCGAGCAGGGCCTTGCACTCGGCCTCGGCGTCCTCGAAATGCCTGAGCAGCATCGCCGTGTTGGCGTATTCGAAATTGTAACGCGAATATTCCTGCTCGGCCTGCAGGAAGACGTCGCCATAGGTTACCTTTTCGGCGCCTTCACGGCCGTTGAAATTGAGGTCATAGATGTTGTCGACGCCCTGCACATACATGGCCAGCCGTTCCAGCCCGTAGGTCAGTTCGCCCGCCACCGGCGCGCATTCGATGCCGCAGACCTGCTGGAAATAGGTGAACTGCGAGACCTCCATGCCATCGCACCAGCATTCCCAGCCAAGCCCCCAGGCACCCAGCGTCGGGCTTTCCCAGTCGTCCTCGACGAAGCGGATGTCATGCAGCAACGGGTCGACGCCGATCGCGGCGAGCGAGCCGAGGTAGAGTTCCTGCAGGTTCGGCGGGTTCGGCTTCAGGATCACCTGGTACTGGTAATAATGCTGCAGCCGGTTCGGGTTCTCGCCGTAGCGGCCATCCTTGGGGCGGCGCGAGGGCTGGACATAGGCGGCATTCCAGCCCCGGGGGCCGAGCGCGCGCAGCGTCGTTGCCGGGTGAAACGTACCGGCGCCAACCTCCATGTCGTATGGCTGGAGGATGACGCAGCCATAGGCCGCCCAGTAATTGTGCAAGGTCAGGATCAGCCCCTGGAAAGAGCGGCTGGGATGCATATGGGCAGGCATTTCAATCGTCACGGGTGGCCTCGACAGCAAAGGCTAGCTTAGCGCCACGTCCTAGAGACACGGCGGCGAAGCGTCAAGCAAGGCGCATCGAGGCTGGGCAGCCTTGGACGTACCGCGCGATGTTGAAAGCTTTGCCGGGTGCTGGCCCATTGTCGGCCTCAAGAACCTGCGATCTGTTCGCCCCCTTACATGAACGACAGGTGCCAGCCATGCCCAGTTCCATCATAGTCCGCCCGATCACGCGACAGGACTACGAACAATGGCTGCCGCTTTGGGACGGCTACAACGCATTCTATGGCCGCGCGGGTGAGACAGCGCTGTCAGGCGAAATCACAGCTATGACGTGGTCGCGCTTCTTCGATGCCTATGAGCCCGTCCATGCGCTGGTTGCCGAAAGTGACGGGCAGCTTCTCGGCCTCGTGCATTATCTGTTCCACCGCAGCACCACCGCGATCGCACCGAACTGCTATCTGCAGGATCTTTTCACCACGGAGGCCTCGCGGGGAAAAGGCATCGGCCGGGCCCTGATCGAAGGCGTTTATGAGCGCGCCCAGGCCGCCGGCTCGGGTCGGGTATACTGGCTGACGCATGAGACCAACCACACGGCGATGAAGCTCTACGACAAGGTTGGCGAGCGCTCCGGCTTCGTCGTCTACCGGAAGCTGTTCTAAAACGCGTCGCTGCAAACGAAAAAGGGCTCCAAATCGGAGCCCTCTCGCAATCAAGATGGTCGACGTCACCCTTTCGGGGCGGGAACCGGCTCTGGCTTCACCTTCGGGGTTTCCTGCGCCGTGTTGGATTCGATCGGCGGCAGGCCCTTCATCAGCTTCTGCTGCAAGGTGGCCAGCACATCCGGGTCCGGCTTCAGGTCGCGGGCCTGGTTCCACTGGAAGGTGGCTTCCAGCTTGCGGCCGACGCGCCAGTAGGCGTCGCCCAAATGGTCGTTGAGAACTGGATCTTCCGGCTTCAGCGACACGGCGCGTTCCATTTCGCGCACCGCGTCATCGAACCTGCCGAGGCGGAAATAGGCCCAGCCCAGCGAATCGACGATGTAACCGTCACTCGGCCTCAGATCGACGGCCTTCTGGATCATCGCCAGGCCTTCCTTGAGGTTGGTGTTCATGTCGACCCAGGAATAGCCGAGATAGTTCAGAACCTGCGGCTGGTCCGGCTGCAACTCCAGCGCCTTGCGGAAGTTAGGCTCGGCTTTCGGCCATTCCTTCAGGCGCTCATAGGCAATGCCGCGCTGGTAGAAGATGTTCCAGTTGGCCGCGGTCGGCGTCTTCAGCGCGTCGACGGCCTTGTCGTAGATGTTGGCGGCCGAGCGGAAATCCTCCTTCGAGGAATAGACCCCGCCGAGTGCCAGATAGGCGCGCATGTCGTTTGGATGGGCATCGACGAAGGCCTTGAGATGCGTGATCGCCTCGTCATGACGGTCGAGATCGGCAAGGTTGAGGCCAAGCTGCAGGTCCGAAAGCTGCTTCAGCGGCGAAGAGTCGGGGATGCGCCGATAGAGCGCGATGGCGCCCTCGCCGTCCTTCAACTGCTCGGCGACGGCGGCGAGCTGCACCAGAGCCGCGTCGCTGTCAGGTCTCAAGGCCAGGGCATATTGCAAATAGAGGCGCACGAACGGCTCGCCGCCGCCACGGTTGAGTGCGGTGGCGAGATCGAGCAGAATTTCGGAAGCACCGTCGGCCGGGCCGGAAACGAAGGGCGCAATCTTGTCACCCTTGGCGATCCTTTCGCGCAGGGTGACGATTTCCAGCTTGCCGGGCGAGAACGCCTCGGCCTGATCGAGTACCGATATCGCCTTGTCCTTGTCGCCCTTGCGGGCCAGGAATGAGGCATAGGCCTGTGCGTTGCGCATCCAGGTTTCGGGAGCCGCGCCGCCGGCTGCCGTATCCTGCATCGTCGCGGCGTAGATCGCCTCGGCCTTCTCGGGCATGTTGGAGGCATCGGCGATCAGCGCGCGGTGGAAGGACTTGAACAGGCCGAACCAGTCCGGCCCCTGCAATTTGTCGATCGCGGCCATTGCGTCGGCGGGCTGGCCGGCACCTTGTTCGGCCCAGCCGGACATGACGCCCGAGATCAGCCGATCAAGATCGGATTCCAGCGACAGCTTGAGCCAGTACTGCGCCTTGGTGAAATCCTTCTTGTGGAAGGAATCGACCGCCAGCGCCAGGCGCGAGAAACGCTCGACGTCGGGCACTTCCTTGAGCTTGTCGGCATAGACCAGCGATTCATCGAAGCGCCCTTGCGCGATCAGCGACAGCATCAGGCTCTGCTGCAGCGCCGTGTCGCTTGGATTGAAGGCCAGGGCCTGCTTGTAGTAGGCGATGGCGCTGTCGAGGTCGTTGTCGCCTTCGGCGATCCGGGCCGCCAGATAGGCGCCAGAGAATGACGAGATCTTGACCGGCTCGGTGGATTGCTTGGCATAGGCCGGCAAAGCCGAGAGCGCCATGCCCGTCACAATTGCCAGCCTTGTCAGCCAGCGCGCACGTCCTTGCTGCATCGTATCCCTTTCAGCCACGCGCCGTCACCGCGTCAGCGGAATCGGCGTAGACTCGATCTTTCCAGGCAAAGCATGTCCTTTTTGGGGTCGCGCTTCAATCCGCCTGAAATTCACAATCGGGTCACCCGATTAACAAACCATGGCTAGAAAGGACAGTTTTCCGTCTCGGCAGACCGCTGCAGCCGCGTATCGCGATAATTGCCGGCCGCAACGGTGCTGCACAGCGCGCTCCATTCGCAGCCTTCGCACGCCTTGCGCACGAGGCCGGTCGAAAATGCCTGCCGCATCCGTACCAGCGTGGCAGCGTCGAGATCGAGACGGGCGCCGGCGTGGATCGGCCGGGCCAGCAGATCCTCAAGGTCCCGCGCGGCCAGTTGGTCGCGTGCGGACGCGCTGTCGCGCAGGCAGTGCGGCTCGGGTTCGTCGAGCAACGGGGCGCAGATGTCGTCCGGCCCGGACTCGAGGAGGATGTCCTCGCCCCGGCTCAGGCGCTCCGCGATCCCGTCATAGTTGGCGGTGAAGGCAGAGCTGTATCCTTTGCCCACATAGGTGAGCAGGCAAAGGAGATGGTGGGCGCGCAGTCTGATCGTCACGGATTGGCTGATCGTCACGGATTGGACGATCGTCACGAATTGGCAGACTTGGCCTTGCCGCCGCGAAGCGCCATGAGCGTCGCGGCACCGAGCGCCGATTTGAGCAAGCCACCAACGATGAACGGCAGGAAGCCGAATGTGATGGCCTGTTCGGTGCCGATCATGACAGCGAGCCATGCCGTTCCGAGCACCAGACATGCAAGGTTGCCGAGCAGCATGGCGGCGAAGGCGAGCACCACCCTGTTGCCGTTCCAGCCGCGTTCGGCCAGCCAGCCGACAAGCGCGCCGGTGACCGGAAAAGCAAAGAGATAGCCGCCAGTCGGCCCAACGAAATGCTGCAGCCCGGCAGCGCCTCCGGCCAGGACCGGGAAGCCGGCAGCGCCTTCGACCAGCCAGGCGGCAATGGTGACCGTGCCAAGCCGCCAACCGTAGAGCGCACCGATCAGGGTCACGGCGAAGGTCTGCATGGTCACCGGCACGGGCACCATGGGCACTTCGATGTAGGAGGACAGCGCTAGGAACAGCGTGCCGAGCACGACGGCTCCAACCTGCCATGCGAGCGAGCGATCCTGGAGCCGGAGCGGGCTGAAGGACGGCTTGCGGGACGCGAATGCGATGTCTGTCATGAGAATTCCTTCGACCGATTGAAATTATAGATAATTTCCGTTTTCGATCTATTATCGAATCCACATTTCCTCGGGGATAGCAAGCCTTCGCTGTGCAAAGACCGTTCAGTGCTTTTGGTTTTGCGTGATTTCCGGACGGAAGGCCGTTTGACCGGAATGGCCCTAGCCGACGATGGCAAAAGCTTCGCGCGTCGCGCCGGAGGCCGTCCTGACCGGCTTGCGGCCAATCCATTGGACATGCCGCCCAAGCGTCGCGGCGGCGGATTCGGTGTTTCCCTGCCGCAAGGCGGCCAATATCGCCCTGTGGTCCTGATCGGTCCGCGTCTCCCACTCCGAGCGCCATGCCGCGAACAGAAAACGGGCGCTGGCGGCGTGCAGGTCGTCGACGGTGGCGAGCAGGCGCGGCATGCCGCATGGCGCCAGGATCAGCCGGTGAAAGGCACGGTTGGCTTCTTCCCACGACCTTACGTCGCGGGATTTGTCGCCTGCCTTTGTCGCTTCCTCGGCGAGATCGAGAATGGCCGACGTCAGATGCGGCGCGGCATGGCGCAGCGCCAGCACTTCGAGGGCGGCCCGCATTTCGGCGACTTCCTTGACCTCGCCGAGATCGAAAGCCGCCACGCGCACCCCTCGGCGCGGCTCGCTGACGGCTAGCCCTTGCGCCTCCAGGCGGCGGAAAGCCTCGCGCACGGGAACATGGCTGGTGTTGAATTCCTCGGCGATATGATCCTGCCGAAGCCTTGCCCCCGGCTCGATCGCGCCGGAGATGATGCGGTCCGCCAACGCCTTGCCGATGCGCACCGCGATGGTGTCGTCCGTGCCCTTTGCCATGTTTTATAGATAATTTGCGACGGGGCGGTTTGTCGAGACGGAGGGAACGGCTTTCACAGATTCTCCGCCTCCGGCACGAGCCAGAGGGAATTCCGTGAAAGACTGACGCTCAGTTCACCCGGCTGATGCAGAAATCGATGACGTCGATCAGCGCCGACTTCTGCGGCGTCTCTTCCAGCGGCGCCAACGCATCACGGGCGATCTCGCCGAAATGGCGGGCGCGTCCGATCGTGTCGGCAATGGCGCCGTGGCGGGTCATCAGGCCGATCGCCTTTTCGAGGCCGGCGTCATCGACGACATTGTCCTCGATGGCGCGCTTCCAGAAGGTGCGTTCGGCCTTGCTGCCGCGCCGGTAGGCGAGGATGACCGGCAGGGTCACCTTGCCCTCGCGAAAATCGTCGCCGACATTCTTGCCGAGATCCTTGCTGGTGCCGCCATAATCGAGCGCATCGTCGATCAGCTGGAAGGCAAGACCGAGATTCATGCCATAGGAGCGCAGGGCCGCACGGTCGTTGCGGGTCGCCTGGGCGATGACGGGACCGACCTCGGCAGCGGCCGAAAACAGGGCCGCGGTCTTGGCCTTGATGACGGCGAAATGCTCATCCTCGGTGGTTTCGAGGTTCTTGGCGGCGGCAAGCTGCATGACCTCGCCCTCGGCGATGATCGAGGCCGCGCTGGACAGGATGTCGAGGGCTTCCAGCGAGCCGACATCGACCATCATGCGGAAGGCCTGGCCGAGCAGGAAATCGCCGACCAGCACGCTCGCCTGGTTGCCCCAGATCATGCGGGCCGTCTTCTTGCCGCGGCGCATGCCGCTCTCGTCGACGACGTCGTCGTGCAGAAGCGTCGCCGTATGCATGAACTCGACCGCGGTGGCGAGCTTGACGTGGCCCTCGCCGGCATAGCCGAACATCTGGGCGGCGGCGAGCGTCAGCATCGGCCTCAGCCGCTTGCCGCCGGACGAAATCAAATGGTTGGCGACCTCCGGGATCATCTCGACGTCGGAGCCGGCCTTGGACAGGATCAATTCGTTGACGCGGCCCATGTCGGCTGCCGTCAGGTCGATGAGATCCTTGATGGACGCGGGTTCCCGCTTCCCATTTTCGATGTTGAGAACGACACCCACGACAATCACTCCCGTCTTGGTATAACGCGTGCGACGGCACCCTTAGTCCCGTATGGACTCTAGGGCGGCGGATACGGCCACGGCAAGTGGCGAATTGGCGCGGCGTCGATGACAGGCTGTCAACCGATACCGATCGCGGCCAACACCAGGTCGGGCCGTGACCGAGCCGGAGTGTGCCATGGGATCCGCATGGCCGTTTACATCGGCGCCGCAAACTGAGAGTTTCGCCCGATGATAGAGCTGATCCGCACCAACGACGCCGTCATCATCTCCTTTGTCGAATCGCTGATGCGCGATGCCGGCATCGGCTGTTTCGTCGCCGACCAGAATATGAGCGTGCTCGACGGCTCGCTCGGCATCCTGCCACGGCGCGTCATGGTCGACGCCGAAAAGGCCGACGCGGCGCGGCGTATCCTGACCGATGCCGGCATCGCCAACGAGATACGCGGAAAATAATGTTGGCAGCCCCAGCCGCCCCTGCCCTTGACACCTTTGGCCCGGACACACCGGCCCACACGGTCGACGCCTTCCATCGCGGCCGGTTCTGGCTCGTGCAGCCAAAGCATGGCGGCCATCGCGCCGGCATGGATGCAATGATGCTGGCGGCATCCGTGCCATCCTCCTTTGGCGGACGCCTCGCCGATTTCGGTGCCGGAGCGGGAGCTGCGGGCCTCGCCGTGCTGTCGCGCTGCCCGGGTGCGGCGGCCGTGCTCGTCGAGCGCGCGCCGGAAATGGCGGCCTTCGCGGCGGCCACCCTTGCCCATCCCGGCAATGCGCATCTCAGCGATCGCGCATCGGTGCTTGTCGCCGATGTCACGATGTCGGGCCGGGTACGGGCAGCGTCCGGCCTCGCCGACAATGATTTCGACTTCGTCATCATGAACCCGCCTTTCAATGCCCCCCGGGACCGGGCAACCCCCGCCCCCCTGAGGAAGGAAGCCCATGTCATGGAGGACGGGCTGTTCGAGAGCTGGATCAGAAGCGCGGCGGCGGTGGTCAGGCCGCGTGGCGGGCTTGCGGTCATTGCGCGGCCCGAGCAGCTCGGTGCCATCCTCGATGCGATATCAGGCCGTTTCGGCGATGCCGAGATGCTCGCTGTCCATCCTCGCCCCGACGCGGCGGCGATCCGCATCGTCGTGCGGGCGACGCTCGGGGCGCGGGGAAAGCTTGCCATCCGCCCGCCGCTGATGCTTCACGTGCTATCGGGCAATGGTCCCGACGAGCGCAGCGAAATGATCACCAACGGTCTCGCCTCGCTGTTCGGAGATTGAGCTATTCCTGGCCACCACATTGCCGTTGGCCGGGGAATCCCTACATGCCTGCAACCCATCGACCGGAGAGCCCACTCACGTGAAACGTCTTTTCAACCGCCTGCTGCCGAAATCCTGGCGCTCCACCGTCGTCACCATTCCGGTCATCCGGCTGCACGGCACCATCATGGCCGGCGGCGGTCCGTTCCGGCCGAGCCTGTCGCTTGCCTCCACTGCCGGCCTGATCGAGAAGGCGTTCTCCTTCGAAGCGCCCGCTGTCGCCATCTCGATCAATTCGCCTGGCGGCTCACCGGTCCAGTCGCGGCTGATCTTCAAGCGCATCCGCGACCTGGCGACCGAAAAGAACAAAAAAGTGCTGGTCTTCGTCGAGGATGTCGCGGCTTCGGGCGGTTACATGATCGCGGTCGCCGGTGACGAAATCTTCGCCGATCCGTCCTCGATCGTCGGTTCCATCGGCGTGGTCTCGGCCTCGTTCGGCTTTCCGGAGCTGATGAAGAAGATCGGCGTCGAGCGCCGTGTCCACACCGCCGGCCAGAACAAGGCGGTGCTCGATCCGTTCAAGCCGGAAAAGAAGGAGGACGTCGAACGGCTGAAGGCATTGCAGCTCGAGGTGCACGAGACCTTCATCGATCTGGTCAAGGAGCGGCGAGGCACCAAGCTGAAGGACGATCCGGACCTGTTCACCGGCCTGTTCTGGACCGGCAAGAAGGGCCTGGAGCTTGGCCTCGTCGATGCGCTCAGCGACATGCGCACGGTGCTCAAGACCCGCTTCGGGGCGAAGACGCAGCTCAGGCTGATCACCGCGCCGCGCGGCTTCCTCGGCCGCTTCGGCCTGTTCGGCTCGAGCCAGGGCTTTTCCGCGCCCGATATCGCCGCTGCCGCTGCCAGCGGGGTGATCGATGCGGCGGAAGAGCGCGCGTTGTGGGCTCGGTTCGGGCTTTGAAAACCGCATAAAACCGTCTAGCATAGGTGCCTTGAAGTCTCATGCCTGTCGTCTTGCCAAAACCGAACACATTTTTGGGCGACATGCATTAACCGACCCGACCGGCCGCCTTCGCCGGCCCAGCGTGGGAGGAGTTTTGACATGCCGCAGATCATTTTCTTCACCGTCGTTGGCGTCGCCGCCTATTTCGGCTACCGCACATTCGTGCGCGAAGCCGAGCGCGTGACGGCCAAGGTACGGCGCACCGAAAAGCAGGCGGCCAACGGCGCGATGGGAACGCTGGTCAAGGATCCCAAGACCGGCGAATACCGGCTGGCCAAGGACTGAGCATCATCTCGCAAACGACTGACGCCGTGGACACCGAGATCGGTTCGCGTACGTGGCATGCGCCCGCCAAGATCAACCTGGCGCTGCATGTCACGGGAACGCGCGCCGACGGCTATCACCTGATCGAAAGCCTGGCGGTGTTCACGCGTTTTGGCGACCGGGTCGAGGTCGCGCTCGCCGACAGCGACGATTTCACCGTGTCCGGGCGCTATGCGCCGGAGGTTCCCCTCGACGCCGGCAATCTGGTGCTGAAGGCGCGCGATGCGCTGCGAGGAGAGGCCGGACCGCACAAGACCCCGCCTGTCGCCATCAAGCTTCAAAAGAACCTGCCTGTCGCCTCCGGTGTCGGCGGCGGATCCAGCGACGCGGCGGCGGTATTGCGCGGCCTGGCGCAGGCATGGGGTCTGGACATCGATGGCGCCGGGCTGGCGCGGATCGGTCTTTCGCTTGGCGCCGATGTGCCGATGTGCCTGGCGGCCAGGCCGCTGGTCGCGCGCGGCATTGGTGACGAGCTGTCGATGGTGCCGGACGTCTCGGCGCTGGGGCTGGTGCTGGTCAACCCGGGCATGCCGGTCTCGACGGCCGAGGTGTTTTCGGCACTTTCCCGCCGCGACAACGAGCCATTGCCGCCGTTGCCGCGCGGCATCGATTTTCACAGCCTGCGCAACTGGCTGGAACTCACCCGCAACGATCTCCAGCCGGCGGCGCTGGCGATACAGCCCGCCATAGGCCGGGCGCTTTCATGGCTCGACAAGGCTGGATCGGGTTTTTCACGCATGTCCGGATCGGGCGCGACGTGCTTCGGCCTGTTCGAGACCGGCAATGTCGCCAAGCGCGCGGCGGCCGAGATCCGCGGCCGCCAGCCCGACTGGTTCGTCGCGGCGACGCGCAGCATCGCATCGGAGGGCGCTGATGGCCAGAACTGACGAGAGCCGTTCCTTCGTTCCGGTGCGTATCGCGGTGCTGACCGTTTCCGACACACGCAGCCTCGCCGACGACAAATCCGGACAGACGCTGGCCGACCGCATCACCGAGGCCGGCCACATCCTGGCCGCCCGCGACATCGTCACCGACGACCGCGACAAGATCCGCGACAAGGTGCTTGGCTGGTCGAAGGACGCGGCGATCGACGTCGTCATCACCACCGGCGGGACGGGCTTCACCGGGCGTGACGTGACGCCGGAGGCGCTGGAACCGATCTTCGAAAAGCGCATGGATGGCTTTTCGGAAGTGTTCCACCGCATCTCCTACGACAAGATCGGCACCTCGACGATCCAGAGCCGGGCGACCGGCGGCGTCGTCAACGCCACCTTCATCTTCGTGCTGCCGGGCTCGCCCGGCGCCTGCAAGGATGCCTGGGACGGCATCTTGAAGGCGCAGCTCGACTACCGGCACATGCCCTGCAATTTCGTCGAGATCATGCCGCGCCTGGACGAGCACCTGCGGCGCGGCAAATCGGCTCCGTAAAAGCCGAGGCAAGGCGCCGGTTTCGCGCCGCGTTTGCCAGGCAAAAGGCTGCCCTCGCCTTCGAAAGACCATTCCAAACCCGATGCCGGAGGAAGTACCCTTCGTGGCGGCGGCCCTTGCCGTTGACGACGAGGCGGAAGCGATGACTGTGCACGCCGGCGGATGCCATTGCGGCAACATACGCCTTCAATTTTCAACCGACCTCGACCCCTCGCAAATCGAAGTCCGCGCCTGCCAATGCGCGTTTTGCATCAAACATGGCTCGCGCGCCGTTGCCGATCCGAATGGCCAATTGATCGTCTCGGTCGATGACGACGCCCGGTTGCACAGATACCGGTTCGGATTGCGCACCGCCGACTACTTGATCTGCCGGGACTGCGGCGTCTATGTCGCGGCGGTCACCACCGACGGCGGGGATGCAAGGGCGATCGTCATCGTCAATGCCCTGGACGACCGGCTGCGGTTCAGCCGCGAGCCAGCGGCCATGGACTATGATGCCGAGAGCAGGCAAGGCCGCATTGCCCGGCGACAGGCACGCTGGATGCCTGTGGATATCCTGTCCGCTTTCAGCGGATGACCGGTTCGCCGTGAAACCGCCGACGCGAAGGCGCGGATACGCCGAAGCCGACTTCCATCATCAGCCGCGGCGTGTGCGCCGGCACGGTGCCCATGTGCAAGCCGAACGGGTCCTCGACGAAGCCGAGCCCAGCTTCGCCGGTCAGCGTCACCGGGCTTTGCTCGCCATAGACGTCCAGGACCTCCTTGGCGGCATGGCCGACCAGCAGGGCCAGCTGATGCTTGAGGGCGCGGCGATTGTGGCTGCCCCCGACGTAGAGCAGCTGCAAAAGAATCACTTGCGCGATTCCCGCTTCGCCGGCGCTACCCAGATCTCGGCGTCGAGCTTCTTTGTCGCCAGGCCGCGTGCAAGCGCCTCGGCACTGCCGGCGTGCTTCGACAAGGACGCTGCCTGCCGCTTGCTGATCACCAGTCCGTCGGCCAGGGCGCGATTTCCCGAAAACACCCGCGCCAGGAACGGCACACGGCTGCCGCGTGAGCGCGAGAACCGCGCCGCCATCGTTTGCCGGGCCGTGTGGGCGACGACCGCTTCGGTCCAGCCATCCACCAGCCTTGCGCCCGGCTCCAGCAGCAACAGCCAGTCGCCCTTGGCTTGCCTGATGCCGGCGGCAACACCGCCGCTCGCCACATAATGGCAGCCGGCATGTTCAGCGACATGATGCGTCTGGTCGGTGGAGCCGGTATCGCAGACGACGACCTCGCGCACCACGCCCTCGACGGCGCCGCCAATCAGCGAGCCGAGCGTGCGGGCGAGAGCCTCCTCGTCATTGCGGGTTTCGATGAGAACACTGAGCATCGTCAGCCGAATAGCGGAAAGGCGGCCGCGATGCCAGTTCTTGCAACGCACCACAGAAAGTTCTTGCTTTGTTCTCCTCAAGGAAATAGGAATAATTTCATGAGCAGAGCGATTCGACACAACATGGACAGTCCCTGGGAGCGGGCGAAGATGGAGCCGATCATGCGCGCCGACATTGCAGCCTTCGGAGCAGGACGGGCCGAGATGGCCAATGCGATGATCGAGCAGAGCGGCATGCGCATCCGTCCGGATCGCAACCGTGGCCGCTCGGCGGGCATCAATCCGTCCGGCAGGTTCGAGCCGGTCACCCGTCATGTCTTCGACGATGGCTGGAGTTCGCTGGAGGAATTGCCGCCATTCAAGACCGAGGTGCAGGTGGAAAAGCCGCGCACCATCATCACCCGCAACGAATCGCCCGACATTTCCTTCGACCGTTCGATCAACCCCTATCGCGGCTGCGAACATGGCTGCGTCTATTGCTTCGCGCGGCCGACCCATTCGTTCATGGGCCTGTCGCCGGGCCTGGATTTCGAATCCAAGCTGTTCGCCAAGCCGGACGCGGCGCGGCTACTCGACAAGGAGCTGTCGAAGGACGGCTACCAGCCGCGCACCATCGCCATCGGCACCAACACCGATCCCTACCAGCCGATCGAGAAGCAGTACCGGATCATGCGCGAGATCCTCGAAGTACTGGAGGCGCGCGGCCATCCGGTCGGCATCGTCACCAAATCCGCTTTGGTGACCCGCGACATCGACATCCTGTCGCGCATGGCCGAGCGGGGGCTCGCCAAGGTGGCCCTGTCGGTAACGACGCTCGACCGCATGCTGGCGCGCACGATGGAGCCGCGCGCATCGACGCCGACCAAGCGGCTGGAAGCGATCAGGCAGCTTTCCGATGCCGGCATTCCGGCTTCGGTCATGGTGGCGCCGATCATCCCCGGCCTCACCGACCAGGAGATGGAACGGATCCTCGATTCGGCGAGCGCCGCCGGCGCGCGCGAGGCGGGTTATGTCGTGCTGCGCCTGCCGCTGGAGGTCAGCCCGATCTTCAAGGACTGGCTGCTGCGCCACTATCCCGACCGCTATCGCCACGTGATGTCGCTGATCCGCTCGATGCGCGACGGCAAGGACTACGATTCGGAATGGGGCAAGCGCATGAAGGGCGCCGGGCCCTATGCGTGGCAGATAGGCCGGCGCTTCGAGATCACCGCCAAGCGGCTCGGCCTCAATGCCGATCGGCGCACGCTGCGAACCGACCAGTTCGTTGCAGCCGGAAAGGACCAGGAGCAGCTGATGCTGCTTTGATCTGCCCTTTTCGCTTGTGAAATCCCGTCCGGCCTGCCCCGGCCAGCAGACGGTGCCCTCCCGGTCCGGCGCCCCACCCGACCCGGAGGGACTTGCGGAGAATCGGAACCGATGCGAACCTCGCCGCAACATGGCTCGCGCGCGTTCTGATTCTCCGCTTCTCTTCGAAATTGTCGAGAAACCCGATTTCTCCTTCGAGACGAAGGCTATGGCCGACGGTCTGTGGCCAGTGGCGGGGATGGACGAGGCTGGCCGTGGCCCGCTGGCCGGGCCGGTGGTCGCTGCGGCGGTGGTGCTCGACCCAGCCAACATTCCCGAAGGCCTCGATGATTCCAAACGGCTCAGCCATTTGCAGCGCGAGGCATTGTTCCTGCGCATTCTGGGCTCCGCGCAGGCGATCTCGATGGCCTCGATCAGTGCCGAGGGCATCGACGGCAGCAATATCCTCAAGGCGAGCCTTGAGGCGATGCGACGCGCGCTGGTCGGGCTGTCGGTTCGGCCTAAGCTCGCGCTTGCCGACGGACGCGACGTGCCGCCGGGGTTGCCGTGCGAGGGCCGCGCATTGATCAAGGGTGACCAACGCTCGCAATCGATCGCCGCTGCCTCCATCGTCGCCAAGGTCATGCGCGACCGCATGATGTGCGGTTGCGGCAGCCATAACGGCCGCTATGGATTCGAGGTGCACATGGGTTACGCCACGGCCCGGCACCGCACGGCGATCGAGGCGCACGGCCCGGTCGCGCGCCTGCATCGCGTGTCGTTTTCGCCGTTCAGGCTTGGCGGCGCCGAGGTGGTTGAAGAAGAGAGCTTCGACGGGTTGGATTGAGCGCCGGCGACGGTAGCTGATCTCCCCCCTTGAGGGGGAGATGTCCGGCAGGACAGAGGGGGGCGCTGTCCCGCCAGCCTATCAGCCAGTTGCGCCCAGGTTCCACGGATAATTCGCACCCGACGCAACCGATGAAAATCGAACTGCTGGCGTTCCTTCACGCCCCCCTCTGCCCTGCCGGGCATCTCCCCCACGAGGGGGGAGATCGGCAGCGTTGGCATCGACGCACAACAAAAAAGCCGCCAGGTTTCCCAAGCGGCTTTGATTGGACTGCGTTCGCTAAAGTCTAGTTGAGCTTTGCCTTCACGTCCGCCAGCGAAGCTTTGAACAGATCGGCTCCGGCCTTGACGTCGACCTTGGCGGCGAGCAGCGCGCGGGCGGCCTCGACGGCAATGTCGACGGCGCTGGCGCGGACTTCACTGATGGCGTCACGCTCGGCCTGGCCGATCTTCTGCTCGGCCAGCGCGGTGCGCCTGGTAACATAGTCTTCGGTCTTCTTGTGCGCTTCGGCGGCGAGCAGATCGGCCTCGCGCTTGGCGGCCGCGACAATGTCGGCTGCCTCCTGCTCGGCTTCCTTGCGCTTGCGCTGATACTGGCTGAGCAGTTGCTGGGCCTCCTCACGCAGCTTGCGTGCCTCGTCGAGTTCGCTGCTGATGCGCATGGCGCGGGCATCGAGCGCCTTGGCGATCAGGCGGGGCACCTTGATGTAGACGGCGATGGCCAGGAAGATGACAAGGGCTATCGTTGCCCAGAGCGTCGCGAGAGATGTAGCGTCCATGATGCGCTCCTCACCGGGCCACGGATTTGACCGCGGCCGCGATCTCGGCCTTGCTGGCCTTGCCGCC
Organism: Mesorhizobium sp. LNHC232B00; assembly: GCF_000502435.1. Lineage (NCBI taxonomy): Bacteria > Pseudomonadati > Pseudomonadota > Alphaproteobacteria > Hyphomicrobiales > Phyllobacteriaceae > Mesorhizobium > Mesorhizobium sp. LNHC232B00. Next base: position 536,400 of record NZ_AYWP01000003.1, read on the forward strand.
GACCAATGCTTCGACGATCGCCGAAGCGGTGTCCTCGGCGATGCTGCCGACTTCCTTCATGGCGTTGGCCTTGATGGAAGAAATGCGCGCCTCGGCCTCGCCGAGCTTCTCGTCGAGCGCGGCCTCGATCTTCTTGCGCGCGGTGTCGGCTTCCGCCTTGGCCGCATCGGCGGCCTGCTGGCCGATCGAGTTGGCGTTCTTCTTGGCTTCCGCCAGTTCCTGCTCGTAAGCGGCAACCGCGGCGTCGGCCTCGCCTTTCAGCTTGGCTGCCTGGTCGAGATCCTGGCTGATCCGGTCGTTGCGGACATCGATGATGCCGCCGACGCGCGGCACCACGACCCGCTTCAGGAAGAGGTAGAACAGCCCAAAAGTGATCGCCAGCCACAGAAGCTGCGACGGGAAAGTCGCAGGATCGAACGGCGGAAATGTGCCGTGCGCCTCAGCAGGCACGCTGGTGCCGGAATGCGTGTCGCCTTCCGTCGCAGCGTGGCTGGTATCGGCTGATGGCGCGGACTCTTGCGCAAAGGCAGATGTCACGAACATGGACTATCCCCAGATATCAGGCCCGCCGCTTGCGCGGCCGGCCTGTCCAATCTTCCCAGTGCTCAGCCGAACAGGGCCAGAAGCGCGATGAGAAGCGAGAAGATGCCCAGAGCTTCGGTCACGGCGAAGCCGAAGATCAGGCGGCCGAACTGGCCATCGGCAGCCGACGGGTTGCGCAGTGCGCCCGAGAGGTAGCTGCCGAAGATGTTGCCCAGGCCAATGCCCGCGCCACCCATGCCCAGGCAAGCGATGCCGGCGCCGATGTACTTTGCTGCTTCTGCGTCCATTTGTTCAACTCCTTTGGATCTGAAATTCCGTTGCGATTTCCATCCGGCGCCAATGTTGGAAACCTTGGGCCGGAAACTCTTGGGGCCTTAGTGCCCGGGATGCAGGGCGTCGTTGAGATACATGCAGGTCAACACCGCGAAGACGTAGGCCTGCAGGAAGGCGACCAGTAATTCAAGCGCCGTCAGCGCCACCGCCATGGCCAGCGGCAGGACCGAGCCCGCGACACCGACCGCGCCGAGCGCGGAGAGGCTGACAACGAAGCCGGAGAACACCTTGAGCGTGATGTGGCCCGCCAACATGTTGGCGAACAGACGAACCGAGAGGCTGACCGGGCGCGATACGAAGGAAATGACTTCGATCAACACCACCAGCGGCAGCAGGAACACCGGCACGCCATGCGGCACGAACAGTTTCAGGAAACCGAAGCCATGCTTCATGAAGCCGTAGACCACCACGGTTCCGATTACCAATGCGGCGAGGCCGAAGGTGACGATGATGTGGCTGGTGACGGTGAAGAAATAGGGGAACAGGCCGAGCAGGTTGGCGACCAGAACGAACATGAACAGCGAGAACACGAAGGGGAAGAACTTCATGCCTTGCGTGCCGGCGGCGTCGCGCAACATGTTGCCGACGAACTCATAGGCCATTTCGGAGATCGACTGCAGCCGGCCTGGAACCAGGCTGCGGCTCGACGTCGTCAGCAGCAGGAAGGCCGCGGCAACGACCACGGTCGCGACCATGAACAGTGCCGAATTCGTGAAAGACAGGTCGTAGCCGCCGATGTTAATCGGAACCAGCTTGATGATATGGAACTGGTGGATCGGATCGACCTTGTCAGCTGCCACGTTCTAACCCCGTCAATGCCGCGTACGGCCAAATTACCATTGCCGCGCGAGCGCGGCTATTTGCTGTCGTCTCGGCCAGGGCGCGATTTATTGCCCTGTCCGAATTCCGCCACAACGCCCGCGGATCGCATGACATTGAGCACGCCGGCGCCAAACCCAAGCAGCAGGAAAACGATCAGACCCCACGGCGATGTCCCCGCCATACGGTCGATGATCCAGCCGATGCCGGCGCCCACCACCACGCCAGCGATGAATTCACTGGAGAGTTTGACCGCCTGGCCGTATCCGGCCGCACTGCCCGCTTTCGCGTCGTCTTTCCCCTCGAGCCGGTTCGGCAGCCTTGTCGCAAGCGATGCTTCAAGTTCACGCCGACGTCGCTCAAGATCGTCGTCACGGATGTCAGGTTCATGCTGCTTGCCGCGGCCGGTTTCTCCGGTTCCGTCTGGCCTATTTTTATTGGCCATCGTAACCCCCCTGCCCGGTCAGACCGTCACCGTCCGTCCGCTTGTAAAGTCGCCGGCAACATAGTTAGAGGGTTTGCGCCCGTCAAGCCACGGGCGGAAGTTCATTGCCATGTATTTTAGACAATGAAATCAAGCAATTAGCGAGGTGCGACATCGTGCCCGCCGCAAGGATGGGGATGCATTGCGCGAATCCCCCCGGCAATGGCCCCCTGATCGATCGCATGGCCGCCCGAAAAAGACCGGCGACCGACGCCACTCAGCTCCAGCCGCCACTATAGGTGCGGTAGAAGATATGCAGGCCGATCTTGGTCATCTTCTGCATCGTGCGGGCCCAGCCGGGATGGACGTACTGGGCGTAGTAGTGGGTCGACGATCCGACCTCCGGGATGAATATCTTGCCGGCGGTGACGGCCATGGCGATATCCTGGGCGGTCTTGTAGGCGGCAGGACTGTCTATGCGCTTCTTCCTGCCGTCACACGCGAATGAGAACTGGCAACGGTTGAACCAGCTGTCGTTCTGGTAGACGACCCCGCAGATCGAATTCGGATAGGCCGGGTTGCGGACGCGGTTGAGGATGACCTGGGCGACGGCAGCCTGACCGCGCACGGATTCGCTCCTCGCCTCGAAGTAGATGCCGTTGGCCAGGCATTTCTGCTCCGGCTTGGAAAAGACGCTCTCAGGCAGCGGGTTCTGGATCCATGAGTGGTCACCCTTGACCATCGGTGGGATGAAGCGGCCGCTGTTGGGCTGCTCGTCCTGCAGCAGGGCTTCGAAGGGCGAGGCCTTGGCATAGTCCGGCTCGGATTGCGCATAGGCCGTCGCCAGCACATCCGGATGATCGTTGTTGACCAGGGCGGCAAGCATGGTCGGCACGCCGGGATCGGGCTTCTTGTCCTCACGCGCATGGAAGGCGGCCGCGATCTGGATCTCCTTGCCTTTGATCTGCGGCTTGGCGAAAGCCATCTTCAGGTCGCTGTCCATGCTGGGCCGCATCAAGGACGAGGTCCGCTGGAAGATCGACCCGGCGTTGAAGTTCTTCGGCGGGGCAACGGGAGAGACCTGGACGATACGGCCCTTCTTGTCGCCACGCACGACGCGAGCTTCGTCGGGCGTGGCGCCGACCTTGCCGCCCTTGCCGCGAAACGACACGTTGCCGACGCCGGCCAGATGGATACCGGATCCGGAGATCGAACCGGTGACGTCGGAATCGATGAACGGCATCTCGGCAGCGTGAACCGAGCCGGCGACGGATTTTTCGACGTAGGAATTCCAGCGCGCGGTCGGCGCTTCGAGGCCGGACACAAGGCTTGTCATGTCCTGGTAGGCGGCGACGGTCGGGAAGCCGATCCAGATGCCGAGACCGATGATGCACGGAGACACGAGGCTGCGTTTTTTCTCACCGGCGACGGCTGCCAGCCGCTTCAACAGACGTCGATGCACGGAACTCTCTCCAGGAACGCTACTGACCCCACTGGAGAGCAAAATGATGCATTAACCTTGATGGGACGTTAACGGGATCGATCGGGTTGTCCCAGTCGGCCCAGGTCGTGGCGCCGAAGTCGGGCGGTTTTGCGGCGGGCGTTCCTCAAGTTTGCCGCAGGAAGATCGGCCAGGCGATCAGCGCGCAGATGGCGGCCGACAGCCAGACGCCGGACCATGACCAGAGATGCAGCAGCCCGGGAATGGCCACCGGCACCAGGAAGAAGCCGACGAAGACAAAGGTGTTGGCTAGGCTGAGTGCTGTTCCGACATGGCCGGCGCCGGCCAGCGTGGCAAGCTCGGTGTAGGCGACGCCATGCCAGGCCGAAACCGAGATGCCCGCGACAATCAGCACCAGGGGAAGGACAGCGATCCGGAAGGACTGGCCATCTGGCACGGCGGGGCTGACCAGGACCAGCACCCAGAGGATCACGAAGGCGAGCGCGCTGAGCGCACTGCATGAGCGCAGAAACCGGCGGCGGTTGCCATGGCGGTCGGTGAAGCGGCCGCTCCAGACGCGCATGACCATGGCACCGGTCTGCACCGCGGCAAGGCTGGCGCTGATCGCTGCCGTTCGTAGCCCTGCGAAGTCGTGCAGGAACACCGAGGCGAAGGTGAGCACCGCCACTTGCGGGAAGCACAGCAGCCCAATGGCGGTGGCGATGCGCCAGACTTCGATGTTGCGCAATGGTGCCAGTCCGGCCACAGCCGTCGAAGCGACATTTCCGTGGTCCTGCGCCGGCGGCTCGTGCAGCCAGCGCCAGGCGAACAGGGCGGAGAGAGCGGATGCCGCCGCCAGCAGCCCGAACACCGCGGCAAAGCCGAACGCCAGGGCAAGCGAGGGCAGCACCAGTGCGCCGAGGCCGCCGCCAAGCGGCACCGCCGTCTGCCTTATGCTCATGGCAAAGCCGCGTTCGCTTTCCCGGAACCAGGCCATGATGGCGCGGCCGCTCGAACCGTTGACGCTGCCGCCGAGCAATCCCGCGAAGAGCAGGCTCGCCGACAGGAGCGTGACATCGGGGACGCCGGTTCTGGTCGGCACGACGAGCATCGCCATGGCAAACAGCCATGCAGCCGTCGCGCCGAGCCCGATCAGAAGCACGCGGCGGTCGCCCCAGCGATCGGTGAGCAGGCCCCATGGCAGCTCGCTGAGCGCAACGCCCAGCCCGAGAAGGCCGAGCGCCACGCCCAGTTGCGCATTGCTCAAATGGTAGCCCTGGCGGAGCACGACGGCCGTTGCCGGTATGCCGGAGAAGGTCGCCGAGAAACTGGCATTCGCGGCGACGCCGATGCCGAGAACCTTCCAGCGATGACCAGGACCGAATACTCTCCCCGCGGGACCGGCGGCCCTGTCTTTCAGGATTTGTGCTGGCTGTTGATCGGCGCAGTCGACGATGGCGGACATGGTTCTATTCCCGTGGCCCAGCGATGCCGGCCTTGACGGGTTCTATCTATCGCCATAAGTCAGTCCTTAAAATCAGGAAGTTTTTGACATACGATTCGCAAATTCGGGACAATGGCATGCGACGCGTAACATTCGACCTCGATGTTCTCCGCAGTTTCGTCACCGGCATGGAACTGGGCAGCTTCGCCAAAGCGGCCGACCGGCTTGGCCGCTCGACCTCGGCAGTCAGCGCCCAGTTGAAAAAACTGGAAGAGCAGGCGGCGACGCCGATCTTCCGCAAGTCGGGGCGCGGCCTCGCCTTGACGGAGGCCGGCGAGACCATGCTCGGCTATGCGCGCCGACTGCTCGAATTGAATGACGAAGCGGCTGCGGCCATCCACGACGTCGAGCTGGAAGGCTGGGTGCGGCTCGGCCTGCAGGAGGATTTCGGCGAGGCGGTGCTGCCCGAGGTGCTCGGCCGCTTCGCCCGCGCCCACCCCAAGGTGAAGATCGAAGCCAGGATCGCGCGCAGCCACGAGCTTGCCGAAAGGATCCAGTCCGGCAGTCTCGACATCGCGCTGGCCTGGCACAGTGGGGAGACGCTGCCTTACAGCCAGCACGTCGCCGATGTTCAAATGCGCTGGATCGGTCCGGCAAAGCGCATCGAGACCAGCCTGCGCGACGGCGAGCCGCTGCCGCTGGTAGCGCTCGAAGCGCCCTGCCTGTTGCGCACGGTGGCGACCGAAACGCTCGACCGTGCCGGCCTGCCCTGGCGCATGGCCTTCTCCAGCCCGAGCCTTGGCGGCATCTGGGCGGCGGTCGCCGCGGGGCTGGGGCTGACGATCCGCACCGATATCGGCCTGCCGGCCAGCGTCAGCGCGATGACGCCGGAGATCGCCGGGCTGCCGGCGCTGCCCAGGATGGCGCTGTTGCTGCATCGCAGGGATGCCGAGCCCGAGCCGGTGGCGGCCCGTCTCGGCGATATCCTGCTGGAGGCGGCGCGGCAGGCGCTGCCGGAAACGACGCGGACAAAGGATGCGGGCTTGCGTGCCGTGGCCTGATCAGGCGAGCCGAGGCTCAGCCGCGTTTCTTGGCCCGGCCGGCGAACGGATTGTCCGAGGTGCGCAGCGCGATGCGGATCGGCACGCCCGGCATGTCGAAGGCTTCGCGCAGGCTGTTGGAGAGATAACGGACATAGGATTGCGGCATCGCATCCGGCCGCGAGCACTGGACGACGAAGCCCGGCGGCCGCGTCTTGGCCTGGGTGACATATTTGACCTTCAGCCGGCGCCCTGCAACGGCAGGCGGCGGATGATGCGCCAGTATGGCTTCAAGCCAACGGTTGAGCTTGCCGGTCGAAACACGGCTGTTCCACACCTTGTGCGTCTTCAGTACCGCATCCATCAGCTTGTCGAGGCCGCGACCGGTCTCGGCCGAGACCGGCACGGCCTGGATGCCGCGCGCCTGCGGCAACAGCCGTTCGGTTTTCTCGCGCAGTTCCGCCAGGAGCTCCTGCGGATGATCGATCAAGTCCCATTTGTTGAAGGCGATCACCGGCGCCCGGCCCTCGCGGATGATCAGGTCGGCGATCTGCAGATCCTGCTTCTCGAAGGGAATGGTGGCGTCGAGTACGATGATGACGATCTCGGCGAAACGGATGGCGCGCAAGCCGTCCTGCACCGACATCACTTCCAGCTTCTCGTGAATCCTCGCCTTGCGGCGCATGCCGGCCGTGTCGAACAGCTTTATCCGGCGGCCGCGCCAATCCCAGTCGACCGAGATCGAATCACGGGTGATGCCGGCCTCCGGTCCGGTCAAAAGCCGCTCCTCGCCGATCAGCGCGTTGATCAGCGTCGACTTGCCGGCGTTCGGGCGGCCGACGACGGCGATGCGCATCGGCTTGGTGTCGTCATAGGCAGGCTCGGCGTCCGGATCGGCGATGTCCTCGCCGATCAGCACCTCGCCGGTAGCGATCTCCTGGTCGTCTTCCTCGTCCTCGCCGAAGGCGCGCGCCTCGCCGAGTGCCGCGATCACCGCATCGCGCAGATCGGGCATGCCCTGGCCGTGTTCGGCCGAAACCGGAATCGGCTCGCCCAGCCCGAGCTCCCATGCCTCCAGCATGCCGCCCTGCGCGCCCTTGGCCTCGGCCTTGTTGGCGACCAGCACGACCGGCTTGCCGGATTTTCGCACGATCTCGGCAAAAGTCCTGTCGTCGGGCAGCAGGCCGGATTTGGCATCGATGGTGAAGAAGATCAGGTCCGCCTCGCGAATGGCGATCTCGGTCTGCGCGCGCATGCGGCCCGGCAAGGTCGAGGCAGCCGCGTCCTCGAAGCCCGCGGTATCGATGACGTCGAAATGCAGGTCGTAGAGCTTGGCGGCATGGACGCGACGGTCACGGGTGACGCCCGGCGTGTCGTCGACAAGCGCCAGCTTCCTTCCCACCAGCCGATTGAAAAGGGTCGATTTGCCGACGTTAGGTCTGCCGATGATGGCGACTTTGAAGGTCATACGGTCCTACAATGATGCATGTCGTTGTCCCAAAACCGCTGCACAATTTTGGGCGACATGCATTTACGACGCATTGCCCGAACCACGGATCAGCTCGGACATCAGCGTTGCCCGCTCGCGGGTGTTGCGCGGGGCGCCGTCATCGGAGGCGATCTGATCGAACAGCTTCAGAGCGTCCTGTGTCTTGCCTTCCTTCCAGGCGGCAAGGCCGAGCGCCTCGCGCGCCGTGTGGCGCAACGTGTTGGTGTCCGAGGTCAGCGCCTCGACGCGGCTGGACACGTCGGCGAAGGAGCCGTGGTCGACGAGCAGGAGCGCCGCCCTGAGCCGCGCCATGTCGCGAATGCCCTGGGGAATGGCGGTGTCGGCGGCGACCTCGTCGAAGTCCTTGACGGCGGCATCGACGTCGCCCTTGCTTGCCTTGACTGTCGCGGCGCGCATGCGGGCGAGCAGCGGATAGGCGCCGTAGCCGTCCTTCTCCAATTGATCGAGCGCGGCCAGCGCCTCGTCGTTCTTGCCGTCATTGGCAAGCTTGAGCGCCTGCGAGAAAGCGTCGCCGGAGCGGTTGGCGCGCGTCTCGTCCCAGTAGCGATAGCCGACGAAGGCGGCGGTGCCGAGCACCACGAGGATCGCAGCGACAAGCAACGCCGGGCCGAAACGGTCCCACAGCTTCTGCGCCTGGTCGCGGCGCATCTCGTCGTTGACTTCACGGATAAAACTGTCGTCGGACATCAATCAAAACCATTCCTGCCCCGGGCCGGGGCGGTTCATGAGCCCGCGTTTTAGCGAAATTTTGTCGGCATGGAAGGGGTTCGGCCGGAAAATCGCCTATTCCCCCCGGAGCAAACCGATGTTTGCCTGGGGCAAACGGATGTTTGCGTAGGGCAAACCGATGTTTGCCCGGGCAAAGCGACGTTTGCCCTGGGGGCAAATCGGCGAAAAGCCCAATCGCATCCGCGCCACATTTAGGCGATAGCCGGCTTGCTGACCCGCCCGGATCCCTGCCCATGTATCGCTCATCCCGCATTGTTGCGTTCTCGCTTGCCTTGCTCGCGCCTGCCGGCGTGGCTTTGGCCGATCCGCCCGCGCCGCCGACGCCGGCAAAGCCGAAGCAGGTCGTCATCGTCTCCTTCGACAGCGCCCGCGACATCTCGCAGTGGAAGCGCAGCCGGGCACTGGCACAGCGCACCGGCGCGCATTTCACCTATTTTGTCTCCTGCGTTTTCCTGCTGTCGCCCGAGACACGCGAGGAATACACCGCGCCGGGCAAGACAGCGGGCAAATCCAACATCGGCTTTGCCGCTTCAAAACAGGAAGTGGCCGAGCGGCTCGAACAGATCGGCCTCGCCGCGCATGAGGGCCACGACATCGCCAGCCACGCCTGCGGCCATTTCGACGGCAAGGATTGGAGCAAGGCCGACTGGCTGAAGGAGTTCGGCTCGTTCGAGCACATTCTCGAGAACGCCTATGCGATCAACGGCATCGTACCCGAACCCAAGGGCTGGCGCAATTTCGCGCGGCATGCGGTTGCCGGTTTCCGCGCGCCGTATCTGTCGACGAGCAAGGCGCTCTACGAGGCACTTCCCGCCGCCGGCTACCAGTTCGACGCCAGCGGCGTCTCGCAAGGCCCTGCCCTGCCGACGGCCAGCAACGGCATCATGCATTTTTCACTGCCGCAGATTCCGGAGGGACCGAAATCACGGCCGGTGATCGCCATGGATTACAACCTCTATGTCAGGCATTCCGGCGGCTTCGAACGGCCAAGCAAGGCGGACGAGTTCGCCAACCGGACCTACGAAGCCTTTCGCGCCGCCTTCGATGCGCAATACCAGGGCAAGCGCATTCCGCTCGAACTCGGCTTCCACTTCACGCTGATGAATGACGGCGCCTACTGGAACGCGCTGGAGCGCTTTGCCGGTGAGGTCTGCGTCAAAGCGGATGTCGAGTGCATCAGCTTTCGCGACTATGTTTCGCGGCAGCGCGACGGCGAGAGACAGGCGTCGGTAGGCGGCTGAGCCGCCAACCCGTTCGCCGAAATATCAGGCTGGATCACCTCCGTAGCCTTGACGCTCCATGAAGCGTCTGTCGATGGCCGGCAGCGGCTCACCGTGAATCCTCGCCTCAAAGGCGCGTAGACGCTTGTAGATTGAAAGTAGCTCAACGATCGTTGGCCAGGAATTTACCAGATACTGAAACGACGATCGAACTTGTTCAAAAGAATTTAGAATCTGATTCAGAGCACCGAGCTTGATCTTTCCGGCAACCATCGTCGGAACAAGAACGATATATGGAAAAATGTTATCGATCTGGAGGTAAAATATCCTCGCTACGTTGAAATAGACGTAGTGAAAATATAAGCGGAAATAATTTTTCCGGACATTACTAAATAGCTCCGCTACGGTAGGAGGCTGCGCGCGATTAGTGTCATCCTCACCATAGACTAGTTCCTTGCGGTAGGCGGCTTCGACCCGCTGATTACGAAACTCCAACCCGGGAAGCTTGATACCAACAAGCGCCAAGAACGTCGTTCCGAAGAGCGACCATAGAATTGCTACAACGACTAGTGAGTATGGCACGGCACCGACGATGGGCAACTCTGTTACGTCTCGAGAGAGATGCAGCAGCACAGGCAGAAACGCTATCAGTGTCATGACCGACCCGACCAAGCTTACGCCGAGATCTTCCATCGTGGTGGAGAAACGCATGGTATCTTCCTGCACGCGTTGCGACGCACCTTCGATCGGTCTCAATTTCTCCCAATTATCCATGTAATAATCGTTCATCGCAGTGCGCCAACGAAATATCCAATGGCTAACGAAAAACCTGTTAAGCACCCCGATAAAAACTGCCAGAAGTGCAATCCACATTATTGTCAATAACTGTCCGTAAAAATCCCACGGCGTTGTCGAAAATGGAGTGCCCAGTGCCTTCTGAATAAGATCATAGAATGGACCGTACCAATCGTTGAAAGCCACGCTTACCTGAACTTGATAGTATATGACAAAAAGTATTAATGACGACCCGAGAATTGACCAATTCTGCCAAGGATGCGGCCGATACAAGGCCCAAAATATATAAAAAGTAAAAACAACAGCAGAAAAATACACATAGAACCACAGAAATGGCTTTGACCAAAAAAGTGCAACACCAACAATCTTATCGGTGCCATCACCCAACGGCGGCAATCCAAAAACGGCACCTAACTGTTCGCCCCCAAAAAACCAGAATAGAACGGCCGCAAGGCTCCAGACGGCGGCCGAAGTGAAGAACAGCTTCGGCTGCGGGAAGAAAGATACGAACACTGTGGCGAATTCCTCGATCTATGCGCAAATCAGCGGGGTTTGGCGGGCATAAAGTCACACATTAGGGGGAAAGAAAATGCCTGCCCGATGCCCGGCGCAGAGCAAGACCACAAATCATGGCGATTTTGGCGCAGCCGACCATGTGACGGCGCCGGAGACCAGCAGCATGGCCGCGGCAACGATCGAAGCGAGGAAGAAATTGCCCGACGCCTGCGCCAAAAGCCCGGCGGCGATCGGGCCGATGATCTGGCCAAAACCGAAGGATGCCGTCATCAAGGCAAAGACACGCCGGGGCGCCCTCGGCGCCTGCTGGCGCGCGGCCTGCAGACCAAACGCCGTGATGGCGATGAAGGTGCCACCGAGCAGCAGACCGCCAAGCAGCGGTCCGGAATATCCGCCAAGTGCCACGCTGGCGATGACCCCGATCACTTCGATGAAGCAGGCCAGCGCATAGGCGGCGTGTAGCCCGATCCAGTCCGCGATCTTCTGCCAGAACCAGATCGAGGGAAAGCCGGCAAGGCCAGCGACCATCCACACCATGGCCTCGAAAACACGGCTGCCTCCGCCTTGCCGGACGATGGCGACCAGGAATGTCGCGGTCACCACATAGCCAAAGCCGAACAGGCCGTAGGCGACGATGATCTTCATCAGCGACCGGTCTTTCGGCAGCGCCGGCTCGCGGGCGGCCTCGGCATCGGCGAGCGGGCCTTCATTCACCAACAGCGCGACGACCCCGAAACCGCATGCCGAAATTGCCGCCGACCACAACCAGCCAGCCGCCCACCCGGCATGTTCGGCGACCAGCACCGCCATCATCGCCGCCGAGATCGCGATGCCGAGGCCAACGCCGCCAAAATGCCACGCCTGCAGGTCGCTGCGTCCGGCCGCCGCGATATGGCTGAAAACGATGCTGGCCATGAAGACCATGACGAAGGCGCTGGCCAGGCCGGCCAAAAAGCGGATGGCGAGAAAGGCGTCCATGGCGTCGGTCAGCCCCATCAGCGCGGCCAGGATGGTGCTGGCGCCGAGGCCGACCAGCATCAGCTGACGCTCGCGCCCATGCGCCCAACCGCCCGCCGCGGCAAGCGCGCCGAGGAGATAACCGAGATAGTTGGCCGAGGCGATCCAGCCGGCATTGGCCGGCGACAGATGCAGTTCTTCCATCATGCCGGGCAGGATCGGCGTGTAGACGAAACGGCCGATGCCCATGGCGACGGCCATGGCGATCATGCCGGCGAAGGCGTAGCGCAGCGCTGTCGAATTGGCTGATGTCATTGCAGCGCACAATAAATGCAGGGATCGCTGAAACAATCCGCCATCCGTTGGGCCAGTGCGGCCGCGGAATGCCAGGTCGTGGTCGACCTGTCCTGAAACCGGAAAGCACGGCGCTTACGCTCAGCAGCGCCCGCCGAAACTGGCGTGCAACGAAGCGGTTTCATGCACGGTTCGCCGCGCCGTCAGCCTGAACGGCACATCGCCGAGTTCGCGCTCCGACATGGTGTTCAGCACGGGATGCGAAAGCGGATCGGTCAGCCACCTCTGCGTGTCGCCCTCGCGGCCTGGTTCGTATGGCGAGGCCGCGGCGAACAAGACCTTCATCGATGACAATATCCCAGGCATTTTTCGGCTCCGCCGGTCTGTCTCCCATCCATAAAATCCGCCGTTTCGATGTGTCTTTCAATTGAGATTTCAGCCGGATCGGTTTAGAAAATCTCAAATGAGCGTGCTCAACCGCATCCACCTCAACGGCCTTCGCGCCGTTGAAACCGTAGCCCGTCTCGGATCGCTCGCAGCGGCGGCGAGCGAACTCAATGTTTCCGTAAGCGCCGTCAGCCAGCAGATAAGCCGCACCGAAAAGCAGCTCGGCCAGGCGCTGTTCGAGCGCACGACGAGCGGCCTTGTGCTGACCGAATTCGGCACCGTGTTCGCGACCCGGCTCGGCGCGGGGTTCCGCGAACTGGCCCAGGCAGTGGCGCTGGCCGATGAGGCGACACAATGCACATTGGTGGTTTCGGTGGCGCCGGCCTTCGCGTCGAAATGGCTGCTGCCCAGGCTATCACGTCACTTCGATCGGCATCCAACCGTGCTGCTGCGCATCGATGCGTCGGTGCGGCTGGCCAATCTCGATCATTCCGACATCGATATCGCCATTCGGCTCGGCGACGGCAAATGGCCGGGCGGGCGGGCAGAACTGCTTTTGGCGCAGGAGGTCTTCCCGGTCTGCGCACCCGACATCGCCCGGAAATTGAGATCGATCGAGGACCTTGCCCAGACATGCGCCATCACCGACGAGCGGGCGATGATCAATTGGGAAAGCTGGTTTGCCGCGGCCGGCGTCCAACCCGTCACCTTCCAGAAGGGCGCGCGCTTCACCGATCCGATGCTGTGCCTGGAATCGGCCATCGCCGGCCACGGCGTAATGCTCGGCTGGCAATTGCTGGCGGCCGATGCGCTGGCCGACGGGCGGCTGGTGGCCCCATTCGGAATCCGCGCCCAGAGCGGGCTCGGCTACTGGCTGGTGACTTCGGCGGAGAAGACCGAGAGCCGCAAGGTCCGGGACTTCAAGGCCTGGATCAAGGAGGAGATCGCGGCGACGATGGCGCAGTTCGGATCGGCGACCACACGCCCGACCGGCGCGATCGCGGTGGAAAGCGCAGTGTCGTCGGTCTATGTAGATTGAGAAATCCAACAACGACGGCAGGCAGGATCATGACCACACATTCGCGCGGCGTTTCCGCATCGATCGACCCGGTGAAGCTCGACAGGCTGGCGGAAGTCGCCATCAAGGTCGGACTGCAACTGCAGCCCGGTCAGGATCTGGTGCTGACCTCATCGATCGCGGCCCTGCCGCTGACCAGGCGCATCGTCGAGCACGCCTACAAGGCCGGCGCCGGACTGGTGACGCCAATCTTCAACGACGACGAGATGACGCTGGCGCGCTACCGCTTCGGCGCCGATGCGGGTTTCGACCGCGCCGCCGGCTGGCTCTATGAAGGCATGGCGAAAGCCTTTTCGAACAATGCGGCGCGGCTGGCCGTGCGCGGCGAGGATCCGTCGCTGTTGTCGGCGCAAGACCCGACAAAAGTGGCGCGCGCCAACAAAGCAAACTCGATGGCCTACCAGCCGGCGCTGGAAAAGATCACCGGCTTCGACATCAACTGGAACATCGTCGCCTATCCGGACCTCGCCTGGGCCAAGCAGGTCTTCCCGGACGACGCCGACGATGTCGCGGTGGCCAAGCTCGCCGATGCCATCTTCGCCGCCTCGCGGGTCGACGTGGAGGACCCGATCGGCAACTGGAAGGCGCACAATGCGGCGCTGCGCGGCCGCACCGAATGGCTCAACGGCCACAATTTCCACGCGCTGCATTTCACTGGACCGGGCACCGATCTGACTGTCGGGCTGGCGGACGGCCACGAATGGATGGGCGGCGCCTCGACCGCCAAGAATGGCATCACCTGCAACCCCAACATCCCGACCGAGGAGGTCTTCACCACGCCGCATGCAAGGCGCGTCGAGGGTCATGTCTCGTCGACCAAGCCGCTCTCCTACCAGGGCACGCTGATCGACGAGATCTCGGTGCGGTTCGAGGAAGGCCGGATCGTCGAGGCAAAGGCATCGAAGAGCGAGGACGTGCTGAAGAAGGTGCTCGACACCGACGAAGGCGCGCGGCGCCTCGGCGAAGTGGCGCTTGTGCCGCATTCATCGCCGATCTCGGCCAGCGGCCTGTTGTTCTTCAACACGCTGTTCGACGAGAACGCCGCCTGCCACATCGCGCTCGGCCAGTGCTATTCCAAGTGCTTCGTCGACGGCGCATCGCTCAGCCAGGGCGAGATCGCCTCGCGTGGCGGCAACAAGAGCTTCATCCACATCGACTGGATGATCGGCTCGGACAAGATCGACATCGACGGCGTCCACAAGGACGGTGCCCGCGTGCCGGTGATGCGCAAGGGCGAGTGGGCCTGACGGCACGGAGGGTCGGATGGCTTTCGACCTGGAGGTCAAGAGGATCTATGAACCACCCGCTTCCGATGACGGGCAGCGGGTTCTCGTCGACCGGGTATGGCCGCGCGGCGTCAGCAAGAAGGACGCCGCGCTGACGCTGTGGCTGAAGGACATCGCGCCGAGCGACGAGTTGCGCAAATGGTTCGGCCACGAGCCGGCGCGCTGGGCCGAGTTTCAGAAGCGATATCGCGCCGAGCTGGACGGCAATGGCGAGGCGGTGGCGCAACTGCGTGGACTGCTCCGCCAGGGTAAGGTAACGCTGCTCTACGGCGCGCATGATGAGGCGCATAACAATGCGGTGGCACTGGCGGGGTATTTGCGCGCGGGTTGAGGCTTCGTTTTGCAGCGTTGGCGATTGGCGAAAGCCGAGGCGACATCTGATCTCCCTCCTTGCGGGGGAGATGCCCGGCAGGGCAGAGGGGGGNCCCCCCTCTGGCCTGCCGGCCATCTCCCCCGCAAGGGGGGAGATTGGCAGCGTTGCCGTCTCGCTGCTTACTTCACCGCCTGCTCATAAACATCAGCCTTGAATCCGACCAGAATCCGATTCCCCACCTCAAGCACCGGCCGCTTGATCATCGTTGGCTTGGCCAGCATCAGCGCCTTGGCCTTCTTCTCGTCAAGATCTTGCTTGTCCTTATCCGGCAGTTCGCGAAACGTCGTGCTGCCCTTGTTGAGCAGCTTTTCCCAGCCGACCTTGCCGACCCAGCCGTTCAGCTTGCCGGCCTCGATTCCTTCGGCCCGGTAGTCGTGGAACCGGTATGGCACGTCATGGCCCTCCAGCCAGACGCGCGCCTTCTTGATCGTGTCGCAGCTGGTGATGCCGTACATGGTGATCGTCACAGCGCGCTTCCCTTGGGCTGACCGTCGAATCCGTTCCGCGGCGCATGCAGTCATCCGACGGCAAAGAAGTCAACGACCGCCATTCCTGCTATCTCGACGAACGCCTGGTGTGGACGGATGCACATGGCGGCCAGGGCGTCGTCCAGGCCGCCATATTTATCTTAACCCTGCCGCGAAGAGATCGGGCTCCCGGAAGCCGTTTCCGGCGTCAATAGTAGAAACGCTCTTCGGTGATCTTGCCGTTCTTGACCGTGTACAGACCAACCTCATCCATGGTGACACGCTCGCCAGTGGCCTTGGGCGTTATGTCGAACTTGAAGCGCACTGCGAACTGGTCGCCGTTGACATAGGGGCCCTCGACCAAACCGCCATGCACTTCGTTGTTCTCCTGCCACCACTGGCTCTTCTGCCTGAGAGCCTCCTTGCCGTGGCTGACGGCCATCGGGCCCTCCATGGCTTCATAACTGGCGATGTCGTCGGCATTGTACTTTTCGGCAGCACCCTCATTGTCACCCTGCTTGAGGCGTTCGGTGAAGTCCTTGGCAATTTCCGCGATAGTCATTTGTGTTCCTCCTGTTCCGACGCATAGCAAATAGGGGACAGCCTGGTGACCTGCCACTGCCGGCCCAGTCGTAGCTGACAATCCGTGTCAGGACGGTGATGCCGGGCAGAGTGGCTCTCGCACATCTGGTTGCGGACAGAAGCCAATTCCGTAATTCTAGTTGGATGTGCAACCTCTACAACATCACCACAACGCAAGAGGCGGTCCGCCAATGGACACGCACATTGCGCGACGTCATCGGCAACCTTGAACCTTCGGTCGACATCTATCCAAATCAGGCCGGCCCGGTCGTTCGCAACACGCCAGATGGGAAGCGTGAGTTAGCTAAGCTGCTTTGGGGTTTGCCAACGCCGCCTGAGCGCATGAAAGGCAAGGCAGACTATGGCACCACGAACGTTCGCAATCCGCAATACTCGCACTGGCAACAGTTTGTGAGCGTCGAGAATCGATGCGTCGTGCCGGTGACCAGCTTTGCCGAACCCAGCCCTACCCCGAGCGACAAGGACCCGGAAACAGGGATCCAGCGCAATTTTTGGTTTGCCCGTGACGAAAGCCGACCCTTATTCTTCTTCGCTGGTTTCTGGACCCCTTGGCAGGGCGTTCGGAAGGTCAAGGATGGTCCTGGTGACTTCGAGTTGTACGCATTCATGACCACCAAGCCCAATGCAATCGTCGCGCCAATTCACGAGAAGGCTATGCCCGTGATCCTTACGACGTCGGAAGAGACGGAGGCTTGGCTGACAGCGCCGTGGTCAGAAGCACGGTATTTGCAGCGGACCGCGCCAGACGATGCGTTGATGATCGTCGAGAAGCCAGCCACACAAATCAAGTTTCCGCAACAGGCTCCGGTCCAAGGGTCTCTGTTCTAGGCTACAGGATCGGGCTTGGCAGCAGCCTCTTCAATCGTCGTCTCGCCAGATCACTCGGCGAACCATGCGAATTTCGACAAGACGTCTAACACGAATTTTCAGGCGCTCAGCTGCGCTCGGCAAGACTATGTCGGCATCAAGCTCGCGGAGCTTGCAGCGCTCGCACCGCATATGCCGTTCGACTTCCCAAAAGGGAATGTCACCGACAAGCTTTGCAAGGTCGCCGGGTAGATAGTGCCGGGTGATGTTGCAGTGCCGGCATCGGACACGAATGAGTTGCCCCACTTCGTGCGCGAGGCATAGCGTTTGCACATTCCGGCGCGGTCGGCTACTCAATTCCGGCATCAACCAAATTAGGAGTATCTTCCTATTTTAGTCGATTGCCGCTTAGTTCCATGGCCATTTATTCACATGTCGTTCGACCGCCCCGCGCACCGTGCAGCGACCTTGCGAAGGTGGAAGAGGCTAGCTCGAGAGCATAGGGCAGCTGGCGCCACGGCGCAGGCTGATGTGAGCCATGTCGCCGACCTTGAATTGAAAACCCTCTGCCTGGCGTGGCGCATCGATGACAACAGGAGCGCCCTGCCCGAGTTCGGCGTGCAGGCGCAGCGTGCGGCCGTGAAAGACGATGCTGTTGACGCGCGCCGGCGCCGTGCCCGGCGCGGCCTCGGCCATCGCCAGCAAATCCTCGGGACGCACGCCAATGGTGCGCACATCGCCTTCGCCGGGTGCCTGGCCGGTTTCAGAAATGGCCTCCAGCGCCAGCGTTCCGGCGGTGAAACGCAGGCGATCGCCGTCGCGGCCGACAAACCGCGACTGCAGGAGGTTCATGGTGCCGATGAAGCTCGCCACGAACTTCGTGGCCGGCCGGTCATAGAGTGTCGCCGGCGGCGCGATCTGCTCGATGCGGCCCTTGTTCATGACGACGATGCGGTCGGAGATCGACAGCGCCTCGGTCTGGTCGTGAGTGACCATGACGAAGGTGGTGCCGAGCCGCGACTGAAGCCGCTTCAGTTCCACCTGCATCTGTTCGCGCAGATGCGCATCGAGCGCCGACAGCGGCTCGTCGAGCAGCAGCACGCGCGGTTCGCAGACGATGGCACGGGCAAGTGCCACGCGCTGGCGCTGGCCGCCCGACAATTCCAAGACCCGGGCGCGAAGCTTGTCGGCGAGACCGACCATGTCCAAGGCTTCGCAGACGCGTTTTGCCTGCTCGCTACCGGAGAGCTTGCGCAGCGACAGGCCGAAGCCGACATTCTCGGCAACGTTCATGTGCGGAAACAGCGCATAGTCCTGGAACACGGTGTTGACCGGCCGGTCGAAAGGCCGAAGCGCCGTGATGTCGCGCCCTTCAAGCAGCACCTTGCCGCTCGACGGGCTTTCGAAGCCGGCGATGACGCGCAGGCTGGTGGTCTTGCCGCAACCCGATGGCCCGAGCAGCGTAATGAACTCGCCGCTGACGATGTCGAGATCGACGGCGTCGAGCCCGACGATGCCGCCGGGAAAGATCTTCGAGATCGCCTGCAGCCGCACAAGACGATCAGGCGCCATCGCGAACCTCGGACGGTTTCGTGGTGTTGACCCAGAGGATCTGGCACTGCTCGGCGCCGGGATTGCGGAAGGCATGCAAGAGCGTGCTCTTGAAGGCAAAGCTGTCGCCGCGCTTCAGCACGTATTTTGTCGAATCCACCACCAGTTCGACCTCGCCCGCCAGCACATAGCCGAATTCATGGCCGGCATGCGCATAGGCTTCCGCCGTGCCGCCATTGGCCTCCACGGTCACCAGCATGCCGGTCAGCGTCGCGCCCGGCGGCGACAGCAGCGCCTTGGCGATGCCTTCGGATTTGACGGGAATCGCGCGGCGGCTGTTGGCGCGCACGCAGTAGAGATCGTTGACTGCGTCGTTGCCGTCGGCGATCAGCGCCGACGGCTCGATGTCGAGTGCTGCTGCAAGCGGCCAGATCACCTTGACGCGCAGCGATGACATGCCGCGCTCGATCTGGCTCAGCGCACCGATCGACACTCCGGCCTTTGCCGCCAGTTCGGCCAGCGAAAGGCCGCGCTCCAGCCGCAACGCCCGCACCCGCCGGCCGACGCGCACGTCGGCATCGTCCTTGGGCTTTTCGGTTGCTTCGTCCAGCATGTCCATGTGTGGGTCCTCGTAGTCTTCTCAATCGACGTGGCGCAGCGCCGCTAGGCTCCCCCTTCTCCCCTTGTGGGAGAAGGGGTCGCCGAAGGCGACGGATGAGGGGTGTTCCAGCGGAGTGAGACGTTGGCGTTCCCTGGAACACCCCTCATCCGTCTTGCCNCCGTCTCGGCGCTGCGCGCCGATCCACCTTCTCCCACAAGGGGAGAAGGAAGAACCAGCCTCAGCCGCCAGCCTTCACCTTTTCGAACATCTTGGCCATATCGTCATTCTGTTTCATCGGGCCGGTGAAGATCGTGCTTTTCAGCATCACTTCCGGATCGGACGGCAGTTGCAGCTTGTCCAGCTCATCCTTCGGCACGCCGGCGAAGGCGGTGCTGAGCGAGCTGCCATAGCCGTAGGCCTGGATCAGATACTTACCCGAGTCGGCGTCCAGCCGGCTGTTCATGAAATCGTAGGCGAGGTCGACATTCTTGGCGTCCTTGAGCATGACGAAGCCGCAGGCCCAGGTCAGCATGCCTTCCTTCGGCTTCATGAACTCGACCGGCACGCCCTGTTTCTTCAGCGAGGTGGCCGACGCATTCCAGGTCATGGCGGCGACCAACTGGCCGCTGGCAAGCGCCTGTTCGACCGAGGTCATGTCGGTTGTATAATTGGAGAGCAGCGGACGCTGCTCGCGCAGTTTCGCCGCCACCTTGTCCATTTGCTCGGGCGTCATGTCGAACGGATTGACGCCGGCCAGAAGCGCGGCAACGATCGGCGTGTCATGCACGGCGTCGATGGTCGCCATGCGGCCGGCATACTGCTTGTCCCACAGCAGGTTCCAGCTCGCTTCCGGGTTCTTCACCAGGTCGGTGCGGTAGAGGATCGAGGTGTTGCCCCAGTCCCACGGCACCATCCAGACCTTGCCGTCGCCGGCCTGCAGATCGGGCAGGTTCTTGAACACCGGGAAGATCGAATCCCAATTCTTGATGCGCTTGGTGTCGATCGGCTGCAGCAGGCCTTCCTTGTTCCAGCGCGCCACCTTGTCATAGCAGGGATGCGCGATATCGGGACGGAATCCGGCCTTGACCTTGGTGAAGGCGTCATCGTCGTCACCGAATATGGAAGCCTCGACGCCATCGGGGTGCGCGGCGAGGAAGCTCTTGTTGAAGTCCGGCAGTTCATAGCCCGACCAGGTGAAATATTGCAGCTTGTCGCCGGCGAAAGCGACGGTCGACGACAGCGCCAATGCCAGGGCGGCGAGGCCGGCCCGGGCCGTCTTTCCGGATATCAGGTCGCCGGATATCAGGTCGAATGCCATTGCAGTTCTCCTCTCTTGGTTTGTTTTGGTTGTGATGGATTCGCGGGTCGTGGCGCGGTCGCGGACAGGCCGCGATGGCGCAGGATTTCGGCGAAGCCGGCGATGACGAAGGACACCGCGAGGATCGATGTGCCCAGTGCCATGACCGTCGGCAGCGATTTCGGAAACCGCAGCTGGCTCCAGATGTAGAGCGGCAGCGTCGGCTCGGTGCCGGCAAGGAAGAAGACGACGATGAATTCGTCGAACGAGATCAGGAAGGCCAGCATGAAGGCCGAAACGATGGCCGGCAGGCTGAGCGGCAGCATGACTCGCCGGAAGGTCGTCCAGTCGGACGCGCCGAGGTCGAGGGCGGCCTCGCGAATGGTTTTCGGGATGGCGGCGAAGCGGCTGCGCATGATCACCACAGTCGTCGGCAGCGCCACCAGTATGTGGCCGAGCACGATGGCGATACGCGACGGTCCGAGGCCGATGAGGTTGATCAGGATCAGCAGCGATATGCCGATGATGACGCCCGGTATCAGGATCGGCAACCGGGCGATGGCGCTGATGGTGGCGGCCAGCGGCGAGCGGCCATAGAGGTCCATGTAGGACACGGTGATGCCGCACAGCGTGGCGCCCGTGGCGGCGATGATGCCGATGACGAGGCTGTTCAAGAGCGCATTGGTCAGTGCCGAATTGCCGAGCAGCGTCGCGTACCATTGCAAGGTGAAGCCTTGCAGCGGAAACGCCGCCTGGATCGAGTCGTTGAAGGAAAACAGCGGGATCAGCAGCACAGGCAGATAGAGAAACACCAGATAGGCGACGACGTAGACGCCAAGCCAGCGGCCGCCACCTTGCGTGCGCGCGCTCATGTGCGGCTGCCAAATCTGCGGTCGGTGAAGCGCGCGACCAGCACCACGGCCAGGATCACCAGCATGACGGCTACGGAGAGTGCAGCGCCAAACGGCCAGTCATTGGCCTTGCCGAACTCAGCCTGGATCAGTGTGCCGATCATCGTGGAGGCCGGGCCGCCGACGAGCGCCGGCGTGACATAGTCGCCGACGGTCGGCACGAAGACGACGAGGGCAGCGGCCAGCACGCCCGGCATAGAATTGGGCAGAACCACCCGGCGGAAAGAGGTGAACGGCCGCGCGCCGAGATCGGAAGCAGCCTCGATCAGTGATTTCGGGATGGTGTCCAGCGCCACATAGATCGGCAGGATGGCGAAGGGCGCATAGGCGTGGGCCAGCGTGACGACGACAGCGGCCGGCGTGTTGAGAAAGGCCAGCGTCGGCTCGGACCAGATGCCGCTTTCGATCAGCGCCGAGTTCAACACGCCATTGTAGGCGAGCACGATCTTCCAGGCGAAGACGCGCAGGAGATAGCTGGTCCAGAATGGCAGCGTCACCAGAAACAGCAGGAGACCGCGCCGCCGCCCGGCGTGGAAGGCGAGATAGTAGGCGACGGGGTAGGCAGTGACGACCGTGGCCAGCGTGACCAGCGCGGCAATCACCAGCGAGCGCAGCGTCACCGTCCAGTAGAGCGGATCGGAGATGACGGTGGCGAAATTGGATAGGCTGAAGCCGGCGCCCAGAAGAGAGCCATCATTGTTGCGGAAGGCCAAGAAAAGCACGAGGCCAAGCGCAAAGAGGATCAGCAGGAAGGTGACGGCCGCGCCCGGCAGCAGCATGGCGAACCTGAAGCCCGATGAAGACCGGGCCTTTGGCATCTGGTTTGCAACAAGGGTCGACATCGACCTGCCTGGTTTTTGAAATTAACTGAGACTTTTTCATATTCATGAAACTGTCAAGCGAAATCCCCCGGCGGGAGCTTTGGCAGGGCTTCCGTTCTTCATGGCCGCGTGCATTTCACACTCTTGAACAAGCGCTTCAGTTTTCACGGCATAAGACGCGGCCTTGGAGAGTTGAAACTCACAACCGAACGCGGCACCTTTGGATTGCCAATGACGGGATAGACCTTTGAGAGGAATCCGGTGAAAGTGCCGCGCCGATCCGGCCAAGCGCATTTTCGACCATTCGGAGGACCCAACGCCATGACCAACCTGACACATCTGCCGGCCGAAGGCCTGTTTGTCGGGCGCGCCGGCAGCCGCGATGCCTCGCATCCCATGGTGGTCACGGTGCGTGACGGCACCGTCTTCGACATCACGTCGAGCACGGCGCCGACCGTGCGCGATGTCTGCGAAATGGCCGATCCGGCAAAGCACGTGCGCTCGGCCAAGGGCAAGCCGATCGGCTCGCTCGACGACATCGCCGCCAATAGTTTCGAGGCCGCGCGCGACCCGGCCAAGCCGTATCTGCTGTCTCCCGCCGACCTGCAGGCGGTGAAGGCGTCGGGCGTGACCTTCGTCGTCAGCCTGCTCGAACGGGTGATCGAGGAACAGGCGCGCGGCTCGGCGGAAAAGGCCGACGCCATCCGCGCCGACATTGCCGGGCTGATCGGCCACGACCTTTCGAAGCTCAAGCCCGGTTCGCCGGAGGCCATGGAGATCAAAGCCAAGCTCATCGCGCGCGGCGCCTGGTCGCAATATCTGGAAGTGGGCATCGGCCCCGATGCCGAGATCTTCACCAAATGCCAGCCGATGGCTTCGGTCGGCTTCGGCGCCGATGTCGGCCTGCACCCGGTATCGACCTGGAACAATCCGGAGCCGGAGATCGCCATGATCGCCGCCTCAAGCGGCAGGATCGTCGGCGCCACTATCGGCAACGACGTCAATCTGCGCGACGTCGAAGGGCGTTCGGCGCTGCTGCTCGGCAAGGCCAAGGACAACAACGCCTCCGCGTCGCTCGGCCCCTTCATCCGCCTGTTCGACGACACGTTCACGATCGCCGACGTGAAGAACGCGGTCGTGCGCCTGAAGGTCGAAGGCGAGGACGGGTTCTCGCTGGAGGGCGCGAGCTCGATGGCCGAGATCAGCCGCTCGCCGGAAGAACTGGTCGCCGCCGCCATGGGCCCGCACCACCAGTATCCGGACGGGCTGGCGCTTTATCTCGGCACCATGTTCGTGCCCTCGAAGGACCGCGGCGAAAAGGGCAAGGGTTTTACCCACAAGGTCGGCGACATCGTCACCATCTCGTCGGAGAAATTCGGCGCGCTGGTCAACCGGGTGCGGCTGTCGCCGGATTGCCCGCACTGGACCTACGGCGCCAGCCATTTGATGCGCGATCTCGCGAAGGCCGGCCTGATCTAGCGGTCTCTTCAAGCGGCCTGGTCCTGAAAGGCAGCTATCGCTTGTGGGCTTGCAGCGCCGATTGCGCCCGGGACAACCCGCTCGGCTGAGCCTCGACGCCAATCATCCGGCTGCCCGGGAAAAACCGTCCCATCTGATGCAATCTGATGGGACCGCTGATGGTGCCGCGTCAGCCGACAACTACATCTGCAGATGGAGGCTTGCCATCCGTCGAAAAAGGGAATGCTCTGAGGCATCCGAGCGGCGCTGGCAAAAGACGCAATCCGGCTGACGCCGGAACAAGGGACGGATCATCTTCAACCGGGAGGAAATCAAATGCTGACAAGACTGAGACTTGTGCTCTACGGCCTGCTGGTCGCGCTGACGCTCATTCCGGCGGCGGCGCAGGCCAAGACGTTCTACTGGATTTCACATGGCGGTCCGGCCGATCCGGTCTGGACCTACTTCCTGGCCGGCGCCAAGCAATGGGCCAAGGACACCGGCAACACCGTCAACACCTCGTTCCACAATGGCGACGTCGCCTCGCAGCAGGAAGCGGTTCGCGCCGCCCTCTCCGCCAAGGCCGACGGCATCGTCACCACCAGCCCCGACCCGGGCAGCCTTGTCGAGATCGTCAAGGAGGCCCGCGCGGCCAACGTCCCGATCATCAACTTCAACACGCCCGATCCCAAGGCCAACTTCAACGCCTATGTCGGCGGCGACAACGTCACCTTCGGCAAGCATTGGGCGCAGTATCTGGTCGACAAGGGCCTGGTGAAAAAGGGCGACTTCGTCTGGATGCCGGTCGAGATTCCCGGCGCCACCTATGGCGTCCAGGAAGAGGAAGGCATCAAGAGCGTCTTCGGACCGCTCGGCATCACCTATGAAGTGACCGAAGCGACGCTCGACCAGGCCGAGGTGATCAACCGCATGGTCGACTACCTCACCGCCCATAAGGGCAAGGTGAAGGCGATCATCGGCCTTGGCGACCTCGTCACCGGATCGATCAAGCGGGTGTTCGACCAGGTCGGCGTCAAGCCCGGCGAAATCCCGGTCGTCGGCTGGGGCAATTCGCTCGACACCACGCAGGAGGTGCTGAACGGCTATGTCAATGCCGGCCAGTGGCAGGACCCCCAGGCGACCAGCTATGTCGCGCTCTCGCTTGCCAACATGGCCGCGTCGGGCATTCCTCCGGGCTTCAACGTCATCACCGGCGCGCTCTATGAAAAGGACACCGCCGAGGTCTACGACAAGATCCTGTCGGGCAAATAATATCCGAGACCGAGACAGTCGCGATCGCACCCGCGGTCGCGACTGCCTGTCCATTCGCCGAGCCTGGCTGGACTCCGGTGCAGCGCTCCGCCTTTCCAATCATG
The DNA here is from genome assembly GCF_000502435.1 of Mesorhizobium sp. LNHC232B00. Lineage (NCBI taxonomy): Bacteria > Pseudomonadati > Pseudomonadota > Alphaproteobacteria > Hyphomicrobiales > Phyllobacteriaceae > Mesorhizobium > Mesorhizobium sp. LNHC232B00. Next base: position 561,481 of record NZ_AYWP01000003.1, read on the forward strand.
TCGCGGGTTATCAGTGGAAAATCATTCGCTCGTCCAACGCCTGATCGCGCGGCCGGAATTCGGTCCCTTCGTGCTCCTGGTCGTCGAAATCGGCGTTTTCTGGAGCTTCAACCACGACTTCCTGTCGCCGCAGAACATCTCCAACACGCTGGCCTTCACGGTCGAGCTCGGCCTGATCGCGCTGGCGATGACATTGCTGATGACGTCGGGCGAATTCGACCTCTCCGTCGGTTCCCTGTTCGGTTTCTCGCCGGTGCTGATGTGGACGCTGTTCAATGCCGGCGTCACGTCGCTGGAGATGGGCTTCGTCGTCGCGCTGGTGGTCGCAGCCTTGATCGGACTGGTCAATGGCTGGTTCGTCACGAAGCTCAAGATCCCCTCCTTCCTGGTCACGCTCGGCATGCTTCTGGTGGTGCGCGGCAGCGCCCTTTTCATCACCGACGGCTTTCCGCAGCGCACCTGGAGCGCCGAGGGCAGCTGGCTTGCGGAAGCGCTGGTCGGCGACTTCTTCATCGGACCGTTCCGCATTTACATGTCACTGTTCTGGTTCATCGCCGCGGCGATCGCGCTCGGCTACGTGCTGACGCAAAGCCGAACCGGCAACTGGATCCAGGCGGCGGGCGGCAATCCCAACGCGGCGCGCGCCCGCGGCGTCAACGTCAACCGCGTCAAGATCGGCCTGTTCGTGCTGTCATCGGTCATGGCCTCGCTTGCCGGCGTCATCTCCTCGCTGCGCACGTCCGCGGCCAACCCCAACAGCGGCACCGGCTATGAGCTCGAGGTCATCGCCATGGTGGTGATCGGCGGCACGGCGCTGACCGGCGGGCGCGGCACCATCATCGGCACCGTGCTCGGCATCCTGATCCTGCGCGTGATGCGCAACGGCATCGTGCTGATCGGCGTGCCCGGCCTGGCCTACAACATCTTCATCGGTGCGATCATCCTTGGCATGATGGCGCTTCATTCATGGCTGGAACGCCGGCACCAGGCAGGAACTTGAACCATGGCCGAGCCACTGATCCGCATGCAGAACATCCGCAAGTCCTATGGCCGCGTGCAGGCGCTCGAGGACGCCAACTTCCATGTCAACGAACGCGAGATCGTCGGCCTGCTCGGCGACAACGGCGCCGGCAAGTCGACGCTGATCAAGGTTCTCTCGGGCGCCGTGCCGCTGACCAGCGGCGACATCTTCATCCGCGGCAAGAAGGTCGCCCTGCGCAGCACAAGCGACGCCATCGCCCACGGCATCGAGACCATCTACCAGGACTCGGCGCTGGTCACGCAGCTGTCGATTGCCCGCAATCTGTTTCTCGGGCGCGAGCCGATCAAGCCGCCGCGCTTCCTCAACCGCATGGACCAGGAGGCGATGAACACCGTTGCCCGCGACCTGCTCAAGCAAGTCGGCATTTCGAAGAACATCCCGCCGACGACGCCGATCGGCTCGCTCTCCGGCGGCGAGCGCCAGGCGGTGGCGATCGCGCGCGCCATGCATTTCGACAGCGACCTCATCATCCTCGACGAGCCGACCAACAATCTCGGCGTCGCCGAAACGCAGGGCGTGCTGAGCTTCGTGCGCAGCGCGCGCGATTCCGGCCATTCCTGCATCTTCATCGCGCACAACATCCATCATGTCTTCCAGGTGGTCGACCGCATCGTCGTCATGCGCAGGGGCAAGGTGGTTGCCGACGACATCGACCCGAAGACGACAACCGTGACGGAAGTCGAACGGATCATCACCGGCATGTCGGACAAGGAAATCCGCGACGCCGTCGCCGACGGCAAGCCGCCGCACTGAGGACGGGCGGAAGCCGTCATGCCGAAGCAGCCGAGCGGACATAGCGGTGATGGGAGGCGATCACCCGCCACTCAGACCGCATCGCCCGCCACGTCACCTGTCTGGCGCGCCATGGCATCGGCGCATAGGATTGCGGCATGAAGGCCACCGTCTCCGATATCGCCAGAACCTGCGGGCTTTCGACGGCAACGGTCGACCGGGTGCTCAACAATCGGCCGGGCGCCAGCGCCGCCAACCGGCAGCGCGTCATGGAGGCTGCCAAGCAGCTTGGCTATTTGCCGGTCGCCGACCAGGTGACGCTTCCCTCCAAGCCCGCAAACCTCGAATTCTTCCTGCCGATCGGCAGGAACGCCTTCATGCAGGATCTGGCAAGATACATCGAAGACTATGCTTCGCGCCTGCCGCTCGTCGCTTCCTGCCGGATCCACAACCTTGCCGGCATATCGCCGAACGCGCTGCAGACAGCCGTCGAGAACCTGTCGCTGCGGGCCAATGGCGTCGGTGTCATCGCCATCGACCATCCACGAACCCGCAACATCCTGCGTGACATCGTCGACACCGGCATCCGCCTGGTGACGCTGGTGTCCGATATTCCGGCCGCTCCCCGCTCGGCCTATGTTGGCATCGACAACCGCGTGGCGGGACGGACGGCGGCACTTTTGATGGGGCGCTTCCTCGGCGGCCGCGAGGGCCGCCTGGCGATGGTCGTCGGCTCGCGCTCCTATCGCGGCCATGAGGAACGCGAAATGGGCTTCCGCTCCGTGCTCGGCGAGGAGTTTCCCAACCTGATCATCAGCAGCGCCGTCGAGATCAATGACGAGCCCGATGTCAGCTATGCCGAGACGATGAAGGCGCTGCGCAACGAGCCGGAACTGCTCGGCATCTATTGTGTCGGGGCCGGACGCTCCGGCGTTGCGAAAGCCATCCGGGAGGCCAGGCCAAATCGCAAGCCGGTGTTCATCTGCCACGATTTGACCAAGGAAACACGCGGGTATCTCGTCGATGACCTCGCCGACGTCGTCATCGATCAGAACGCCAGGCTGATCGCCGAACAATCGGTCATCCGCCTGCTTGGCTCGATCGCGTCATCGGCGCCTTATCTCACCCGGAAATTCATCGAACCGCGCCTGATCTTCAGAGAAAACGTGCCGGTTCAATAGGTTAGCGCGCCTGCGCAAGGCTGCTTTGTTCGGATTTGTAGGAGGATTGATGGGTGCTGCGGCAATTCTGCACACCTGCTATGCAACTTTTATGGTTGCCGAATCATTGGGCAACTCGTAGGTTCTGGTTGTCGGCCATCTACTCCTCCCAGATGCGATGCCGACGCTGAGTGGGGTGCACCTCCTCCCGCACCACATTCGAAATCGAGCCCGCTGCCACCTCCTCCCGGCAGCGGGCTTTTTTCGTTCCGCCGGCAGGAATTGGGAATTGCAGTGCTGCCCGGCGCCAAAGGGCACCAGGCATCGCCTAGATCGCACGACAATTTGAATGGAACGCGCGGCCGGTCACTTCAGCCGGCGGCATTGCCCCGGAAAGAAACAATCAGCCCCTCGGCCATGCGCACGAACTGTGCGCTTGGCCCTTCGGCGCCCACGGTCTGCACGCTGACACGCGCGCCCTCGAACAGCAGCGACAGCGTATCGGCGAGCAGTTCGGCCTGGCCGATGCCGGCATCTCGGCACAGCGCCACAAGACGTTCGCGCTGGGCTTCCTTGAGTTCCTTGATCACGCGCCGGGCGGGATGGTCGGGCTCGGTCAGCTCGGCCGCGGCATTGGCCATGTCGCAGCCGCGACCATCGGCATTGAGCATGGCGGCCGCCTTGCGAACCCAGGCGTGAAGCTGCGCGAGCTTGTCGCCCGGAAATTCGGCCTCGAAGGTTTCCCACATCGCGCCGGCCTTGGACGCATTGGCGCGCAGGCATTCGACGATCAGATCGTCCTTGGATTCGAAGTGACGATAGAGCGTCATCTTGTTCGTGCCGGCAGCTTCGGTGATGGCGTCGACGCCAACGCCTTTGATGCCGTGCTTGTGGAACATGTCACGCGCCGTCTCCAGGATCCGATCCCGGGGACGAGGGCGCTCCACGACGCCGTCTGTCATCATGATCTCCTTTCGTTTCCTAAAAACCCTCGGCCACCTCTTGACTAGGGTGTTACCGGTCTGTAACTATGCAAATGTTACTTACTGGTAACACCTATGTCGCCCGTCGTCAATAACAAGACCGTGAACTGGTCCTGCCAGATCGAGGGGTGAAAAAACTGCCAATCATGGGCCTCGGCCGGTGAAGAGATGAAAAAACGGTTCGCGAGCATGGGCTGCGAATCGACAGACAAGGAGCCGGCCAATGCCACAGCGCCGCGATCTTACCATAGATGAGGCCGTCCGGGATCCGATGATCCGGCTGGTCATGAAAGCAGATGGGGTCGATCCCCGCGCCTTCGAGACAATGCTTCGCTCGCTTGCCAATGGGCAGCGTCGCAAGGTGCCGCTGCTGCGTTCGCTGGAAGCGTCCAGCGACGAGCGCGGCCAAAAATTGTCCAGGCTTGCCAGTGCCTTCGGCAGGGCAAGAGCAGCCGGCGAGGCATGTGTGTCGTGGTAAACTTTTTCATCCATCGTCCGATCTTCGCCTCGGCGATCGCCATCATCATGGTGCTCGCCGGGACGATTTGTTATTTCCTGCTGCCGGTCTCGCAGTTCCCCGACATCACGCCGCCGCAGGTCGTGGTCAGCGCCCATTATCCGGGCGCCAGCGCGCAGGTCGTCGCCGACACGGTGACGACGCCGCTGGAACAGCAGATCAACGGCGTGCAAGGCATGACCTACATGTCGTCGACGAGTTCCAATGACGGCTCCTCGACCATCACCATCACCTTCGATGTCGGCTATTCCTTGAGCACGGCCGCCGTCGACGTCCAGAACCGCGTCTCGCAGGCGGCCTCGTCGCTGCCGGCGATCGTCAACCAGGGCGGCGTGACGATCAAGAAGCAGAACCCGAATTTCGTTCTGATCGTCAACCTCACCTCGCCCGATAGTTCCGTCGATCCGGTGGCGCTCTCGAACCTTGCCTATCTGCAGGTCGTCGATCCGCTGAAGCGGCTGCAAGGCGTCGGCGACGTGCAGATCTTCGGCGAGCGGCGCTATTCGATGCGCGTCTGGCTCGACCCGGACAAGCTCGCCAATCTCGGCATCACCGCCGTCGACGTCCAGAATGCCATCGCCGAACAGAACGTCCAGGTGGCGGCCGGCAAGATCGGCCAGTCGCCGGCCCCGGCCGGCACCGCCTTCGAGATGCAGGTCAACGCCGTCGGCCGCTTGAGCGACCCGAAGGAATTCGGCGACATCGTCGTGCGCGCCAACACCGACAGCGGCTCGCTGGTGCGGCTGCGCGACGTTGCCCGCATCGAGCTCGGCGCGCTGCAATATTCATCGTCGGCCTTCTTCGGCAAAGACCCGACCGTGGTGCTCGCCGTCTACCAGATGCCGGGCTCCAACGCGCTCGATCTGCAGCAGCGCGTCAAGGACAAGATGCAGGAGCTGTCCGGCCGTTTCCCCAAGGGCGTTTCCTACGCCATGCACTACGACACGACGCGCTTCGTCTCGGCGTCGATGCATGACGTGCTGATCACGCTCGGCGAAGCCCTGGTGCTGGTCGTCGCCGTGGTGTTCGTCTTCCTGCAGAGCTGGCGCACGACCATCATTCCGACCATCGCCATCCCGGTTTCGCTGGTGGCGACGCTCGTGGTCATGGAGATGCTCGGCTTCTCGCTCAACATGCTCTCGCTGCTCGGCATGGTGCTGGCGATCGGACTTGTCGTCGACGACGCCATCGTGGTGGTCGAGAACGTCGAACGACAGCTCGAGGCTGGGCTGAAACCGCTGGCGGCGACCAAGGCCGCCATGGCCGAAGTCACCGGCCCGATCATCGCCACCACCGCCGTTTTGATGGCGGTGTTCGTGCCGGTCGCCTTCATCCCCGGCGTCTCGGGCCGGCTTTACAACCAATTCGCGCTGACGGTGGCGATTTCCGTCGGCATCTCCGCCTTCAATTCGCTGACGCTCAGCCCGGCGCTCAGTGCCGCTTTCCTGCGCCATCGCCAGGGCACGCAGTTCGTGCTCTTCCGCTGGTTCAACAGCGGCTTCGACAGGTTGTCGCATGCCTATGCCCATGGCGTGCGCTTCCTCATCCGCCTGCGCTGGATCATGCTCGGCCTGTTCGCGGCCGGACTGGTCGCCACCTACTTCGTCTGGCAGAAGCTGCCCTCGACCTTCCTTCCGGTCGAGGACCAGGGTTACTTCTTCGTCGTCATCCAGCTGCCCGACGGCGCCTCGCTGGAACGCACCGACGCGGTGGCGCAGAAGGCGCGCGACATCCTGCAGGCGACGCCCGGCGTCGACATCGTCGGCTCGATCAGCGGCCTGAACTTCCTGACCAGTGCTGCGCAGTCGAACTCGGCGGTCGAATTCGCCATCCTGAAACCCTGGGAGGAACGCGGTCCCGACCAGAGCGCCTCCAAGCTCGTCGCCGACGTGCGCGGCAAGCTGATGCAGATTCCGGAGGCCTTCGCGCTGAGCTTCGATCCGCCTTCCATCCCTGGTATCGGCACCACGGGCGGCTTCGAATTTGTCATCGAGGATCTCACCGGCCGTGGCAGCACGGCCCTCAACGACGCGACGCAAGCCGTGATCGCCGAGGCGCGCAAGCAGCCGGAAATCAATCCGCAGCAGCTGTTCTCGCCGTTCTCGACGTCGACGCCGCAGTTCAACTACGACCTCGACCGCTCCAAGGCGAAGCTGCTCGGCCTCAACCTGCCTGACGTGTTCAACACGCTGCAGATCTATCTCGGCTCGCTCTACGTGAACGACTTCAACCTGTTCGGCCGCACCTTCCGGGTGACCATCCAGGCCGACAAGGACGCACGCGCGGGTGCCGCCGACATTTCGCGGCTCTATGTGCGCAATGCTTCCGGCGGCATGGTGCCGCTCTCGACGCTGGGCAAGCTGGTGCCGTTCGTCGGGCCGGAAACCGTGCCGCACTACAACAACAATGCGTCGGCCTCGATCAATGGCGGTGCTGCACCGGGCTTCTCCTCGGGCCAGGCGGTCGCCGCCATGGAACGGGCCGCCGCAACGGCCCTGCCGAGGGATTTCGGTTTCGAATGGACCGGCATCACCTTCCAGGAACTCAAGGCAGGATCGATCGCATCGGTCGTCTTCGGCCTCGCCATCGTCTTCGTCTTCCTGATCCTGGCGGCGCAGTACGAGAGCTGGGCGATGCCGTTCATGGTGCTGCTGGCAGTGCCGCTGGCCTTGTTCGGCGCCTTCGCGGCGCTCTCGGTGCGCGGCATGCAGATCGACGTCTATTCGCAGATCGGCTTCGTCATGCTGATCGGACTGGCGGCGAAGAATGCCATCCTGATCGTCGAGTTCGCCAGACGGCGGCGCGAGGAGGGCTTGAGCATCGTCGAGGCGGCGATGGAAGCCGCGCGTCTGCGGCTGCGGCCGATCCTGATGACGGCCTTCGCCTTCATCCTCGGCGTGCTGCCGCTGATGTTCGCGACAGGCGCCGGTGCCTCGAGCCGCCAGTCGATCGGCACCACGGTGTTTGGGGGCATGGTCGCCGCGACCATCCTGTCGCTGGTGTTCGTGCCGGTCTTCTACGCGGTCATCGAACAGCTGCGCGAGCGCCGCGAAGGCGGCGAGCCGGCCTCACAACATTCTGAACCAACTGCCGAAACCGCCTTCCCTCCCCTGGCGGAAGCGGCCGAATAAGATTGGAGACTGATCATGCGTAAATGGAAAATCGCTTTGGGAACGGCTGTCGCGCTGGGCGCGATCTCGGTGGCGAGCGTTCACCTGCTCGACATGGGCAATTTGAGCCTCAATGCCGGCACGGCCGGAGCGGCGCCAGCCCCGGCGGCGTTCGTCATGCCGGTGCCGGTGGCGAGCGTCGTCAAGAAGACGATCCCGATCTACCTCGACTATGCCGCGCGGATCGAACCGATCCGCAGCATCACGCTGCAGGCGCGTGTGCCTGGCTACCTGCAGGAACAGACGGCGCAAGACGGCGCCGATGTCCGGCAGGGCGACCTTCTCTACAAGATCTCGCCCGACGACTTCCAGGCCGCTCTCGACCAGGCGCAAGCCCAGGTCCAGCGCGACACGGCGACGCTCGACTATGCACGATCCAATCTCGGACGTGGTAGCGAACTTGCCAAGAGTGGCTATCTGGCCAAGGACAGCTTCGACCAGCGCACCAGCACCTTGCGCGAGGCACAAGCGTCGCTAGCGCTCAATCAGGCGGCGGTGCGCACGGCGCAACTCAACCTCAGCTACTCGCAAATCCACGCGCCGTTCAACGGGCGCCTGGGCCGCAACCAGGCCTCGGTCGGGACGCTGGTCAGCGTCGCCGGCACGGTGCTCAACACGCTGGTGCAGCTCGACCCGATCTACGTCACCTTCAATCCGAGCGAGACGGACCTGACCGAGATCGAACAGGCCCGCGCGGCCGGCCCGATCGAAGTCGAGGTGCTGCTTCCGGGCGAGACCGAGACCAGCCAGAAGGGCGAACTCACCTTCATCGACAACACGGTCGACCACTCGACCGGCACCATCACCGCGCGCGCCACGATCGGCAACGCCAAGTTCACGCTCAAGCCTGGCCAATATGTCCGCGTGCGACTGCATATCAAGCAGCAGCCCGACGCGCTGATGGTGCCGCAGACGGCGCTGGGTTCGAGCCAGCTCGGCAAATATCTCTACGTCGTCGGCAAGGGCAACACGGTCGACCAGCGGCTGGTCTCGCTCGGGCCGACCAGCGGCGACCTGGTGGCCATCCTGAGCGGCGTCTCCGAAGGCGACCAGGTGATAACAGGCAATCTGCAGAAGATCGGACCTGGAATGCCGATCTCGCCACTGCCACAGAAACCGGCTACCTGACACCCCCGCAGGCCCGGTTTCCGCGCGGCGCCCTCGACCTTTTCTCAGGTCGCGGGCGCCGTTTTCACGAGCAGGCCGACAAGAGCGGCCACGTCGGCGCGATCGGCCTTGGCCGAGGGCATGAAAGCGCAATAGGAGTGACCGAGGCGCGCCGAGACCGGCGACAGTGCGATCAGGCGGCCTGCGTCCAGATCGGCCTGCGCCCCGCATCACGGACCGGTTGCCTGGCGAAAATGAAAAATCCGAAAATGGCGTCTTGTTAGATTGTCGACAATCTGATTGTCTTGCCTTCTGTTCTCGCTGGAGGGGCCGGATGGGGAAGACGGATTTCAGTCCGATTGCCGACACGACGCGCCGCGCCGAAATCGTGGCGCTGCTCAGGCGCGCGATCCTGACCGGCCAGTTGGAGCCCGGCCAGAAGCTCAACGAGCTCAGGATCTCCGAACAGATGCGGGTCAGCCGCGCGCCATTGCGCGAGGCGATGCGCGAGTTGGTGCAGGAAGGCATCCTGACCAGCATTCCCTATGCCGGCACCTTCGTCATCGACGTCACCGCCAAGGACATCGACGACGCCTATTCACTCAACAAGGTGCTGGACGAGTTCGCGATCGAACAGACATGGCCACAGCGCGACCAGCGTTTCTTCGACGAGCTCGACCGCCGCCATGAAGCGGTGAAGCAGGCGACACGCGACCTAGACACCACAAGGCAGATCGAAACGGCGCTGCAACTGCATGGCCTGATCTACGAGTGGGCCGACAATTCGGTGCTGCTGGAAACCTGGCAGCGGCTGATCAGCCGGTTGCAGATGTATTTCGCGCTGCACCAGCAGGCCCGCAAGGAGCCGGTGCCGGCCGAAGACGTCCATGAGACCTACGTGCAACTGATGAAGGGCACCGACATGCGCGCTGCCCAGCGTCATGCCCGCGAACATATCGACCTCGACTTCGAAGAGCTGCTCTCCTACGCGCGCGGCCTCGAAAAGCGCCCGGGCGCCTGATCCAGACATTCCAGCCAGCGGACAGATACGTGCAGATCCAAACCGTCAAAGCCTATCACGTCATACAGCCCTTCGTGGACGGGCCCTACCGCATGTCCAAGGGGCGTGAGGCCGACGCCTTCGACGCGGTGATTGTCGCCATCACCGCCGACAACGGCTTGACCGGCTGGGGCGAGATGGCGCCGCTCGGCAATTTTTACTCGCCCGCGTTTCCGATGGGAGCGCGCGCGGGCGTGCCTGAAATCGCGCCGCACCTCATCGGCCACGACCCGCGTGGGCTGGCCAGCATCGGCCGGCTGATGGACACGGTGTTCAAGGGCCATCCCTACATCAAGTCGGCGCTCGACATGGCCTGCTGGGATCTCGCCGGGCGCGCCGCCGACGTGCCGTTGGTCACGCTGCTGGGCGGCAAGGAGAGCGACACGGCGGAACTCTACAAAGTCGTCACCCATGGCAGCGTCGACGCCATGGCGGCACTGGCCAAGCGGATCGTCAAGGGTGGCTTCCACCGGCTGCAGGTCAAGGTCGGCGGCAATGTCCATGACGACATCGAGCGCGTCACCGCGGTCGCCGCCTCAGTGCCAAAAGGCACGGTCATCTTCTGTGACGCCAATGCCGGCTGGACGCCCTACCAGGCGCGCCAGTTCGCCGATGCCACGCGCGCCATCGACTATACGTTCGAGCAGCCCTGCACGACGATCGACGAGAACATGTCGGTGCGCCGCATGCTCGACAAGCCGATGGTGCTCGACGAATCCGTCACCTCGCTCGAGGAAATGCTGGAGATCCATCACCGGGGCGCGGCCGATGGGCTGACGTTGAAGATCTCGCGGCTCGGCGGCGTGACGAAGACGCGCCTGATCCGCGACGTCGCCGTCGACCTCGGCTTCATGATCACGGTCGAGGACACCGGCGGTGCCGAGATCGACACAGCCGCCATGGCGCACCTGTCTTTGTCGACGCCGGAAGAGCGCCGTCTGCACGCTATCGCCTTCCATGAGTGGGTGACGGTGCGCACGGCTTCGAACATGCCGCCGGTCACGGGCAGCCGCATGGGCATTCCGGACGGACCGGGCCTCGGCATCGATGTCGTCCCCGACCTGCTTGGCGCACCGTTCTTCGAAGTCGGCCGCTAAGATGAAAATCCGCGGCATCAGGGCCACGCCGATCAATCTGCGCCTCGAAGCCCCCTACGGCTGGGTGTTCGGCGAGCTCGACGGGTTTTCGCAGACCATCGTCGAGGTCGAAACCGAGGACGGGCTGATCGGCCTCGGCGAGGCGCCGACGCCGGCGGCCGCCGCAATCATCAATGATGTCCTGGCACAACGCCTGGTCGGCCGCGACGCCTTCGACATCGCCGGCGCCGAGCATGTCTGCCTTCCCTTCTGGACCGGGGTGCAGTCGATCAACGACCGCACCCGCATCATGGCGTTCGGCGCCATCGAGATGGCGTTCTGGGATCTGCGCGGCAAGGCGTGGAACCAGCCGCTCTACCAGTTGCTTGGCGGCGCCGTGCGCAAGGACATCCCGTTCACCGACTATTTTTCGCTGCGCGGCGACGGGCCGGAGGTGAAAGGCGAAACGACGCCGGAGGAAGTCGCCGACTATTGCGTCGAGTTGCACGAGACCTATGGAACGACCTTCTTCGAAGGCAAATTCTCGACGCAAGACCCAAAGGTCTCGCTGAGAATGGTCGAGCTGATCCGCAGGAAGCTTGGCGACGACGCGATGATCCGCATCGATTCCAACCAGGCCTATTCGCTCAGCACCGCGCGGCGCCTGGCGCGGCCGCTGGAGGATCTCGGCGTGCGCAACTGGGAAGATCCGGTGGCCACGATCGAGGAGATGCGGGAGCTGCGGCGCCATTGCTCGATCCCGTTCTCGACCCACAACATCGACATCGCGCGCGCCATGGACCTCAAGGTGCCTGACGCCTTCGTCGGCAACCCGACCGCCCATGGCGGCATCGGCCGCATGCTGCGCTTCGTCGGCGCCTGCGAGCACGCCGGCATCGATTTCTGGTGCTACAGCGGCGACAGCGGCATCGGCAGCGCCGCCTACCTGCATCTGTGCGCAGCGCTGGGCTGGATCCGGGAGCCGAACCAGTCGCTGTTTCGCATGCAGCCGACCGATATCACCGAGGAAGGGCCGTTTTCGCCGAAGAACAATGTCGTGCGCGTGCCGGAAGGCCCCGGTCTCGGCGTCACCTTGTCGCGGGAAAACCTCGCGGCCTGCCAACGCGATTTCACCGAGAACGGCCCCTGCAACAAATATCACGACCCGGCTGCGCCCGGGACATACCGCCGTTTGCCGCTGAACTAGGAGAACGAGGACGAAAGGAGGCGTGTTCAAGAACAACGGTTCGTCGCCGCGATCGTGTCAAGACGGCAAGACCGGACGGTGGAAGCATCGCCTCAAGAAAATCTGACCCCTCCGCCGCGAGGATCGGATGGACCAAGGAAAACCGCGTGCTACAGTTCCGTCGACTGACATCATTGACGACCTGGACAGGAGAACTCCACGGAATTTCGTCAACTGGAAATGCATTCTTCAGCCATAAGAAACAGGGGAAAGGGTTAAACCCATGAGCAAGAACTACCGCATTCTCGACCTGATCCGGCGCAACCGCTCGCCGCTTGAAAATCACCTGATCGATGGTCTTGTCGACGGCCGCGTCAGCCGCCGCGACTTCATCCGCCATGGCAGCCTGCTCGGCCTGTCGCTGCCGCTTCTGGGCGGCATCACCACGGCCGCCGGCCTCAGTGGCATGCCGTCGCTCGCCCGCGCCCAGGGCGCTCCCGGCGCCACCATCCGCGTCGCCAGCAGCGTGCCGGCAGCGGCCATCGACCCGGTCACCATCGCCGACGCCGGCGGCCTGCTAATCATGCAGCAGGTTGCCGAATTCCTCTGCGTGGACGGCCCCGACCTCGTGCTCAAGCCGGCACTGGCCGAAAGCTGGAAGCCGAACGACAACGGCTCGGTGTGGACGTTCAAGCTGCGCAAGGGCGTAAAATTCCACTCAGGCGGCGAGATGAAGGCCGAGGACGTGGTGGCGAGCATCGACCGACTCGCCGATCCGGCCAATTCGTCCAACGCGCTGTCGGTGTTCACCGGCATCCTGTCGAAGGGCGCCAGCAAGAAGGTCGACGACTACACGGTGGAATTCCACCTCGACGCGCCGAACGGCAACTTCCCCTACATGCTGTCGTCCGACAATTACAACGCCGTCATCATTCCGGCTGACTACAAGGGCGACTACGAGAAGAGCTTCGACGGCACCGGCCCGTTCAAGGTCGAGAAATACACGCCGAAGGTCGGCGCGTCCTTTGTCCGCAATGACAATTACTGGGGCGAGAAGGCGCTGCCGGAGCGCACCGAGTTCACCTTCTTCACCGACGTGCAGCCGATGATCCTGGCGCTGCAAGGCGGCCAGGTCGACATCATCAACCAGATGCCGGTGCTTGCCGGCGTCGCCCTGCTCAACGATCCGAGCGTCGACATCATCAGCCTGAAGTCTTCAGCCCATCAGCAACTGCATCTGCGCTGCGACGACGGCCCGCTGAAGGATGCCCGCGTGCGCCGCGCCATTGCGCTCAGCATGGACCGCGACAAGCTGGTCGCGGGTCTCATGAAGGGTCGCGCCGTCGCTGGCAATGACAGCCCGTTCGCATCGGTCTATCCGTCAACCGATACGAGCGTGCCGCAGCGCAAGCAAGACATCGCGCAGGCCAAGCAGCTGATGGAAGCCGCCGGTGCCGGCAAGGGCTTCAAGATCACGCTGACCACCGAGCGCTATCTCGAAATCCCCGAATATGCCCAGCTCATCCAGAACTGGGTCAAGGAGATCGGCATCGAGCTCGAGCTCAACATCCTCGACCAGAGCGGCTATTATGGCGACGCGGTGTTCGGCAAATCGAACTGGCTGGATTCGGTCATGGGCATCACCGATTACGGTCATCGCGGCGTGCCCAATGTCTATCTCGCCGCACCGCTGAAGAGCGACGGCACCTGGAACGCAGCGCATTTCAAGAACAAGGACTACGACGCGCTGGCGACCAGCTATATCGCCGCGCTCGATCTGGAAGCGCAGAAGGCCGATGCCGGCAAGATCCAGAAGCTGCTGCTCGAGGAAACGCCGGTCATCTTCGGCTATTTCTACGACTACCTGACGGCGACGGCGAAGGGTGTGGCCGGCGTGCAGCCGACCGCCATGTCGCAGCTGTTCCTCGAGAAGGCATCGAAGGCCTGACCGGCAAGGGAAAGCCAATCGTCTGACAGCCAGCTCCTGCAAGGGGGCTGGCGCCACAAGGAGTCATAGCCATTCTCTCCTTCTTTGCCCGGCGTGTCTCGCTGTCGCTGGTGACGCTGTTCCTGCTCAGCATCATGGTGTTCCTGGGTGGCCAGGTTCTGCCCGGCAATGTCGGACGCGCCATATTGGGGCCATTCGCCGACCAGCGCGCGGTCGACGCGCTTAATCACACGCTTGGCGTCGATCGCCCGCTGCTCACCCAATATGCGACCTGGATCTGGAACTTTATCCGAGGCGACATGGGCACGTCCTACATCTTCCGCTCGCCAGTGGCGCCGTTCGTCATCGATGCGCTGGGCAATTCGATGAAGCTGGCGGCGGTCGCCTTCGTGCTGGTGGTGCCGATCGGCATTCTGGGCGGGGTGGTGGCCGCGCTCAACCTCAACCGCCCGCTCGACCGGATCATCAGCCTAGGCGGCCTCTCGGTGACGGTGCTGCCGGAGTTCGTCACCGGCATCATCCTGATCCTGATCTTCGGCGTCTGGCTGCGCTGGCTGCCGATCTCGGCGGCATGGCCGAAGGATGCCGGCTTCTTCACCCAGCTCTACTACCTGATCCTACCGTCATTGCCGCTGTTCCTGGTGCTGTTCGGTTATATCGCCCGCATGGCGCGCTCCGGCATGATCGAGGCGCTGGATTCCGACTATACGCGAACGGCGGTGCTCAAGGGCCTGCCTTGGCGCACGGTGATCTGGCGCCATGTGCTGCGCAATGCGCTGCTGCCGACCATTACCGTCATTGCAACGCAAACCGGCTATCTCATCGGCGGCCTGGTGGTGATCGAGACGCTGTTTCGCTACCAGGGCATCGGCTCGCTGATCTTCACCGCCGCGCGCGGCAAGGATTTCCCGATGCTGGAATCCGGCATCCTCACCATCGGCATCGTCTATGCGGTGGCCACATTGATCGCCGACTTCCTCTATTCCGTGCTCAATCCACGCATCCGGCTGGGGTCAGATCAATGAGCGTCGTCCCGACCACCTCTTCCGCACAAGACGATACGCGCCGGCGCGGCCCGGTGGCGGAGGTCTTTTTCTCCCTGCTGCGCTCGCGGACGTTCCTCGTTGGGTTCGCCATCGTCATGTTCTGGGTCGCCTGCGCGCTGTTTGGCGAACATTTCGCACCCTACGATCCGCTTGCCGACGACATCATCAACGCGCTGGCGCCGCCTTCATCCGAACATTGGTTCGGCACCGACCAGATCGGCCGCGATGTCTTTTCGCGCGTCATCGTCGGCTCGCGCGACATCCTGACCGTCGCCCCGCTGGCCACCTTGCTGGCGACGATAGCCGGCACCGCGCTCGGTCTGCTCACCGGCTATTTCCGCGGCATTGTCGACGATGTGGTCAGCCGCATCCTCGAAGCCTTCATGGCCATTCCCGTGGTCATCGTGGCGCTGCTCGCCATTGTCGCGCTCGGCACCTCCAAGACCACCGTCATCGTCGTCATCGGGCTGAGCTTCGCGCCGATCATCGCGCGCACCGTGCGCTCGGCGGTGCTGGCGGAGCGCGAACTCGACTATGTCGCGGCCGCCCAGCTCAGGCACGAGAGTGCGCTGCATACAATGTTCGTCGAGATCCTGCCCAACGTCATCCCGCCGATCCTGGTCGAGACCACCGTGCGGCTCGGCTATGCCATCTTCGCGGTCGCCACGCTCTCCTTCATGGGTTTCGGCATCCAGCCGCCATCTCCCGACTGGGGGCTCTCGATCTCCAGCAATTACGGCATGATCGGCGGCGGCTTCTGGTGGACGGTGCTGTTCGATGCACTGGCCATCGCCTCGCTGGTGATCGGCGTCAACCTGGCCGCCGACGGCGTTCATGGAGCCTTCAATGACTGACCCCGCCAAGGTCCAATACACAAAGGCGGAGAACGCCCTCGAACTGCACGACCTGTCGGTCGCCTACCGGGTCGCCGGCCGCAACCGCGCGGTGCTGCGCAATCTCAGCCTCAACATCGGCCAGGGCGAGGCCTATGGGCTGGTCGGCGAATCCGGCTGCGGCAAATCCACCGTGGCGCTCACCGTCGTGCGCTATTTGCCAAGGAATGGTTCGATCACCGGCGGCGCGATTTCGCTCGACGGCCGGAACGTGATGAAGCTCGACGGCGAGGCCCTGCGGCGCGCTCGCGCCGAAAGCGTCTCGATGGTCTATCAGGACCCCGGCAAGGCGCTGAACCCGTCGATCCGCATCGGCCGCCAGCTGACCGAGATCTTCGAGCTTGGCGGCATCACCGGCCAGGCAGCCACCGATCGCGCCGTCGCCATGCTCAACCGGGTGCGCATCTCCGATCCGACGAGCGTCATGCAGCGTTACCCACACCAGCTGTCCGGCGGAATGCAGCAGCGCGTGGCGATCGCCATGGCGCTGGCCAACGACCCCTCGATGCTGATCCTCGATGAGCCGACCACCGGCCTCGATGCGACGGTCGAGGCCGAGGTGCTCGACCTGATCGCGCAGCTCCGGCAGGAGCTGTCGGCGTCGATCCTGTTCATCAGCCACAACCTCGCCGTCGTCTCCAACATGTGCGACCGTGTCGGCGTTCTCTACGCCGGCATGCTGGTGGAGGAAGGACCGACCGAAATTGTGTTCAACGATCCACGCCACCCCTATACGGTGGCGCTCTTGCGCTGCCTGCCGCGCGGCGGGCAGCGCAAGGACCAGGGCCGGCTCGACACCATTCCAGGCTTCCTGCCGGGCATTGGCGCCGAGATCAAGGGCTGTGCCTTCGCCGACCGCTGCGCGCTCGCCGACGACCGCTGCCGCACCGAATTGCCGCCGCTCTATGATCTGAGCGACGAACGAGGCAAGCGCCTGTCGCGTTGCTTCCATCATGACAAGGCACAATCCCTGCCGCGCGCCACGCCGAGCGATGTTGCGAGCGCGCCAAAGCCGGCGGCAGCCCCCGTGCTGCGCGTCACTGGGCTGAACAAGACCTATGCCAGCCATGGCCATGCCTTGCGCGCCGTCAAGGACGTCTCGCTCGATCTTCGTCCAGGCGAAACGCTCGGGCTGGTCGGCGAATCCGGCAGCGGCAAGACCACCTTCGCCAGGCTGCTGCTTGGCCTTGTGCCACCCGACGACGGCGGCACCATCGAGCTCGAGGGCAAGGTGCTGGCGCCACGGCTGGAGAACCGCGGCGATGACGAGGTCAAGGCGATGCAGATCGTCTTCCAGAACCCGGATTCGGCACTCAATCGCTCGCATTCGATCCGCCACCTGATCGGCCGGGCGCTGAAGCGGCTGGCGGGCTTGAGCGGCAAGGCGCTGGAGGCGCGTCTCAACGAGCTCGTCCGTTCGGTGCGGCTGACCGAGCGGCATCTGGCGGTCAAGCCGCGCCAGCTTTCGGGCGGCCTGAAGCAGCGCGTCGCCATCGCGCGCGCCTTCGCCGGCGATCCACGCATCGTGGTGTGCGACGAGCCGACCTCGGCGCTCGATGTGTCGGTGCAGGCGGCCATCCTCAACCTGCTCGCCGACCTGCAATCGAAGGAAGACGTCAGCTACATCTTCATCTCGCACGACCTTGGCGTGGTGCGTTACCTCTCCGACAAGATCGCCGTGCTCTATCTCGGCCGCATCATGGAGCTCGGGCCATCGGAAGAAGTGTTCTCCGGGCCGCATCATCCCTATACCGAGGCGCTGCTGTCGGCGGTTCCAAAACTGGACCAGACGGAGCCGGCTCGCATTCGCCTCGACGGCGAAATCCCCAGCGCCACCAATCCGCCCTCGGGCTGCGTCTTCCACACGCGCTGCCCGCGCAAGATCGGCCCGATCTGCGAGGAGCAGGAGCCGCCGCTCGCCGAAGCACAGCCCGGGCATTCCATCCGATGCCACATTCCCTTTGCGGAGCTGACGAGGCTGCAGAAGGCGCCGGTGACCGAGCCGGCATAGCAAGGCGTCACGTGGGGGATCGCATTTGCCTAGCCGGTCACATCCGGCCGGCCATGCTGAAGGAGCGGTCGCCTTCCGAGAAACCCTGATCGCTGGTCCAGTCCTTGGCCAGCGAGCGCAGCCCGGTCAACGCGACATCCAGGACATCCGAGGAGACCGGGTTGGAGGGATAAGCAAGGTAAATCGGCCGCTGGAACACCGGCGTGTTGTCGATGCGCCGCATCTCGCCGCGTTCGATATGACCGCTGACAGCACTGAGCGGCAGATAGGCCGCCGCTCGCCGCGACAGCACATGCTGCAGGCCGATGAAGACCAGCCCGGCCGAAATGGCGGGCTTGACCATGCCTGCGAAGGCGTGGTCGTGCTCGATGCGGAATTCCAAGCCCCAGTCCATCAGGATGTAGTTCTCGGTCCACGGCTTCGTCTGCGCGGCATGCTGGACCAGCACGACCTGATCGACGGCCAGTGTCTCATAGATGATGCCGGGATGCGGCCGGGGCAAATAGAGGATGCAGATGTCGAGCAGTCCTTCCGCCAGCTGGTCGATCGCCAGATCCGGAAAACTGCCCTCGAGCCGCAGCGCCACATTGGGCTGCCTGGCGCGCATCCACTCGACCCATGGCGAGGTGATCAAATCCCACAGATAGGCGGGGGCGGTCAGCCGCAGCAATGTCTCGTAACCATCGGGAACGGCAATGTCCTGCCTCGATTGCTCCCAGGTTCGGGTGATGGAGGAGGCATGCGGCAGGAACTGCCGGCCGGCCGGCGTCAGCGTGACACCATCGCGATCACGCACGAAAAGCCGCCGCCCCAACTGCTCCTCCAGCCCCCTGATCCGCGCGCTGACGGTCGACTGGGCGAGGTTCAGCCGATTGGCGGCGACGGTGAAGCTGCCATGTTCGGCAACCTCCAGGAAACTGCGCAGGTTTTCGGTATCCATGGCTTTGCTCCTGCATCGAAAATTTCGATGGACCCCATCAAAAAATATCGCTTTCCGGCTGCGGTCAACAATGACCTAAATGGCCGATCCCCCAAGGGCAAGCGAGGAATGCAGCCATGCCGAAGCATTTCATGACGATCGACGCCGCTCGCAAAAACCTGACAGCAATCGAAAATTCCGCTGTTGACGAATTGCTGGCGGGCAGGCTCGACCGACGCGATTTCCTGCGCCATGGCAGCGTTCTCGGCCTTTCCCTGCCGTTCCTGGGCAGCCTTGTCGCCGCTGTCGGCCTCGGCACGCAGAAAGCCCGCGCCGAGGGCAAGCCGGGCGGCACGGTGCGCGCCGGCGTCGCCACGCCCGGCGGCGCCATCGATCCCGTCACCTACTATGACAGCGGCAGCTACCAACTGGTTTTCCAGACCGCCGAATTTCTCTGCATCACGCAGCCGGATCTCACCTTGAAGCCGGTGCTGGCGGAAAGCTGGTCGCCGAACGAAGACGGCAGCGTGTGGACCTTCAAGCTGCGCAAGGGCGTGAAATTCCACAATGGCGAGGACTTCAAGGCCGACGACGTCGTGGCGACCTTCGACCGGCTGGCCGATCCCAATGGTGCCTCGAACGCGCTTTCGGTGTTCAAGGGCCTGCTGTCGAAGGGCGGCACGCGGAAGGTCGACGACCACACCGTCGCCTTCCATCTCGACGCGCCGAACGGCAGCTTTCCTTATTCGGTGTCGATCGACAATTACAACGCCGTCATCTTGCCGGCGAGCTACAAGGGCGACTACGAGAAGACCTTTGAAGGCACCGGACCGTTCCGGCTGGAGAGCTACACGCCGAAGGTCGGCGCGACATTCGTGCGCAACCCCGATTATTGGGGCGAGAAGGCGCTGCCCGACCGGCTCGAGTTCAAATTCTACGGCGACGTACAGCCGCGCATCCTGGCGCTTCAGGCCGGCGAGGTCGACATCCTCGATGCGGTGCCGCTCGATGTCAGCCAGGTCGTGCTGAACAGTCCCGACATCACCGTGCTGCGTGTCGCCTCGACCGCGCATCGCCAGCTCCACATGCGCTGCGACACCGGCCCGTTCACCGACAAGCGCGTGCGCCAGGCGCTGGCGCTCAGCATCGACCGTTCCAAGCTGGTCGACGGCCTATGCCGCGGCATGGCGGCGACCGGCAATGACAGCCCGTTCGCGCCGGCCTTCCCCGCGACAGACAAATCTGTGCCGCAGCGTGTCCAGGACATCGCCAAGGCCAAGCAGCTCATGGAGGCGGCGGGGCTCGCTGGCGGTTTCGACGTCACGCTGACGACGCTGCGCTATTCCGACATTCCGGGCTACGCGCAGCTGTTCCAGAACTTCGCCAAGGAGATCGGCGCCCGCATCGCGCTCAACATCGAGGACCAGGACAAATATTACGGCAAGGCGGTGTTCGGCCAATCGGACTGGCTGGACAGCCCGCTGGGGATCACCGACTACGCGCATCGCAGCGTGCCGAATGTGTTCCTGAAGAGCCCGCTGGTCAGCGACGGCCCGTGGAACGCGGCGCATTTCAAGAGCCCGGCCTATGACGGCATGGTCACCAGTTACCTGAAGGCGCTCGACATCGGCGCACAGCGCGCGGCGGCATCCGACATCCAGAAGCTGCTGCTCGACGAGACGCCGGTGATCTTCAGCTACTTCCCCGACCTGCTGGTGCCGGTGCGCAAGAATGTCAGCGGCCTGCCGCCGATTGCCGCCGGGCTGCTGCTCGATCGAGTATCCATAGGCTGAGCCCCGTGTCCAACCGCGCGGCCGCCAAGACAAGAAGACGGGAGACTACCATTCGCAAGCCTCATTTGCGCGGTCGCGGACCGCATTTCCCCTTGCTCGACACCATCGTGCAGTATGAGTTCGAGCCGGGCTACGTCGCCTTCACCATGCCGATGCAGAAGCGACTGCGGGTGCAGGTCGGATCAATGATCGTCGCCGACACGACCAAGGCGCTGGTGCTTTACGAGAGCGACCATTTGCCGGTCTACTACTTCCCGATGAGCGACGTGCGCGAGGAGTTCCTGCTGCCGAGCGCGACGACAACCGAGAGCCCGTTCAAGGGTGTCGCCACGCATTATTCCCTCAATACCGGGATCACCCTGGTCGAGGATGCCGCCTGGCGCTACCTCGACCCGGTCAAGGGATCGCCGCTGCTCTCGGATTACATGTCCTTCTACTGGCCCAAGATGACGCATTGGTATGAGGAAGACGAGGAGATCTTCGTGCACGCCCGCGATCCGTTCCGCCGCGTCGACTGCCTGCCCTCCTCGCGGCGGGTGCAGGTCATCCTCGACGGCGAACAGGTCGCCGATTCACGCCGTGGCGTGTTCCTGTTCGAGACCGGCCATCCGGTGCGCCACTACCTGCCGATCTCCGACACGCGGCTCGATATGTTCGCGCCCAGCCGCTACATCTCGCGCTGCCCTTACAAGGGCCTCTCCAACTATTATCACGTGACGACACCAAAGAAGCGGCACGAGAACATGGTCTGGTATTATCCGGAGCCGGTGCACGAGGCCGAACGCATCAAGGGGCTGGTCTGCTTTCACCACGAACTGGTCGACAAGATCCTGGTCGACGGCGTCGAAATCCCGAAGGAGGCCACGGCCGCTTCGGACGGATATTTCTGAGCCTCGCGAACTGGCAATCCGCTTGGGCCCACAGGACGCTTGATCGAAGCATGGTGCAACGCATACCTTCCCTGAGACAGGGAGGGTATGATGGATCTTTTCAAGCTGGACGGCGATGTCGCGCTGGTTACGGGCGCGGGCAGCGGCATTGGCCAGGCAATCGCGATCGGATTGGCCGAGGCAGGCGCCGACGTCGCCTGCTTCGGTCATGCGTCGAAGGGCGGGCTGGACGAAACAGCGCAGCGGATCACCGCACTTGGCCGCAGGGCGCTGGTATTGACCGGCACAGTGACATCGGAGAGCGACCTCGCGGTGGCGATCGATCGTGCCGAGGCCGAACTCGGTGCGCTGACGGTCGCGGTCAACAATGCCGGCATTGCCGGTTCTGAACCTGCCGAAACATTGTCGCTGGAGACGTGGCGGAAGGTGCACGAGGTCAATGTCGCCGGCGTGTTCCTGTCCTGCCAGGCCGAGGCGCGCAAGATGCTGACGCGGCGCAAGGGGTCGATCATCAACATCGCCTCGATGTCGGGCACCATCATCAATCGCGGGCTGACGCAGGCACACTACAATTCCTCGAAAGCCGCCGTCATCCACATGTCGAAGAGCCTCGCCATGGAGTGGGCTGATCGCGGCCTGCGCGTCAATGCCGTCAGCCCGGGCTACACGCTGACGCCCATGAACAAACGGCCGGAGGTCGCTGAAGAGATCAAGATCTTCAAGCGGGACACGCCCATGGGTCGAATGGCGACACCAGAGGAAATGGTCGGGCCGACAGTGTTCCTGGCCAGTCGCGCGTCGAGCTTCGTCACCGGCCTCGACCTGATCGTCGATGGCGGCTACGTCTGCTGGTAGGAAATGCCCGGCGGTCAGGTCGGTCTTCGCCTGCAGTCTGAATTTATGCATCTCGCTAAGCCTTAGTCGTTGCGCGCGATGAACGTTGGTATATATAATTTCATCCTATGAAACGGCCGTGGCGAGAAGGGGCTTGCCGCGCCGACAGCCGAGATCATGGGACCTTGATGGCTTGCACCGTGCAGGGCGCCGCAGGAGTGGCAATTGATCCGCGGGTGATCGCTCCCGCAGCGATCCGTCGGCAGCCATGACGCTGACCCTCCCGGCATATTTCATCACCCCCAATTCAGCACAATCTCGCCTGCGCCGGCTTTGGCCGCGTCAGAGCGGCAACGGCCTTGCGCAACGACAGGTCTTTCCAACACAATCAGGGAAAGACCCAGAACGGCAGAAAAAGACGCAAGAAGGGAACGAACGATAACCGTCACAGCTTGAAGGAGAACGAGCATGTCATCTCGCAGTAGAATTTCGAAACTATCGCTGGGCGCCGTGGCGCTGGCGACGCTGAGCCTGCTGACGCCTTCCGCCAAAGCCGCGGCACCGGAATCCAACGACCCGATCAAGATCGCGCTGTTCGACTGGACCAGCGTCAACCTCAACGCCAAGATCCTTGGCGGCATTCTCGAAAAGCTCGGCTACACCGTCGAATATCCGACCGCCGACTACCTCTCCAGCCTCACCACCGGCCTCACCAATGGCGACCTCGATGTCGGCCTGGAGTTCTGGGACACGACCGCCGGCGAAGCCATGAAGGCCTCCGATGCGACCGGCCAGACCGAACGGCTCGGCAAGCTCGGTCCGAAGGCCAAGGAAGAGTGGTGGTTCCCCGAATACATGAAGGAGAAATGCCCCGGCCTGCCCAACTGGGAAGCGCTGAAGGACCCGAAATGCGCCGAAGCCTTCTCGACGGCAGAGACCGCGCCGAAGGGCCGTTATGTCGGCGGCCCGGTGACCTGGGAAGGCTTTGACGACGAACGCGTCGAGGCGTTGAAGCTGCCCTTCACCGTCATCCATGCCGGCACCGATGCGGCGATGTTCGCGGAACTGGATTCAGCCTATCAGCGCAAGGCGCCGATCATGCTGTGGATCTATTCGCCACATTGGGCACCGGCCAAGTACAAGGGCGAGTGGGTGCAATTCCCCGAATACACGCCCGAATGCTACAACGACCCGAAATGGGGCGTGAACCCGGACGCCAAATATGATTGCGGCAAGCCGCATGGCGAAATCTGGAAATACTCCTGGTCCGGCATGAAGGACAAATGGCCGGTCGCCTACAAGGTGGCCAAGGCCTACACGGTCGACACCGACGAGCTCAACAAGATGAGCGGCGAGATCGACCTCGGCGGCAAGACGCCCGAAGATGTCGCCGCCGCCTGGATCGCGGCCCATGAGGCAGATTGGAAAGCCTGGGCGCAGTGACCGTTCCGACTGGAAGAAGACCCGGCCGTCCGATCGGCCGGGTCTTCATGGTCGATGTTCCAGAAGGACGATTGGATGACGGACGGGACTGAACAGCAGGCGGTTCAACCGGGTACGGATGGCCGCCCGGTCAAACTTGCCTGCCGCAATGTCTGGAAACTGTTCGGGGCGAACGCGGCCAATTTCATCCGCGAGCGCGACGGCAAAGCCAGCATGGCCGACGTCACTGCCGCCGGATTGGTCGGCGCCGTGCGCGCCGTCGATCTCGAAATCCGCCAGGGCGAGATCTTCATCATCATGGGCTTGTCGGGCTCCGGCAAATCGACGCTGGTGCGCTGCATGTCGAGGCTGGTCGAGCCGACCCATGGCAAGGTCGAATTCGAGGGCAAGGACCTGCTCAAGATTTCCGACGCGGCCCTCATCGAGCTCAGGCGCCATCGCATGGGCATGGTGTTCCAGAATTTCGCGCTGCTGCCGCATCTCAACGTGCTCGACAACATCGCCTTTCCCTTGAGCATCCAGGGGCAGGACCGGGCAACGCGCGAGGTGCGGGCGCGCGAGGTGATCGAGCTCGTCGGCCTGCGCGGCCGCGAGCATTTCTATCCGCGCGAGCTTTCCGGCGGCCAGCAGCAGCGTGTGGGCATCGCCCGGAGTCTCTCGACAAAACCGGAAATCTGGTTCCTCGACGAGCCGTTCTCCGCACTCGATCCGCTGATCCGCCGCGAGATGCAGGATGAGCTGATGCGGCTGCAGACCATGCTGCACAAGACCATCGTCTTCATCACCCATGATTTCGACGAAGCGATCCGGCTGGCCGACCGCATCGCCATCATGAAGGACGGCGAGGTCATCCAGATCGGCACGCCGGAGGAGCTGGTGGTCAATCCGGCCACCGACTATGTCGCCGAGTTCACGCGCGACGTCGACCGTGCCAAGGTGATTTCGGCCCGCGGCCTGATGCGCGCCTGCGATGGTTCGGAGCACGGGGGCTCGGTTGCGCCGGAGGCCAAGATCGCCAGCTTCTCGGCCGACATCGTGTCCTCCGGCAAGCCGTTCGCGGTGGTCAACGGCACCGGCAAGCCGATCGGCGAAGTGACGCCGCAAGCGGTGATCGAGCTGCTGGCCGGCATCGAGCGTTCCGGGGTCGGCGGATGACCGTCACGACAAGCGCCAGCGAGGCAAGGCCGCCGGTTCAGCTGTGGCTGGCGATCTGGGCGCTCGCGCTGGCCGCCGTGCTGGTGCTGTTCCTGCTGCAGGATAGCCTGCCCTGGGCGGTGAATTACCCGGCCAGCGCCATCGTACCGGCCGCCGACTGGGTCAGCGCTCTGATGCGCTGGATCAAGTCGAACCTGTCGTGGCTGACCCGCTCGATCACCGCCGTGCTCGGCGTGCCGCTCGACTTCGCGCTCAATCTCCTCGCCAAGAGTTTCAAGATCGGCCATGGCGCGGACGCCTACGTCCTGCCGCGGCTATCCTGGATTGGCGTGTGTGCTGCCGCCTTCATCGCCGGGCATGCCGCCGGCGGCAGAAAACTCGGCCTGCTGGTCGGCGGCTGCTTTCTCTACATCGCGCTGTTCGGCCAATGGACCAGCGCCATGCTGACGCTGGCGCTGATTTCCATCGCCGTGCCGTTCTGCATCGTCACCGGCCTGTTCGCAGGCATCTGGGCGTGGCGCAAGCCGTGGGCCGAGAGGCTTGTGGTCTCCCCTGCCCTCGACCTGATGCAGACGATCCCGACCTTCGCCTATCTCATCCCGATGTTGCTTTTGTTCGGCAACAGCCCTGTATCGGCGATGATCGCCACCGCTATCTTCGCCACGCCGCCGATGGTGCGGGCGACGATGCTGGGCCTGTCGCGGGTGCCGTCCGAGATCGACGATTTCAGCGAGATGGCCGGTTGCACGGCGCGGCAGAAACTGTGGCGCGTGCTGTTGCCCTCGGCGCGGCCGACGCTGATGGTCGGCGTCAACCAGGTGATCATGCTGGCCCTCAACATGGTGATCATCGCCTCGATGATCGGCGCCGGCGGCCTTGGCTACGACGTGCTCCTGGCGTTGCGCGCGCTGAAGGTCGGCGAGGCGATGGAAGCCGGTCTGGCCATTGTCGCGCTGGCCATCGCGCTCGACCGGCTGAGCCAGGCCATCGCCCACAAGCAAGCGAAGGGCAATGTCCACCAAGAGGCGATACCGAGCTTCTGGCGGCGCTACCCCAATCTGACGCTGGCGATCGCCATCCTTGCCGTCACCACGCTGATCGGCCTGTTCGTGCCGGCCTTCGCGGTGGTGCCGAAGGCGATCACCTTCACCACCGCGCCGTTGTGGAAAGCGGCGGTGAACTGGGTCACCATCAATTTCTTCGACACGATCGAAGCGTTCCGCGTGGCGCTGATCCTCAATGTGCTGAACCCGGTGCGCGCCTTCTGCGAAGGCTTTCCATGGCTGGGCGCGGTGTTGCTGCTCGGCCTTGCCGGCTATCAGCTCTCAGGCTTGCGCCTGGCTGCCCTGGTCGCCGGACTGACCGCTTTCTGCGCCGTCACCGGCCTGTGGGAGAAGACCATGGCAACGGTCTATCTTTGCGGTATCTCAGCCTTCATCGCCTGCCTGATCGGCATTCCGATCGGTCTGATGGCCGCGCGCAGCGACCGCTTCGAGAAGATCGTCACACCCATCATCGACACGCTGCAGGTGCTGCCGTCCTTCTGCTTCATCATTCCGGTGGTGATGCTGTTCCGCGTCGGCGACGTCACCGCGATGATTGCAACGATCGCCTTCGCCGTGGTGCCGGCCATCCGCTACACCAATCACGGCATCAGGCAGGTACCGCCGGCGCTGATCGAGGCGGCCAAGGTTTCGGGCTGCACGCCGCGCCAGACTTTTTTCCGTGTGCAATTGCCGCTGGCGCTTCCCGAAATCATGCTCGGCGTCAACCAGACGATCCTGATGGCGCTGGCGATGATCATCATCTGCGCCATGGTCGGCACCCGCGACCTCGGCCAGGAGGTGTTCATCGCGCTGTCGAAGGCCGATTCCGGCCGCGGCATCGTCGCCGGCCTCGCCATCGCCTTCATCGGCATCGTCGCCGACCGGCTGTTCAATGCGTGGACGGCGAAGGCGCGCGCAAGGCTGGGGTAAAACTCAACCGCCGATACCACCAAAAAGGAGAGAAGAGAATGACCAGCAGGGTAGCCAGCTGCACCTGCGGACAATTGCAGATACATTGCCCGCAAGAGCCGACCATGGTGTCGCTTTGCCATTGCCTCGACTGTCAGCGGCGGACCGGCAGCCCGGCATCGCGGCCTTCTTCGACGCCGCCGCGACCGAGATCCGGGGCCCATCGAAGACATTCCAACGCGATTCCGACAGCGGCTTTGCGATCAGCTTTCATTTCTGCGGAACGTGCGGGTCCACCGTGTTCTGGTATCCGTCACGAAAACCGGAGGCGGTCGCCGTGGCCGTCGGCTGTTTCGCCGATCCGTCCTTCCCGGCGCCGACAAAGTCAGTCTACGACAAGCGCCGCCACGGCTGGGTCGTGGTGCCAGACTGACGCCAAAGCCCGCCTCCTGGGCCACTACTCGGCCGCGACGCCTTTCACCTCGAGATAGCTCTCCATCGAATCGTCCAGCGCCTGCAGCCAAGGCGTATGGTGCAGCGGCGCCATGGTGCCGGTCATCAGCGAGCGGTAGGCGTGGTCGCGGAAGCCCATGATATTCTCCGCCTTGTGGTGCTCCCATTCCATGAAGGTCTGGTTGACCGCCTCGACGTCAAAGCCCGGATAATCGGTCTGGTCCATCAGCTCCCTGGTGTAGTCGCCCTGGAACCAGATCATCTGCTCGGCGTCTTCGAGCGTCTCCTCTCGCGCCCGCCATTTGGCGCCGTGTTCGGCCATCGCCTCGGCCGACGGCAGCTTGATGCGGCCCATGATGACATCGCGGGCGAACCAGGCCTGCGCGTCGAACATGTTGAAGGTGTAGAACTGGTCCTGCATGCCGATGTAGGAGAGTTGCGGGTTCTTCTCCCAGACGACGCCTTCATAGAGGTCGAGCGGCCACATGCGGTTGGCGGTCTTGAGCTTCAGATCGTCGGTCAGGAAGGGGAAGGAATGCAGGTAGCCGGTGCACAGGATGATGGCGTCGACATCCTTGGTCGAGCCGTCCTTGAAATGTGCGGTCTTGCCGACGACCTTCTGTAAGAGCGGCACCTCCTTCCAGTTCTCCGGCCATTTGAAGCCCATCGGCTTGGAGCGGTAGCTGGAGGTGATCGATTTGGCCCCATATTTGTAGCATTGCGAACCGATGTCCTCGGCCGAATAGGAACGGCCGATGATCAGGATGTCCTTGCCCTTGAACTCCATCGCGTCGCGGAAATCGTGGCTATGCAGGATGCGGCCGTTGAAGGTCGAGAAGCCTTCGAAATACGGCACGTTGGGCACCGAGAAATGCCCGGAGGCGACGACGACATTGTCGAACTCCTCCGAATAGGTGACGTCGTTGGTGCGGTCATGCGCGGTGACGGTGAATTTCTTCGTCTCTTCCGAAAAAGTCACCATGCGCACCGGGCTGTTGAAGCGCACCCATTTGCGCAGGCCCGACTTCTCGACGCGGCCCTTGATGTAGTCCCACAGCACTGCACGCGGCGGGTAGGAGCCGATCGGCCGGCCGAAATGCTCCTCGAAAGTGTAGTCGGCAAACTCCAGGCACTCCTTCGGTCCGTTCGACCAGAGGTAGCGGTACATCGAGCCGTGTACCGGGTCGCCATGCTCGTCGAGGCCGGTGCGCCAAGTGTAGTTCCACAGGCCGCCCCAGTCGGACTGCTTTTCGAAGCAGACGATTTCGGGAATATCGGCGCCTTTGTCTTCAGCCGATTTGAAGGCCCTGAGCTGGGCCAGACCGGACGGGCCGGCTCCGATGACGGCAACGCGAGTGTTCATTCCGGGCCTCCTCTTCTTGATTTCCCCAGCGAAACAAATTTCACTGACAGGACAGTAATTGGCTCTTTGGTGCTGTCAACAGACATCTGCGGGAACTGCATTTGCGCACAATGGATTCCTGGCGAAAAACCTGCGGCGGCCGCGATCGCCGGACTGGCGCGTGCGACATAAGATGGCTTGCCGTCGCGGTTGCGCTCCTGTATCGGCACCTGACATGTTCACCTTGAGTGAAATAAATCTTCTGGTTCGGGGGGCGAGATGGCGAAGACAATTTCCGATTCCAAGGCCGGTCCAGGACCCGCAAAAGCAAAGCCGTCGCCCAAGGTTTCGGCGGACGGCAAGGCCATCCGGGCGCCGCTGACGCAAAACCCGCATGCCATTCGCGACACCCGCGAGAAAGTGCTTGAGGTGGCGATCGGCCGCGAGGTGCGGGCGTTCCGCAAGAAGCTCGGCATCACGGTTGCCGATCTGGCGGTCGCCACCGACATTTCACTTGGCATGCTGTCGAAGATCGAGAACGGCATCACCTCGCCGTCATTGACCACCTTGCAGGCGCTGTCACGCGCGCTCGGCGTTCCGGTGACTGCCTTCTTCCGCCGCTTCGAGGAAGAGCGCAGTGCGGTCTTCGTCAAGGCCGGCCAGGGGTTGGATGTCGAGCGCCGCGGCACCCGCGCCGGCCATCAGTACAATCTGCTCGGCCATATCGGCTCGAACACCAGCGGCGTCGTCGTCGAGCCCTATCTGATCACGCTGACCGAGGATTCCGATGTGTTCCCGACCTTCCAGCACGAGGGCATGGAGTTCCTCTACATGCTGGAGGGCGAGGTCGTTTACCGCCATGGCAGCAACCTCTACCCGATGAAGCCCGGCGACAGCCTGTTCTTCGATGCCGACGCGCCGCATGGGCCGGAGCAGCTGACGAAGCTGCCGATGCGGTATTTGTCGATTATTTGTTATCCACAGAACAGCGCGGGTTGAGCGGAGCTCGATCTTCCCATGGTCCCGGGAGGATCGGCGGCTCGCGACGGTCTCTTTTGCAGCATTGGCGGTTGGCGAAGGCCGAAGTGGCATTCGATCTCCCCCCTTGAGGGGGAGATGTCCGGCAGGACAGAGGGGGGCGAACCGCGATGACGCATAATCTGGTGTCCGCCAACAATCGCCGCAATGCACGCAGGATGCGCAAGGTGATGACCGATGCCGAACTCAAGCTTTGGAATGCGATCAGGGCACACAGGCTGATGGGACTGGGGTTTCGGCGCCAGATGCCTATCGCTGGCCATATCGCCGATTTTGCATGCCCGGATAAAAAGCTGATCATCGAGCTTGATGGGTCCCAGCATGGCCAGGCGGAAACGTCGGAATCGGACGCTGCAAGAACCGCCAAGTTTGAAGCGCTTGGCTGGACGGTCCTGCGCTTCTGGAACGACGATGTCATTCGCGATATCGACAATGTCTGCCAGCACGTCGTGATTGTGGCTGGGCTAAGCGACGCGTCGTGAGCATCGCGGAAGCGGGACATTGGGCAGGGCCGGCGCTCTACGGCGCCCCCCTCTGCCCTGCCGGGCATCTCCCCCTCTTGGGGGGAGATTGGCTGCTTTGGGGCAGCGCCGACATCAGTAATTCATTCCGGGCCAAACCCCGGGCTCGTCGTACGGCCATCATCAAGCTTCGACAGCCACTCCACCAGTGTCGGCCTATACCGCGTCAGGCCTTTGTAGTTGGCAAGCTCATCGGGCAGGTCGCGGATGACGCGGTGCAGGCGGCGTGCCCATTTCGGCTGTGTCACCAACTCGTCCATCTTGATCAGATAGCAGCGGATCGGGAAAACGATGCCGTTCGAGCGTGGCAGGCGCCAGAAGCTCTGCAGTTCGACGCGCAGATGCACCTTGTCGCCGACATTTTCCGGCGTCACCGTCGCCCGGTCCGGGCCCCATTTGTGGTAATTCTCCGGGCTGGTGTCGAGGCGCGGATTGATGGTCATCGTCCAGTTCAGCCGCCTTGCCGGCTTGCCTTGCTGGATGTTGGTGAGGAACTTCAGCGCCCTGACGAATATCCCTTTCTCGTGCGCCAGCGGCACCGGCGCGTGCCACTCGAAGAAATTCATGCCGATGTCGAAGTCGAGCGACCAGTCGGCTTGGGTGGTAACCATGCCGGCATCCATCCACAGATTGCCGTCGCGCTGGTCGAGGATACAGAAATCGCCCTGGCTCTGGCGGGTGATGTATTCCATCGGTCCGTAAGGCAAGGTCGAGGTGTCGCCGAAGGTGAAGGTGTCGTCGATGCCGAGCGGCCGGTTGATCCAGCGCCAGCGGTCGCCATCGCGGGTCAGCGTGAAATGTTCGGGATAGCCCAGCGCCTGCTGCTCCATCAGGAGTTCCAGCAGGTCCCAGCCGGCCAGCGTCATGTGCGGCAGCGATTGGCAGCGCAGCGGATCCTCGGCCAGCACCAAGGCGCGGTCCTGCATCTCGGCGACATAGTGCTCGTCGACGTCGATCAGGTTCTCCAGCACGCTGCCCTTCGGACCCACGACATGCGGCTCGATGTTGACTGCGTACATATAGCTGTCTTCGTGGAACGGAAACGGGAACCGCCTGATGTGCTCAGGGCTGTTCTTGAAGGTGAAGTCGTCGCGGAACGTTTCCTTGCGAAAGGTGATGCCCATCTTCGCCTCCTATCTTTCCAAGACCAGCGACCGGCCCTCGAAGCGAGACACGCACGGCATGATCTTGCAGCCGGAGCGGTGGTCTTCCTCGCTCAGCCAGTGGTCGTTGTGGATGAACTTGCCATCGGATGAGATGACATTGGTTTCGCATTGGCCGCAGACACCACCGCGGCAGAGATAGGGCGGATCGACACCGGCCGCCTCGATCGCCTCGAGCAGGCTCTGCTGTTCGCCGACCCGGATCGCCTTGCCGCTGACGGCCAGAGTCACGTCGAAAGGCAGCCCGGGCTGCGGTGCAGCGAAATGCTCGAAATGCACGGTCTCCGACGGCCAGCCCAGGCTTGCCGCGCGGTCGCGCACCCAGTTTATCATGCCGGCCGGGCCACAGACGTAGAGATGCGTACCGAGCGGCTGCGAGGACAAGAGCCGGTCGAGATCGATGCGCTCCTCGCGGTCGTCATGATAGAGCTGGACCCTGCGACCGTAGCGCTGCCGCAGCACATCGGCATAGGTGCCGAGCGAGGCCGTGCGGCAGGTGTAGTGCAGTTCGAAATTGCCGCCCTGCCCCGCCAGCTGCGCGGTCTGCGCCATGAAGGGCGTGATGCCGATGCCGCCGGCCAGCATCAGATGTTTCTTCGCCCTGAGGTCGAGCGAGAACAAGTTGACGGGATAGCTGATCACCATCTCCAGGCCGGGCCTGACATTGCGGTGCATGAACAGCGAGCCGCCACGGCCGACATCGTCGCGGCGCACCGAGATCGTGTATTCGCTTGTGTCGAGCGGCGAGCCCATCAGCGAATAGGGATTGAGCCTTGTGCGCTCGCCATCGCGCATCTCGACCACGACATGGGCGCCGCCGGAGAAGGTCGGCAGCAATTCACCGTCGCGCCGCCGGAAATGGAAACGGGTGACGAGGTCGTTGATCGGGACGACATCGCTGACGACGACATCGAGCTTGGTGGTGCCGGTGCTCATGGGAAGGCCTCCTCGATCGGAGGAATTTCACTGCGGTCCTCGGCATTGATGCAGACGCCCTGGAAGGCGGCGAGGCGCCGGGAATAATGATCGCGCACCAGAAGCAGCAGGCCGCAATGCGCGCAGGTGGCCGGCTGCGTCGTCACGTTCTCGGTGATGCCCTTGCAATGGACGCACTGCATGCGCCGTGCCAGCGAGCCGCGATGTTCTGTTTGCATCGAGGTGTGATCGATGCCGGCTTCCAGCGCCACCTGCATCGCCTGGCCGATCAGGCCTTCGGTGCCGGCGAGGTAGAGGCGCAGGCCCATATGGGCGTTGGCCAAGGTATGCCTGAGCCTCGGCAGCAGGCTGGCGAAGGACGGCGCCTGGTGAAACTGCGCGGGCCTCAGCGTCTCAAGGGCGCTGACATGCTTGCCATCGGGACCGGGAATGAAGACGATCTCGGCATCGTCGAAAAACCCGGCCGGGGCTCTTGCGGCCATGTCTGAAATAGCGAGCGCACCTTCGGCATCGGCGATGAAAAGATGGTGTTTGCCGGGCTGCGGAGAAAGCGTTCCGTAGACCGGCCGGCTGATGATGCTTTTGGCTGCCATTACGTCTTCGTGCCTCGAACCCCTCGCTGTTGATTGTGCCTCAGCCTTTCGCCGTGCGCTTGGTTTTCTTCGGATCATCGAACGGCAATGGCTGCGCCGTCGCCTTGATCGATCCGCTCTTGTTGCGGATCTCGAGCCTGGTGTCCTTGACGGCGCAGTCGACGTCAAGGCGGGCGATGCCCATCGATTTCTCGACCAGCGGCGAATACATGGCGCAGGTCACCACGCCGACCTTTTTGCCGTCGCGGTAGACCGGCGCGCCTTCGTCCGCCGGCTCCTTGCCGTCGAGCAGCACGCCATAGATCTTGAAGCGCTCCTTGCCCTTCAGGCGATAGTGCTCCTCGGCGCCGCGGAAACCAGTCTTGCCGGGGCTGACAGTGAAGTCGAGGCCGAGTTCCCACAGCGTGTCGCCGGGACCTTCGTTCTCGAACGGGTATTTTTGCGAATTGTCGTAGGGGTAGAAGAGCAGATAACTTTCGACGCGCAGCATATCGAGCGTGGTGAAGCGGCAGGGAATGATGCCGGCGCTCTTGCCCTCGTCGAGGATCCTGTCCCAGATCGTGCCCGCATCCTGGCCGCGGCAGAAGATCTCGTAGCCGCGCTCGCCGGTGTAGCCGGTGCGCGAAATCATCACCGGAAAACCGAACAGCTGCGTCTGCATGTGATGGAAGTAGTTGAGATCGCGGATGCCCGGAACATGCTTGGCGAGATAGTCGACCGCGGCCGGCCCCTGCAGCGACAGATCATGCAGATTGTCGTCGAAGCGCAACGACACGTCCCTGCCCATCGCCGCGCGCTGCAACTCCTCATGGCCGGTGCCCGAGCCGTGCACCACCATCCAGGCGTTCGGCCCGGTGCGGTAGAGGATGCAGTCGTCGGTGAATTTTCCCGCCTCGTTCAGCATGCAGGCATAGGCCGATTTGCCGGGATAGATCTTTTCGACATCGCGCGTGGTGGCGAGATCGATGAGATGCGAAGCGTGCGGCCCGGTGATGTGGACCTTCTTGAGGCCCGACACATCCATCAGCCCGGCCTTGGTGCGGATGGCGATGTATTCCTCGTCGGCGTCCTTGTCGTAGGTCCAGGCGGTCCCCATGCCGCTCCAGTCTTCGAGCTTCGAACCCAGCGCGCGATGGCGATCCGCCAGGGTCGAAAATCTCCAGGATGCCGTCATCCGCTCGTCCTCCGTTCAAAAATCCATTGTTCCCTGCTCCTTGGCGCGGAGGCCGGAGCTTTGGGTTGAATATTGACCGCAAACGCGAGAGAGCCGCAATCCCCTGAATGCAAATAATTTCATTGTCAGGCAAAATCGATCGCCTCAACCAAACGGTTAACTCTGCGTAAATTCGTCTTGACAATTGCGGAAATCGGCCTGAATTTATGAAAAAAATTTCACTCTCTTGAAAGAGAGCGGCGCGCGGAGGATTCAAGACCGTTCGCCGGAAAAAGGGGAAAACCGATGTCAGACCTGCAAGAGCGCATCGAGGCGCTGTATCGTTCCGACTTGCGCGGCTCCGCGCTGCTGATCATCTGCCTGTGGGCGACGATCCTCTTCGTCCTCTTCATGACATGGCCATACATTCCGCATGGCGGCATCAAGGCCGTCGTCGCGATTGCCGCCGCCGCCGTGCTGATCTTCAACACGGCCGCCATCCTGGCGATGGTCAAACACTACAAGGAAGACAAGGAATTCATCTACGGCCTCGACATCAAGAATGCCGACGCGGCCCGCAACAGCAACTCCTGAGGATCAAGAACATGCCGCGCTACACGCCGCCGGAGCAGAGCAAGGCCGGGCAAGTCTTCGATATCGCCGTCGTTGTCGTCGCCATCTTCGTGGCCCTGTGGCTGCCGCTGAAGCTCGGCCTTGCCGGTGCCGCGAAATCCATCGACGCGCTCGACGCCAAGACATGGGAAGCGCTCGGCCAGAATCCGACCATGGCGTCGATCTGGGAAAAGCTCGGCTATACGCCGGAGACGGCGCACGACATCATCCAGAACCGCTTCCACTACATCATCGACTGGCCGACGCTGATCGTCATGGCAGCGGTCCTGATCGGCTATTTCGTGTTCTTGTTCCGGGCATCCGACCGTGAATATCGCGATGTCATCAACGAGAAGTTCGAAGACAAATAAAAGTTTCGACGACGCGCAATCGGGGGCAAGATCATGTGGGTGGCACTCTCTTACGCATGCTGGGGCATCTCGATCGTGCTCGCGCTGTGGATGCTTTACGACTGGTTCAAGGTCGATACGACCTACTCCGAGGACGTTCTGACCTCGTCGCGCGAAGGCGAGCTTGAAGCCGCCTCCGAAAAACACCGGATCTGAGTGGGGACTGATCGATGACCGCCGCGGTTGAGAATACCATCACCACCACCATTCACGGCGACCGGGTATCGCTGCTGAGGGTACTCGGCCCGGCCCATGTCTGGGCGCTCGGGGTCGGCATCGTTCTGGTCGGCGAGTTCACCGGCTGGAACTTCTCGGCCGACAAGGGCGGCGCGCTGGCAGCCCTGATCGTCTGCTGGGTGGTCGGCCTGCTCTACACCTCGGTCGCCATGATCGATTCCGAGGTGACGTCGACAGTCGCCGCCGCCGGCGGCCAGTACGCGCAGGCCAAGCACATCGTCGGACCGCTGATGGCCTTCAACGTCGCGCTGTTCCTGGTCTTTGCCTATACGATGCTGGAAGTGTCCGATGCCATCCTGCTCGGCGACACCATCGTCGCCAAGGCCGGCGTCGAAGGGCTCACCCACAATTCCTTCATCGCCGCCACCATCGTGGTGCTGGCATGGCTCAACTACCGCGGCGTGCTGATGACGCTCAACGTCAATTTCGTCATCACGGCAATCGCCTATGTCTCGATCGTCATCCTGTTCTTCTCGGTCAGCCCTTGGACGCAAGGGGCGGTGCTGAAGCTCAACGAGCTGGTCACGCCCGGTAATGCGCTGCCCTATGGCTGGATCGGCGTCATCGCCGCCTTCCAGTTCGGCATCTGGTATTATCTCGGCATCGAGGGCACCACGCAGGCCGCCGAGGAAGTGCGCTCGCCGGCCCGCTCGCTGCCCTACGGAACCATGGCCGGCATGATCACGCTTCTGATCGCAGCCGCCATGACCTGGTATGTCTGCGCCTCGCTGATGCCCTGGGAATATCTCGGCATCACCTATTACCCGCTGTGGGACGCGGGCAAGCTGACCGGCAGCCCGCTGCTGGAAAACCTGTTGTTCGTCGCAACGCTGCTTGCGGCTCTGGCATCGGCCAATGGCTGCATCAATGACGCAGCGCGCGCGTGGTTCTCGCTTGGCCGTGACCGCTATCTGCCGAGCTGGTTCTCGGCCGTGCATCCGAAATATCGCACGCCCTACCGTTCGATCCTGTTCCTGCTGCCGATCGCGCTGGCCTTCGCCTTCATCGCCGACCTCAACCAGGCGATCACCTTCTCGATTCTGTCAGGCGTGCTGCAATACACTTTCATGAGCATCAACATCATGATGTTCCGCAAGAAGTGGCCGCTGGGTTCGATCCGCCGCGGTTACACCCACCCCTTCCATCCGCTGCCGGCGATCGTGCTGTTCTGCCTGTGCGTGGTGACCTTCTTCGCCATCTTCCTCGGCTTCGGCTCGCAGCTGATCGCCATGGTCGCCTTCTACTTCCTGATCTCGCTGTGGTTCCATTTCTACCGCTACAAATTCGTGCGGCGCGGCGAACAGTTCACCATGCCGTGGCCAAAACCGCAGGGCTATTGATGGGAGACGGTCCGTCCGGATCCCGGGCAGACCTGGCATGACAACATGTCCGAGGTGACGTCAGCACTGCTCGCCGGGGTAATTGTCCTGGCTCTAGTCCTTCACCTTGCGTGGCTGGCGCACCGCAGCCGCAAGAGAGATTTAGCGGCGCTCGCCGGCGAAGAAGCCCGCGTTCGCGGCGTCATTGCCGACGCGGCCAATGTCTCGGACGGCACCGTCGGCGTGATCACCTGGGAAGGCTCGTGGAACGGCCAGCGCGTTCAGTTGCGCACCATTGTCGATACGCTGGCGACAAGAAAGCTGCCGGCGCGCTGGCTCAGCGTCTCGCTCACCGAAAAGGTCACGGTCCCAGCCATTTTCGACATGATGATGCGGCCAGGCTCGCCGACGACGTTCTCCAATTTCGATCACCTCGAGCATACGCTGCCCAAGGCTCCTGGATTTCCAGCCGAGGCAATCCTGCGCACCGACAAAAGAGGCGCGCGATTTCCGCAGAGCCTCATCGCCAGCCATATCGAGATCTTCGCCGAAGGACGCGCCAAGGAATTGCTGATCACGCCGAACGGGGTGCGCATCGTCTGGCTGCTGGCCGAGGCCGAGCGGGCCCGTTACGGTGTTTTCCGGCAAGCCGAATTTGGCGGCACGGCACTCGATCCGGCGCTGATCGAAAGGCTGCTGGTGTCGATGTCGGCGCTTCGCGATGCCATCAACAGACATGAACGGCAGGCCGCATGACCGACTCCGCCACCATTTCCGCCCCGACCAATCCCTACCTTGTTCTCGGAGCCGCAATCCTGTTGCCGGCAAGTGGACATGTCATTCTCGGCGTGCCGGTGCGTGGCCTGCAGTTTCTCTTCTTCATGGTGATCCTGGCGTGGGTGACCGCCAAGATTGCGCCGTCCGACGCCAGCTTCATCGGCCGCCATGCCGGCGGCGTCCTGATCTACGCGCTGTCCATCCTCGACGCTTACAAACTCGCCCGGGTCCGCCATGCGCTTTGGGTTCACAAGACCCGCGACAGAGGCGATGACCCACAAGGCGGCATTGCGCCGCATATGTAACTAGAGGAAAATTTTTTTCATACGATTGAATTTAGGACATTCATTCGATACATCATTTCGGAGCCACAAACGTCGGGAGGCTGACATGTGCGGAATCGTCGGACTTTTCTTGAAGGACAAGGCGCTGGAGCCGAAGCTCGGCGCCATGCTGTCGGAAATGCTGGTCTCGCTCAGCGATCGCGGCCCCGACAGCGCAGGCATTGCAATCTATGGCGCGCCGTCAGGCAACGAGGCCAAGATCACCATCCAGTCAGCCAAGCCGGAACACGATTTCCGCGGCCTTGAAGCCGACCTTGCCAAGGCTATCGGCGCGCCGGTGAAGATCGCGGTGAAATCGACGCACGCCGTCGTCAGGACCGAGCCCGCCAAGATCGACCAAGCACGCGAGGCCATCCAGGCCCTGCGTCCCGATATTCGCATCATGGGCGCCGGCGACGTCGTCGAGATCTACAAGGAAGTCGGCCTGCCGGAAGCGGTCGTCGACCGCTTCGACGTCCGCAAGATGACCGGCACGCATGGTATCGGCCACACCCGCATGGCGACGGAATCGGCGGTGACGACGATGGGCGCGCACCCATTCTCGACCGGCGCCGATCAGTGCCTGGTGCACAATGGCTCGCTGTCCAACCACAACAATGTCCGCCGCGAGCTGATCCGCGAAGGCATGAAATTCGAGACCGAGAACGATACCGAGGTGGCGGCCGCCTATCTCTCATCGCAGATGGCGCATGGCAAGAACCTGGGCGAGGCGCTGGAGGGCACGCTCTCCGACCTCGACGGCTTCTTCACCTTCGTCGTCGGCACCAAGAACGGCTTTGGCGTGGTACGCGATCCGATCGCCTGCAAGCCCGCAGTGATGGCCGAGACCGACCAGTATGTCGCCTTCGGTTCGGAATATCGCGCGCTGACCAAACTGCCCGGCATAGACAATGCGAGGGTCTGGGAACCGGAACCCGCAACCGTCTATTTCTGGGAGCATTGAATTCATGCCGGCAATTAACCTTTCAAAGACGGCGGCGAGCGACCACGCCTCTCGGGTGTTCGACCTCGACCAGATGTCGCTGCGCGAGCTCAACCAGGCGCTGCACAACCTGGCTCCCGGCTCGAACGAGACCGCTTGGGAAGTGTTGAACCCGAAAGGCAGCCATTCCGTCGCCGTCGGCGTCGATCAGCCTGTCACCATCGATGTGCGCGGCAGCGTCGGCTACTATTGCGGCGGTATGAACTCCGGCAGCGCCATCACCGTGCATGGCTCGGCCGGCCCAGGCGTCGGCGAGAACATGATGTCGGGCTCGATCACCATCAAGGGCGATGCCAGCCAGTATGCCGGCGCCACCGGCAAGGGTGGCCTGCTGGTCATCGAGGGCAACGCTTCGTCGCGCTGCGGCATCTCGATGAAGGGCATCGACATCGTCGTGCACGGCAATATCGGCCATATGTCGGCCTTCATGGCACAATCCGGCAATCTGGTGGTGTTGGGCGATGCCGGCGACGCGCTGGGCGATTCCATCTACGAGGCGCGCCTGTTCGTGCGCGGCAACGTCGGCAGCCTGGGCGCCGACTGCATCCCCAAGGAGATGCGGCCCGAACATCTGCAATTGCTGCAGGGGCTGCTCGACCGCGCCGGCGTCACCGGCGTCAAGCCGTCTGAGTTCAAGCGCTATGGCTCGGCGCGCACGCTCTACAATTTCAATATCGACAACGCCGACGCGTATTGAGGCAGCATGACCTATCGCAACCCGCCGACGACGCCGCGCAAATCCGCGACCTTCGACGACTACACGCTTTCCGAAATCCGCCGCGCCGCGGCGACCGGCATCTATGACATCCGTGGCGCCGGCGCCAAGCGCAAGCTGCCGCATTTCGACGACCTCCTGTTCCTGGGCGCCTCGATCTCGCGCTATCCGCTCGAAGGCTATCGCGAGCGCTGCGACACCAGCGTGGTGCTGGGTTCGCGTCATGCCAAGAAGCCGATCGAGCTGAAAATCCCGATCACCATCGCCGGCATGAGCTTCGGCTCGCTGTCGGGTCCGGCCAAAGAGGCGCTCGGGCGCGGCGCAACACTGTCCGGCACCTCGACCACGACCGGTGATGGCGGCATGACCGAGGAAGAGCGCGGCCATTCCAAGCAGCTGGTCTATCAATATCTGCCGTCGCGCTACGGCATGAACCTGCGCGACCTGCGCCGCGCCGACGCGATCGAAGTCGTCGTAGGCCAGGGCGCCAAGCCGGGCGGCGGCGGCATGCTGCTTGGCCAGAAGATTTCCGACCGCGTCGCCGAAATGCGCACGCTGCCGAAAGGCATCGACCAGCGCTCGGCCTCGCGTCACCCCGACTGGACCGGCCCCGACGATCTCGAGATCAAGATCCTGGAATTGCGCGAAATCACCGACTGGGAAAAGCCGATCTACGTCAAGGTCGGCGGCGCCCGGCCCTATTACGACACAGCGCTTGCGGTGAAGGCCGGCGCCGATGTCGTCGTGGTCGACGGCATGCAGGGCGGCACTGCCGCGACGCAGGAAGTGTTCATCGAGAATGTCGGCCAGCCGACGCTTGCCTGCATCAGGCCCGCGGTACAGGCGCTGCAGGATCTGGGCATGCACCGCAAGGTGCAGCTGATCGTCTCGGGCGGCATCCGCAACGGTGCCGATGTCGCCAAGGCGCTGGCGCTTGGCGTCGACGCAGTCTCGATCGGAACCGCCGCGCTCGTCGCGCTCGGCGACAATGATCCGCACTGGGAGGCGGAGTACAACGAGCTCGGCACGACGGCCGGCGCCTATGACGACTGGCATGAGGGCCGCGACCCCGCCGGCATCACCACGCAGGACCCGGAACTGATGAAGCGGGTCGATCCGGTGGCCGCCGGCCGCCGGCTGGCGAATTACCTCAAGGTGATGACGCTGGAGGCTCAGACCATCGCCCGCGCCTGCGGCAAGAACAGCCTGCACAATCTCGAACCCGAGGACCTCGTTGCGTTGACGATCGAGGCAGCCGCCATGGCCGGCGTGCCGCTGGCCGGCACCAACTGGATACCGGGGAAGAACGGCTTCTAATCAACGAAGGGCCGAAGGCCCTATGCTCTAGGGCCAACAATCGACAAAATGGGGAACTTCCGTGACAGCTGATCTTGCAGAATTCGCAAGGGCGAAAAACGTCAAATATTTCATGATTTCCTACACTGACCTGTTCAGTGGGCAGCGCGCCAAGCTGGTGCCGGCGCAGGCAATCGCCGACATGCAGAAGGATGGCGCCGGCTTTGCCGGGTTCGCCACCTGGCTCGACCTGACGCCGGCGCATCCCGACATGCTGGCGGTTCCGGATCCCACCTCGGTGATCCAGTTGCCGTGGAAGCCCGAAGTCGCCTGGGTCGCCGCCAACTGCATCATGGACGACAAGGAGGTCGACCAGGCGCCGCGCAACACACTGAAGCGATTGATCACGGAGGCCGCCAGCGACGGCATGCATGTGAAGACCGGCGTCGAGGCCGAGTTCTTCCTGATCTCACCCGACGGCAAGACGATTTCCGACGAATACGACACGGCCTCGAAACCCTGCTACGACCAGCAAGCGGTGATGCGGCGCTACGATGTCATCGCCGAGATTTGCGATCACATGCTGGCGCTCGGCTGGGGCGCCTATCAAAACGACCACGAGGATGCCAACGGCCAGTTCGAGATGAATTGGGCCTTCGACGATGCGCTGGCGACCGCCGACAAGCACTCCTTCTTCAAGTTCATGGTCAAGTCGATCGCGGAAAAGCACGGCCTGCGCGCGACCTTCATGCCAAAGCCCTTCCAGGGGCTGACCGGCAATGGCTGCCATGCCCATATCTCGGTGTGGGACGAGACTGGCAAGACCAATGTGTTCGCCGATAACTCGATGGAACTCGGCCTGTCGGCCAAGGGCAAAAACTTCCTCGGCGGCATCATGAAGCACGCCTCGGCGCTTGCCGCGATCACCAATCCGACGGTCAATTCCTATAAGCGCATCAACGCGCCGCGCACCATCTCGGGCGCGACCTGGGCGCCGAACACGGTGACCTGGACCGGCAACAACCGCACCCACATGGTGCGCGTGCCGGGACCCGGCCGCTTCGAACTGCGCCTGCCCGACGGCGCGGCCAACCCCTATTTGCTGCAAGCCGTCATCATCGCCGCCGGTCTCGACGGCATCCGCTCCAAGGCCGATCCTGGCAAGCGCTACGACATCGACATGTACCAGCTCGGCCATACCGTCACCGACGCACCGAAGCTGCCGCTCAACCTGCTCGACGCGCTGCGCGAGTTCGACAACGACAAATCGCTCAAGGCGGCGCTGGGTGAGGAATTTTCGTCGGCATACCTAAAGCTGAAGCACCAGGAATGGAATTCCTATGCTTCGCACTTCACGCAATGGGAGCGCGACCACACGCTGGATATCTAAAAGCATCGGACCGAAAAGTGTGAAGCGGTTTTCGGGCAAATCCGATGCGTCAAAAAAGAATCCGGTGTAGGGCGAGCGGCCTTGGAATGACGCAATGAAATACTCGATCTTCTCGCTCGCCCGCGCCGCCCTCTCCGGCCACAAGAACTGGCAGCGCACCTGGCGCGATGCCACGCCGAAGGATCGCTACGACGTGGTGATCATCGGCGGCGGCGGCCATGGCCTTGCGACCGCATGGTTCCTCGCCAGCGAATACGGCATCAGGAATGTCGCCGTGCTCGAAAAGGGCTGGATCGGCTCCGGCAATGCCGGCCGCAACACCACCATCATCCGCTCCAATTACGGCCTGCCCGGGAATACCGGCTTCTACGAATTGTCGATGAAGCTGTGGGAGCGGATGGAGCAGGACCTCAACTACAACACGATGGTCAGCCAGCGCGGCGTCATCAATCTCTATCATTCCGACGCACAGCGCGACGCCTATGCGCGGCGCGGCAACACCATGCGCATCAACGGCATCGATGCCGAACTGCTCGACCTCGCCGCGGTCAAGAAGATGATCCCGTTCCTGAACTACGACAATGCGCGTTTTCCCGTGCAGGGCGGATTGCTGCAGCGGCGCGGCGGCACGGCACGGCACGATGCCGTGGTCTGGGGCTATGCCCATGCGGCAAGCGCGCTCGGCGTCGATATCATCCAGAACTGCGAGGTGACGGGCTTCGTCCGTGACTCCAACGGCAAGGTGACCGGCGTCGAGACCTCGCGCGGCAAGATCGGCGCCGGCAAGGTCGGCATGGCGGTGGCTGGTTCCTCCTCGCGCGTCGCGGCGATGGCCGGCTTGCGCCTGCCGATCGAAAGCCATGTGCTGCAGGCCTTCGTCTCCGAGGCGATCAAGCCGCTCATCCCGGGTGTCATGACCTTCGGCGCCGGCCATTTCTATGTCAGCCAGTCGGACAAGGGCGGGTTGGTCTTCGGCGGCGACATCGATGGCTATAATTCCTATGCCCAGCGCGGCAACCTGCCGGTGATGGAGGATGTCTGCGAGGGCGGCATGGCGCTGATGCCGATGATCGGCCGTGTGCGCCTGCTGCGCCAGTGGGGCGGTATCATGGACATGTCGATGGACGGCTCGCCGATCATCGACAAGACGCCGGTGGACGGGCTCTATCTCAATGCCGGCTGGTGTTATGGCGGCTTCAAGGCGACGCCGGGCTCGGGCTTCGTCTTTGCACACCTCCTGGCTCGCGAAGAATCCCACAAGGAGGCGGCACGGTTCCGCCTCGACCGGTTCCGGACTGGTGCCGTGATCGACGAGAAGGGCCAGGGCGCCCAACCGAACCTTCACTGAGGACGGTCACATGCGTATTGTCTGTCCCTTCTGCGGTGAACGCGAACTCGGCGAGTTCACTTATCTCGGCGATGCCAAGCCAGTGCGCCCAGTGGCCGGCGCTTCGGAAGACGAGGTCTTCGATTATGTCTATTTGCGCGACAACATCGCCGGTGACACCAGCGAGTACTGGTACCACGGCGGTGGCTGCCGGGCCTGGCTGAAGATCACCCGCAACACGCTGACGCACGAGATTTCGGCCGTGGAGTCGGCGGCGGGTGTTGGTGCGAGGCTGGCTGCGAAATGAATTTTTCTGTCGAGACACCAGCCGTCGCGAGAATCGCCAGCCCCCTACCTCCCCCTGGTGGGGAGGTCGGACCGCAGGTCCGGGTGGGGGTCAGCGCCGCACCCCCACCCCGCTGCTGCGCAGCGACCCTCCCCACAGGGGGGAGGGTAAGGGAAGGCGCAGCCCTGTCGNGACCC
This sequence comes from Mesorhizobium sp. LNHC232B00, assembly GCF_000502435.1. Classification (NCBI taxonomy): domain Bacteria; kingdom Pseudomonadati; phylum Pseudomonadota; class Alphaproteobacteria; order Hyphomicrobiales; family Phyllobacteriaceae; genus Mesorhizobium; species Mesorhizobium sp. LNHC232B00. Next base: position 605,492 of record NZ_AYWP01000003.1, read on the forward strand.
CCACCCCGCTGCTGCGCAGCGACCCTCCCCACAGGGGGGAGGGTAAGGGAAGGCGCAGCCCTGTCGCATTTCATCGAACTCACGGAAGTCCGGCAATCGTGAGCTCCAGCCAATCCCATCGCCTCTCATCCGGCGGCCTCATCGACCGCTCGGCGTCGCTGAATTTCCGCTTCGACGGCAAGAGCTTTTCCGGCTTCCAGGGCGACACGCTGGCCTCGGCGCTGGTCGCCAACGGCGTCAAGCTGGTCGGCCGCTCTTTCAAATATCATCGTCCGCGCGGCATACTCACTGCAGGCTCGGAAGAGCCCAATGCGCTGGTCGAACTGCGCACGGGCGCACGCCGCGAGCCGAACACCAAGGCAACGACAGCCGAACTCTATGAAGGGCTCGAGGCCGCCAGCCAGAACCGCTGGCCGTCGCTGCGCCACGATGTGATGTCGGTGAACCAATTGTTCGCGCCGATCTTCGTCGCCGGCTTCTACTACAAGACCTTCATGTGGCCGGCCAAGTTCTGGGAAGCGATCTACGAGCCAGCGATCCGCCGCGCCGCCGGCCTCGGGCGCGCAGCCGGCATTGCCGATCCCGACCACTACGACAAGACCTGGGCGCATTGCGACGTGCTGATCGCCGGTTCCGGCCCGACCGGCCTGGCGGCGGCACTGGCTGCCGGCCGCGCTGGTGCCCGCGTCATCCTGTGCGAAGAGGATTTTGTCCCCGGCGGCCGCCTGCTGTCGGATGGCGGCACGATCGATGGCGTACCGGCGGCCGAGTGGCTGTCGCGCACCTTGGCCGAACTGACCGACATGCCCGACGTCCGCATCATGACCCGCACGACACTGTTCGGCGTCTATGATGGCGGCACCTATGGCGCGATCGAGCGGGTCAACGATCATCTGCCCTCGCCGCCGGAGCATGAGGTGCGCCAGCGCTTGTGGCGGATCGTCGCCAAACGCTGCGTTGTCGCGGCGGGCGCCATCGAGCGGCCGATCGTCTTTGCCGGCAACGACACGCCTGGCGTGATAATGGCTTCCGCGATGCGGACCTATGTCACGCACTACGCCGCAGCACCGGCAAAGCGCATCGCGCTGTTCACCAACAATGAGGATGGCTGGCGCACGGTCGAGACGGCTCTCGGCGCCGGACTGCAGATCGCGGCGGTGATCGACGCGCGGGCCGACGTCTCTGCGGCCCGCCGTTCGTTGGCGTCCAAGGGCGGCTTCCCGGTGCTGCATGGCGCCGTCAGCGGCGTCGATGGCGGCAAGGATGGCGTGAGGAAAATCGCGGTATCGCTGACCGGCGGCGCGCGCGCCGAGGTGGAGGCGGACGGGCTCGCCGTTTCTGGTGGCTGGAACCCGGCGGTCGGGCTGACCTCCTATCATCGCGGCCGGCCGAAATGGCGCGACGACATTGCTGCCTTCGTACCCGATGGCGCGCCTCCCGGCATGGTCGCCGCCGGGGCGGCTGCCGGCGCCTTCGGGCTGGGGGCCTGCCTGACCGAAGGGTTCGCTGCTGGTGCAACAGCCGCGCTCGACGCCGGGCGCAGCGGCAAGCCAGGCTCGGCGCCGATCGCCGACGACGAGGCTTTCTCGCTGACACCGCTCTGGCACGTCAGCGGCAAGGGCAAGGCGTTCGTCGACCAGCAGCACGATGTCACGGCCTCCGATATCGAACTCGCCCAGCGCGAGGGTTTCGAATCGGTCGAGCATCTGAAGCGCTACACCACGCTGGGCATGGCGACCGACCAGGGCAAGACCTCGAATGTCGCCGGCCTCGCCATCATGGCGGCGGTGAGCGGCCGCTCCATTCCGGAGACCGGCACGACGATCTACAGGCCGCCTTACGTGCCCGTCGCCATCGGCGCCTTCGCCGGCCATCACCGCGACGAGACGTTCCACGCGACGCGGCTGACGCCGTCGCATCACTGGGCCGCCGAACAGGGCGCCATCTTCGTCGACACCGGCCTCTGGAAGCGGGCGCAATGGTACCCTCGCGCCGGCGAGAAGGACTGGCTGGAATCGGTGACCCGCGAGGTCAAGGCAGTGCGCTCGGGCGTCGGCTTCTGCGATGTCTCGACGCTCGGCAAGATCGACGTGCATGGCCCGGATGCCGGCGCCTTCCTCGACCGCGTCTACATCAACACTTTCTCCAACCTCGCCGTCGGCAAGGCGCGTTACGGGCTGATGCTGCGCGAGGACGGCATCGTCTATGACGACGGCACAACCTCGCGGCTGGCCGAGGATCATTATTTCCTGACCACCACCACCGCCAAGGCCGGGCTGGTGATGCAGCATCTCGAATTCTGCCGGCAGGTGCTGTTTCCCGAACTCGACGTTCAGTTGACGTCGGTGTCCGACCAATGGGCGCAGTTCTCGATTGCCGGACCGAAGACACGGGACCTGCTCAGGGAAATCGTCGACCCCGCCGAAGACCTTTCCAACGAAGGTTTTCCGTTCATGGGCGCACGCGAAGTCCGCTTGCGCCGCGGCATCAAGGCGCGGCTGTTCCGCATTTCGTTCTCGGGCGAGATGGCATTCGAGATCTCGGTGCCGGCGCGTTTTGGCGAGGCCATGGCGCGCAATCTGATGCTGGCCGGAAAGCCGTTTGGCGTGACGCCCTATGGCACCGAAGCGCTTGGCGTGATGCGTGTCGAAAAGGGCCATGTCGCCGGTCCGGAGCTGAGCGGCACGACGACCGCGGCCGATCTTGGCCTGGGCAAGATGATGTCGACCAAGAAGGATTTCGTCGGTCGGGTGATGGCCGGCCGCGAGGCGCTGGTGGCGCCGGACCGGCAGGTCGTGGTCGGCATCAAGCCGGCCGACAAGGCACGCCGGCTGCGCTCCGGCGCGCATATCATCCCGAAGGGGCAGACACCGGGCCCCGGCAACGACCAAGGCTATGTCACCTCGGTCTGCTTCTCGCCGACGCTGGACCAGTGGATCGGGCTCGGCCTGGTCGAACGCGGCCGTGAGCGGATCGGCGAGATCGTCCATGCGCACGATCCGCTGCGCGGCGAGGACTATGATGTCGAACTCTGCAATCCCGTCTTCTACGATCCGGATGGAGGGCGCCAGCGTGGTTGAGTTTTCCTGGGAAGTTCGCAGTCCGCTGGAGCATGCGCTCGTGTCAGGTGCGCATGGTGCGCAAGGCGATGCCGGTGTTTCGCTGAGAGAGATCCGCAATTTCGACCTGGTCCAGGTGATGGCACGGCGCGGCAAGGCGGCGGAGCTGGCGAAGNTCGCTGAGAGAGATCCGCAATTTCGACCTGGTCCAGGTGATGGCACGGCGCGGCAAGGCGGCGGAGCTGGCGAAGGATGCGAAGGCCCATTTTGGCGTCGCGGCCCCGAATTCGCCAACGGTTGTCCAGGCCTCGGACGCCACGCTGATCTGGTCGGGACCGGATCAGTTTTTCGTGCTGTCGACGGGTGGCAAGCACACGACGCAGATGCTGGCGCCGGCATTCTCCGGCTCCGCCTCGCTGTCGGACCAATCGCATGCACGGGTCTTGATCAACATTTCCGGGGACAAGGTGCGCACTATGCTGGCGAAACTGTCATCGATCGATTTGCACCCAACCGCGTTCCCGGTTGGCGCGGCAGCCGCGACCTCGATGGACCACACCAGCGTCACGCTCTGGCGCGGCGCAGACCGGGCGGACGGGCTGGCAGAGTTCAACGTTCTGGTGTTCGCGACGTTTGCCGAGAGCCTTTGGCACACGATGCTGGATTCGGCTGCGGAATATGGTGTGGCGATCGCGCATTCAGAGGAACTAGCGCAGCGTTTGTGAGCGGCTCTTCCTTCTCCCCCTGTGGGAGAAGGTGGATCGGCGCGATAGCGCCGAGACGGATGATGGGTGCTCCAGGGAACGCCAACGTCTCACTCCGCTGGAACACCCCTCATCCGTCGCCTTCGGCGACACCTTCTCCCGCAAGGGGGAGAAGGGGGAGCTTACGCCACCATTGCCTTGCCAAACGTGACGCCCCTGCTATTCTTACCGCTAAAATAATTTCACACACAGGCAAACTTGTTTCTCGAACCGCAAGGCTGAGATGAGCCAGTCGCCCTACCCTGCCATTGCCGCCGGACCGCCCAGGCCCAGCCTTATCTTGAGGCCGGGGCAGATCGCGCTGCCGCCGGGCATGGAGCGCTATACGATCCAGGGCAGCGGCGCGGTGCTCATCGAGATCGAGGCCGGTGACACGATCAGCGTGCGCAACGTCGAAGGCGGCCAGGCTTGCGAACTGCTGGCGTGGGACAGCACCGGCGCGACCGATCCGGGCATCCTCGGTGAGAAATCCAACAGCAATGCCGCCGGCATCAAGGCACTGCTCGCCGAGGGCGATGACAGCCTCGCTTCAGTGCGTCGCGGACTCGAGCGACGCCATGTGCAGCTTGATCAGGCAAGGGCGGTTCGCGTGTTCAGCGGCGCGACACCCGCAGGCACGGAGCAGGGTTTTAGCGTCGCCCGCGATGGTGCGGTGCTGATTGCCGCACCCGGGGGACCGATGCTGGTCGATCGCCATGACACGGCAACACCTCTCACCGTCATCGCGCGGCGCGCCACCATCCGCCCCGCAGCCCGATCACAACTTGCCGATCCGCTCGCCGATCCGGTGCTCGATCTGCGCGTCCATTCGGCGACGGCGGAATCCTACTTCGTCAAGGCCGGCGACTATCTGCAGATCATCGATGTCGACGGGCGCCAGTGCACCGACTTCCAGTGCTTTTCGGCGCGCAAGCTGGACAAGGGCCTCGACCATCCGCTCGACGTGACGACGACCCGCACGCTGATGGGCGCGAGCTATCCGATGCCCGGTCTGCATTCGAAATACTACGACCAGGACATGGAACCGCTTGTCGAGGTGGTCCAGGACACCTGTGGCCGGCACGACGCCTTCGCGCTCGCCTGCGCGGCCAAATATTACGACGATATCGGCTACCCCGGGCACACCAATTGCTCCGAGAATTTCAACCGCGCGCTGGCCGACAAGGGCGTCAATCCCCGCGCGGGCTGGATGGCTATCAACTTCTTCTTCAACACGGCGATCGACGCGCATGGCGTCATGGTGTCCGACGAGCCATGGTCGCGGCCCGGCGATTATGTCCTGCTCAGGGCGTTGACCGACATCGTCTGCGTCTCCTCCGCCTGCCCTGACGATACGACGCCGGCCAATGGCTGGGACCCGACCGACATCCACGTGCGGACCTATTCCGGCCAGCACAAATTCTCGCGAGCGATCGCCAGACGCATGACGCCCGATTCGGAACCCAAAATGACCCGCGAGACCGCCTTTCATTCGAGCTTCGCCAAGCACACCCGCGACTTCTCAGAATACAGGGGCTATTGGCTGGCCAATTCCTTCGCCAAGGAAGGGCCGATCGCCGAATACTGGGCCTGCCGCCAGGACGCGGTGATCATGGACCTGTCGCCGTTGCGCAAGTTCGAGGTCACCGGCCCGGACTCCGAAGCGCTGCTGCAATACACGCTGACCCGCGACGTCAAGAAACTCGGCGTCGGCCAGGTCGTCTATTCGGCGATGTGCTACGAGCATGGCGGCATGATCGACGACGGCACGCTGCTCAGGCTCGGCAAGGACAATTTCCGCTGGGTCGGGGGCGATGATCTGTCCGGCGAATGGCTGCGCGAGACGGCGAAAAAACTCGGCCTCAACGTGCTGGTGCGCTCGTCGACAGACCAGATGCACAATGTCGCCGTGCAAGGGCCGAAGAGCCGCGACATCCTTCGCGAGGTGATCTGGACCTCGCCGCTGCAACCGTCGATCGACGAACTGGAATGGTTCCGCTTCGCCGTCGCCCGCATCGGCGGCGGCATTCCGGTCGTCGTCTCGCGCACCGGCTACACCGGCGAACTCGGCTACGAGATCTGGTGCCATCCGCGCGACGCCGAGAAAGTGTTCGACGCCATCTGGGAAGCCGGCCAGCCGCATGGGCTGAAACCGATGGGGCTGCAGGCGCTTGACATGGTGCGCATCGAGGCCGGGCTGATCTTCGCCGGCTACGAATTCTCGGACCAGACAGACCCGTTCGAGGCGGGCATCGGCTTTACCGTGCCGCTGAAGACCAAGACCGACGACTTCATCGGCCGCGAGGCGCTGATCCGGCGCAAGGAAAACCCGCAGAACAAACTGGTCGGGCTCGAAATCGACAGCAATGTCGCGGTCGGCCATGGCGACTGCGTCCATGTCGGACGCGCCCAGATCGGCGTCGTCACGTCAGGCATGCGCTCGCCAGTGCTGAACAAGAACATCGCGCTGGCGCGGCTCGACGTCACCCACGCCGCTGTTGGCACCGAGGTCGAAATCGGCAAGCTCGATGGTCATGCCAAGAGGCTGCCGGCACATGTCGTTGCCTTCGCCCATTACGATCCGCAGAAGACCAGACCACGCTCCTGAGCATTGCAACCCTTGCCTTCTCACCCTTGTGGGAGAAGGCAAGAGCCTGTTTCGCAAGCGTGATGTGCATGGCTTCACAAAACGCTTGACCTGAAAGCGCGCCGGATCAATCTTCACTCTTAAGAAAAAAATACGACTGAGTGGAAACACCGGAATCGTGCAAACATTGTGCCGGGGAGCAAGCTTCGCAAAGCCGAGGCACCGCCGGCGGGGAACACTTACAAAAAGGGGAAGTCACTGACATGAGCACCATAAGCACGGTCCTGGACCAGCCTGCCGAAAGCAAGCTGCTCAGGCATATCGACTGGCGCGGCGCCTTCTGGGTGGCGAGCGGCGTTCCGGCGCTGGTCCTGTTTTCGATCGGCGGCATCGCCGGCACGACCGGGACGCTGGCCTTCCTGATCTGGACGGTGTCCATGATCATGGGCTTCCTGCAGTCCTTCACCTATGCCGAGATCGCCGGCCTGTTCCCGAACAAGTCGGGCGGCGCCTCGATCTACGGCGCCACGGCCTGGCTGCGCTATTCCAAGTTCATCGCGCCGCTGTCTGTATGGTGCAACTGGTTCGCCTGGTCGCCGGTGCTGTCGCTCGGCTGTTCGATCGCCGCCGCCTACATCCTCAACGCGCTGGCGCCGGTGCCGCTGTTCACCGAGGCCTCGGCGGAAGTCGTCGCCTATATCGCGGCGCATGCCGGAACGGCACCCGCCGACGCCATCACCGCAGTGACCGCGGCCGCGACACCGGCTATCCGCAATTGGACGCTGTACAGCCACACGCTGGGTCCGGTCTCCTTCACCTTCAATGCGACCTTCTTCATCGGCGCGGTGCTGATGCTGATCATCTTCTCGATCCAGCATCGCGGCATCCTGGGTACCGCCAACGTGCAGAAATATATCGGCCTGCTGGTCATCATCCCGATGCTGATCGTCGGCGTCGTGCCGATCGTCACCGGGCAGATCAACTGGGCCAACTTCTCGCCGCTGGTGCCGCTGGCCGCCGCCTACGCGCCCGAGCCCGGCGCCTGGAATATCGCCGGCTGGACGCTGGTGCTGGGCGGCATGTTCATCGCCGCCTGGTCGACCTACGGCTTCGAGACCGCCGTCTGCTACACCTCCGAGTTCAAGAACCCGGGCACCGACACGTTCAAGGCGATCTTCTATTCCGGCCTGCTCTGCATGCTCTTGTTCATCCTCGTGCCCTTCACCTTCCAGGGCGTACTCGGCCTGAACGGCATGCTGGCAACGCCGATCGTCGACGGCTCCGGCGTGGCCGACGCGCTGGCCGGCATGGTCGGTGGGGGCGCGCTGATCCACAGCCTGCTGGTGATGCTGATGATCCTGGCGCTGGTGCTGTGCATCATGACGGCGATGGCTGGCTCCTCGCGCACGCTCTACCAGGGCTCGGTCGATGGCTGGCTGCCGCGCTACCTCAGCCACGTCAACGAGCACGGCGCGCCGACGCGAGCCATGTGGACCGATCTCGTCTTCAACCTGATCGTGCTGGCGATTGCCTCCGCCGACGCGACGAGCTTCTTCTTTATCCTCGCCGTGTCGAACTGCGGCTACATCATCTTCAACTTCCTCAACCTCAATGCCGGCTGGATCCACCGCATCGACAACGGTCATATCGCCCGGCCCTGGAAGGCGCCGAGCTGGCTGCTGGGGATCGGAGCCATCTTCGCCTACGTCAACGCGATCTTCATGGGCGCCGGCGCCAAGGTGTGGAACCCGATGGCATTGTGGGCCGGCCTGATCACCGCGGCACTGATCATCCCGGTTTTCTGCTTCCGCCATTACATCCAGGACGGCGGCAAGTTCCCCGACCATATGCTGGCCGACCTCGGCATGACGGGCGCCGACCTTTCGGTGAAGAAGGCAGGCATGCTGCCCTATCTGACGCTGGTCGCCGGCGTGGCGGTGATGCTGATCGCCAACTGGTACTTTGTTATCTGACATCACCAACGATAAAAACGGGCGCGCTTCGGCGCGTCCGTTTTTCCTTGCGCCGAGACATCAGCCGGCCTTGCGAATGGCCGCTTCGGAGCCTCCGAAAAACTGGTTTGGCGGCCGCTTCAGGCCGAGATTCTCGCGCAGCGTCGAACCCTCATACTGGCGCCTGAAAATGCCGCGCCGCTGCAACTCGGGCACCACCTTCTCGACGAAATCGTCGAGCCCGGCGGGCAGATAGGGGAACATGATGTTGAAGCCGTCCGATCCCTCGGCGACCAGCCATTCCTCCATCTCGTCGGCGATGGTCTGCGGCGTGCCGACGAAGGCAAGGCCGGAATAGCCACCCAGTCTTTGGGCAAGCTGGCGCACGGTCAAGTTTTCCGTGCGTGCCAGTTCAATGACACGCTCGCGACCGCTTCTGCTCGCGTTGGTTTCGGGAATTTCGGGCAAGGCGGCGTCGGGATCGAAGGCCGATGCATCGTGGCCGAGGGCGATCGACAGCGAGGCGATGCCGCTCTCGTAGTAGACCAGACTGTCAAGTTTGGCGCGCTTGTCCCGCGCTTCCTCGACGCTGTCGCCAACGGCGACGAAGGCGCCGGGCAGGATCTTGATGTCGTCGCGCGAGCGGCCGAGTTTTTCCGCCCGGCTTTTGACATCGGCAAAGAAGCGCTGCCCCGAGGGGAGATCACCATGCGCGGCGAAGATCATCTCGGCCGTCTCGGCGGCCAGCTGCCGCCCCGCTTCCGACGCGCCGGCCTGCACGATGACCGGCCAGCCTTGCACCGGGCGGGCTATGTTGAGCGGACCCCGCACCGAAAGATGTTCACCCTTGTGATCCAGCACATGCAGCCGCGCCGGATCGAAATAGAGCCCGCTTTCGGCGTCGCGGATGAAGGCATCGTCGGCAAAACTGTCCCACAGGCCGGTCACGACATCGTAGAATTCCCGCGCCCGATGATAGCGCTCGTCATGCTCGACATGGTCGTCCAGCCCGAAATTCAGCGCCGCATCGGGGTTGGACGTGGTGACGATGTTCCAGCCGGCGCGCCCACCGCTGATGTGGTCCAGCGACGCGAAGCGGCGGGCGATGTGATAGGGCGCGTCGAAGGTCGTCGACGCGGTGGCGATGAGACCGATGTGATCTGTGACGGCGGCCAGTGCCGACAGCAGCGTGAACGGTTCGAACGAGGTCACCGTGTGGCTGCGCCGCAGCGCTTCTATCGGCATGTTGAGCACGGCCAGATGATCGGCCATGAAGAAGGCGTCGAACTTCGCCGCCTCCAGCGTCTGTGCGAAGCGCTTCAGATGCGCGAAGTTGAAATTGGCGTCGGGGTAGGCGCCCGGATAGCGCCAGGCGCCGGTGTGCAGACTGACAGGGCGCATGAAGGCGCCGAGCCGCAATTGCCGTTTTTCCGTCATGGGAAGACATCCTGATGATGAGGAGCGTTGCCGCTCCGGTGTCGCTCAGGATGGGACCGCTTCAAGGCCCTGGGAAGGAATTCTGTTTTGCGAAACTCTCGCCGGAGAGCATTTTTGATCGGCCCGGCGGACCCATTCGCCACGTCGGGGTCACCCGCCATCGACCGGTGGCGAGACGGATGACCCGGAGCCGCTCTATTCGGCCGCCAGCGCGAGTTGCGGCCTCTCCGGCTGTTCCGTCACGGCTGCTTCGGCGGCGTCGACGTCACGCTTCTTGGGCTCGCGGCCGAAGAACAGAGCGTAGCCCGCGGGCAGCACCAGGATGGTTAGCACGGTGGCAACAAGGATGCCGCCCATCATGGCGTAGGCGAGCGGGCCCCAGAACACGCCACGCGAGATCGGGATCAGCGCCAGCACCGCCGTCATCGCCGTCAGCACGATCGGCCGGAAGCGGCGCACGGCCGAGCCGATGATCGCCTCCGAGCGTTCCATGCCTCTGGCGATGTCCTGGTCGATCTGGTCGACCAGGATGATCGAGTTGCGCATGATGATGCCGAGCAGCGCGATGACGCCCAGGATGGCGACGAAGCCGAACGGCGCGCCACTGATCAGCAATGCCGCTGCAGCGCCGATGATGCCGAGCGGGCCAGTGGCCAGCACCAGCATCGCCTTGCCGAAGTTCTGCAGCTGGATCATCAGCAGCACGACGATAACGGCCAGCATGATCGGCGCCTTGGCGGCGATGGAAGCCTGGCTTTCCGCCGAATCCTCCGCACCGCCCTGGATTTCGATCTTGTAGCCGGGCGCCAGACCCGCACGCAGGTTCTTCATGTCATTGTACATCTTGGTGACGACGTCGTTTGACTGCACGCCGTCGGGCAACGTGGCGCGCACGCTGATGGTCGGCAGGCGGTCGCGGCGCCATTCGATGCCTTGCTCCAGCACCGGCACCACCTTGGCCACCTGCGACAGCGGCACGAAGCCGCCGAAGTCGGTCGGGATGTAGACCGAATCGACCGAGGACAGCAGGCTGCGGCTGGCATCCGGCTCGCGGGCGACGATGGACACCGTCTCCTCGCCATCACGGAAGTCGTCGAGCGGCGCGCCGGACATCGATGCCTGCAGCATCTGACGGATGCGCTGCGAGGTGACGCCGAGCGCGCGGGCGCGATCCTGGTCTATGACCAGCTTCATGGCCGGCACGGGTTCGAGCCAATCGTCATGAACGGCGCCGAGCAGCGGGTTCTCCTGGAATTTCGCCTTCACCTGGTCGGCGATGCGGCGCACCTCCTGCCGATCCGGACCCATGACGCGCATCTGCACCGGCCAACCGGTCGGCGGCCCGAGGAACAGGCGGTCGACCTTGGCGCGGACCGAGGGGAAGTCCTGAGCCAGGATCGTGCGGAGCTTGGCGATCAGCCGCTCGCGCGCCGGTTCGTCATTGGCCATCACCAGCATCTGGGCGAAGTTCGGATTGCTGAGCTGCTGGTCGAGCGGCAGGAAGAAGCGCGGGGCGCCCTCGCCGATATAGGTGGCGATGAAGCGCTTGTCCTTGTCGTCCATCATCTTGGCTTCCAGCGCCTTGGCCTGCGTCTCGACCTCCTTGATGCTGGTGCCTTCCGGCAACCACAGGTCGACAAGGATTTCCGGCCGCGACGATTGCGGGAAGAAATTCTGCGGAATGAACTGGAATGCCCATAGGCTGGTGCCGAAAGTCACCAGCGTCATGACAAGCACGATGATGCGATGGCGCACCGCCCAGCCGACGGTCGAGCGAAGCCGGCGGTAGAAGCGCGTGTCGAAGGCATCGTGATGGCTGCCGGCATGCTGGCGCTGCTTGAGGATCATATAGCCGAGCCACGGCGTGAAATAGACCGCGACGAACCACGACACGACCAGCGCGATGCCGACAACGTAGAACAGGGTGCGCACATATTCGCCGGCAGTGGAGGCGGCGAAACCGACCGGGATGAAGCCGGCGGTGGTGATCAGCGTGCCGGTCAGCATCGGGAATGCGGTCGATGAATAGGCGAAGCTCGCCGCCTCGATCTTGACCAGCCCCTCCTCCAGCTTGCGCTCCATCATCTCGACGACGATCATGGCGTCGTCGACCAGCAGACCGAGTGCAATGATCAGGGCGCCGAGCGAGATGCGCTGCAGGTCGATGCCGAGCTCGTACATGATGGCGAAGGTGGCGGCCAGAACCAGCGGAATGGCAATCGCGATGACCAGCCCCGAGCGCCAGCCGATCGACAGGAACGAGACGACAAGCACGATCAGCAGCGCTTCGCCAAGCGCATGCATGAACTCGCTGACCGCATCCGTGACGACGCCCGGCTGGTCGGAAATCTGGTCGACCGAGACGCCATAGGGCAGCGCTTCCTCGAAGCGCTTGTAGGTTGCCTCGACGTCCTTGCCGACATCGGTGACCTTGAAGCCCCTGGCCATGACGACGCCAAGCTGCACGCTGTCGTGACCGTTGAAGCGGTACTTGCGCTGGTACGGATCCTGGAGCCCCGAGGTGACGCTGGCGATGTCGCCGAGCCGGGTGACCTGACCACCGGCCCGCAGGCGCAATTCGCGGATGTCGGCGGCCTTGGTGACGTCGCCTTCGACCGAGATGCGCACCGAATTGACGCCGGTGTCGACGGAACCGGCCGGATCGACGTTGTTCTGGCCCTTGATGGCGTTCTGCAGGTCGGTCAGCGTCAGGCCGCGTTCGGCCAGCGCCTTGGACGAGACGTCGATGTAGAGCTTTTCGGGCTGATCGCCGATGATGACGGCCTTCTCGACGCCGGGCGTCGTCAAAAGCATGTCACGGGCCTGGATGGCGAATTTCTTCAGCTCGGGATAGGAGAAGCCGTCGCCGCTGATCGAATGCAGCGTGATGAAGGTGTCACCGAACTCGTCGTTGAAATAGGGGCCAAGCAGTCCCTGCGGAAGGTCGCCCGATATGTCGCCGACCTTCTTGCGCACCTGATAAAAGGCGTCCGTCACCTCGGCGGTATTGGTGTCGCCCTTGATCTGCACGGTGATGATGGCACTGCCGGCGCGGGTGAAGGAGCGGACGAAATCGAGATGCGGCGTTTCCTGCAGCTTACGCTCGATCTTGTTGACGACCTGGTCTTCCATCTCCTGGATGGAGGAGCCCGGCCAGATCGCCTGCACGACCATGACACGGAAGGTGAAGTCGGGATCTTCCTTCTGGCCCATGCGCATCAGGCCGAGCCCGCCGGCGATGATGATCAGGCCGAACAGGAACCGCGCGATCGAGGGATGGCCGATGGCCCAGCGCGAAAGGTTGAAGGGCCGCTTTTCTTCAGTGGAGGTCGTCATCGGTGCTGGTCCACTTTGCTTGGTTGGCGCCTGGTGCCGCGAAAGCGCGGCACACGGAACGAAATCGTCTGCGTTCGATACTGGCTTCCGGGCGGCGAGGCTTTCCGAGCGGAGAGACACTCATCGCGGTGGGACGCGAAGGTCGACGCGGGGGTACATCGGCCTAGACGTCTCGACCTTCGGGCGCACGCCGCCCGGAAACCTGTGGCCGCGGCACGCGCGGCGATCTGTCTGTCGTCAGCGCAGCCGGCTGGCGTCATCACCGTCGGCGGAGGCGGACTGCTGCGCCACCCCGCCGGCAAGTTTCACCTTCAGGTTCTCGGTCATGAACTGCGTGCCGGCGGCAACGACGACGTCGCCAGGCTTCAGTCCCTCCGCCACACGCACGCCATCGGCGGCGAACTCGGCAACCTTGATCGAGCGGGCATGCACGGTGTCGGCGCCACGATCGACGGTCCAGACGATCGACTGGCTGTCCTTCTGCGCCAGCGCGCTCAGCGGGATAGAGACGAGCTGCTTTTCGTTGGCCGCTGACGCCTCGATGTTGGCAGTCATGCCGAGAAGCACGCGCGGGTCGTTGGGCAGGCTGACGCGGACGGCAAAGGTACGCGACTGCGGGTCGGCGCTGCCGGCGACTTCGCGAACCTTGCCCTCTAGCGCCAGCGTATTGTCGGACCAGAAACCGGCCTTGACTGGTTTGCCCGGCTTGAATTCGGCGATTTCCATTTCCGGCACCGCAATCAGCACTTCCTTCTCGCCGTCGACGGCGACGGTGACGACAGGCGTGCCGGAACCAACCACCTGGCCGACATCGGCGTTGACCGATGTGACGATGCCCTCCCTGTCGGCCTTGAGGTCGGTATAGCCGACCTGGTTCTTGGCCTGGTCAAGTGTCGAGCGGGCGGAGTCACGCGTGGCGACCGCCTGGTCATAGGTCAGTGTCGCCTGTTCGAGCTGCGACTTCGGCGCGAAGTTCTTGGTAAAAAGCTGTTGGGCACGCTTGCGGGCGAGGTCGACGGTCTCGACCTGCCGCTCGGCGGCATCGAGCGCGGCCTGAGCGCTCTTGACCGAAAGGTCGTAATCGGAAGGATCGATGCGGGCGAGCACATCGCCCGGCGCCACATGCTGGCCGATGTCGACGAGGCGCTCGGTGATCTTGCCGTTGATCCGGAAAGCCAGGGCGCTCTCGGTGCGGGCCCGCACCGAGCCGGAATAGGAGAGCATGCGGGTGTCATGCGCCTGCGCGATCTCGACGACCTTGACCGGGCGGATGATATCCTTGACTTCGGCTTTCTCCTGCGAGCAGCCGGCGAGCCCGAGAGTGGCGGCGATCAGGCCGGCAACTGGCAGCTTGCGAAGGATGGAACTGGACAACGACATCTTGGAACTCCGACTGGAGATGAGTGGTCGACACCGGCGCCTGGCTGGCGGCGGCTATTTTTTCAAGGCTTTGATCGCGTAATCGATAAGGTCGTCGGGCATCGCGCGGTTGGTCTTAGCAAGGCACTGCGCCACCATCTGCGGATGGCACAGGATGACCGTGGCGGCGCCGAAGCAGCGCGACGCGATCACCGGATCCTGCTTAGCGAACTCGCCGGCTTCGATGCCCTCTCGGATCACCTCCGCGAACAGGTCGTGGATGCTGTCGACATGCTTGTCGATGACACCCCAGTCGCGCTCGAGGGCGACGATGACCATCTCGTGCACCTTCTGGTCGTCGAGCATGACTTCCATCGTCATCTTGTACTGCGCGTGCACATAACGCCGCAGCCGTTCCTCGGCGCTGATCGGCAAATGGCATATCTCGTAAGCCATCTTGTAGCTGGCGCCGAGCATGCGGCCGCAGACGGCCTGGTGGATTTCAACCTTGGAGGCGAAGAAACGATAGATGTTGGCCGGCGACATGCCGAGTTCGCGAGCAATGTCGGCGACGTTGGTCTTGCCGTAGCCATAGTGCCGGAACAGGCGTTCGGCGCAGTCGAGAATGCGCGTCACATTCTCCTGTCTGGCGGCATCGGCCGTGATGTTGGCAGCTTCGGACATGGCTCTCTGTCGATTTACGAGTGATGAATTTCAATTTTCGTCACTCGTAAATTGAAAAGAAGGAGGTGTCAACACGAAATCGACGTACACGTACAAAATAGTGACAGATGGTGACATCCAACAGACGCGACGAGGCGGCCAAAGGATGCGGGCACCCGAAATAATTTTTGGAGGAGGCCGGCCTGGACGTCAGGCGATCTTAGTCATTTCCCGCAGTCGGAATTTCTGGATCTTGCCGGTCGAGGTCTTGGGGATTTCCGCGAAGATCACCGCCTTCGGCACCTTGAAGCGGGCAAGCAGCCCGCGGCAATGCTCGATGATCTCGGCCTCTGTCGCCGACTTGCCCGGTTTCAGTTCGACATAGGCGATGGGCACCTCGCCCCATTTGTCGTCTGCCTTGGCCACCACGCCGCACGAGGCAACGGATGCATGCTTGTAGAGCGCATCCTCGACCTCGATCGAGGAAATGTTCTCGCCGCCCGAGATGATGATGTCCTTGGAGCGGTCTTTGAGCTGGATATAGCCGTCAGGGTGCATGACGCCGAGATCGCCGGAGTGAAACCAGCCGCCGGCGAAGGCTTCGTCGCTCGCCTTGCGGTTCTTCAAATAGCCCTTCATGACGATGTTGCCGCGGAACATGACCTCGCCAATGGTTTCGCCGTCGGCCGGCGTCATCCGCATCGTCTCGGGATCCATGACGGTCAGGCCCTCAAGTGCTGCATAGCGCACGCCCTGCCGTGCCTTCTTGGCGCTGCGCTCGCCCTTTGCCAGACCGTCCCATTCGCCGTGCCATTCATTGACGACCGCCGGGCCGTAGGTCTCGGTCAGGCCGTAGAGATGGGTGACGGCAAAGCCGGCATCGGCCATGCCCGACAGCACGGCTTCGGGCGGCGGTGCGGCCGCGGTGTTGAAGGTGACGGTCTGCGCGAAGGTGCGCTTGTCCTCGTCGCGGGCATTGATCAGTACCGACATGACCACCGGCGCGCCGCAGAGATGCGTGACGCCATGATCGGCGATGGCGTCGAAGATCGGCTTCGGCCGCACCCAGCGCAGGCAGACATGGGTGCCGGCCTGCACGGCCAGCGTCCAGGGGAAGCACCAGCCGTTGCAGTGGAACATCGGCAGCGTCCAGAGATAGACGGCGTGCTTGGCCATGCCGGCATGGATGGTGTTGGTGTAGGCCATCAGGGCGGCACCGCGATGATGATAGACGACACCCTTGGGATTGCCCGTCGTTCCGGACGTGTAATTGAGCGAGATGGCATCCCATTCATCATCGGGCATCGACCAGGCGAAATCTTCGTCACCACCAGCAACAAGATCCTCGTAGTCGAGCGCGCCGATGCGTTCGCCCTTCCGATAGGGTGCGTCGGCGGCGTAGTCGGGATCGTCGTAGTCGATGACCAGCGGCTTGACCTTGGCCAGTTCCAGGGCCTGTCCGACGACACCGGAGAATTCGCGGTCGACGATGAGCACCTTTGTCTCGGCATGGTCGAGCTGGAAGGCGATCACAGCGGCATCGAGGCGCGTGTTCAGCGAATGCAGCACCGCCTTGGTCATCGGCACGCCGAAGTGCGCCTCCAGCATCGGCGGCGTGTTCGACAGCATGACGGTGACGGTATCGTCCTTGCCGATGCCGCGCTTTTGCAGCGCCGAGGCGAGCTTCAGCGAGCGGCGCCAGAAATCGCGATAGCTGATGCGCTGGCTGCCATGGATGATGGCGATGTGGTCGGGATAGGTTTTCGCCGCGCGCTCCAGATAGGTGAGCGGCGTCAGCGGCTGATGGTTGGCCGCGTTCTTGTCGAGATCCTGTTCGTAAGGATTGCCCATCCCGTTCTCCCCTTTTATCGAAGACTTCTAACCACAGGCTAGGCCCGCGTCACCACCAAGGATGCCACGTTAGAGCCCATTTGGCACAATGATCATCCAGATTCAGGGGCCGAGCAGGTATCCTGTACCTTCGCTCTGGTTTGACTTTTGTCGAGAGCCGTGACTAATGTCAGCCGAGGAGACGGCATGGCAATCCGACCGGCAGAACAGCTCATTCACAAGGCCGCCTGGCTTTACTATGCGCACGGCCTGCGGCAGGACCAGGTTGCGAGCCAGCTTAACATTTCCCGTGCGTCGGTGGCCATGTACCTGCGCAAGGCGCGCGAGACCGGTATCGTCAACATCTCGACCTCGACGCAGTTGTTCACCGACGATGTGATGGCGCGCAAGCTCGAGGATGCGCTGGGTCTCGACGCCGTCTGGATCGCGCCGGAGAACGGCCATATCCCGGACCCATCGACCGACATCGCCGTGCTGGCGGCGAGCGTCTTTCTCGAACTGGTCAAGAAGGGCGACCGCATCGGTGTCGCCTGGGGCCGCACCGTTTACACGATCGCCGACATCATGTCCTATGCCGACCTGCAGGACGTCACCGTGGTGCAGCTCTGCGGCAATCTCGGCGCCCCCTATTCCTACCGGCCCGACCAGTGCACGATGGAAATCGCGCGGCGGCTCAACGCCAAGGGCCTCAATTTCTACGCGCCGCTGGTGCTGTCGACGGAAGAGCTGGCGCGCGCGCTGCGGGCTGAACCGGTGATCCGTGAGCAACTGTCGGGAATCGGGGACTGCGATCTGGCGCTCTACTCGGTCGGCGCGGTCGATGCCGACAGCCATCTGGTCAAATGCGGCGCGCTGACATCGGTCGAGATGGCGGAGCTGCGCGACCAAGGTGCCGCCGGGGTCATTGCCGGGCAGATCATCGACGCCGGTGGCAAGGTGCTCGACTGCAGCTATAACCGCCGGGTGATCTCGGCCGAACTTGCCTCGCTGCGCGCCATCGCCAGACGGCTGATGGTGGTGCAGGAGGACAGCAAGTTCGAACCGCTGCTCGCGGCGATCGCTGGGGGACTTTGCACGCATCTGGTGGTCGGCGCCCATATGGCGCAGCGGCTGCTCGATCATGCCGGAGCGGCGCTACAAAAAGCATCCTGAGAAAACAACCTTTCGCCGGCGCATTGTCATCAAGGCGTCGCGGCATTCCTGTTTCACCACCAAAGCAACTGGACGAACCGAACATGAAGAATTTGTGGAACGACGACACGGCCGAGAAACTCGTTGCCGACTATGCCAAGAAGCGTGTCGGCCGCGACCTCGCCTTGCGTGTCTATACGACGCGGCTTTTGGGCGGCGTGCCGCAGTTGGTCCTGCATGGCGGCGGCAACACCTCCTGCAAGATCAAGGCGACCGACCTGGTCGGCGATGAATGGGATGTGCTGTGCGTCAAGGGCAGCGGCTGGGACATGGCCATCATCGAGCCGCAAGGCCTGCCGGCGGTCAAGATGGGCGCCCTGCTCAAGGCCCGCGCACTGGAAAAGCTCTCCGACGAGGACATGGTCGCGCTGCAGCGGGCGAACCTGATCGACCCCGCCTCGCCCAACCCATCGGTCGAGACGCTGCTGCATGCCTTCCTGCCGCACAAATTCGTCGACCACACCCATTCGACCGCCATCCTTGCCATCGTCGACCAGGAAGACTCGAAGCCGTTGGTGAAGAGGGTGTTCGGGAGCAAGATGGGTTATGTGCCCTACATCATGCCCGGCTTCGATCTCGCCAAGGCGGCGGCCGACGTCTTCGATGCCGACCCGACGGTCGAGGGCCTGATCCTCGACAAGCATGGCATCTTCACCTTCGGCGACGATGCCAAGCAAGCCTATGACCGAATGATCCACTACGTGAATGTCGCAGAGGATTATGTGGCCAAGCACGCCAAGCCGAAGGCGGCAAAGGCCGCGCTGCCGGCAAGGCTCGCGACGCCGGCTTCCATCGCACCGATGCTGCGTGGTGCTGTAGCGTTTGCGCGCGGCGAAGGCCGCTTCGACCGCATGATCTCCGATTTCCGCACCTCAGACGCCATTGTCGATTTCATCAATTCGGCGGAGATCGCCGACTATGCGGGACGCGGCGTGTCGACGCCGGATCTGTCGATCCGCATCAAGACCGGTCCGATGGCGGTGCCGGCGCCCGATGCCGACAAGGCCGGCGACTACAAGGCCGTCATCAAGAGCCATGTCGACGCCTTCGCCAAGGATTACCGCGCCTATTTCGAGACCAATGACGCGCTCGACGACGTCAAGCGCACCATGCTCGACCCGATGCCACGGCTGACGCTGGTGCCGGGGCTCGGCATGTTCGGCCACGGCCGCACGCTGAAGGATGCCAGGATCGCCTCCGATGTCGGCGAGATGTGGATCGAGGCGGTGCGTGGCGCCGAAGCTGTCGGCCGTTTCCATCCGCTGTCCAAGGCCGACCTGTTCCCGCTCGAATACTGGTCGCTCGAACAGGCCAAGCTCGCCTCCAACAAGCCGAAGCCGCTGACCGGCCAAGTGGTGCTGATCACCGGGGGTGCCGGCGCGATTGGCGCGGCGACGGCAAAACTGTTCGCCGATAATGGCGCCCATGCAGTCGTTGTCGATCTCGATGGCGACAAGGCCACCGATGCGGCGAAGAAGGCCGGCAACAATTCGATCGGTGTGGCCGCCGATATCACCGACCCAAGCCAAGTGCGTGCCGCCTTTGACAAGGCGGTCGCTGTCTTCGGCGGCGTCGACATTCTCGTCTCCAATGCGGGCGCGGCGTGGGAAGGCCGGATCGGCGAGCTTGACGACGCGCTGTTGCGCAAAAGCTTCGAGCTGAACTTCTTCGCTCACCAGTCGGTGGCGCAGAACGCCGTGCGCATCATGCTCGAACAGGGCACTGGCGGTGTGCTTCTGTTCAATACTTCCAAGCAGGCGGTCAACCCGGGCCCGAAATTCGGCGCCTATGGCGTGCCGAAGGCAGCGACGCTGTTCCTGTCCAGGCAGTACGCGCTCGACTATGGCGCCCACGGCATCCGCTCGAACGCCGTCAACGCCGACCGCATCCGCTCGGGGCTTTTGACCGATGCCATGATCGCCAGCCGCTCGGGCGCGCGCGGCCTGTCGGAGAAGGAATACATGTCCGGCAATTTGCTCGGCCAGGAAGTCACGGCGCAGGACGTGGCGCAAGCCTTCCTGCACCACGCGCTGGCCGAACGCACCACCGCCGACGTGACGACTGTCGATGGCGGCAACATCGCGGCGGCCATGAGGTAGGGCAATCACGTACAGCGCACGACAGTCGCTTGCATGAACACCATTTTGTAGCTACATTGTGGCTCAGATATCAAGGAGTCACAATATGGCAACGGATACGGTGGTGCGCGCTCGGATCGATACGGCGACAAAGGATCAAGCTACGGAAGCCTTGGCGGCCATGGGACTATCGGTTTCCGACGCCATTCGTCTACTGCTGGTCCGCGTCGCTGCCGACAAGGAATTTCCCTTTCCGGTGAAGGTGCCGAACGCGACCACTCGGAAGGCAATGGCCGAATTGGAAAAAGGCAAGGGCGAGCGTTTCGCCTCGGCCAATGAGTTGTTCAAGGATTTGGGCATCTGACATGCTGACGCCCGTTCGCTCCGGGCAATTCCGCAGGGATGTGAAGCGTATGGAGAAACGCGGCAAAGACCTTGCTAAGTTGCGCGAGCTGCTGGCCCTACTGGTCGCCGGGCAGGAACTGCCGGCGATTTACAAGGATCACCCTCTGAAAGGTGATTGGAAGGGCTATCGTGACGCGCACGTGGAACCGGATTGGCTCTTGATCTACCGCATTGCCGACGATGAACTGCGGCTTGCCCGCACCGGCTCCCACTCCGATTTATTCAACGAGTGAAACCAACAAAAAGCCGCCTGCAACAGGCGCTGCAAGCGGCTTTCGGTTTCTAATTGTGAGCGAATCCAGGTATCGGATTTGGCCTACTTCGCGTTCGGGTTCGGCATCCATGCCGGCATGGCGACATCGGCATGGGCGAACTGCGGGAGCTTGGCCGACAGGTCTTCCATGTTCTTGATGTCCTTGTCGATCAGCTCCTTCTGCGTGATCAGCGTCGGTGGCACAATGACGTTGTGGCCGGGATCCTCACCGGCCAGCAATTGCGCCAGCGCACGCACCGAGACCTGGCCGACGACGGCCGGGTTGGTGGCCGCGGTTGCGGCCCAGGCGCTGTCGGACTCGCGCATGGCAGCAATGTCGGAGGTCGAGATATCGGCCGAATAGATCTTGATGCCCTTGTTCAGGCCGGCTTCGTCGACAGCGATTTTCACGCCCTTGGCGAATTCGTCATAGGGGGCGAACATCACCTTGATGTCGGGGTGAGCCGACAGCACCGAGCGCGCCTGGTTGGCGACCGAGTTGGCGATCGGATTGTCCAGCGTGCCGAACATCGCGACTTCCTTGATGCCGGCATATTTCTTCTTCACGTCGACCCAGGTCTCGTTGCGGCGGTCGAGCGGCGCGATGCCGGCGACATAGACGTAACCGGCATTCCAGCTCTCGCCATTGTCCTTGACCGCCTGTTCAAGTGCCAGGCGCGCCAGATCCTTGTCGGACTGTTCGATCTGCGGGATCTTGGGATTTTCGACATTGACGTCGAAGGCCACCACCTTGATGCCGGCGTCGACCGCGCGCTGCGCGGCGTCCTTCATCGATTCCGTCAGGCCGTGCTGGATGATGATCCCCTGAACGCCAAGTGCGATGGCCTGGTCGACCATGTCAGATTGAAGCGCTGCATCCTGGCGGCTGTCGAGGACGCGCAGGTCGATGCCCAGCGCCTTCGACTGTGCCTCGACGCCCGAAAGATAGGCCTGGAAGAAGTCGCCGGTCGAGAGGTAGCGCACCAGCGCGATCTTGACGCCGGGCTTGTCGAACGGCGCCGGCTTGTCGGCGGCCAGCGCGGGGACCTGCATCAGCATGGTTGCGCCGGCGAGCCCGAGCGCCACCTTCCCCAGAAGTCTTCTTGTGATGTTCACCTTGTTTTCCTCCACTCTTGTTGAACCCAAAATCCTGTCCGGTCTAAATTACCCCCTGCCCCTGCCCGACAGGGCAAAGGTGAAGACAAGGGCGACGACCAGAACCACGCCCTTGACGAAATCCTGCGTGTAGTAAGGCGCGTTCATCATCGTCAGGCCTTGCAGCAAGATGCCGACGAACAGCGCGCCGACAGCGGTGCCGAAGGCGTTCGGCTTGGCGGCGCCCAGCACCGCGTAGCCGATCAGCGCCGCGGCAACCGCATCGAGCAGCAGATTATTACCCGAGGCGATGTCACCGCGTCCAAGCCGGGCGGCGAGCAAAATGCCGCCGATCGAGGCAAAAACTCCTGAAATAACGTAGGCCCAGATCTTGTATGCCTTGACAGGCGCGCCGGCGAGTTCGGCGGCGCGCTGGTTGGAGCCGACCGCATACATCATGCGGCCGAAACGGGTGTATTCGAGGAAGAACCAGATCAGCACGGCGAGCACCAGCAGCACCACGACCGACACCGGAATGAGGTTCGGAATGAAGAAGTCGAAGCGGTGGCGGCCGAGCGCCAGGAAGGCGTCGGAGAATTTGCCGTTGGCGACCGAGCCATCGGGCATGGTCATGCCGGTGGCGATCGAGCGGCCCTCCGTCGGGATGCGCTGCAGGCCGACGAGCAGGAACATCATGCCAAGCGTCGCCAACAAATCCGGCACGCGCATATAGACGATCAGCCAGCCATTGATCAGGCCGACAATGGCGCCGATGAGCAGGCAGACGACGACCGCGACGACCACGTTCTGCTCCAGCACCACCATGACATAGGCGGCAGCCATCATGGCCGACGTGGCGACCGAACCGATCGAGAGATCAAAGCCGCCGACGACCAGCGTGGCGGTGACGCCCAGCGCCAGCACGCCGGTGATGGCGACCGACTGGAAGATGAAGACGGCACTTTGCGGCGAGACGAACNGACGAACCCGTCGGCCGCGATCGCGAAATAGGCGACCAGCCCGAACAGAAGGACGATGAATCCGTAACGGATGGCGTAGTCGCGAAGCGTCATTCAGCGCTTCCCCGCGCGGTTGCCATCTTCACCCAACTCCAACTCATGATCTCGCCATTCCAATTTCCATTCGCCGCCACATTCAAGCCGCGCTGTGAAGCGGTCCGCCGGCGACCTCGGCCAGCAGGCGATCAAGATCGACATCGGCATTGCGGTGTTCGCCGACGATTGTGTGCTCCGACATCACCAGGATGCGATCGGCCGTCTCCAGCGCCTCGTCGATTTCGGTGACGAACAAAAGCGTCGCGCGGCCATTGGCGCTGGCTCTCAGCTTGGCGGCGATATCGCGCCTGGCCGAAATGTCGACCCCTTGGAATGGCTCGTCGAGAATGAACAGCGCCGCATCCTGCGCCATCCAGCGGGCGACCATCACCTTCTGCTGGTTGCCGCCGGACAGTGCCGACATCTCGTCCTTCTCGGAGCGGCAGACAATGCCCAACTCCTCGATCTGCCGGCGCGCGGTGGCGCGTTCGCGGCGGCGCCTGAGCACGCTGAAGTTCGACATCCGCTTCAGGAACGGCAGGCTGATATTGCGCTCGATGTTGAAGCCGCCGACGATGCCGCTGGTGGCGCGGTCCTTGGCGACGAGGAACACGCCGGCGGCAATCGCATCGCCGGCCGAGCGCGGCATATAGGGCTTGCCGTTCATCGTCATGGTGCCCGCGAACGGCTTGCGCACACCGAACAGCGTTTCGGCAAGCGCCGTCTTGCCGACACCGACGAGACCGGTGATGGCAACGACCTCGCCATCGCCAAGCGTCAGCGAGATTGGCTTGGCGCCGTTCGCGATGCGAAGGTTTTCGACCGTCAGAACCGGCTTAGCTGAACTCCTGGCAACGATCTGGTCGAGGCGGATCTTGCGGCCGAGCATGGCGTTGACGGCGCCCTCATAGTCGAGCGGCTTGGTGTCGAAGGCGCCCGAGACGACGCCATCGCGCATCGAGACGATGCGATCGGCCAGCCGCCGGATGTCCGACATGCGGTGCGAGATATAGAGGATCGCCACGCCTTGCTCGCGCAGCCTGTCGACCAGCGCGAACAGCCGGTCGGCCTCGGCGCTGGAGAGCGACGAGGTCGGCTCGTCGAGGATCAGCACTTTCGGCTGGTGCGCCAGGGCACGCGCAATCGCCACCATCTGGCGATCGGCCAGCGAAAGATCGTTGACCCGCGCCTTCAGATCGATGGCCAATCCCATGCGGTCGGCAACCGCCTTGGCTTCGCGGCGCACGCGCACCGGATTGAACAGGGTCGGCACGCCCCGGCCGCTCAGCCTGTCGAGCGTCAGGTTGGTGGCGACATCGAGGTCGGCGACAACGCCATCGTTGATGTTCTGGTGCACGGTGACGACGCCGGAGCGGATCGCTTCGGCGGGTGTGTTCGGCGCAAAATCCTGGTCGGCCAGCGTCATGGTGCCGCCGCCATTTTCGTAGACGCCGCTGACGATCTTGACGAGGGTGGATTTGCCGGCGCCGTTGGCGCCCATCAGCACCGTCACTTCACCGGCGTGCAGCTCCAGCGAGACGCCGCCAAGCACCTCGTTGCGGCCAAAGGATTTCCTCAGTCCCTCTACGCGGAACACGGCACTGCCGACCATGCGTTCCTCCCTGACCGTGACGCTAGGGTCTATGCCGGCAATTGTCAACACGATTGACAATTGCCAGATAGCTTCCTAGCTTGGCCCAGCCGCTAAGGCTCCCCTATGATCGGAGCGCACAGGCGGGAGGGAGAAGAATGACCGGAAAATTGCCGTTCGAAGCACTGTCCGTGGAGACGCTTGCGATGCGCCTCGGCACGAACGAGGCGTTGTGCGCGAGGATCGGCAAGGACGCCAACGCATGGAAGGTGCGCGAGGTTGGCGATGGCAATCTCAACCTAGTGTTCATCGTCGAGGGCGCCTTGGGCGCTGCCGTCGTCAAGCAGGCCCTGCCCTATGTCCGCCTCGTGGGCGACAGCTGGCCGCTGCCCTTGAAACGTTCGTTCTTCGAATACCACGCGCTGACGAGGCAAGAGGCGCGCGCGCCTGGCTCCGTTCCGGCGATCTACTATTTCGATGAAGGCCAGGCGCTGATCATCATGGAGTATCTGGCGCCGCCGCACATCATCCTACGCCGCGCCCTGATCGACGGACGGCAGTTGCCGAACATCGCCAGGGACATCGGCCTGTTCATGGCCCGCACGCTGTTTCGCGGCTCCGACCTGTCGATGGTGACCAAGGACCGCAAGGCCGACCTGGCGCTGTTCGCCGACAATGTCGAGCTTTGCGACATCACCGAGAACCTGGTGTTCTCCGATCCCTATTTCGACGCCAAACTGAACCGGCATACCTCGCCGCAGCTCGACGCCCTCGTCGCCGAACTGCGCGCCGACCGGGACCTGAAGGTCGAGGCGCAGCGGCTGAAGCACATCTTCGCCGCCAATGCCGAAACGCTGCTGCATGGCGACCTGCATTCCGGCTCGATCATGGTCACCGACCAAGAAACACGGATGATCGATCCGGAGTTCGCCTTCTATGGTCCGATGGCGTTCGACGTCGGCATGCTGCTCGCCAATTTCTGGATGTCGTTCTTTTCGCAGCGCGGACAGGAGCAGAACGGCAAGCGCGATGCCATGCGCGCCTATCTGCTTGAGGTCACGACGGAGACCTGGGCCGTGTTCCGCGCCGAATTCTCGCATCTGTGGCGCACCGAGCGCACCGGCATGCTCTATCAAAAAAGTCTGTTCGAGGACCAGGGCGACATACTCGCCGCCGAGCAGGCGCTCGACCATGTGCTGCACCAGATCTGGACCGATCTGCTCGGTTTTGCCGGCATCGAGGTGCACCGGCGCATCCTCGGCCTCGCCCACAATGCCGATTTCGAGACCATTGCCGATGAAGATTTGCGCGCCAGTTGTGAGGCGAAGGCACTGAAATTTGGCCGCCACATCGCCGTCAGCCGGCGGCAGATCCACAGCATCGACGAGGTCAACAAGCTGGCCGTGCTGATCGAACAGGAGAACGGAATTTGAACGTCGGCGATCGCCACTATCGGACCATCTGGCTGAGCGACGACGGGCGTTCGGTCGAAATCATCGACCAGCGCTGGCTGCCGCATGATTTCCGCATCGAGACAGTCGACACCGTCGCCGGCATCGCCACCGCCATCCGCGACATGTGGGTGCGCGGCGCGCCGCTGATCGGTGTCACCGCTGCCTATGGCGTCGCCATGCAGATGGCTGACGATGCGTCCGACCAGGCGCTCGATGCGGTATGGGAGACCTTGCACGAGACGCGCCCGACGGCGATCAACCTGCGCTGGGCGCTCGATGAGATGCGGCGCTTCCTCAAACCGCTGCCAACAGAACAACGTGCCGAAGCCGCCTATCGGCGCGCCGGTGAAATCGCCGACGAGGATGTTGGGCTGAACCGCGCCATCGGCGAGAACGGACTTGCCATCATCAAAGCGATCGCCGCGCGCAAACAGCCTGGCGAGCCGGTCAACATCCTCACCCACTGCAATGCCGGCTGGCTGGCCACCGTCGACTATGGCACCGCCACCGCGCCGATCTACCTGGCTGTCGAGGCCGCCATTCCGGTCCATGTCTATGTCGACGAGACGCGGCCGCGTAACCAGGGCGCCCAGCTCACCGCGTGGGAGATGGCCGGCCATGGCGTGCCGCACACGCTGATCGTCGACAATGCGGGCGGCCATCTGATGCAGCGCGGCGCAATCGACATGGTCATCGTCGGCACCGACCGCACCACCGCCGACGGCGATGTCTGCAACAAGATCGGCACATATCTCAAGGCGCTGGCCGCCGCCGACAATGACGTGCCGTTCTATGTCGCCCTGCCCTCGCCGACCATCGACTGGACGGTGCATGACGGGCTGGCCGAGATCCCGATCGAGCAGCGCTCGGCCGACGAAGTCTCCCTGGTATGGGGCAAGAACGCCGCCGGCGAGATCGCGCAGGTGCGCATCTCGCCCGAGGCGACGCCGGCGGCCAACCCGGCCTTCGACGTGACGCCGGCACGACTGGTGACCGGGCTGATCACCGAACGCGGTGTCGCCAAGGCATCGCGCGACGGCCTGAAGGCGATGTTCCCCGAACGGGGATAGCGCAAGCGCGGAATCCAAACTTCCCGGTTCAGGAAGCGCTGTTGCCCGCGATCTCCAGCGCGTTCACGAAATGCAGCGAGCGCTGCAGGGCGCGACGAATGATTGCCATGTCGACAGGTTCATTTCGTCGCTGGGGATCGCGGCGCTGCGGGCGCTCCAGGCGCAAGGGCAGTTCGATGCTGACCGGCAGCGTCGGGGGAAGCATCGCCCAGTACGGCTCGTAATCGATCGAGCCGTCGCCGACGGCACAGAATGCCCACCCCGAACCGGCACTGACAATGTCCTTCAAATGGGCATGGCCAACGGCTTGGAGAGCCGTCGCGATGTCTTCCGCAGGCTGCGTGGCCTCATCGCTGTAGGTGAAGACGTTGCCGGCGTCATGGTTCAGGCGGACATGCCGCGATCCGATTTCGCGGATGAAGCTCGCCCCCGATCGGGCGTTGCCAAGCAAATCGCCCTTGCCATGCCCGGGGTTCTCGAGTGCCAGGACGATGTCGGCCTGTTCCAGCCCCGGCAGAACGGCATCGATCGTCCGGCGGATACTCGCCCGGTTCGTCATTGGGCCGGCATTGGTGATCAGGAACGATGCGCCGAGACCGGAGACAAAGGCGACACGCCGCAACAGCGCGTCCACCGCATCAGGTCCCGACAGGTCGAGATGAGCCGAGACGGCATTGATGCCCAGCCCGGCACTGCCAGCCGTCTGGCGAAGCTTCGAGCCCTTGGTGTCGGTAAACATGCCTTCATCGAAATCGACATAGCCGCGAATGAAGGCCGGTTCGATATGGCTGGCACCAGCAGCCGCGATCTCCTCGATGGCCAATTCCATGGGATAGCCATCGAAGAGCGCGGTCGATACCGAGATTATCCGTGGCGTCGGAGGCAGCGCTCAGGCTCCCTTGCCGTAGACGATCAGCTCGGAGGCTTCCTTCACCTTGGCCGGGGACAAGGCCTCGCGCCAGTCGTCGCGGACCACGACACCCTTGGCGAAACGCATCAGGCGCAGCGCCGCATCGGACGGCACCTTTGGAGAGAAGCCGAACCACATGGCGATCTCGACATTGAGGTGGCCAATCAGAAAGTCGAGCGCGGCCTTTCTGGGAATGCCGTATTTGCGTTCGCATTCCTCGACGGCCTCGACCATGGTGTCGACGAAGGGCATGGCGATCATTTCGGAAAGGCCTGGCTCGAGGATTGCCAGTTGCTCGACGGTGACGCGGTGGCTGTCGATGATCGGCGACCACATCGCCTTGCACACCTCTTCACCAAGCGCATAGTCCTCCTCTGGGCCCTGCATCAGGGCGCAGNTCGGCGACCACATCGCCTTGCACACCTCTTCACCAAGCGCATAGTCCTCCTCTGGGCCCTGCATCAGGGCGCAGACGATCGACTGCCTGGCAATGCCGCCGTGATAGTCGCGGCGGGCGGCCCATTCCGTCTCCTCGTTGAACAGGGGCGGATGGCAGGGATGGCCGACAAAATAGGTCAGATCGGGCCGATCCTTCGGCAAGTCGCCGGCGTAAGGTGCGGCGGCGTCGAGAATGAGAAGCATCGCGCCGCTGGCGAGCATCGGCGATATCTGCCGTGCGACCTGGCCGATGATATTGTCCGGCAGGGCCATGACCACGACCTTGGCGCCGGGAACGCCCTCTTCCATCGAGACGGCGCTGATGCCGGCCTCCGACAGCCGCTTGCGGCCGGCCTCGCCGACTTCCACGGCACGGACATCGTAGCCCGCTTCGATCAGCTTGCGCGCGACACGGAAGCCCATCTTGCCTCCAGCTCCAAGCAACGCCACGGATATCGTCATTCGCTTCTCTCCCAATTGCCTTGACGGTGCGCCCGTGGCGCGCCGATTCAGCCGAACCCTTGCGGCGCGGCCTGATCTCCGGATGTGCGGCACCTGCCGCAGCCATCTTGCAGGCTGTGGAGATACGACCGGTCCATGCCGCGCCCGCGCTGGACGGACATCCATGGAGGTGATCGTTAGCATCAAAAAGATATCATGTCATCACATGAGTTTGGCGCTCAAAAATTTTTGCCCAATCCGGAGAGTCAGCCAGTCTCGCCGCCGGTCAGTTTCGAATACAGCTCATTGGCGCGGCCGATATGCTCGGCCATGGCGACGCTCGCGCCTTCCGGATCCCCGCTGGCGACCGCCTTGTAGATGCGTTCGTGCTCCTCGACGGTCAGGCGTTCGGCACCTTTGACCGCCACCAGGTCGCGCTTGAACCGGGATAGCCATTCGAGCATTCCCTTCGCCACGGCGGCGATCATGGAATTGCCGCTCATCTCGGCAATCACGGCGTGGAATTCCATGTCGGCGGCGACAAATCGCGCCTGGTCGCCCTTCGCGTCACGCAGGTGGCGCAGGGTCTCGGCAAGTCGTTCCAGGCTCTTGGCCGTGGCGCGCCGCGTGGCTATCCGCACCAGGCCGGTTTCCAGCAAGAGCCTGACTTCCTTGAGTTCTTCGAGGCCACGGGAGTTGGTCGCCAGCATCATGACCATCGCCGCGGAAACCTGATCGACGATCACCTCGGGCGTCGGATTGATGACGCGGGCACGTTCGCCGTGGGAAATCTTGATGAGGCCCATCTGCTGCAGCGTCAGCATGGCTTCGCGGATCGACGGACGCCCCACGCCGATCATCGTCATCAATTCCTTTTCCGACGGCAATTGAGATCCGGGCGGAAATTCAGACGTCGAGATCGCCGCCATCAACCGGTCGAGCACCTCCACGTACAATTTCTTCTTCTGGACCGGTTGCATGAATCCCTCCGCGATCATTCCCCGGCATATCGATCCCGAGTCGCACCGGCAGGCAAGGCCTCGCAATCAATTGACATTACATATATGATGACCTAACGTCCACTCGTGACCGGCGCCAGTATGCCAAGCGACCGGCCAAAAGAGTTGCCGGAGCGAGCCGTCCCAATTGGCCAAAGGCAAGAAACCCGACAGGCCACTCTCGCTCTCGTCAGCGCAAACAAATGAGTCCCGCTACCGGCTTGCCTATTTGGTATGCTGGTATAACATGTAGATGGTATGGTGTCTTTCCGAGGGTGGGACGCCGTTACGGAATGGCATGCAAGCCGACCATGCTGGCCGGTGTTTTTGGGAGGAAGTATCATGAAGTTTGCAATCGTAGCGGCGCTTGCCAGCGCCGCGCTGGGGAGCGTGTTCGCACTGCCGGCAATGGCGTCTCCGGACGCACCGGTGATCGCACTGACCAACGCCTATTACGGCAACACCTGGCGGCACCAGATGGTGGAGGCTTTCGAGGCCTCGGCCAAGGAAGCAAAGGCCGCTGGACAGATTTCCGACTACATCGTCATGAATGGCGACGGCTCGGTGGCGCAGCAGAACAGCCAGATCGCCGAACTGATCCTGAAGAAGGTCGACGTGCTTGCGGTCGATGCCGCCTCGGAAACCGCGGTCAACGGCATCATCGAGAAAGCCTGCAAGGCGGGCATCATCGTCGTGTCCTTCGATTCCGTCGCTTCGGCGCCTTGCAACTACCAGCTCAACTTCGACTTCAAGGGCTACAAGGCAACCCAGGCCGAGGCCGTCTTCAAGATGCTCGGCGGCAAGGGCAACGTCATCCAGGTGCGCGGCGTCAAGGGCTCGGCCCCCGACAACGACATGTTCAACGCCCAGCAGTCGGTGCTGGCGAAATATCCCGATATCAAGGTTGTCGCCACAGTCTATGGCCAGGCGACCGCCTCGGTCGCGCAGGCAGC
This sequence comes from Mesorhizobium sp. LNHC232B00, assembly GCF_000502435.1. Taxonomy (NCBI): domain Bacteria; kingdom Pseudomonadati; phylum Pseudomonadota; class Alphaproteobacteria; order Hyphomicrobiales; family Phyllobacteriaceae; genus Mesorhizobium; species Mesorhizobium sp. LNHC232B00. The sequence continues at coordinate 636,411 of NZ_AYWP01000003.1, forward strand.
CATCGCCAATGTCCTGCCCTCGCTGCCGCATGTTGATGCGGTGCTCGGCCAAGGCGGCAGCGACGATGTCGGCATCGCCCAGGCCTTCGTCCAATATGGTGGCGACTATGCTGGCAAGATGCCGATCATCGAAGGCGGCGGCGGCACCGATTTCGTCAAATGGTGGGCCGACGAGAATACCAAGAACGGCTACCAGACGGTCTCGATGAACACCACGCCCGGCATTGGCGGCGCCGCGTTCTGGCTCGGACTGTCGCTGCTCAAGGGCGCCAAGGCACCCAAGATGATGATCATGCCGGTGGCGACGGTCGACGCCAGCAATCTCAAGGAGTATGCCAAGCTGCCGGGCGGCCAGATCATCAGCCCCAGCTATTCGCTCGACTGGGTCAAGCAGAACCTCTTGAGCAAGTAACGCGACCAGCACAATGGATCGGGCGCCGAAGGTCGCCCGGTCCATGGCCGTGAAGAAACGGAGGACGAATGTCCCATCTTGCCGTTGCCGATCAGAAGGGTGCCGCCATGGCGCCCGCCGCCTCGATCCGGCAGGAAATCGTCTCGCTTTCACAGATCACCAAGAGTTTCGGGCCGACGCTGGCGAATGCCGAGATCGACCTCGCCATTTCGGCCGGCGAGATCATCGGCCTCGTCGGCGGCAACGGCGCCGGCAAGTCGACGCTGATGCGCATTCTTTGCGGCACGATGTGGCCGACGCTGGGCTCGATCTCGTTCGCCGGCCAGGCGCTGAGCTTCGCCGGCTACGACACCGCGGAAGCGCAGCGGCGCGGCATCCGCATGGTGCACCAGGAACTGTCGCTGTGCGCCAACCTCTCCGTGGCCGAGAACTTCTTCCTGGAAACACCCGCGGACGCGGCGAGCCGGCCAGGCTGGCGGACGCTTTACAGGGCCCGCGCGCGCTCGGCGCTGGATGCGGTGTTTCCCGGCAACGGCATCGATGTGGATGCCGAAATCGGCCAGCTCTCCATCGCCGAGCGGCAGATGGTCGAGATCGCCCGCGCCGCCGCCACTCCCGGCGTCAGGCTCATCGTTCTCGATGAGCCGACCTCCTCGCTCGATCTCGATCGCTCCAAGCAGTTGCGGGCTTTCATCCGCGCGCGGGCCAAGGCGGGGCTGGCCTTCATCTTCATCAGCCACAAGCTGAAGGAAATCATCGACATCGCCACACAGGTGGTGGTGCTGCGCAACGGGCGCACCGCCTGGCGCGGCGATGTGGCGGATACCTCGATCGACCGCCTGGTGCAGCTCATGGGCGGCGACGCCAATCCGGTCCACCAGCACGGCGCTGCCGCCGTCGGCAGCGGGGGCGCGCTGGTGTGCCTGTCCGGAGACCTGACATTCGAGCTCGGCCGCGACATCGAGATCGCGCGCGGTGAAATCGTCGGACTGGCGGGGCTCGAGGGCAGCGGCCAGAAGGAGCTGCTGCATGCCATCTTCAGGCCCGGAAAGGATGGCGCCGTCACCAGGACAGGCGAAGCCGGCTTCATTGCCGGCGACCGCCAGAAGGAAGGCGTATTTCCCCTCTGGAGCGTGCTGGGCAACATTTCCATCGGCAGCCTCGCGCGGCGCCCGGCGCTGGGCCTGGTCTCGGATCGGCTCAACCGCGAAACCGCGGCCGACGCCGCCGGCCGGCTACGGCTCGACGAAAGCCGCTTCGGGTCCAACATACTGGAGCTGAGCGGCGGCAATCAGCAGAAGGCGCTGGTGGCCCGCGCTCTCGTCGCCGACACGCCGATCATCCTGCTCGACGATCCTACGCGCGGCGTCGACATCGCCACCAAGCAGGATTTCTACCGGCTCTGCAACGACATCGCGCGCAGCGGACGGACCCTCGTCTGGCACACGACCGAGGACGCCGAGCTGTTGGCCTGCGACCGCGTGCTGGTCTTTGCCGGCGGCCGCATCGTCAAGGAACTGACCGGCGCGGCGATCACGGAGGCCGCGATCGTCGGGGCATCCTTCGCCCAGCAAGCCGACAAGCGCACCGACGCCGCGCAGAGCAATACCGGCGCGGCCGGGCTTGCCCGCAGGCTGGTGAACGCGGCTCCCTTCATCGGCCTCGCCGCCGTGCTGGCGGTGATGATCTCGGCCAACCCGGCGGTCGCCTCGATCTTCGGGCTCGACCTGCTTCTCATGCCGGCGCTGTCTCTGGTGCTGGTGACGGCAGCGCAGATGTTCATCGTCGGTGGCAGCGAAATCGATCTCGGCGTCGGCGCCTTCGCCGGCCTGGTCAGCGTGCTCAGCGCCACGCTGCTCTACGATCAGCCATGGCTCGGCGCACTGGCGCTTTTGGCGGCGGTCGCCGCCTATGCCGGTCTCGGCGGGCTGATCCAGGCGCGCAAGATCCCGGCCATCGTCGTCACGCTCGGCGCGTCCTTCATCTGGGTGGGGCTGGGCTATGCGCTGCAGCCCACGCCTGGCGGCGCCAGCCCTGAATGGCTGACCGCTCTGTTCGGCTGGTCTCTCGACTTCCTGCCAACGTCCATCATCCTCATCGCCGCGGTCGCCCTGGTGGTCTTGGTGATCGACCGGCTGCCGCTCGGCGTGGTGCTGCGCGGCTTCGGCAACAATCCCACGGCGATGATCCGCTCTGGCTGGTCGCCGACACGCTACGCGCTGGTGCGCTATCTCATCGCCGGGTTGTTCGCCGCCGCCGCGGGGCTTTCGCTGACGGCGATCAACACGGCGAGCGATATCAATTCCGGCAATTCCTTCACACTGCTCAGCGTCGCCGCCGTAGTGATGGGCGGCTGCTCGCTGCTCGGCGGCATCGTCTCTCCGGTCGGCGCCATCGCCGGCGCGGTGACGCTGTCGCTGATCGGCGCGCTGCTCGGCACGCTCAATGTCAGCAGCGACTACAACGCCGCGACGCAAGGGCTGATCCTCATCGCGCTCCTGACGCTGCGCGGCCTGACCGCGGACCGCCGGAGCGAACAATGAACGCGCTGTCCACCTTCACGTTCTGGGCGCAGAGGAACCGCTGGATCTGGGCGGCGATCGGGGTGTTGCTGCTCTGGCTGGTGCTCTCCGTGGTCACCAACCGGTTCAGCCTCTCCAGCCTGTCGGGCATCATTCTGTCGGCATCGTTCCTGACGGTCGTCGGCATCGGCCAGATGTTCGTCGTCACCACCGGACGCGGCAACATCGACCTTTCCGTCGCTTCGGTGATCACGCTCAGCGCCTTCGTCGCGCTGCTCACCATCAAGGGCCAGGATGCCAACCTTGCCATTGGCGTCGCCGCCGCCGTCCTGCTCGGCCTCGCGGTCGGGCTGCTCAATTCGCTGCTCGTCGTCGGCCTCGGCATTCCGGCCATCATCGCCACGCTGGCGACCGGCTATGTGCTGGCGACCGCGACGCTCTTGTCGAACAAGGCAATCCCCGGCTTTGCCGTCAGCCCAGCGCTGAAGAGCCTGGCGACCGGCCGCATTTCGGGTATTCCGATCATGGCCGTCATTGCCATCTTAGGGGTGATGGCCACCTCCTTCGTGCTGCGCTACACGGTGTTCGGCCAGGTTTTGTCGGCGGTCGGCCAGAACCGGACCGCCGCCCGGCTCGCCGCCATCAAGAACGGCCGGGTGATCGCGGCGGCCTTCATCATCTCGTCGGTGCTGGCCTCGCTCGATGGACTGCTGCTCGGCGCCTATATCGGCGGCGCTTTCCTTGAAATGGGCCAACCCTATCTGCTGCAGTCGATTGCTGCTGTCGTGCTCGGCGGCACGCTGATCTTCGGCGGGTCGGCGACAGCCCTCGGCACCCTGTTCGCCAGCATCCTGCTGATCCTGATCGTCACCACCATGCAGATCATCGGGCTGCCTCCGGGCGCCCAGGACATCGTCCAGGGCATCGTCGTCATCTTCGTGCTGGCGCTGGCTGGCCGACAGGCCCTGGCGCGGCGCGCTTCCGTCGATGTCACGGACGGGGCGGCTGCAAAGACAGCACCAGGCGCGGCCACACCTCGGCCAAAGTGACCAACAGCAACCGATGATTCCGCTTGCCAAATTGTGGTAGAGTGATCATACCAGTATGTGAGATGACGATCGCGCGACGGTCGCCTGTTTGATCAAGGAGCAAGGGCCAGATGACAACGATTGCACTGTTCGGTGCGGGCGGGAAAATGGGCTACCGCCTGACAACCAATTTTCGCGGCTCGGACTACAAGATCCGCCATGTCGAGATCAGCGAGGCCGGCAAGGAGCGCCTGAAGACCGGGCTGGGCATCGACACGGTCAGCGTCGACGAGGCGCTCAAGGGTGCCGAGGTCGTGATTCTGGCGGTGCCGGACACGCATATCGGCAAAGTCGCCACCGGCATCGAAAGCAAGCTTGCCCCAGGCACGATGGTGATCGTGCTGGATGCGGCAGCCCCCTTCGCCGGGCATCTGCCTGATCGTGCCGATCTTACCTATTTCGTCACCCATCCCTGCCATCCGCCGATCTTCAATGACGAGACCGACATGGCTGCCAAGAAGGACTTTTTCGGCGGCGTCAAGGCCAAGCAGCATTTCGTCAGCGCCCTGATGCAAGGGCCGGAGGACGACTACGCCAAGGGCGAGAAGATCGCCCAGATCATCTGGGCACCAGTGATGCGCTCGCACCGCGTGACGGTCGAACAGATGGCGCTGCTGGAGCCGGGCCTTTCAGAGACGGTATGCGCCTCGCTGCTCGTCGTCATGAAGGAAGCCCTCGACGAGGTCGTGGCGCGCGGCGTCGACCGGCAGGCGGCGCTCGATTTCCTGCTCGGCCACATGAATGTGCTCGGTGCCGTCATCTTCGGCGAGACCAAGGGCGTGTTCTCCGATGCCTGCAACAAGGCGATCGAATTCGGCAAGCCGGTGCTGATGCGCGACGACTGGAAGCGGGTCTTCGAACCGCAGGAGATCGCCGCCAGCATCCAGCGCATCACCTGAGAGGGCGCTGTCTTCCCTTCTCCCCTTGCGGGAGAAGGTGGCCTCGCTAAGCGAGGTCGGATGAGGGGTGCTCCAAGGAACGCTACGTCTCACTTCGCTGGAACACCCCTCAACCGTCTCGCCGCTGCGCGGCGATCCACCTTCTCCCACAAGGGGCTAGTGTGCGCACACATTTGCTTCGTGCTTTGATCAAGCGTGAAGAAGCGACGCCGGAAAATGGCTTGAAGCGTTTGANGTGCGCACACATTTGCTTCGTGCTTTGATCAAGCGTGAAGAAGCGACGCCGGAAAATGGCTTGAAGCGTTTGAATCGTATGTGATTCTGTAGCTGCCATTGTTGATTCTGGAGGCTTCGACGATGGCTTTGCTGCTTGGATACTTCGGCGACCTGCGCTTGCAAAAAAGGGGAGCATGGTTCTGGAGCGCATGTTTGCGCGTGTCAGCGCGGGCATGCGCCGGCTGGCCGACACGCGCGCGGAGAAGGTCGCGTTCACGCGCCTGTTTCGCAATCGCCACGTGAGCAAGCAAGAGATCATCCGCACGGCGGCGGCGCGCACCGCCGAAATGGCCGCCGGCCGCCACGTGCTGATCATCGAGGACAGCAGCGAGATCAACTATGAAGCCAAGGCTTCACGCAAGCGTGGCCTCGGCCGTGTCGGCAATGGCAAGGATATCGGGCTGTTCGTGCATCCGGCGCTGGCCGTGNAGGGGAGCATGGTTCTGGAGCGCATGTTTGCGCGTGTCAGCGCGGGCATGCGCCGGCTGGCCGACACGCGCGCCGAGAAGGTCGCGTTCACGCGCCTGTTTCGCAATCGCCACGTGAGCAAGCAAGAGATCATCCGCACGGCGGCGGCGCGAACCGCCGAAATGGCCGCCGGCCGCCACGTGCTGATCATCGAGGACAGCAGCGAGATCAACTATGAAGCCAAGGCTTCACGCAAGCGTGGCCTCGGTCGTGTCGGCAATGGCAAGGATATCGGGCTGTTCGTGCATCCGGCGCTGGCCGTGGATGCCGGGGACGGCTCGGTCCTGGGCCTTGCAGGCGCCACGATCTGGCGGCGCGAGGCAAAGAAGGCGCATGACTACCAGGCGCTGCCGATCGAAGCCAAGGAAAGCCACAAATGGATCGGCACCGCCAAGGCGGCATGCCAGGCGCTGACCGACACGCCGCAGATGACGGTGGTCGGCGACCGCGAAGCCGACATCTACGAAGTGTTTGCAAGGCTTCCCGGCGAGCGCACCCATGTGCTCATCCGCGCTGTACGGGATCGGGCTTTGGGCACGCGGGGCGAGCGCCTGTTCAGCGCGATCGCCAAGACGGCGGAAGCCGGCCGCATTGCCTTCGAGCTGCAGGCACGCCCTGGCCGGCCGGGTCGCACCGTCGAACCGGCCGTTCGCTTCACCGCGGTGAGCTTGCGCCAGCCCCGCCTTGGCGCCGACAGCCGCGATCCGCGCGAACTCACGCTCAACATGGTGGAAGTGCGCGAGATCGATCCACCTTCGGCCAAGGACGCGGTGATCTGGCGGCTGTTGACCACCCACAGCGTCGAAACACTCGCCGATGCCTGCCGCATCGTCGAGATGTATCGCTCGCGTTGGATCGTCGAGCAGTTGTTCCGGACCGTGAAGTCGCAGGCCATCGATCTGGAGGAAAGTCTCATCGCCGATGGCGATGCACTCGAACGCCTGGCCGCCGCCGCTCTGGTCGTCGCCACCAGGGTCATGCAACTCGTGCACGGGCGTGGTTCGCCGGGCCAGGGCTTCCAGGCCGCGCGCCTCTTTGATCCCACCGAGATCACCGTCCTGGACGTGCTCATCGCCAAGCTCGAAGGCAAGACCCAAAAGCAGAAGAACCC